>JAETQD010000022.1 GCA_021770825.1 Clostridium sp. | reverse complement strand
TTTCCATCTCCGTTTTTCTTGGATGAAGGGTATACTTAATTTCCTCATAATGGTCTGTAAAAATTTTTTGTAAAATGTTCATAAGATCATTATGCAGGAAAATGACACAAAAAGAACCCCCTAATCCCCTCAAGATTGAGGGGCAGGGGAGTTGGAGTGTCGGAGACACTTTTTTAATTCAGGTGCAATGCCGGAAAAAATCTGTGATATGTCGATTTTGAATGGACATGCGGATGGATTGATGGGAAGGGAACATAAAAAGGATGGATGCTGCCGGCTTATACCGGATGCGCCCATCCTATTTTGACTATTTGGAAGAAGCGGCGTCTTTTGCCGGTCCGATACTGGTGGGGCCATCGTGGCTTTTCTTCTTTTTCGGCATGAAATTGTGTGCCACCATGGCGATCAGGCCGCAGATTGTGCTGACCCATGTGGCGTATGTTTTCAGTGCATCATTGATTCCAAGAACCATTCCGCCGTTTCCAACAGCGATTCCAACCAACTGAACCAATACAATCACTGCGGTCATAAGTACAAAAAGAATCATGGTGACTGTGAAAAGCAGGTTTAAGTATTTGTAGATCGTATCTTTCATCACGTTGTCCTCCTATCCGAATACGGGAATGATCTTAAACATCATCAACAGGCATATTGCAATTTCCGGCAGCGCATACAGGAATACCATATCCTTAAACAGGCGGACCGGCTGGTCCTCACCGGCGATGCCGCAGGCAATGTAGATGGAAGAGGAGTTGGGAGGAATGCAGCCCTGGTTGGAAACCAGATTGCAGAAAATAACGGCTGCGGCAACCGGGCTTAAACCAATGGAACGCAGGGCCGTATAGGATGCAGCTCCCAGGGCGGTTGTGGTTCCGGTGGAGTTGAAGGGACCAACCATGGCTGTAACCACCAGGGTGATCACCAACATAACCAGAAGCGGACTGTAACTTCCCAACTGGTCAAAAACAGCGGACAGCTCATCGCCGAGGCCGATTTTATTTAATACTCTGGATGCAGCGAAGGCACCGAACAGGATGCCGCCCAGATCATCAAAACGGCCGCAGCAGTTGCTTGCCAGCTTCACCCAGCCCTTTGCGGTATGGGGAAGGTACTTCCAGCCTTCAATAATTACGATTACGGAAATCAGCACAGGAATCCATACGATGATGGAAATACTCTTAAATGCTCCCTCTGTGGCTGCCAGACGGGCGGTCACCCAGTTTCCGGTGGCTCCCATGGTGGCAAAAAGCGGAACTGCAATTCCCAGGAACAAAAGGAGTGCGGAAGCGTTTTCCTTCAGGGCAGTGCCGAGGGGGATTCTCTGGTCCTTTGGAATCGGTTTCAGGCCTTCCTTTTTGGCAAGGAAGAATACCAGTAAAAGTCTCATGGCCAGAACGATCAGGCCAACCTCCATAAGTCCCACATATAATTCACCGCTGGTCAGTTCTGCGGCCACCACCTCGAAGGCCAGTACCAGAAGCATTGTGGTGGACGGCGGGAAACATACGCCGAGACCGGAGTTTCCGGCCACAATACCGGCTGCATTCTGCTTGCTCCATCCGGTCTGTTTCATCCACGGGATGCAGACAGAGCCGATGGCTGCCGTATTTGCGGATGCCACGCCGGAAACCATGCCG
The DNA here is from genome assembly GCA_021770825.1 of Clostridium sp. Lineage (GTDB taxonomy): Bacteria > Bacillota > Clostridia > Lachnospirales > Lachnospiraceae > CANRXD01. The sequence goes on along the minus strand of JAETQD010000022.1, from coordinate 38,240 downwards.
AACAGTGCACAGCCGATGGTTGCCACGTAACCGGAGCCTCCGGCCAGTCCACCCAAAAGTGAGTTAAGAATATTCACCAGACGTCCGATAATTCCGGTCTGCTCCATTAAATAAGCCATAAACACAAAGATCAACCCGGCCAGAATCACTTCCTGCTTGGCCGAATAGGAAACAGCATCCAGCGCCAGCTCCACTCCGTTCTGTCCGCCGAAAACTGCTGCAATGATAATCAGAAGAAGCGTGGACCACAGCATCGCTTCGCCCATTTTTCGTTTGATTACCAGATTGATGACCAGTATGATAGCAATGTACACAATCAGGGAAATAATACCAATACCTACCATTGCTCTTGCCAACCTCTCTTTCCTTTTAATGTGTATTGTATGTCCGCCGCAGTACCCTCACTACGCACGAGGCCGTGCTTCGTTGGGGTAGACCCTGCGATCCACGCGGAGCGTTTTGTTTCATAGGGAACGAAGTTTCCTGTGAAACGAGAAATCAGCAGGCCTGCCTGTTCTCTGTTGACACCATGATAGCATGGGTCCGGTAACAGTTTTCAACAGTTAAAATATTTTTTTTCAACAGGTTAAAAACTGTCAGAGCTTAAAATTCTTTCATGATCTGCTCCATTTCCAGCGTATAGCTTTCAAATTCCTGTATGATCGCATTCCGCATCCCATCGGCATAGTTGGGCAGGGGGATGTCTTTACGGCTGACCAGCGATACCTGATTGACTGCGATCTCATTTTTGATGGGAAGCAGGTGGCAGTCGTCCGGCCAGCGTAAGTTCCCATGGGCATGGCCGTAGAGGACCATGGGGGTAAACAGGGCAACGCCTCTGGCTTCACAGGCCAGACGGTAGAGCGTGTTCTGTTCGGAGGTTTCAAGAATAATCCTCGGCATCACGTTTCCGCGGGCAAAAACCTGTTCGGCGGTAAGGCGGATCCGGTTCCCCTTGGGAAGTATCAGAAACGGCAAATCCTTTAAGGTCAGCAGGTCCACGCCTGTCTCCAGACTTTCTGCCAGGAAGGTTTTCCAGGAATCAGCCATATATTCCTTCAAAAGCCGTTCACTGACGAAGCACAGCATCCGTTCTGTGGTAAGCGGAACGATGGAGAGATTCTTCATGGGTGCCACATCGATTCCCACAAACATATCCAGGTCCCCGGTCTGAAGGCCTTCCATCATGGAAGTAGTCATGGATTCGTGTACGCTGATGGAAATGTTTTTATAAAAGGGATGATACCGCTCCCAGATTCCGGGGAAAAAGATTCCGCTTCTCTGGCGGGACATTCCGATATTCAAGTGGCCCACACAGTTAGCTGACAAATCGGCAAAGCCGGCCATCATCTGCGCCTCGCTTTTTAACATCTGTCTGGCGTAAAATACCATCATCTCCCCGGCCGGGGTCAGGCGGAGGAAGGGCTTTCTCTGGAAAAGCTCAACGCCGTATTCCTCCTCGATTCGTTTAATACTGCCCGACAGGGACTGCTGTGTCACATGCAGCTTTTCCGATGCACGGGTGAAATTCATTTCTTCGGCGGTCACAAGAAAATAGTTCAGTGTTTTTAAATTCATAGTCTCCTCCACAGGTAAAAAGCTGTTGAAAATTCGGAAATTAACTGTTGGATTCTTTGCTTACTCCCATGCTACCATAATGCCAACAAAAATACCAGCCATCGAGGCAAAAAAACAGGAGGTTATTTATGATAAGGTTAATGGACTGCACCCTGCGCGACGGCGCCAACGTTGTGGGGAAAGGATTTGACGCAGAGATCACAAAAATCGTTATGGATATTCTTACAGAAAGCGGTGTGCCGATCATCGAAATGGGAAATGCAGGCGGAATCGGTGCTTACGAGGTGGCCGGGTTTACCAATGCGCTGACGGATGCCGAATACCTGGATTTGATTCAGCCGTATCTTGGAAAGGCAGAAATCGGTATGTTTTTAAACGCCAAGCGTTACAGAGAGGCTTATATCGAGCTTGGAGCCAGCCGCGGCTTAAATTTCCTCCGGTGCGGTGCAGATGCCGGTGACGCCAAAATTTCCGTGGAGCCAGTGAAGGCCATCAAAAAGTATGGAATGAAGGCATACTACTCTGCAATGAAGGCATATCTGCTCTCTCCCGAGGAGCTGGCAGAGGAAGCAAAGTTTTTGGAAGACTGCGGCTTAGATCAGTTTACGATCATGGACTCCGCCGGAACCATGCTTCCGGATGATGTGGCCCGCGCTTCCGAGGCCTGTGCGAAAGCCGTGTCAATTCCCGTTGCTTTCCACTGTCATAATAACCTGGGACTGTCTGCCGCCAACGCACTGGCTGCCTATGAAAACGGCGTTCAGATCTTAGACTGCGGCCTCATGGGAATGGCCCGCAGCGCCGGAAATATGCCCACAGAGGTGGCTGTGGCTGTGATGCAGAAGTACGGAGAGTTTAAGGAGATTGATCTCTATTCGATGTTAAATGGGATTGACTCCCGCCTGATGCCTGCCATGGAAAAGCATCAGTACCACAATTCCATCCCGCCCTATGACCTGATTCTCGGCATTTCCGGAGCCCATTCCAGCTTTGGAAAGCTGTTTAAAACGGCTGCTTCCGAAGAACATGTGGACCTCTACCGGCTGATCGTGGAGGTCAGCAGGAAAAACCGCAAGAATCCCAATGAGGAACTGATTCGTGAAACAGCCAGAGAGCTTTGTAAATAGGAGGTGCCGGACATGAAAATCGCAATCGTCGGAACATATCCAGATGGAACCTTTGCCCGTTTTGAAAAAGCCCTGGCCGGATGTGACGGAGTTGAGCTTTTCCAGGTGGAAACCCAGGAAAAATTTGACGCCTTAGAGGATGCAGACGCAATTGTACTCCGCATTCTGAAAATGCCTGCCGAAACCGTTGCCCGCTTTCCAAGCCTGAAGCTCATCATGCGCTGGGGCGCCGGATATGATTCCGTTGACGTGAAGGAAGCCGGGAGAAGAAAGATTGCAGTCTGCAATACGCCGGGAGCCAATGCATACTGCGTGGCGGAGCTTACGGTGCTTTTGATGCTGGCTGTGGGTCATAAGCTGATCTGCCATGACCGCTCCCTCCATACAGGCGTTTGGAGCAAGAACACATTCTTAAACCAGACGGTTACGTTAAATAATAAGCTGGTGGGAATTGTTGGCGGCGGAAACATCGGCCGTCAGGTTGCCGCCCGTGTGCAGGCCTTTGGAGCCCGCGTGCAGTACTATGACCCGTTCCGTCTGCCGGAAGAGACCGAAAAAGCTCTGGGAATGCAGTATACGGAGCTGGATGAGCTGTTATGCACAAGCGATGTGGTGACACTTCATGTTCCCCTGATGGACTCCACCAGACATATGATCAATGCCAAGCGCATTGCAGGAATGAAGGACGGAGCAATTCTCATCAACGCAGCCCGCGGCGGCCTGATGGACGATGCGGCCGTGGTGGAGGCCGTAAACAGCGGAAAGCTGGCCGGAGCCGGGATTGACTGTGTGGAAAACGAACCGGCCCTTCCGGGAACTCCGATTCTTGAAAATCCCAATATTATTGTAACTCCTCATGTGGGAGGCGGGGCCGCAGATATCGCGGATGTGATCATCCCCATGATTGTCGGCAATCTGAAGGCGCTCTGTGAAGGCAAGCCTCTCCAATATGTAGTAAACCAGGATGATCTGAAATAAATTTTCCACTCCCCCAGGGAAACGGCTGTCATGTTCCATCTTATATGGAGCCTGGCAGCCGTTTTCTTTGACATTCCCGGCAGATGATGATAGTATGAAAAGGACAGGCCCGACAGGAAACAAAAGAGAGGGAGCAAAAATATGAACATCAAATGGAATGCCAACGATTACACCGATCATTTTGCCTTTGTACATCAGTACGGTGAGGACGTGATGGAGTTAGTTGACGCGGCCCCGGGAAGCTTCGTGGTGGATTTGGGCTGCGGAAACGGAGCCCTCAGCGAAAGGCTTAAGGAGAGAGGATACCGGGTTCTGGGGGTGGATGCCTCCAAGGATATGCTGAAAAAAGCAGAGAGCCTGCATCCCGGACTTTCCTTCATGGAGGGGGATGCCACAGAATTTTCCCTTGAGGAAAAGGCCGATGTGATCTTTTCCAATGCGGTGTTCCACTGGATTGATGAAAAAGACCAGCAGAAGCTGGCCGGCAACGTGGCCGGACAACTGAAAAAAGGCGGAATCCTGGTCTGCGAATTCGGCGGATACGGCTGCGCGGAGACGGTCCACAGCACGTTGGAAAGGAATTTTAAAAAGAGGGGGCTTCCCTATCTGCGTCCTTTCTATTTCCCAACCATCGGCCAGTATGCTCCGATTCTGGAGAAGGCCGGATTCCGGGTGGAATATGCCACGCTGTTTGACCGCCCGACGGTGCAGAAAACGGAGAATGGCCTGGAGGACTGGATTCGCATGTTTGTGAAAAAGGCCTTTGAAGGAGTTCCCGGGGAAATGGCCGATGAAATTATCGGGGAATCCGTAAGGGAGCTTTACGGGACCCTTCATGTGGATGGAAAATGGATTGTGGACTATGTGCGGATCCGCATCAAAGCGAGGAAAATAACCGATGACTGAGGTGTGTAAGGGAAAGAAACTTAAGGCAGTTTCCCCATTGTTTGCAGGATGGCAGGAGACCATGGTCTGGTCCTGCCTCCAGGACGTGATGGGGACGGTTTACGGTACAGCATCACCGGAAGGTTCAGGAAAATATGGGGCGGCAGCCGCAGTTCTGGGAGATTTCATCTTCCTGGCCGGAGAGCCGGAAAAAGAGCTTTTGTCCTTTCTCGATGAAAACTGCCGGGCAGAGTTTCGGATCCTGGTTCCGCGTTCTGAGGAGTGGTTCGAGGTGATCGGACGGCAGTTTGGACCGCGGGCAAAAAAGATTACCCGGTATGCCTTAAAGAAAGAACCGGGCGTATTTGAAAGAGAAGCGCTTTTAAAGGCGGCGTCCTCCCTTCCCGAGGGGTATTCTCTGTGTCTCATCGACAAAGAGCTGTATGAGGCATGCAGGGAAAATACGTGGAGCCGGGACCTGGTGTCCCAGTTTGAAACCTACGAGGACTACCAAAGACTTGGGCTTGGGGCGGCAGTGCGGTACGGAAACGAGCTGGTTTCCGGCGCTTCGTCCTATACGTCCTATGAGGGCGGAATTGAAATTGAGATTGATACCAGAAAGGACCACCGGAGGCGGGGACTTGCCTTTGCCTGCGGGGCCAGGCTTATTTTAGAGTGTCTGGACCGGGGACTTTACCCGAGCTGGGATGCACAGAATCTCTGGTCTGTGGCCCTGGCGGAAAAGCTGGGGTATCATTTTGACCAAGAATATACAGCCTTTGAGGTATATGGCTGAATCAATGGAAAGGAGAGCGTCATGGCTAAGAATGTGCTGATTGTAGTGGATATGCAGAAGGACTTTGTGGACGGAAGCCTGGGAACAAAAGAGGCCCGGGAGATTGTTCCAAAAGTAATCGAAAAGGTTTCCGGCTTTGACGGAACTGTGATTTTTACCAGGGATACCCATGGGGAAAATTATATGGAAACCCAGGAGGGACGGCTGCTTCCGGTGGTTCACTGTGTGAAGGGAACGGATGGCTGGGAAATCATAGGGGAGCTGGAAAAAATCAGAGAGAAGCGGGGATTCCCCTGCTACGATAAGCCAACCTTTGGATGCACGGCTCTGGCGGAGAACTTACGGAACATCCACGAGACGGAAGGCCTTGCATCGGTGGAGCTGGTGGGACTCTGTACAGACATCTGTGTGGTATCCAATGCCCTGCTCATTAAGGCATTTCTTCCGGAGGTTCCCGTCTCGGTGGATTCTGCCTGCTGTGCGGGAGTCACAAAAGAAAAGCATGAGGCAGCCCTTGAGACCATGAGAAGCTGCCAGATTCAGGTGAAAGCATGAAGATTGCTCTGATTGGATATTCCGGGTGCGGAAAATCCACGCTGGCAAAATTCCTGGGAGAAAGCTACGGAATTCCCGTCCTTTATCTGGACCAGATTCACTGGCTTTCCGGCTGGGAAGAACAGGAACCCCAAAAGGAGCAGGCCGCCGTAAAGGAATTCATGGACCGGACGCCCCAGTGGGTGATCGACGGAAATTATACGTCTTTGGAGTATGAGAGGCGTATGGAGGAGGCAGACAGGATTCTTTTTTTGAATTTCAACCGTTTCGTCTGTCTTTTCCGCGCGGGAAAGCGGTTCCTTGCAAACCGGGGACGGGCCAGGGAGTCCATGACAAAAGGATGTGAAGAAAAGCTTGACTGGGAATTCATCTGGTGGATTCTCCACGACGGGCGGACGAAAAAACAGAGAGACCGTTATGCTCAGGTTTCCGGACGTTATCCGGAAAAAACCGTGATCATAAAGAACCAGAAGGAACTGGACGCGTTCTATCATAAAGTGAAACAGGAAAGAGAGGAAAAACAATGTTAGCAGAAGGAACAAAAGCACCGGAATTTACATTGAACGATAAAGACGGAAATCAGGTATCCTTAAAGGATTTTGCCGGGAAAAAGGTGGTAATTTATTTTTATCCCAAGGACAGTACCCCGGGCTGCACCAAACAGGCCTGCGCCTTTGCCGGGGCTTATAAGGAGTTTGAAACCCTGGGCGTTCCGGTCATTGGAATCAGCAAGGACAGCATGAAATCCCATCAGAATTTTGCCGCCAAATATGAGCTCCCCTTCATTCTCCTTTCGGATCCGGAGTTATCTGCCATTCAGGCATACGATGTGTGGAAGGAGAAAAAGCTCTACGGAAAGGTATCCATGGGCGTGGTGCGGAGCACCTATGTCATTGACGAGAACGGAATCATTGAAAAGGCCATGGAAAAGGTGAAGCCGGACACCAATGCGGTAGATATCTTAGCATATTTAAAGGGTGAAAAGGACCAGTAGGATCCATGGATACCGTTCCTGCAAAAACCATCATCACAAAAAACAAAGACACGTCCTGGTTCGGAAGCGACTACAACATGAATCTGTACCGGGGCTGTTCCCACGGCTGCATTTACTGTGACAGCCGGAGCGCCTGTTATCATGTGGAGGACTTTGACCATGTGCGGGTGAAGGAAAACGCCCTTATGATTGTGAGGGATGAGCTCAGAAGAAAGGTAAAAAAGGGCGTGATCGGAAGCGGAGCCATGTGCGATTCCTATAATCCCTTTGAGAAAATGGAATTGGTGACCCGCCATGCCCTAGAGCTTATTGACGCCTTTGGCTTTGGAATTTCCATGCTGACAAAGAGCGATCTGATTGTAAGGGACGTGGATATTTACCAGAGCATCAAGGAACATTCTCCGGTCCTTGCCATGATGACCATAACCACGGCGGACGATGGGCTTTGCGGGAAAATCGAACCCCGCGTCACACCTTCCTCCGGTCGGTTTGCCGCCATAAAGCGGATGGCCGATGCAGGTCTTTATACGGGAGTGGTTATGACGCCCTTACTTCCGTTTTTGGAGGACAATGAGGAGAATATTCTGGAGCTGGTAAGGCGTACAAAGGATTCCGGAGCCAGATTTCTCTATGGAATCATGGGAGTTACCATAAGGGACGGGCAGAGAGAGTACTTTTATGAAGGCCTGGAAAAGGGCTTCCCGGGGATGGAGCTTCCGATGCGGTATGGGAAGGCCTATGGGAACCGCTATTACTGCTCAAGCCCCAAAGCCCGTAAGCTTTGGACCGTGTTTGAAGAGGCCTGCATAAAAAGCGGGCTGCTGTACCGAATGGAGGACATCATACACGACTACAAAAAGGAATACCAGTGTACGCAGCTTACCTTCGATTTTTTATAGCGGTTCTTTAAGTCCCCTGGCAGAACACCACTACCTGCTCCGGGATGGCCTGGGCGGGAATACTTCTGGTGGTGGCGGTGTAGGTGACCAAAAGAAGATGGCCGTCGGGATCATTGGCGTAGGTCTGGCCGTTGGGAAGTGTAACGGGTGTGTTCCAGGTTGGCGTCAAGGTCAGGGTATTGTCGGAATTAGTGAGCCTTTCGTTGAACATATCCAGGGCAGCGGTGGTGCCGTGGGGCGTGTAGGCGGCGGCCACAGCCTGGTATCTGGGCGGATAGATCATCGGCATCGGCGCATTGGGGTTATAAAAGAAGGTGGCGCGGTCACCGATTTTAAACTGGTGGAGATTTAAGACATAGGCATTGGCCGGGAGGGAGACCTGAATCTGTCCCTGGTCCTCGCTCTGCACGGAGAATAAAACAAAGCAGTCGCCGGATGAAAAAGAGCTTCCGCTCTGGTAGTCAATGTTGGTAACAGTACCGACGGTTGGAGTATAGAAAGCCATAAAAGCCTCCGAAAATCAGGTTATTGTATCATATACAGCCTGGCGGGATTCCGAATCATGTCCCGTCAGGTTTTTATTTCTTTTTCTATCAAATAATGCTATACTATGGAAGAAAGCGGCAATGCGGCCAGGGAACGTCAGGGCCAGCAGCCGGAAGAATCAGGAAGGAATAATACTATGGAATTTTATGTACCGGAGGGCTATAAGCCGCAGATTGACCTGCGGGAAACCCAGATCGCAATAAAGATTGTAAAGGATTTTTTCCAGAAAGAGCTGACCAAGCAGTTAAACTTGACCCGTGTGTCGGCCCCCTTGATCGTTACCCCGGAGTCGGGCTTAAATGATAACTTAAACGGCGTGGAGCGCCCGGTGGGCTTTGATATTAAGGAAGGAAACCGCCAGGCAGAGATCGTCCATTCTTTGGCAAAATGGAAACGGTATGCTTTAAAGCAGTACGGCTTCCAGCCGGGAGAAGGACTTTACACCGATATGAACGCCATCCGCCGGGATGAGGACACCGACAACATCCATTCCATCTATGTGGACCAGTGGGACTGGGAGAAGGTGATTCTTAAGGAGGAGCGGACCAGGGAGACCCTGGAAAATACGGTGAAGGCCGTCTATAAGACCTTAAAGATCACCGAGGACTATATGGCCTATGAATACGATTATATCGGCCATGTGCTGCCGGACCATATTGAATTTATCACCTCCCAGGCGCTTGAGGACATGTATCCGGATCTGACTCCCAAGGAGAGGGAATACAAGGCTGCAAAGCTTCACGGCGCAGTTTTCATCGAGCAGATCGGTAAGACTTTAAATTCCGGTGAACGTCATGACGGCCGTGCGCCGGACTATGACGACTGGGAGTTAAACGGAGATATTATTGTATATTATCCGGTTTTGGATATTGCCCTGGAGTTAAGCTCCATGGGAATCCGTGTGGACGAGGAGTCCCTGAAGAGACAGTTAAAGCTTGCAGGCTGTGAGGAAAGGGAACAACTGGATTTCCAGAAGGCCCTGTTAAAGGGAGAGCTGCCCTACACCATCGGCGGCGGTATCGGTCAGTCGAGAATCTGCATGTTCTTTTTAAGAAAGGCCCATATCGGTGAAATTCAGGCCTCCATCTGGCCAAAGGAAGTCAGAGCAATGGCGGGGCAGGCGGGAGTACCGCTTTTATAAGGAAAGAGAAATGAAAATGAACGGAGGGAAATGACAAAATGGCAAATGAGCGGTTGCAAAAACTCAGAGCGCTGATGGAACAGCATGGAATGGATGCCTACTATATTCCGTCCTCAGATTTCCATGATTCCGAGGATGTGGAAGCGTATTTTGGCTGCCGGGCCTTTATCTCCGGCTTCACCGGTTCTGCCGGAACCATGGTGGTCACAAAGGATTTTTCCGGTCTCTGGACCGACGGACGTTATTTTGTGCAGGCCAAAAAGCAGTTGAAGGGCCAGGATACGGAGTTAATGCAGATGGGGGACGAGGGAGTTCCCACGATTCTGGAATTTTTAGAGGAACATCTTCCCGAGGGCGGGGTTCTCGGCATGGACGGCCGTGTGGTAAACACAGGAGTGGGCCGGGAGCTCACAAAGGTCCTGGAGAAAAAACATGCCTCCGCGTCGGTACAGCATGACCTTGTGGGAGAGATCTGGAGTGAACGGCCGGAGCTTACGGTGCCGAAGGTATGGGTTCTTGGAACGGAGTATGCAGGGGAAGATGCAGAAAGTAAGATTAAGCGGCTGCGTCAGGAGATGAAAGCCTGCGGCGCCACCCATCATATCCTTTCAAGCCTGGATGATATTGCCTGGATTTTAAATATCCGTATGGACCCGGTGGATGGAAATGTACTTCCGGCCGCCCATATGATAATAGAAGAAAATGCCCTCCGTTTATTCATTAACAGCAGCCGGTTTGACGGTGCGGTGAGCAGTTATATGGAAGAAAACGGAGTTTCCGTAAGACCCTATGAAGAAATTTATGAGGAAACATCGGCCATCCGCTCCGGCTCTGTCCTTTTGGAGCCTGGAAAGGTAAATTATGCCCTGTTTTCCAGTATCCACGAAAGCAACCGCATCATCGAGGCCATGAATCCGTCCTCCATGATGAAGGCCGTGAAGAATCCGGTGGAGATGGAGAACTTACGGAAGGTTCACATAAAGGACGGTGTGGCTCTCACAAAGTTCATTTACTGGATGAAAGAAAAGGCGCCCAAAGGCACCCTTACAGAGACGGAGGCAGCAGAACGGCTGGAGGAATTCAGAAAGGCCGAAGAGGGGTATCTCTGCCCCAGCTTCCCTACGATTTCCGCCTACGGGGCCAACGCCGCCATGTGCCATTACCATGCCACAAAGGAAGAGGAATCGACCATTGATGCAAAGGGATTTTACCTGGTGGATTCTGGCGGACAGTATCTGGAGGGAACCACCGATGTGACAAGAACCCTGGTGCTGGGACCTGTGAGCGAAGAAATGAAGCTTCACTATACTCTGGTTCTTATGGGAGCCCTTCGTCTGGCCGATGCTAAATTTTTGTACGGCTGCCGTGGCATGAACCTGGACTATCTGGCCAGAGGACCGCTCTGGAAGAGGGGGCTGGATTTCAACCATGGAACAGGACACGGTGTGGGATTCCTTTCCAACGTTCATGAAAGACCCAACGGCTTCCGCTGGCGGATTGTTCCGGAGCGCCAGGACAGCTGTGTGCTGGAGGAGGGCATGTTTACTTCCGATGAGCCGGGCCTTTATATAGAAGGAAGTCATGGAATCCGGACGGAAAATCTTCTGATGTGCCGGAAGGCAGAAAAAAACATGTACGGCCAGTTCATGGAGTTTGAGGTGCTTACGCTGGCGCCCATCGATACGGAGGCCATTGATTGTTCCGTGATGGAGCCGTCCGATATGGACCTCCTCAATGCATATCATAAAAAAGTATACGAAACCCTGGCTCCTTACTTAACAGAAGATGAGAGGCAGTGGTTAATGGACGCAACAAAACCCGTAGGAGGAAAATAAAAGTGGCAAACTGTATGAAAGAAATTCTGGTGACGATTCCCGTAACGGAGGAACATAAGAAATTCCTGGAGGCCAAGGCCGCAGACGGACAGTATAACTGCTGCTTCCGGTATGTGGAAAAGGCAAGGGTGACGAAAGAAGATGTTGAGCGGGCTCATGTGATTATCGGAAATATTCCTGCCGATATGGTGAAAGCCGCAAAGAACCTGGAATGGTATCAGTTGAATTCCGCAGGTGCGGATCCCTACACAAAGCCGGGAATTCTTCCTGCGGGAGCCGTTCTTACCAATGCCACCGGAGCCTACGGTCTGGCCGTTTCCGAGCACATGATTGCGCTGGTGTTTGATTTAATCCGCAGATTCAACCAGTATCATAAAAACCAGGCTGGGCATGTCTGGGAGTCTAAGGGAAATATCATTTCCGTGGAGGGCTCCACAGTCCTTGTGCTGGGAATCGGCGACATCGGCGGGGATTTTGCAAGAAAGATGAAGGCCCTCGGCGCTTACACCATCGGCGTCAGAAGAACCCTGCGGGAGAAGCCGGAGTATTTGGATGAGCAATATACCCTGGAAGATTTAAACAAGCTGCTTCCCAGGGCAGATATTGTGGCCATGGTGCTTCCCGGCGGCGATGCCACCAACCATCTGATGGATGAGGAAAAGCTCCGCCTGATGAAAAAGGGTGCATATCTGATCAACGTGGGACGCGGCAGTGCCATTGACCCCAAGGCGCTCCTTAAGGTGCTTGAGGAAGGCCATCTTGGCGGCTGCGGACTGGATGTGACGGAGCCGGAGCCCCTGCCAGCCGACGATCCCCTCTGGAATGTGGGAAATCTGGTGATTACGCCCCATGTGGCCGGAAACTTCTTCCTGCCGGAGACCTTTGAGAGAATTGTCAAAATTGCAGGAAATAACATGGAAGCATGGGTAAATAAGAAAGAACTGAACAATGTGGTGGATATGGTCACAGGATATAAAAAATAACGGATAGAAGAAAGGCGCTGCGAAAGCCGTAATGACTGGCTTTGCAGCGCCTTTTGGGCAGATCTTACATATTATAGGATTCCCTGGCGTACTTTTTCCGGTGAGCAGTCTCCGGTGCATAGGCAATGGGGTAGATGACCGAGGCCATCAAAAGGGAGCCGACACCGTCAATGATGGAGTGCTGTTTTAAAAATACCGTTGACATACAGATTAACACCATAAGAATTCCGGAGGCTGCCACCAAAGGCCTTTTTTTCGATAAGGTCTTGCTGTGACAGACCGCAATGTGGACTCCGATGGAGTTGTATACATGAATGCTGGGGAACACATTGATACAAGGGTCAATGCTCCAAAGTTTCGCTACCACAAAGCAGAAGGGATTCTCCTGCGGATTTATCGCCGGACGGAAATTGGTTCCGTTGGGGAACAAGGTACAGACCAGAAGGCTGATGGTCATTCCTGTGAACAGGAACGTGCAGAGCCTGTAATAATCATCCCGGTTGTGGAAGAAAAAATATACAACCGCCGCGCCCACATAGAGGAACCACAGCAGATAAGGTACGATAAAATACTCGCAGAACGGGATCAGATCGTCCAGAGGCGAGTAGATCACATGGTAGGGCTTTCCGATATTTTCCTGAAGTCTGGCAAACCATGGCAGATAAATGAGACCATAGGACATGAGCCAGATATGCCCGTATTTTTTTATTAGCTGTTTCATAGAAATGACTCCTTCCGTTCCATTCATATTCACAACTTTGCCAAATTATATCACAGTGGAAATAGTGATTCAAGGCGGTTTACGAAAAATTAATAAAATGTAACATATTGGTAATGATTTTTGACAGAAGTCATTCTTTATGCTATCTTATATCGTATACAGGGACGAACGGACCGGGGTGAGTGCCGGCGCCAGAATCCCGCAGGTGCACATCGGTGAGCAAAAAGAAGGGAGATACACATGCCATACGAAGAAGAAATCGGTTTACAATATCATTTACAGATCAGACCCGGGGATGTGGGACACTATGTAATTCTTCCCGGCGACCCCAAGCGGTGCAAAAAGATTGCAGAACATTTTGACAATCCAGTGTTTGTGGCGGACAGCCGGGAATATGTGACCTATACCGGATATCTGGACGGGGAAAAAGTCAGCGTCACCTCCACGGGAATCGGCGGCCCGTCGGCAGCCATCGCAATGGAGGAGCTGGTAAAATGCGGTGCCCATACCTTTGTGCGGGTGGGAACCTGCGGCGGCATGGACCTGGACGTGCTGGGCGGAGATGTAGTGGTGGCCACAGGGGCCATCCGGGCCGAGGGAACCAGCAAGGAATACGCTCCCATTGAATTTCCGGCCGTGGCCGACATCGAAGTGGCCAATGCCCTGATTGAGGCAGCCAAAAATCAGGGCCGCAGATACCATGCAGGCGTGGTCCAGTGCAAGGATTCCTTTTACGGACAGCATAACCCGGAGACCATGCCGGTGGGAAAGGACCTTCTGTATAAATGGGATGCCTGGGTGAAGCTTGGCTGTAAGGCATCGGAGATGGAGTCGGCAGCCCTTTTCATTGCAGCAAGCTATTTAAAGGTACGCTGCGGTTCCTGCTTTTTAGCCATGGCAAACCAGGAGCGGGCCAAGGCGGGACTTTCCAACCCTGTGGTCCATGACACGGAGACAGCCATCCAGGTGGGCGTGGAGGCCTTACGGATTCTCATTAAAAATGACCGGAAGAAGCAGGGAAAGGGTGAGTAAAATGGAACCAAAGAACCTCTTGTCCATGGCTCTGAAGGCCAGGAAATTTGCCTATACCCCTTATTCCGGATTTCAGGTGGGAGCTGCCCTGCTCTGTAAGGACGGAACCGTATATACCGGATGCAATATAGAAAATGCAGCCTTTGGCCCCACCAACTGCGCGGAACGGACCGCATTTTTTAAGGCGGTCAGCGAGGGAAAGCGGTCCTTTTCGGCCATCGCCATTGTGGGAGGACCATCCGGAAAGGAGCCGGAGGATTTTTGTCCGCCCTGCGGCGTCTGCCGACAGGTGATGATGGAATTCTGTGACCCGGAAACCTTTAAGATTTATCTGGGAAAAGCGGACGGCATGGTAACGGAATACTGCTTAAAAGAACTTCTGCCTCTGGGATTTTCCGGAAAAGGTGTGGAGAGAAAGGAATAAAACCATATGACATACAGAGAAATTCTAAAAAAGGTGGACCATACGCTCTTAAAGCAGGGGTCCACATGGGAGGAAATCAAAGCAATCTGCGATGATGCCATTGCGTTTCAGACGGCCTCGGTCTGCATTCCCCCGTCTTTTGTGAAGGCGGCGGCAGACTATCTGGGGGACCGGATCCCGGTCTGCACCGTCATCGGCTTCCCAAACGGCTATGCCACCACAAAGACAAAGACCGCCGAAACCAGGGATGCTGTGGAAAACGGCGCGGCGGAGATCGACATGGTAATCAATATCGGATGGGTGAAGGAGAAAAAATTTGATTGCATTCTGGAAGAGATCAATGCAGTGAAGGAAGCCTGTTCCGGGCATATTTTAAAGGTGATTATCGAAACCTGCCTGCTTACCAGGGAGGAGAAAATAGAGCTTTGCCGGGTGGTGACTGCCTCTCAGGCAGATTTTATTAAAACCTCCACCGGATTCAGTACGGGCGGAGCCACCTTTGAAGATGTGGAGCTCATGAAGGCCCACATGGGGGAAGGAAAGAAAATTAAGGCGGCCGGAGGAATCGCAGATTTTCACGACGCTGTAAAATTCATCGGTCTGGGAGCAGACCGCCTGGGAACCAGCAGACTGGCGGCCCAGGCAAAAAAGAAAGAGGTGGACCTGGATGCAGAAGTATAAACGCATTTTTACCATTGTGATCGACTCTCTGGGGATCGGTGCCATGGAGGACTCGGAAAAATTCGGGGATGTGGGTGTCAATACCCTGGGTCACATAGCCGATCACATGGAAAATTTTATAATTCCCAATCTGAGGAAGCTGGGAATTGCCGGGCTTTGCCCCATGAAGGGTGTGGAACCGGAAAAAACACCCCTGGGATATTCCATGAAAATGAGGGAGGCCAGCAACGGCAAGGACACCATGACCGGGCACTGGGAGATGATGGGAATTTACACCACCAAGCCCTTTCAGACCTTTACGGATACAGGCTTTCCAAAGGAGTTAATCGAAGAGCTGGAACGGCGTACCGGGCGGACCATCATTGGAAATAAAAGCGCCAGCGGCACGGAGATCCTGGAAGAGCTGGGGGAGGAAGAGATTGCCACAGGCCATATGATCGTGTATACATCAGCGGATTCCGTACTTCAGATCTGTGGAAATGAGGAGACCTTTGGCCTTGAGGAGCTGTACCGCTGCTGTGAAATTGCAAGAGAGATCACCTTAAAGGAAGAATGGCGTGTGGGCCGGGTTATTGCACGGCCTTATGTGGGAAAGAAAAAAGGCGAATTTGTCCGAACCAGCAACCGTCATGACTATGCCTTAAAGCCCACAGGAACCACGGCCTTAGATCTTCTTAAAGAAAATGGCTATGATGTGATTTCCATTGGAAAAATCCGGGATATTTTTGACGGGGAAGGCATTACAGAGAGCTATAAATCCAAGTCCTCGGTCCATGGAATGGAACAGACCATCGAGGTGTGCGGCAAGGAGTTCACAGGCCTTTGCTTTGTGAATCTGGTGGATTTTGACGCCCTCTGGGGCCACAGGAGAAATCCGGTGGGATACGGAAAGGAGCTGGAGCGGTTTGATGAAAAGCTGGGAGAGCTGCTTCCTATTCTTAAGGAGGACGATCTTCTCATTATTACAGCAGACCACGGCAACGATCCCACCTACACCGGAACAGACCATACAAGGGAAAAGGTACCGTTTTTAGCCTATTCCCCGTCCATGAAGGGACATGGAATGCTGCCGGAGGCAGAGAGCTTCGGAGCCGTCGGAGCTACGATTCTGGATAATTTCGGAGTCGGAAAAGAAAAGGGTATGATCGGAACATCAGTGTTGTCAGAGCTTTTATAAAAGATTTGCTGTGTGCATTACGGGGAGAGAAACGATTATGAAAAATACATTTATAAAAGCAGTCTATGCAGGATTTATGATCGGCCTTGGCGGAGTGATCTATCTGTCGCTGGAAAATAAAATTGTCGGAGCCCTCTTATTCTCCTTTGGCCTTCTGACCATCGTAAACCAGGGCTTTGCCCTCTATACAGGAAAGATCGGTTTTGTGAAAACAAAAGAGGACATGGCGGCCATTCCGGTGATCATCGCAGGTAATTTTATCGGAACCCTGGTCACAGCCGTTTTCTGCCATATGGCAGGCATGAAGATCTCGGCGGAAGCGATCTGTATGAACAAACTGAACAACAATCCGCTTTCCATCCTGATTTTGTCGATGTTCTGCGGAATCCTCATGTATCTGGCCATCGACAACTTTAAAAAGTCGGGCAAGCACCTGTTTGTCATTGCCCCGGTGATGATTTTCATTCTGTCAGGCTTTGAGCATTCCGTGGCCAACATGTTTTATTTTTCCCTGGCCGGAATGTGGAACGGGAAGAGTATCTGCTACCTGCTCCTTATGATTCTCGGAAACGGGATCGGAGCGAAGGTTTTTGATTATTTTAAGGCATCCGGTGACTGACCGGGTGCCCTTTGTACCTCATTTGGTTTTTATTTTACACTCTGCTTCAGGTAAGTATTGAACTTATACGTAAGTACCGCACTTTTATGTGCGTACTTGCTTCCTGTTCCATTCCTGATATGATTATAGTATCCGGTGCCAGTAAGGCTCGACGATTTCCCGGCGCTTTGTATGGCCGGGCGGCTGCCCTGGCAGGGAAGGGATCAAAGAATGAGGAGGAATGGATGGATGAGTAAGAACATTGTGGTATTAAACGGAAGTCCGCGCAAAAATGGAAATACGTCTGCCCTGGTCAGAGAATTTAAGAAGGGCGCAGAAAATGCCGGAAATACAGTTACGGAATTTTTCTTAAACAGCATGGACATTCATGGATGCCGGGGATGCTTTGGCGGACACAGCAGCAGAGAATGTCCATGCGTACAGAAAGATGATATGGACAAAATTTATCCGGCAGTGAGAGACGGTGATGTGATCGTGCTGGCAAGTCCCCTGTATTACTGGAATATGAGCGGCCAGATCAGGACGGCGGTTGACCGCCTGTTTGCCCTGGAAGAGGGGGATGGCAATCTTCTCAGAGGTCATGGCAGAGCTTCTGCGCTTTTGATGGCTGCTGAGGGAAATGGGTTTGAGGATGTGGTCCTTTATTACGATCATCTCATGGAACATTTAAAGTGGAAAAACCTCGGCCATGTGCTCGCCGGAGGCAACGGTGATGTGGGCGACATCGAAGGAAAGGCTGAACTTCAGAAAGCCTATGAGCTTGGAGCATCCATTTTGTAAGGTTGCGTCTGCATGAAAAGGCCCCTGCGATGGTACCAGCCGCCGTCTGTGTCAGGCCGGGCTGTCAGCAGCGGGCAATGCCCATTTCAATCTTTCGCACTGTGTGGATAGTATAAGACGGCAAACGGCCGATTGCAACAGACCTGAAATGTTTTGCTTGAAATTATGGCAGAAATTCTTACGGCTCAATGAATAAAGCAGATGGTGAAACACATAAGACACCTGGCCGTGACCCGGCAAGGTGTAGACATCCGTTGATACGGTTATGAACAAACAGAGTTAGAGATTATATTTACTTAACATAGACTGAAGAAATTGGGGATCACTTTGAAGCCGCGGAATCTGATCGGCCTCCCCGGCCTGAATCATGCGGCTGGTCAATTTCAGAATCTGTTCCTGTCCGGTTTTCTGGCCTTCTTCCCAGCCTTTCTGTTCGGATTGATTCAATAGTTCTACAAATCTCATATACCGCCCCTCCCATTTCCGGCTTTTCTTGAGCTGAGTAATACGATGGTGGATTCTTTTGATCGTCTGGTCATTCAGGGAATTCACAAAGCTGTCTTTTAAAACTTGTCACGCATGGGGTATCCTCCTTGCAAAATAGCCGGAAGAATCCCTGCCATGGTTTCATTATAACACCAGATAAAAAAAGAAACAACCCCGGCCACTGGAGTGATTTATACGTTCCCCATGTGCTCCATCAGGACGGCCGCGTTGTTTCCAACGTTTCCGTCAACCACATGGTATTTGATGTATGCGGCGAAAAAAAGCATTATATCCAGTTGGGGACTGTTATGACTGACCCGGAATACGGAGGCCGAGGTCTGAACCGGATTCTCATGGAGCGCGTCCTTTCCGAATATGAGGGAAAAACCGACGGCATCTATCTCTTTGCCAATGACACCGTGCTGGATTATTATCCCAAATTCGGCTTCCGCCCCGCAAAGGAGTACGAGTATTACCTCCCATGCGCCGGCAAAAGCCAGGAGAATTCCCCCTACCTTATGCAAAAAGCAGATGTCGCAGAGCTTTCCGAAAGTCTGTGCCCGAACCTCCAAAATCCCAATGACGGCATGTATATGAGTGAAAACATGGGACTTTACTGGTTCCGTCTGGCCGCCTCCTTTGGAGACAGCATGGAAGAAATGGTGTTGGGCTACACCCCGGCTTCCTGCGATAACTTCCTTTCACGGGAGTACAGGGAAGAGGACACCACTCTGTTCATTTTAGGAGAAGACTTACGGCGCATGGAGCAGGAAAAAAGAAGATTTCCGGCGCTTTCCCACGCGTAATTTTCAAAAAAGCAAACGAAAGAAAAATGTGACAGGACAGGCGGGAGAGGAGAAATAAGCTGTCGTGTAAATATTGTCTGGAAAGCGAAGAAAATAACAGAAAATTAAGGATAGATATATTTATATACGAAAAAGATTTTAAAAGTCTGGAATCTGTGAAAAGATTCTGGACTTTTTTTGTTGACAAAATATGAAATATGCATTATAATTTAGTAAAATTTTAAATTTTAAATTTAAAATTAGAGATCGACAAAAAGCGATTTTTTATTTATTAATCAGATTTGGGGCCGGATAAAATAAAAAATGATGGGACAGCGGCTTGGAATCCCCGAAGAGTTGTCCGCATTTTATAGAAATTTTTTTAAACAGGAGGTAGTAAAGTGAAAAAAACCCGTATTGTATCTCTTTTCCTGGCCAGTGCCATGGTGGTTTCCACACTCGCCGGATGCGGCGGTGGAAGTTCCTCCACAACTGCAACAACAGCTTCAGGCGAAACGGCTGCTGCAGGTGATTCCGCCGGATCATCTTCCACAGAAGCCAAGTCCATTAAGGATACTCTGACTCTGGCAGCGCAGACCGAGCCGGATACCATGGACCCCTGCCGCGGTAATGGTGTTTCCAACAACATCGTTATGAACCAGATATATGACGGTCTGGTTCGCTACAACGAGGACGGAACCATCGAGCCCCGTCTGGCAACCGAGTGGGAACAGATCGACGATACCCATATCCGCTTTAAGCTGCGTGATGACGTGGTATTCAGCAACGACAGTCCGTTCACCGCGGATGACGTTCTCTATTCCCTGGCACGTACCAAGAATGACTCCACAGCCATCTCCACCATGAGCTGGTATGATCCGGATACTTCCTATGCAGAAGACGATTATACCGTTGTGATCTCCATGTATCAGCCCTACGCTCCGGCCTTATACGTGCTGGCAGGCGGCCGTACCTGGATTGGAGACAAAGAGACCATGGAAGAAATTGGCGAAGAAAACTATGCAAGAAATCCTGTTGGTACAGGCGCATACGTTTTAAGCGAGTGGGTTTCCGGTTCCAGCATGCTCTTAACACGTAATGAGAAATACTGGGGCGAGCCGGCCAAGACTCCCAATGTCCGCATTAACTTCATTGCCGAGGAAGCCAACCGTATTATCGCTCTTGAAACCGGAGAAGCAGATCTGGCTTACTACATCGACGGTGCTGACGCAGCCCGTGTGGATGAGATTGATGGCTACCATGCAGAGCGCGGACCGTCCTTCTCCTACTATCTGATCTGCCTGGCTATGGATAATGAAAAGTTTGCCGACAAGCGTGTCCGTCATGCCCTGGCTTACGCCATTGACTTTAAGAACCTGACCGACGCTTCCTTTGACGGCGAGGCCACAACCTTAGACGGTGTATATCCCAACATCGCAGAGGGCTTCAAGTCTGAAGGTATCTGGGAATACAATCCGGAAAAAGCAAAAGAGCTGCTGGCAGAAGCCGGTGTTTCCAACTTATCCTTCGAGCTTCACATTTTACCGGGTACTGTATACCAGAGAATGGCTGAAATCATTCAGAGCTACTGGGCAGCTATCGGTGTAACCGTAAACATTGAGCAGAGCGCCCTGGCAACCCGTGAAGCACAGGGTCCGTGGGATGCATCCATCCGTGTAGCAACTGCCGATGAAATCTCCAACATCCTGATCATCTATGAGAAGGCATTCGGTTCCCGTCTGGCTCCCAACGACGATCATCTGGAAGACATGTTACAGCAGTTAAAGCAGCTCTATGATGCCGATGAGCGTGCAGCGTTACTGGAAGAAATCCAGGATTACCTCTATGATCTCAAGTTCTCCATGCCGTTCGCAGAGACAGATTCTGTATTCGGTATGAGAGATACCTTACAGGGATTTGAGTTCAATGCACAGTATAACAGATCGAATATTGCTGAATGGTACATAGAAGAATAAACCTTGCACTAACTCTCACTAAATAGCCGTGCAGCCAGGGCATGAAATCTGTGTTCCTGGCTGCACGTCGCTTTTTGATGGAGGCCACTGAAAATAAAGGAGTGTTTGCATGATTAAATACATCGGAAAACGTATTCTGATGCTGATTCCCGTATTGCTTGGCGTTGTGCTGTTGGTTTTCAGTATGATGTATTTTTCTCCCGGTAATGCCGAGGACTATATTCTGGGAGATATGGCAACAGAAGAAGATAAAGAAGCGTTTCGTGAAGAACATGGACTGAATGAGCCTTTCGCGATTCAGTATGTAAACTATGTAAAAGATGCCCTTCGTGGTGATCTGGGTATTTCCTACACCACAAAGCAGCCGGTTGCAGAGGAAATTTTTAAGCGTTTCCCAACCACCTTTAAGCTTGCTCTCTTAAGTACCCTCTGGTCCATCGTGATCGGAATTACCATAGGAATCATATCGGCCGTGCGGCAGTATTCCATACTGGATAATGTCACCAGGCTGATCGCCATGCTGGGCGTGTCCATCCCCACCTTCTGGGAAGGACTGATGTTGATTATTTTATTCTCCGTTCAGCTTGCCCTGCTTCCTGCCTCTGGTTTTACCACCTGGAAGCATTGGATTCTTCCGTCCTTCACCATCGGAACCCATTCGGCGGCAACGGTTATGCGTATGATGCGTTCCAGTATGCTGGAGGCCATCCGTCAGGATTACATCACCACAGCCAAGTCCAAAGGACAGACCAATTTCGTGGTTGTAACTAAGCATGCCTTAAGAAATGCCATCATTCCGGTTATGACCCTGGTTGGCGTAAACTTCGGTAAGTTACTGGGCGGTTCCGCCATCACCGAAATTGTATTCTCCATCCCCGGACTGGGCAACCTGATTATTGACGGTATTAAAGTAAAGAATGCACCTTTGGTACAGGGTGGTATTCTCGTAATTGCACTGGCTATGGCTCTCTGTAACCTGATCATTGACGTGCTGTATGCCTATGTGGATCCCAGAATCCGTTCCCAGTACGTGAAACCAAGGGTAAAGCTGGCATCAAAATCTGCGACAACAGAGGAGGAGAAATAGTATGGGAAAAGATAAGAAAGAAACCTCTGCCATCCGTGGAAAGAAAAAGAGTCAGTTCCGGAACATCATGCGCCGGTTCATGAAAAACCAGACAGCCGTTTTTGGTCTGGTGGTTATTGTTGTATTGCTCATTTTTGCCTTATTCCCCGCACAGCTTTCCAATCCTGACTACACCATTCAGGATCTGGCGAACCGTTATGCAGGCCCGTCAGCCCAGCACTTTTTGGGAACTGACGAGCTGGGAAGAGATATGTACACCCGTATTGTCTGGGGCTGCCGCACATCTTTAACCATCGGTCTTGCTTCTGTCGGCATTGCCTGTGCCATCGGCGTAACCTTAGGAACTCTGGCCGGATACTTCGGCGGTATCCTCGATAACGTACTGATGCGTATTGTGGACGTTTTAATGGCAGTTCCCAACCTGCTTTTGGGTATCTCCATCGTGGCAGCTCTCGGAAACAGCATCTCCGTTCTGATCTTTGCCATTGCCCTTGGAAACATCGCGGCCTTTGCCCGTGTAACCAGATCATCGGTGATTACGGTCCGTGATACGGAGTATGTGGAAGCGGCCCGGGCAACAGGTGCCTCGGACGGACGTATCATGTGGAAGTATGTACTTCCCAATTCCCTGGCTCCCATCATCGTACAGGTGACCACCAGCCTGGCTGGAAATATTTTAAATATCTCCGGTTTAAGCTTCGTAGGACTGGGTGTTCCGGCTCCCACGCCGGAGTGGGGCTCCATGCTGTCCAATGCCCGTTCCATCATGCGTGACTATCCGTTGCAGATCGTGTTCCCGGGTATTGCCATCATGCTGACCGTATTTGCCTTCAACCTGTTTGGCGACGGCCTGCGCGATGCGCTGGATCCGAGACTTAAGAACTAAGGGAGGAACTAGATGAGTAAGATTCTTGAAATTAAGGACCTGACCATTCATTATGTTACGGATGATGAGGTGGTCAAGGCAGTCAATGATATCTCCATCACGCTCGAAGAAGGTGAATCCTTGGGCCTGGTGGGAGAGACCGGAGCGGGTAAAACCACCACTGCCATGGGAATCCTTGGTCTGGTTCCCAACCCTCCGGGAAAAGTCATCGGCGGCGAAGTCATTTACAAAGGAAAAAATCTGTTAAAGTTATCGGATGCGGAGATGAGAAAAATCCGCGGACATGAGATCTCCATGATCTTCCAGGATCCCATGACAGCCTTAAACCCGGTGTTGACCGTTGGCGACCAGATCATGGAGGTAATCCGCCTGCACCAGAAGGTGTCCAAGGCCGAGGCCATGAAGCGGGCCATGGACATGATGGAGATGGTAGGAATCGAGGGCGGCCGCTGCAACGAATATCCCCACCAGTTTTCCGGCGGTATGAAGCAGCGTATCGTTATTGCTATTGCCCTGGCCTGCAACCCCAATCTTCTGATTGCTGACGAGCCGACGACGGCCCTGGACGTTACCATCCAGGCACAGGTTCTGGATTTAATTGATAATCTGAAAAAGAAATTCAACACATCCCTTTTGTTAATCACCCATGACCTGGGCGTTGTGGCAGAGGTTTGTGATAAGGTAGCCATTGTTTATGCGGGAAGAATTGTGGAATACGGTACCCTGGAGCACATTTACAACAACCCGAAACACCCATACACCAACGGACTCTTTGGTTCCATTCCGGATTTCAGTAAAAAAGCTCACCGTTTAAATCCCATCAAGGGACTGATGCCTGACCCCAGCAACCTGCCGGAGGGCTGCGCCTTTGCGGAGCGGTGTCCCAATGCCACGGAAGAGTGCAGAAAGAGACAGCCGGCAATGGTAGAATTGGAACCTGGCCATTCTGTCCGGTGTCTGATGTATGAAAAGGAGGGACGGTAATCGGTATGGCAAATTTGATTGAAGTAAAAAACTTAAAAAAATATTTTAAGACCAACCGCGGACTTCTCCATGCAGTGGATGATGTGAGCTTTACCATCGAAAAAGGTAAGACTCTGGGCGTTGTGGGTGAGTCCGGATGCGGAAAGTCCACCCTGGGCCGCACCGTTATTCACCTCCACGAAAAGACATCCGGTGAGATCTGGTTTGAAGGGAAGGACATCAGCGAAGTGAACAAACAGCAGTTAAAGAGCCTGCGCGAGGACATGCAGATGATCTTCCAGGATCCGTTCTCCTCCTTAAATCCCCGTATGTCCGTGAGCCAGTTGATTGCAGAGCCCCTTCTGATTTATAAGAAATGCGAAAATCGCCAGGCACTGGAAGCGCGTGTCATGAAGCTTATGGATACCGTAGGCCTTGCACAGCGTCTTTACAATTCCTATCCTCATGAGCTGGACGGCGGCCGCCGCCAGAGAATCGGTATCGCCCGAGCTCTGGCCCTGGAACCCAAATTCATCGTCTGCGACGAGCCGGTATCGGCCCTGGACGTTTCCATTCAGGCACAGATCATCAACCTGATGCAGGATTTACAGGAAGAGCACCAGCTCACCTACATGTTCATCACCCACGATATGTCGGTAGTACGCCATATCTCCGATGATATCATGGTAATGTATCTTGGTATGATGGTGGAATTCTGTGATTCCGAGGAAATTTTCCACAACAGGTTCCATCCCTACACCAAGGCTCTGTTAGACGCCGTTCCGATTCCCACCGTAAAGGCCAAAAAGGAACGCCATCTGATCAAGGGCGAGATCACATCCCCGATCAATCCGGGCAACGAGTGCCGGTTTGCCAAGCGGTGTCCCTATGCGGACGAAGTCTGCTTCGCCAGCACACCGGCAGCCGAAGAGGTCTGCCCCGGACATTTTGTGGCCTGCCACCATGTCCGTGAAATCAACAATCTGAAATAAATATTTTTAGGAGGTGTACCATGTCAAATAAGAAGTACTGGATCCGCGAAATGAGCTGGGTCGAATTTGACGAAAGACGGAAAGAGACTAAGACGGTCATTATCCCCTCTGGTGCCTGTGAAATTTATGGCCCCCATTTGCCTATGGGAAGCGACGGCTTTGCAGCAGAAGCAGTGGCGGAGGAAGTGGCAAAGCGTACAGGCGCTCTGATCGCTCCTATGACAGAGGTATCCGATTCTGCGAGTCTTAAGGACTTTGTGGGAACTTTGTCCATGAGCAAAGCACTGTTTGAGGCCTGGATGGACGAACTGGTTTCCCAGCTTATTGATTACGGATTTGAGAACTTCATGTTCATTTCCGGCCATGCAGGAAGTGTGTCTCCCATCCAGTCTGTGGGCGTGAAGTACCAGCTTAAGAATGGTATCCGCTTTGCACAGATCGACTGGTGGCGGTTTACCCAGCAGCACGATGAAGGCGTGTTCACCCATCAGGGACGGATGTGCCATGCCCACGCCAGCGAGTGCGGAACTTCCGTAATGCTGCATCTTCGTCCGGACCTGGTGGATATGGATAAGGCTGTCTGCGTTCCGCCTCAGGTCAATGAATTCCCGGACATCCTGTCCTATTCTCCGATGCACGATAAGACCCCCAATGCAACGGTGGGAGACGCAACCGTGGGAACCGCAGAAAAGGGAGAGAAGATTTTCAATATCTGTGTGGACCGGATTGTGGAATACATGGAAAAAATGTGGAAGTAAGAAGAAAGGGATAAAGGCGTTATGATTAGAAAATATCAGATCGGTGTCATCCAGATGGATACCCGCGACAATTATGAAGAGAACATGGAGGCAGCCTGCAGATATATTGACGAGGCAGCCGCAAAGGGAGCCAAGCTGGTGGCATTCCCGGAGGTATTTAACTACATCGGTGTGGAGCCCCGCGAGGCAGAGGAGATTCCGGGCGGTCCCACCATCAGCCTGATGGCAAAGAAGGCCAGAGAGCATAAAATCTGGATTCACTGCGGTTCCATCAGCGAAGTAAATCCGGACGGCGAGAAGAAGTACAACACCACAGTTCTTTTAAACCCAGACGGCGAAGAGGTTGCCAGATACAGAAAGCTTCACGCTTTCGACATTACGCTCCGCGATGGTACAGAAACCAGAGAATCCGACCGGATGCAGATCGGTAAGGACATTGTGATGGTGGACACAGAGCTTGGAAAAATCGGTCTTTCCATCTGCTATGATATCCGTTTCCCGGAGCTGTACCGCTATATGGCCATGAACGGATGCCAGGTGATCTTCACTCCGGCCAACTTCCAGATGCAGACCGGTAAGGACCATTGGGAGATCATTCTCCGCACCCGTGCCGTTGAGAACACCTGCTACATTGTGGCACCGGGACAGATCGGCATTAAGCGCGGAGGAAAATCCATGTCCTATGGCTCCAGCCTGGTTGCAGATCCCTGGGGAACCGTCATTGCCCGGGCGAAAGAGACCGCAGGCGTTACCATGGCAGAGATTGATCTGGATTACCTGGATAAAGTCCGCAGCGATCTGCCGTGCCTTAAGAACCGCAGAAGCGATATCTATGATGTCATTAAGAAATAAGGGGGAGTTTTGAAATGGAGTGGACAAAAGAACTGATTGACCGGTTTATGCAGACAGACCCGGCTACCTATGGACATTTTGTGGGAGTGCGGTTCATGAAGCCGGAGATGAAGCCCATCAACAAACACAGCAAAATGATCGGACCGGCTTATACGGTACGGATTCTGGGAAAGGATTCCTGCGCCATGTATAAGGCCATTGAGGAGGCGCCCAAAGGTTCGGTTTTAGTTATTGACCGCTGTTGCGACCAGGTATATGCGGCCGTGGGAGAGATGGTAGCAAGAAACGCCAGGGCTGCCGGCCTGGCCGGTATCGTGCTGGATGGACCGGCCACCGATTCCCTGTGGATTGAGGAGATGGATTTCCCGGTATTCTGTACAGGCATTTCCGTGGCCACCACAAACGTATGGGGTATCTCCGGTGAATATAATACGGATGTGAACTGCGGCGGAGCCGTGGTACATCCCGGAGACATCGTATTCGGTGATGCAGACGGTGTTATTGTCATGGAGCCGGATAATTACGAGGAGAAACTGGTAATGGCCGAAGGCGCAGCCGCCCGTGAGCGGAAGATGCGGGAACAGTTTAAGACCGCTGAAGCCTCCCTGGCCAAGCCGGTGGGTAATTTAATGAAGCATGATCTGGTGAAACTCATTAATGACATCCGTCTTGGTGAGTTAGATCTTCCGGAATATCATAAAAAATAAACAGACGAACCTTTGCTGCTGCGGAATGAGACTCCGCAGCAGTTTTTATGATAACACAAAAAGCCCTGACGGGCCGAATTCTCTTCGGGAGGCAAGGCGGGAAAAAGGGATGACAGGGCCGCTCTCGGGAGGTATAATGGAAGGAAGAAAAGGAGGCGGCAGAATGATTTACAGAGAATTGGGAAAAACGGGAATGAAGGTCAGCATCATAAGCATGGGCTGCGAATATGTATGGACGGCGCCGGAAGAGCAGGTACGTGAGCTGGTGCAGGAGGCAGTTTCGGAGGGCATCAACTATTTTGATATCTTTGTGGGAACGCCGTCCACAAGAGAATACTTTGGCCGTGCCCTGGAGGGCGTGCGGGATAAGGTCTATCTGGCAGGCCATCTGGGATGTGCGGACGCCGATGGACAGTATGTGAAAACCAGGGATGAGAAGGTATGTAAGGACTACTTAAACCAGTTTTATGAGAAACTGAAAACAGACCGTATTGACGTGCTGTTTTTACATAACTGCGACGATCTGGAGGACCTGGACGGGATTTTAAACGGATGGATGTATGCATATGCGAAGGAGCTTAAGGATTCCGGACGCGCAGGCTGCATCGGCTTAAGCAGCCATAACACAAAGACAGCCCTGGAGGCCGTAAAGTCCGGGAAAATTGACGTGTTAATGTTTCCTGTCAATCCGCTTTTCAATCTGCTGCCCCAGGATGTGGGAGATGCCAGAATCAGAGGCCGGAAGGAAGCGGTCATGACGGAGGAGGAAAAGGAGGCATACCCCACAAAGGAACAGCTCTATGATGCCTGTGAGCGCATGGGTGTCCCCATCATCGCCATGAAGCCCTATGCAGCGGGAAATGCCTTAAAAAACCATGAGGAGGGGCGGTTAAAGGGCTTACTGAACCTGACTCCGGTCCAGTGCATAAGCTATGTACTTTCCATTCCCCAGGTGGTCTGTCCGGTGCCGGGATATGCCAATAAAAAAGAGCTTCGGGAAGCTCTGGCCTATTTGACGGCAACCGAAGAGGAGCGGGATTTCAGCGAGGTAAATAAGCTCACGGAGGCCACCGTAAGAAAGCAGTGCATGTACTGCAACCACTGCCAGCCATGCCCCAAGGGGATTGATATTGCAGAGGTCACAAAGCTTAAGGATATGGCAGAAAAGGGAATGACGGAGGAAGTGAGAGCGCGGTATGAGGCCCTTACGGTGAAGGCGGGAGACTGCATCCACTGTGAATCATGCAGCCGCCGCTGCCCCTTTGGAATTGACGGCTCCGGCAACATGTACCGGGCAGAAGCGCTGTTTGGAAAATAGAAGATGGTAAAAAGAGTACCGCCGGGCCCAAAAGGAAAGGACCCGGCGGTATCTGTATTATTTGGAAACCGTTTCACGGCATTTTAAAATTTCATCATAGAAGCTGTCCAGCTCTTCTCTGGTATCAAAGGTGGCAACGTACATCTGGTTTCCCATGGCGCCGGATAAAACATCGGGAATCCGCTCAGCCATGCGGACATGGGTGCCATATTTCTTCATGATGTCTTCGTGGCTTAAGAGGAAGTCCTTGCCGTCCCGGCGTCCTGCAAAGGCGCAGAAAGCGTGGGTACCCACTGGCATGGTGGAACGGTCAAAGGCGATCATGTCGGCCCAGATCTTATAGACATCGGTGCTGTGGGCGTAGTCAATCATGTCAGGAGTAAAGCCGCCACAGGGACGCATATTGACCTCCAGGGCCACGATATCGCCCTTCTTTCCAAGGCCGTCCTGGTCCTCGGTCAGGCGGAAGAACTCGAAATGAACGAAACGGCTCTTGACGCCGAAGCTCTTTACGGTGGCACGTCCGGCTTTTCTGGTGTCCTCCGGAAGGTTTTTCAGTATGTAGTAAATGGAGTTGTCAGAGTTGTTTACAATGTCCATGATGGAGTTGGGAGTTACGTTTCCTGTCTCAAACATGGGCTCGCCCTTGGAGTCGATAATGGCATCGTAGGAGTTTACCTCGCCATGGACGTATTCCTCCATGATATAGGGGGTATCGGGCCATTTTAACTCAAAGAACTGTTCCATCTGGCTGTCGGACTCAATTTTAAAGGTGTGGGAAGCGCCGACACCGTTGTCAGGTTTTGCCACAACAGGATAGTTTACTTTATGTGCGAAGGATAAGCAGTTTTCAAGGGTGTCAACCATGTGATAGCGGGCTGTGGGGATTCCGGCTTTCTGGTAATATTCCTTCATCTGGGATTTGAATTTAATCCGGGGGATGTCGGGAACCTGGAACCCGGAAGTGATGTTGAAGTCCGTGCGGAGCTTGGCATCCCTCTCCAGCCAGTATTCGTTGTTGGACTCCAGCCAGTCAATGCGGCCGTGCTTATAAGTGAGGAAAGCCACGGCGCGGTAGACCTCTTCGCTGTTTTCCAGATTGCTGACCTTATAATACTCGTTGAGACTGTCCTTTAAGTCACTGCTCAATTCATCATAGGGCTGATCGCCGATTCCAAGGACGTTTAAGCCGTTTTTCTTCAGTTCCCGGCAGAACATCCAGTAGTTGGTGGGGAAGTTGGGGGAGATAAAAATAAAGTTCTTCATGATTTTTTCCTTTGCTTTTTTATTTTCTTATGGGAGATCCCATATGGATTCAGTCGGATTCCAGCAGATGGGGAACGAAATAATCCACCCAGGCATGGATGCCCTTGTCTAAGAGAATGGAGTGGAGATGTCTGGTGGAATCGGGAATTTCCCAGGGTCCCTGTCCCTCACAGATAATGGCCTTTCTCTGGTTGTAGAGCTCAATGTAAGGATGGTCCTCCGGCATGTTGGCCAGATAGTGGACCGGGGAATTTTCATAGACCAGATCGTCCATGTAGGAATCAAAGCCGTACTCTGCCGTGTAGATTCCGCTCAGGGCAAGGAGGCCGTCAAAAAGGTCCGGGCGGCAGAAATAGAGGTTTGCCGCATGGGTGGCGCCCAGGCTGCTGCCGAATGCGATAACGCCGGGATAGCCGGTCCAGTCATTCCGTTCATTGACCATGGACCGTATAAAGGGTACCATCTCATCGGTAATATAGCGGATCCGCTGTTCATGGCGGCAGATGCGCCACCGGGGATCCCCGCATTTGTTGGACCAGGTTTCCTGGTCGATGGTGTCGATGGAAAATACCATGACCTGGCCGGACTCAATCCAGGGACTCCAGGCATCGGTCATATGATAGTTCTCAAAATCGAAAAAACGGCCGTCCTGGCAGGGAATAAAAAGAACCGGACGCCCGGCATGTCCATAGACCTTGCATTCCATATCGCGGTTCAAGGAAGGGCTGTAATCTTTAAAGTATTGAACTTCCATAGTGTTTGTCTCCTGATGTGGGATTTTATTTAAAGCTCATAAAATAGAGTATTCATGAAAAAGGGAATCTGGTTCTCCCAGCTTGCCTCGCAGTGGGTTCCTCCGGGAATCACGCGGCTTTCCAGCATCACAGGCTTGTTGATTAAAAGGGAAGTGACGCGGGAAAAGCACTGGGGCATACCCTGGTGGGTATCCATTTCCTCAGAACCATAGTCCATATAAATTACCGTATCCGGATCCGGCTTCGACTGGTTGATGAACCGCTCGATTTTATCGGGTACCAGGGAAATCGAAGGGGAGAGGGCGGCGGCGCGGGAAAAAATGTGGTTGTATTCCAGCACGGCATAGAGGCTCATGAGCCCTCCCATGGAGCTTCCGGCAATAAAGGTATATTCCCGGCCCGGAAGTGTCCGGAAATGGGTATCAATTTCTTTTTTAAAGGAGCGAACCATCCATTCCATGGTGGTTCTGCCGCGGCCTTTCACGAAGCCAAAAACAGAGTCTTTAAAATTGAAGGGAGAGTACTCCTCCAGGCGTCCGTTGTTGGGGCTGTGATTGCATTCCACTGCGGCAATGATTAACGGGGTTTCCGTCTGATCCATATATTCCTTCATGCCCCAGGATTTTCCGTAAGTGGCATGGGAATCGAAAAATACATTGTGTCCGTCGAACATATAAAGAACGGGATAACGGGTGGTTTCATCGAGAGCATAAGATTCGGGAAGATAGAGATATGCTTTCCTGGTCTCGTCCTTTGTAAGCTCCGGAATCGTAATATCCCAGGTAATTACCATAAATGCCTCCGTAATTTAAAGCGTTTATTGGTTTAATATAGCATAGCGGCGAAGAAATATCAAGTTTTCGGGGTGGAGTTTGTCATAAAATCAGTGCATAGAAATACCTGCCGGAAGGCGGCAAAGGAGGTGCTCTAAGTCTTGTGTTCAGGCAGAAAATACGATATAATTTACTATCATAACAAGGCGGCAGGTGAACCTATGGATACAAATGTGATTCATTATGTGATAACGGTGGCAGAAAGCGGAAGTATTTCCGCCGCCGCAAGAAAACTGTTTATCTCCCAGCCGGCGCTGACCAAGCAGATCAGCAAGCTGGAGAGCCAGATCGGAGTAAAGATTTTTGACCGCAGCAAAAGCCCGATTCTGCTGACGGAGGATGGGGCAGTTTTCCTGGAATTTGCCATGAAATATAAGGAGCTGGAAACGAAGCTGACAAAACGTCTGGGGCAGAAGGAGGAGGCCTTAGAGAAGGTGCTCATCGCATCCACAAGCCGGGGCGGATACTATGCCGGAAGCCGCACGGCGGCGTTTCTGGACATGCATCATGAGGTGCGGCCGGAATACCTGGACATGAATGCCTGCCGCTGTGAGGAAGCGCTGATAAAGGAAGAGGTGGATCTGGCCATC
This sequence comes from Clostridium sp., assembly GCA_021770825.1. GTDB lineage: Bacteria > Bacillota > Clostridia > Lachnospirales > Lachnospiraceae > CANRXD01. The sequence goes on along the minus strand of JAETQD010000022.1, from coordinate 6,235 downwards.
TACACGGATCCGGTGATTTCCGATAAGATTGAATATATGCCTTTGGAGGAGGATCCTCTGGTTTTGGCGGTTCCGAGAGGCCATGCACTGATGGAGGGGAAGGATTTGAAGGACAACAGCGTCTCCAATCCCCTGGAGCTGGATCCGGAAGAGCTCCGGAGGGCCGATCTTACCTATATCCTCTCCACGGAAAGTCACAGCCTGTACTATGCGGAAAAGGCGTTTTTAAAAAAATGCGGAATTGAGCCGTCCCGGTCCCTGCGGGTAGATTATGTGGATACAAGGTATTCCATTGCATGCGGAGGAGGAGGCGCCATCCTGATTCCCCATGCAACAATCAAAAATGAGGACTATGCAAAAAAGGTGGTATGCTGTACGATTAAGGGGGAACATTTATACCGCTATGTGATCATTGCCAAAAAGAAGGGCAAAGTTTTGTCCAGAGGTGCCGAGAAGATGTGGCGCTTCATGGTGGGACAGAGGTTCCGGTAAGTAAATCCATAACAAATTGGAATAGCCAGAAATCAAAAAAAGAATGGAGCGGATGCCCTAAAAGGGGGATCGGCTCCTTTTTGCATGCCAATTGGCCATTGTATATTTTGTATAATTCCAAAACGTTATGGCACAAACCGGCAAGCAGAATGGCCGAACAGTTGAAAAACCATTGGAGATTTTGTATAACAAAGGTACAGTTTTTACCGGTAAAAGAAACACAACACACAACATATGCAGAAAAATATGATTTTAGGAGGAAGTATGGACAAGTTAAAAGAGACAAGAATCCTCGGCATGCCAGCCTGGATGTATGTAATTGTTTTGATCGTAACATGGCTCATGGGAAGTCTGGATGCAATTCCATCCAACATGGTCGGTGCGCTCTGTTTTGCAACGATTGTCGGTACTGCAATTGGTTTTGTCGGCGACAGAATTCCGGTCTGGAAGGACTGGCTGGGCGGCGGAATGCTGCTTACCAGCCTGGTGGCAGGCGCCTTCAGCACGTTCCACATGATTCCGGAAACCCTGATAGCCACATTAAATGACTTCAACGGCACCACAGGCTTTCTGAACCTGTATATTCTGGTGCTGATCACAGGCTCGGTGCTTTCCGTAAACCGTAAGCTTTTATTGCGCTCCTTCGGCGGATACATTCCCTGTATCCTGGCAGCCATTGCAGGGTCCTTCATCCTGGCAGCCATTGCAGGTATTCTGGTGGGCGTAGGTCCTCTGGATGCCATCATGACCTATGCACTTCCGATCATGGGCGGCGGCAATGGAGCCGGAGCCATCCCCATGAGCAAAATCTGGGGCGAGGCAACGGGACAGGATTCCCAGTCCTGGTATGCAAGCGCATTTGCGATTTTAAGCCTTGGAAACCTGGTGGCAGTGCTTTATGCGGCCCTCTGCAACCGTCTGGGCGATAAAAAGCCGGAGCTTACGGGACATGGCGAGCTTATGAAAGTTCCGGTGGACATGACCGTGGAAGAAAAAGAAATCAAACCTACACCGGGAGATTATGCGGCAGGTCTGGCCCTCGGCTTATTCTGCTTCGTATTCAGCGGCTTTTATTCCTCTAAAATTTCCATCATCAACCATGCAGGCCTTGGATTCTCCATCCATCAGTTTGCATTCATGATCATCATGGTTGCAATCCTCAACATGAGCGGAATCATTCCGGCAGAGGTTCGCGCCGGAACCAAGGGAATGCAGCAGTTCTTTGTAAAATACATGTCGCTTCCGCTGATGGTGACCGTTGGTATCGGTACAAACCTCACAGACTATGTGAAGGTATTTAATCCGAGGAGTCTGGTTATCATTGTGGCAGTTGTAACAGGCGCTGTGATTGGTTCCTGGCTGATGGCTCCGCTGTTTAAATTTTACCGGATTGAGGCAGTTATCACTTCTGCACTCTGCATGGCAAACGGCGGCGGTGCAGGTGATATCCAGGTTCTGGGTGCAGCAAAGCGTATGGAATTAATGTCCTATGCACAGATCTCCTCCCGTATCGGAGGTGCGATCATGCTGATTATTGCAAGCTTTATGTTCAGTACATTCCTGTAAATGAATGATAAAGGAGGGACAGAGTCTTTATGGAAGAAAAAATTGCCGGCTTGAAGGCCGTCAGAAAGGAAAACAGAAAAAAGAATAATCTGAAATTTCTGGTTCTGGCTTTGATCTGTTTGGTGTATTTTGCAGTGCCGTCGGGTCTGGTGATCGCTTTTTCCACTCTGTTCCTGCTTTGGATTTTTTATTCCATAAAAAGACAGAATCAGGAACGGGTCCGGGTATTTAAAGAGCACCAGGACGGGTTTTGGAGGCAATTTAAGCTTTGGCAAAGGGAGGCATTTCCAAATTCAGAAACCATGCGTTTTGCCTGCGGGTATCTGGAGAACCGGAAGGGATTCGAGGATGTCATGGTGTTCTGCCAGGGAGACTGGATGACCGTAAAAGGGCTTGTATTTCAGAAATTCTTCGTCTATTCTATCAATAATGAGTTCTGGTATCTGTTCGGCATGAAAAAAGACGGAAGACCGGATTTGGAGCGGATGGATATGGCGAAGCTTCGACTTGAGAAATGCAAAGAAAACCACCAGGATTTTCTCAGAGAAAAAGGAATTCAGTGGGAGAATCTGAATATTGTGGAAGGATATATTTACAACCGGTTTCTGAAGCAGATGCTGTCGGGGGATTGCATCGGGCGAATTGCCATGGACGATGGAATTGACAGTCTGCGGAAGGAGATTCTGTATTCTTTGAGGACTCCGGAGGGAAATTATTTGTACCTGACGGAGGAGGCAGTAAGCATGCTTGGGCTTAAGCAGTGAGGAGGAGCGTATGAGAATTGATGTATTAAATGAACGGATCAGTACCCTGGACCGGGATGTGGTGGTTCGGGTATTTCTTCCGGACGGCTATGAGAACAGCGAAAAACGGTATCCGGTCCTTTATATCAATGACGGACAGGATGTATTCCGGGATGAACAGGCCTTCTGGGGGGCAGAGAGCCTGCGGTTTGAGCAGTATTATAAGGATTATGGAAAGTTTTTGCCGGAGGTGATTCTGGCAGCCATTGAATCCCCCGAGGACCATGCCGTGCGGACCGCACAGTATTCGCCGTTTACAAAGGATTTTGTGGTTCCGGAGGGGAAAACGTTTGAACCCCATATTGAGGGAAAGGGAGTTCCCTATCTGGACTGGATGACAGCAGACCTCAAGAATAAGATCGACAGTCTCTACCGCACTCTGCCGGATGCAGACCACACGGGAATCTGCGGATACAGCACAGGAGGCTTAAACAGTGTGTACGCCATTGTGAAGTATCCCGAAGTATTCCACCGGGCCATTATCATGAGCGCGGCTGTGTGCATCTGGATGGACAAACTGGAGGAGGTCCTTAAGGAGGCCGACTATTCCCATATTAAAAAGCTGTACCTGGATACAGGTACCAATGAATTCGGCCGGATGACAACGAAGGAGGAATTCCTTGTGGGGGCCGAGACGGTACGCGGATATTTTGCAAAGGGCGGCCTCGGGGATGATATTCTGAAGTACAACATTTATCAGGATGCAATCCACAATCAGAGGGAATGGCGGATGCGGTTCCCGGATGCTTTAAGATGGGTATTCCACGAATTTTAGAGAGAAATGGAAACCGCAGCAGGCAGTTTCCATTTCTGATTTTAAGCAGCCTTAAGGCTGCTGCTTTTTCCAACGCTTTAAGGTAGGGAACCACTGTTCCATCATCTGCCTTGCCTGCTCCCCGGTACCGAGGGGATGGCCGTTTTCTTCATTGAATTTCAGATTGAACTGAATCATGTCTTCCATGGTAAAATCGGGGGCTGTGAAGGCTCCGTTCTGGCAGCAGTAGCAGCAGTAATCCTGGTTTTTGCTTCCGTCTTCATTGGTTCCGAACTGCTCCGCCTGTTCCATGGGCATACCGCAGCTCTGGCAGAATCTCTTATTTCCTGTGTATTGTTTCATAATAGTTCTCCTTTGATGTTTGGGTGACCGGGTTGTTCCGTACGGATATCTGTATCATACGGCATAAAATATGACACCCAATGACATATTTTAGAAAGATTTACAAAGGAGACGGATACATCTTTAAAATTTTTTCCGCTTCTTTTTGAAGCTGCCTTTTCAACCAGTCCGGTTCAAGCACTCTGGCCTCTTTTCCGAAGGAGAGAAGAAAGTTCAGAATCCAGCGCCCCGGCGGAAAGGCGGTTTTTACAATGATAAAGCCGTCTTCTCCGGATTCAATTTCCTCCGGCAGAAAATAGTCCATGACCTGGTAGGAGGCAGCTCTTGAAAAGCAAATGGTCACAGGAATCATGGGAACCTTTTTCGGGTCCGGGGAGAGAGGACTTTGGGGCGATGAATCCGGTCCCGGGCTCTCCTTGGGAAGGACTCTTGGAGAAAAAGTCTCTTTCAGGCATAAAAGGGACTGGATGCGGGTCAGCCGGAACAGACGGAAATCCTCTTTCTGGCGGCAGTAGGCGTAAAGATACCAGTTGCCTCCCTTGTAGCACAGGCGGATGGGTTCCACAATCCGCTCTGCGTTCTGTCCCTGGGAATTACTGTATGTGAAGGAGAGGAGCCGGCGGTCAAAGATGGCCTGCCGGCACTGTTTAAAGCAGGTCTGTTCTACGGGACGGTCTCCCCAACTGTCAAAGCTTATTTCCAGCCAGTCTGTGGGTTCCTGCTTAAACAGGGCAGAGAGCCTGGAAATAAGTTCGGTGTTTCCGAAAGCCCCGACGGCTTCCATGCTCTTTAAGGCGGTGAGAAGCTGGCTCTGGTCCTCTTCATCCAGAAGGGAACGGTTGATCTGGAACTGCTCCATGAGACGGATCCCACCGCCCTTTCCCTTCTGGCAGTATATGGGGATTCCGGCAGCAGACAGGGCATCAATGTCCCGGTAAATGGTCCGCTGGGAAACCTCAAGCTTTTCGGAAAGCCAGGCGGCAGTCACATCCTGCCGTTCCATGAGAAGATAGAGAATCTGAAATAATCGGCTGTTTTTCATAGGGCCCTTTCCTGAACCATCGGTTTGTACGATGAAATTCTTTGTTTCATTGTAAAGAAACAGGAGGAAAAAATCAATGGCTCCCTGTGTTTTGTGTTAAAAAGCCGTAAAGAAATGAGAATTTTTGTCGAAAAAGACTTGACGAATCCTTACAAGTAGTGCAAACTGTAATAAGTAGTAATTAAAACTATTTAATGTAGAGATGGGGACGTAAGTATGATTCAGATTATAACAGATTCTTCCACCCTCTATACGGAGGAAGAGGCAAGAAAAGCCGGATTTGAGGCAGTGCCCTTATGCGTTCATATCGGAGACCTTGAGGGATTGGATTTGCAGATGGACATGGACGATTATTACAGGAGAATTAGAGAAGGGCAGATTCCAAGCTCTTCCCAGCCGGCAATCGGGGCTGTGGTGGAGGCCTACGAGGCCCATGCCGGACAGGATATTATTAATATTTCCATGGCGGACGGGATTTCCGGCACCTACCAGAGCGCTGTGAGCGCCAGTAAAATGGTAAAGGACAGCGAAAGGATTACGGTATACAACAGCCGCACCCTCTGCGGACCCCACCGGTACATGGTGGAGCAGGCCCAGAAGATGAAAAGCGAAGGGAAAACCGCAAAAGAGATTTTGGAGTGGCTGGAGCAGGCCGCAAAAGAAACCGAATCCTTTTTGATTCCCCAGGACTTTTCTTTCCTTAAGCGGGGCGGACGGCTGACCCCGATGGCTGCTGCCCTGGGCACCGTGCTTAAACTAAAGCCGGTGATGAAGCTTACAGAGGATGGGACACGTCTGGATAAATTCCTGGTGAAGCGGACCATGTCGGCGTCAGTAAAGGGAGTAATTGAGTATCTGAAGGAGAAAAAGCTGGGCGCAGAGCATGTTCTCTATATTTCCCATGCCGATGCCTTAGAGGATGCAAAAGCCATTAAAAAGCAGTTTGAAGAGGCCTTTTCGGGGCTGGAGATACGGCTTTTGGAGCTGAGTCCGGTGTTTGTGGCCCAGGGCGGTCCCAAATGTGTAGCCATTCAGTACATAAAGAGATAAACGTAAGCCTGTGTAAGGCATCGTAAAAGAGTGTGTTCCGGCACACTCTTTTTTTAATTTATAGGAAATTGCGATTTTGGAATGGAGAAAAAAGAACAAGAGTTCATCGAACATATGTTAGATAAACTCTTGCCCGGGATGACGATAAGACGACACTGCCTAGAA
>JAETQD010000032.1 GCA_021770825.1 Clostridium sp. | reverse complement strand
CCGGATTTATAATCCGCACAAGGATATTGAAGAAATCTGATTCCCCGGAATGGATTTTTAAGAATGCTTAAATAATTTGAAAAACCTTTTCATGCAAGATATGCCCGGAGAAATTGCATATTACTATATATAGTATGCTTTTAAAAAAATACTGCCAAATATTAGGGTTTGACGGAGAAATGGCTTGAACCATGAAAGGCACTTATGAGAAGATGCGAGGCAGATAAAAGCACAGACACATGAAGTTTACCATTTCCAAGCAAGTATTTCTCGACGGGCTGAGACAGGTTGCCAGCGTTGTGTCTTCCAAGACGACGCTGCCCATTCTTTCCAATGTCAAGATTGAAGCTGAAAACGGCCAGATACGTTTTACGGCTACTGATCTTGATGTATGCATTACTGGCGTGGTTCCCGCAAATGTGCTGCGTGAAGGCACCGTGACCCTGCCCGCTAAAAAGCTGGTGAGCATCATCAGCGAACTTCCTGAAGCCGAAGTCCAGGTGGATGTCAACCAACGCAACCAGGCTGCTGTGGAATGCGGCCGCTCCCAGTTTAAACTGAACGGCCTTCCGGCGGATGAATTTCCGGAACTGCCGTCTTTTGAGCAGGCTACTGTGTACCAGGTGGAGCAGAATATGTTGCGTGACTGTATCCGCCGGACGGAATATGCCATTTCCACGGATACGACCCGCTACGTGTTGAACGGCATTTCCCTTTCTTTCCGCAATGGTAAAATGACTTTGGTAGCCACGGACGGACGTCGTTTGGCTTTGGCGGAAACCGCCCTGGAATTTCCGGAAGAACAGCAACTGGATGCCATCCTGCCCACTAAGGCTGTCGGAGAACTCCGCCGCCTTCTGGATGAAGTGGGAACCGTCACGATCCGGTTCACACGCAACCAGGCAGCCTTTGAAATCAACGATACGCTCTTAATCAGCAAACTGATTGACGGCAATTACCCGAACTACCGGCAGGTAATTCCTACGGATTGCAAGGAAAGTATCGAACTTCCCTGCGGGGAACTGCTGGAAACAGTGCGCCGTGTTTCTCTCCTTTCCGTGGATAAGAGCACAAATATCAAGCTGAATTTTCGTGAAAACGAACTGGAAGTGGCTTCCAGCGCAGAAGGAGTGGGCGAAGCTCATGAATCGATGACGATCACTTATTCCGGAAGGCCGCTTTCCATTTCCTTTAATCCGGATTTCTTCATGGCTCCCCTGAAGACGATGGCCGGGGATACGGTCATTACGCTGAACCTCATTGATGAAATGAGTCCGGGTGTCTTGAAGATTGGCGATGAGTTCCTGTATGTGCTCATGCCGATGAGATCTCCCAATTGATTTTGGTGGCACAAAATCGTTCATACAGAGGAACAGGCGTCATGGAGACATGACGCCTGTTTTTTATTGGCTGAGAGTGAATGGAAAAGAAATGTTATTCACATAAATGTTCTACGTGGAACATTTTTTATTTTCCATTACAGGAAAACTGTAATCTGCCTTGAAAAGACGGAACACCTGCATGGGGCGCGAGGGGCATCGCCGGAAACCTCTGCGACGACGGAAGAATGCCATTATTCGGGAATGAGAAGATGCGGGGACAGCAAATATTCAGAGCGGAGAATTGACAAATTTTACTCCGTATCACTCGCCCAGCAGACCCGGAGGAGCGAACAAGTCCGGAGCAAGATGAAAGGGATAAAAACCGGATGCTTGAAGAATGGCTTCACGGATGGAGGATATGGAATTGAAACAGGAATGTTCCACATCCAGAATACGTCCGTCCTTCAGTTTAATCATCAATCCGGGTTCTGCCTCATTATTTGGTGTGCATCCTATGCGTTCAATTAATTCCCACGGTATTTCCCTGCGTGAAATGCTGTTGCCCCAGAAGATGGAAGAAGAAGTGATTGTGAGAAAATAAGGCCTGCCCATAATAACGGGAAGCCACAGGAACAGTAAAAGGGCGCCGAGAAGAAAGTTCCACCAGCCGGAACCGAAAAAAGCCCAGGCCAGGCTGCATCCCAGGGTTCCGAGGATTCTCCCTCCCAGCCGATAACTGCGGTAGAAATAATAAGTGTTCATGAGTTGCGAAGTCAATGAAACGTCAAATCGACCATGGAACAATAAGTTCCCGACCGTATTCTATACGCTACCGCTTTATCCCGGCAAAGACAAGATGATAAGTCAGGAAATCCAGTTCAGCATGTCAGGCGGTACGGAACCGCAGGAACGTATCAGGGAAAGAAAATGCTCTTCCATTTCCGGCGGAGGAGGAAAAAGGCCTGGCAAAACTCGGCCTTCGACAAGTTCCAGAGCTCCCTGGTTATGAAGAGCCAGGGGCGGATCAATGTAACGCATTTGCGTAGGGTCCGGCAGAATAAAATTAAGAGGGCGGCCTTCGTTCAGCAGGCGGTTTTTCGGAATTTCCGGCCCCCATTCATCCTCCACACCCATATTGGCAAGCAGAACGCCGGAAGAGAAAAGCATGGCCGGGTCAATAAGCCCTGACATGGCATGCCGCTTTCCCGTAGCCGTAACGGCGCAGAAAGCATGCCTGATTGCGTCAGTAAGGGTTTCCCTGTCCGTTGCCGGCACAAAAGAGGCGGAAGCCAGAGGTTTTTTTTCCACGTCCGCTACAATGACATTCAGTTTCCGTCTGAGAGCATGCAGAGCTATTCCACGGCCAACTTTTCCATGTCCAATGACTACCAGAGTCTGTCCCTGTTCATTTTTTATTCCAAGAGATTCCAGAGCCCGGAAAAAACTTTCTCCGGTTCCAAGGCAGGTTTCTATCTGTTTAATCTTTCCGGCGTCCACCATCCACACGGGCTGCGTGCATGCCGCATAGCGTTCCGCACCCGAGCGGGTTAATTCCACATACCCGTAGCGGCTGGGAACATGGCTGAGCGCTCCGGCGCAGTCCATGACCACATCATAAGGTCCGCCTGCCCGTTCCGCTTCCACCACGGGAATTCCATATTGTCCCAATAATACGGCTGTTTCCGGGTCATAGGGCATTACCGGGGAGACCGCTACTGTCAGCTCCGCTCCTGCGGCCAGAAGAGAGGCGTATTTGGCGCAGGTATTCCGGAACACGGGAGAAGCGTCAATAATCCGGCATCCTTCCAGAGGGCGACTTTCCGACCACGTTTTATACTGGTGCAGGAGAACGGGAAATTCTTCCTGCTGGTAGAAAAGAGATAAATCTTCCAGAATGCGCGCCGGGGGTACAGGCATATAAAAATTTTTGGGGCCTCACGGCACAGGGTAAACTTCATCCTCCCGTTTTCAATAGAAAAACTCGAAAAGGCATTTTTTGTTTAAGGACTTTTAGAATTCCCGCCAAATTCGAGAAGATAAACTACTGAATCGTCAAATATTCTTTCTTCGAGAGAAAGAAAAACATTGATTACAGGAATTAGACTGATGCCCGGAAGGGATGGCCTCCTGTCAAGGGCTCAGCATGAGAGGAAA
>JAETQD010000021.1 GCA_021770825.1 Clostridium sp. | reverse complement strand
ATAATATCGACAGATATTATACCTGCGCCGATTCGCGTCCGACCGGAGGGCGGATAAATTCCAAAGCGAATCGTGTGCATCCTGCGGAGCATAACATGTCGGAGACATGGTATAATGTCGTCAGACATTATACCCGCGGCGAATCGTGTGCATCCTGCGGAGCATAGCATGCCGGAGGCATGCTATAATATCGTTAGACATCAGTACGAAATAAGTGAGGGAACACTATGCTTAAAAATAAACTGGGAATTGATAACCCGGCAGACCTTGCCCGTGAAGAAGAACGCATCAGCAAGAAAAAAGCCATAGAATTGTTTGAACAAGGCATTCTGGATCATCTTTCCGCCGGGAAATTTTCCACATTGCAGGTAATCCATAGGTATCTGTTTGAGGATATTTACGACTTTGCAGGTAAAATCCGCACCGTAAATATTGCAAAGGGAAATTTTCGCTTTGCACCGCTTATGTATATGGAAGCAGCACTTGCCAACATTGATAAAATGCCGCAGTCCACATTTGATGAGATAATCGAAAAATATGTGGAAATGAATATTGCCCACCCGTTCAGAGAGGGCAACGGACGCAGCACCCGTATATGGCTTGACCATATCCTGAAAAATGAAATTGGCAAAGTGATTGATTGGAGTAAGGTTGATAAAGAAGATTACCTGCTTGCAATGGAGCGTAGCCCCATTAGAGATATCGAAATCAAGCATACCCTAAAGGCCGCCCTCACCGATGAAATCAATAGCCGTGAGATTTATATGAAAGGTATCGATCACAGCTATTATTACGAGGGATATACGGCTTTTAGGACCGAAGAATTGTAAATCATACAGCCTGCAAAGCAGAGTGTCCCCTTAAGCGCCGACAGGCCCAAAGGGGAAAAGAATGGAGGAAAACACATGAAAAAAGAATATGAAGAACAGTTATATTCCCTCTTAAGCGATATCTGGGGATATTCGGAAACAGCATTTGAGGAGAAAAAGTCCTGTGAGCGCATGGTGGGCTTTTTAAAGGAACACGGCTTTGAAGTACAGACTCCCGTTGCCGATATGGACACGGCCTATGTGGGCGTTTACGGAAGCGGCAGCCCCGTGATCTGCTTTCTGGCCGAGTACGATGCCCTCCATGGCATGAGTCAGGAAGCCGATCTCTGCCAGTATTCCCCTCTTCCTGAGAGGGAGCAGGGACATGGCTGCGGCCACCATCTTCTGGGAACGGGAGCCATCGGCGCCGCCCTGCTTTATAAGGAATATCTGGAGGAGAACCACATTTCCGGAACCGTAAAGATCGTGGGCTGCCCCGCAGAGGAGAGCGGAAGCGGGAAGGCATATCTGGCCAGGGCCGGATTCTTTGACGATGCCGATGTGGCCTTAACCTGGCATCCGGCCAATTACCATATGGTGACCACCGGCTCCAGCCAGGCCTGCATCCAGGCATTCTTTGACTTCCACGGTGTTTCCAGCCATGCGGCTGCGGCTCCCCATCTGGGAAGAAGCGCCCTGGACGCGGTGGAGATCATGGACGTGGGCGCCAACTATTTAAGAGAGCACATCGAGCCCACAGAACGGCTCCACTATGCCATCATAAAGACCGGAGGCGAGTCCCCCAATGTGGTGCAGGCAGAGGCCAGGGTTAAATACCTGATCCGCTCCACCAGCGGCGAAAAGGTAAAACGGCTGTATGAGAGAGTCTGCGACGTGGCCAGGGGAGCTGCCCTGATCACGGGGACAACCGTGGACATTATTTTTGATGAAGGCCTTTATGATGTGCTTCCGAATTTTGCCCTGGAGGATGTGTTAAAGGAATCTTTCTTGAAGGTTGGAATCCCGGAGTACACAAAAGAGGAGAGGGAGTATGCAAAGAAGTTCAAGGAGTCCTTTGATCCGGCAGGCCTTTTTGCAGGACTTCCGGTGGGAGTTGCCGATATTATGGCTTTGAAGGATAATATTGAACATTCGGAGCTCTGCGATATATTTGTGGACCGGGTACATTCCGAAGCGTGCGAGCCGGGCTCCACGGATGTGGGAGATGTAAGCTGGGTGCTTCCCACCGCCCAGATCGAGACAGCCTGCTTCAGCTACGGCGCAGGAGCCCATAGCTGGCAGTGGACCGGACAGGGAAAGTCCTCCATTGCCTTAAAGGGAGCCATGCTGGCATCCGAGGTTCTTTCGGATGCGGCAAAGACCTTAACGGAACATCCGGAGCGGATTGCAAAGGCAAAGGAGGAGTTTGCAAAACGGATGCGGGGTCAGAAATATGAGTGCCTGATTCCGGCCGATGTGAAGCCCCACCTGTATTAAAAGCTGAAAAAAATTTTTACATCGTGGTAAAAAAACTGCTCATTTTTCGCGGGAAAGGCCGGGAAAAATCGGGCAGTTTCTTTAATTTAAAGGATTTTTGAAAGTTGGCATGCAAGTTGCTCAAAAGAATACCAGAAGGGAGGTACGCAACATGACGACAGCATATATAAACGGACATGTGATTACGGTAAATCAGGGCTTTGAGACAGCTGAGGCTTTTCTGGTGGAAGGAGATTCCTTCGGAATGGTGGGAACCACCGAAGAAATTTTAAAAGAACTGGAAAAACGGAAGACGGAGAATGGTGAGGAAATTCCCGTGCGGGATCTGGGAGGAAAAACTGTGCTCCCGGGCTTCAATGACAGCCACCTTCATCTGCTTAACTACGCCTACGGGCTGTCCAAATTCCAGTGCAGTGATGCTTCCTCCATCGGAGATATGATTGAGAAGGCAAAAGCGTATATTAAGGAGCGGAAGATTCCCGCAGGAACCTGGGTGTCGGGCCGCGGCTGGAACCAGGTGTTTTTATCGGAAAACCGTCCGCCCACCAGAGATGACTTAGATCAGATTTCCACCGAGCATCCCATCGTATTTACCCGTGTGTGCGAACACATGGTGGTGGTCAATTCCAAGGCCCTGGAGGTGGCAGGAATTTCCGAGGAGACGAAGAACCCCGAAGGCGGAGAGATTGAGCGTGATGAAAACGGACGTCTGACAGGAATGATGAAGGAGACGGCCCGCTATCTGATCTATAAGGTGATTCCGCCAAAAACAGTGGAAGAAATCAAGGACATGCTGGTGAAAGCCATTAAAACAGCCTCAGCTTACGGTGTGACCTCGGCCCAGACCGATGATTTTGAAACCTTTTCCGATAAGGACTGGAGAAAGGTCATTAAGGCCTATGAGGAGCTGATTGCAGAAAAACGGCTGGACATCCGGATTTATGAACAATGCCTCCTTCCTCAGATTGACCGGTTAAAGGAGTTTTTAGATGCAGGCTACTGTACGGGAAAAGGAGACGGATATTTTAAGATCGGACCCTTAAAGCTTTTGACCGACGGATCCCTGGGAGGAAGAACAGCTTACTTAAGCAGACCTTATAACGATGCCCCGGACCGCAGAGGAATTCCGGTGTTTACCCAGGATGAGCTGGATGAGGTGATTGTGACCGCCCATACAAGAGGAATGCAGCTTGTGTGCCATGGAATCGGCGACGGAGCCATGAACATGGTTATGGAGAGCTATGAAAAGGCTCAGAAAGCCATGCCGAAGGAAGATGCCAGAGCGGGAATCATCCATGTGCAGATCACAGATATGCCTTTGATTCAGAAGTTTAAGGACAATAAAGTACTGGCCTACTTAGAGCCGGTGTGCCTGAATTCAGACCTTCATATTGCCGAGGACCGGGTAGGAAAAGAGCTTTGTGCAACCTCCTACAATTACAGGACCTTCTGCGATATGGGAATCCGTACCCCCATGTCCTCCGATTGTCCGGTGGATTCCTTAAATCCCTTTGACAGCATGTATGTGGGTGTCAATCGGGTGGATTACAAGGGAGACCCCGAGGGCGGATGGATGCCGGAGCAGAAGCTTACGGTGGAGCAGATGATTAAAGGCTTTACCATCGACGGCGCCTATGCCTCCTTTGAGGAGGAGAAGAAGGGCTCCATCGAGCCGGGAAAATATGCAGATTTCCTGATTGTTTCTGCAAATCCCCTGGAAATTCCCACGCTGCAGCTCAATCAAACTTACGTGGAAGAGACCTACGTGGGAGGAAGAAACGTTTATTCCAAAAACAAATAATCCTTTTAGATAGATCGCCTCAGGCTTCAAGGGACGGGAGCCAAAAGGCCCGAATGAGCCGCTCATTCAAGAAAAACCGCGGGAGACCAAAGCTGGTCTTTCCGCGGTTTTTGCAGTTCATTTTGTTTAGCTTCTGGCAGCGCCGTCCACAGAAAGGATGGTTCCGCTCACATAGGAAGCCATGTCGCTTGCCAGGAAAAGGAAGGCATTGGCCACATCCTCGGGCTTTCCGACTCTGCCTAAGGGAATGGTCTGAATCAATGGTTTGATGACAGCATCAGGAAGAGCCTTTACCATATCGGTTTCCGTGATTCCCGGAGCCACGGCATTTACACGGATATGGTCCTTACCAAGCTCCCGGGCCAGGGATTTGGTGATGCCGTTTACGGCAAACTTGCTGGCCGGATATCCCACGCCGGAGGGCTGGCCGTAGATGGAAACCATGGAGCTGGTGTTTAAAATCACACCGCCGCCCTGTTCCTTCATGATTTTTGCAGCTTCCTGGGAGGCATAAAGGACCGAGAGCACGTTGAGGTTCATGATCTTTTCAAACTCTTCCGGCTTGTAGTCATAAAGCGGAGAGCTCTGGGAAATTCCGGCATTGTTTACGAGAATATCCAGAGAACCGTAGGATTTTACGATCTTTGAAAAGGCAGAGGCAATTTCTCCGGGATTGTTTAAGTCGGGAGCCATACCGTCCACATCCCAGGAAGGATTTTCGGCCTTTAAGGAAGCCACAGCCTTTTCCGCCGTCTCTTTTCTGGAACCGAACAGAATCACTTTTGCGCCGTTCTCCAGATATTTTTTTACAATGGCAAGGCCAATACCGCGGGTTCCTCCGGTAACAACAGCTACTTTGTCTTTTAATAACATAAAATACCTCCTACTTCATTTATGTTCGGGCTTTGCATACATTATATCATACTTTTTCCCTTTTTCCGAGCTTTTATGTGACATTATATGGAAGTTTTAGAATTTTATCCGTGGACCGCTTTCGGAGTTCTTTCATATACTGATTACACGAATAAAGAAAAAGGAGAAGAGCGTTGGCAGTAATCAGAAAAGTAATCATAGATGCAGGGCACGGCGGCGAAGAGCCGGGAGCCGTATACAATGGAAGGCAGGAAAAAAATGATACGCTTCAGTTGGCCTTTGATGTGGGAAATGCCCTGGAGCGGAGGGGGATTCAGGTGGCCTATACCAGGGTGAACGATGTGTATGACAGTCCCTATGAAAAGGCAATGATGGGGAACCAGTCCGGTGCGGATTTGTTCCTTTCCCTCCACCGGAATGCCATGCCGGTGCCGGGGACAGCCTCCGGTATTGAAAGCCTGGTGTTTTCCAATGAGGGGGCGGCAGCGCTGTTTGGAAAAAATATTGACGAAGCCCTGGCAGCGGTGGGCTGGACCGATCTGGGAGTGAAGGAGCGGCCGGGCCTGGTGGTGCTCAGGCGGACCAGAATGCCGGCGGTTTTGGTGGAGGCCGGATTTATTGACAACGAAAGGGATAATGCTTTTTTTGACGCAAACATGGCGGCCACGGCCGATGCCATTGCCGATGGGATTTTAAGGACCTTTGAGGAGCTGGAAAGAAGAACGCCTGTGTCCGGGGAGGAGCCTGGTTTTTATCTGGTGCAGACGGGAATCTACCGGCTGCGCTCCAACGCGGAGGAAGAGCTTTCAGAGCTCAGGGCCCAGGGCTTCCCGGCCTTTCTGACGGCAAAAAATAACCTTTATTATGTCCGGGCAGGGGCCTTCAGGGAGCTTGACAATGCGGTTGCCATGGAGCGTCGTCTGAGAAATCTGGGATACAGCACAATAATTGTGAGAAGTGGCCAATAAAGTATAAAAAAGACTTAAAATTTCCCCTGAAATATGCTATGATGAAACTGTACCAAATTCCGGCACGAAAGCGAAAGAAGGGGGCGTTTTTATGGAAGGAAAGAACATGATTATTACCATCGGCCGTCAGTATGGAAGCGGAGGAGCAGAAGTCGGAAAGAAGCTGGGAAAGCGGCTTGGTCTGGATGTCTATGACAAGGAGATTTTAAAAATGACCTCCGATGAGAGCGGCATCCGGGAAAGTTATTTCCACCTGGCGGATGAGAGGGCCGGAAACAGGCTTCTCTACAAGATTGTTCAGTCCATGATTCCGGAAAACACATCTCCGTCCCTGGGAGCCGATCTGGTGTCCGCCGACAATCTGTTCCGGTTCCAGTCCTCGGTAATCCGGAAGCTGGCCCAGGAGGAGTCCTGCGTCTTCATCGGACGCTGTGCGGACCATATCCTGGCGGGAACGGAAAACTTGGTGCGGGTGTTTATCTATGCGGATATGGATGCCAGGGTGAAGAGAATCAAGGAAAAGGGATATTATGAAGATTCTGAGGTGGTAAAAAATATCCGCCGCATGGATAAGGAACGCCGCGATTACCACAGATATTATACAGGAAAAGACTGGGAAAGCTTTGAAAACTATGACCTGATTTTAAATTCCGCAAAGATCGGAACCGACGGATGTGTGGACTGTATTCTGGAGTACATGAAAATCCGCGGACTTTTAGCACCGGAGGCAGAAGAGTAACAGTTGCGGGAATGAAAGGGACATGATAAAATAAAGGCGGCCGCCGTATGGGTGGGCCGCCTTTTGATAGTACAGGAAGGTCCTGACAGGCCAGGACGCATGGCAGAAGGAGAAATCTATGGAACAGAAAAAAATACGCGCCGTGATTTTTGACATGGACGGCGTGATTGTGGACAGTGAAATCGTATATATGGACTATCTTCTGGAGTTTGCCAGAACAAAGAATCCCAAAGTAACCATGGATGAGTTAAATCCCATGGTGGGTTTAAGCAGGAAGGACAGTTGGACCGTCATGGAGCGGGCCATAAACAATGGAGAGACCTGGGAAATGCTGCGGGACCAGTTCTCCGCCCTGGACGTTTACAGTCAGGTCAATTATAAAAAGATTTTCCGGCCGGAGGCGCTTGTGACGGTAAAGGAGTTAAAACGGCGCGGCTATGAGGTGGCCCTGGCATCTTCCACGGGCCCGAAGCTCATTGCAAGAATCATGGAAGAAACAGGAATGCGTCCGGTGTTTGATCTGATCGTCAGCGGAAAGCAGTTTAAGCAGAGTAAGCCAAATCCGGAGATTTACCATTACACGGCCAAAACCCTGGGCTTTTCGGAGGAGGAGTGCTTTGTCATTGAGGACTCCACTGTGGGAATCACTGCAGCCAAACGGGCCAATATGACCGTGGCTGCCTTAAGGGACGACAGGTTTGGCTTTGACCAGAGCCAGGCGGACTATCATATTGACCGGATCGATGAGGTCCTAAACTACCTGTAAGAAAGGAGAAGAGAATGGAAAACCAGAATTCAGTGGTGCTCTGCGGCGCCAGCTCCTATGAACAGAAATATTATTTTAACCAGCAGTTCAAGGCCCTCCCGGACCACATAAAAAAGGAGCTCCAGATCATGTGTGTCCTGTTCACGGAGGACATCGGCGGAGTTCTGACCCTGGAATTTGCTCCGGACGGAACCCTGGAGTTTAAGGTACAGGCCGATGATAACGATTACTTATTTGACGAGATTGGAAGCGGGTTAAAAATCCGCCAGTACCAGAGGGAAAAAAGAGAGCTTTTGGAGTCTCTGGAGCTGTACTACCGGGTGGTATTCCTTGGAGAGAAAATGGAGGAAGCAGATGAGACATAGAAAAGCATTCATGAGCGCTTTCCTGGCCGCGGTGTTTGTTTCCATGACGGCAGTGAAGGTCTTTGCCGTGAACTACGGACCGGGAATCGATGAGCTGAATATTCAGTTTTATAATGAGCCCCAGATCAACAATCCTGCCTACGATACGGGATGGAACGGAGGGACAGGCCCCGGGGATGTGGGGAACAATCCCTTAGGCAACAAAGAGAACATCGAGGAAAACATCTACTCCGGCGGTCCCAATTCCGAGGCGGCAAAAAAATATCTGGAAGAAGAGGAGAACGCCTTCTACATCCACAGCACATACCGGGGAGGCACCTGGCAGAAACAGGAAAACGGCACCTGGAAGCTTTTTAAAACAGACGGTCAGCCGGTTTCCAGCGAATGGGCCTATGTGGATGGAAAAACTTACCTCATTGACATGAACGGCATCATGCAGACCGGGTTCCAGAAGGTCAACGGAAGCTGGTATTACCTCAACAGCACAGGAGCCATGCAGACCGGGTGGCTTTTAAAGGAAGGAAAGTACTATTTCTTAAACAGCGATGGAACCATGGCCTACGGCTGGGTCAATTCCCTTGGAAAGTGGTACTATCTGGACAACTATACGGGAGTCATGCTGACCAACACCTACACCCCTGACGGACGGTATGTGAATGCAGAGGGGGAGCTGGTTCAATGATGTTAAAAATCGGCAGTGTGACCCTGAAAAACAACGTGATTTTAGCTCCCATGGCAGGGGTCACAGATCTTCCGTACCGGGTATTGTGCAGCGAACAGGGGGCCGGGCTCGTGTGCATGGAGATGGTCAGCGCCAAAGCGGTTCTTTATAAAAATAAGAACACAAAAGAGCTTTTGATGGTGGATCCCAGGGAACGCCCGGTGTCCCTCCAGCTTTTTGGCTCTGATCCGCAGATTCTGGCGTCCATTGCCGGGGAGCTGGAGGAAGGCCCATTTGATATTTTTGACCTCAATATGGGCTGCCCGGTGCCGAAAATCGTAAAGAACCATGAGGGCTCGGCCCTGATGAAAAATCCCAGACTGGTGGAGGAAATTTTAACGGCCATGGTGAAAACCATAAAAAAGCCTGTGACCGTGAAAATCCGGAAGGGCTTTGACGATTCCTCGGTCAACGCGGTGGAGATTGCGAAAATTGCAGAGGGCTGCGGCGTCTCTGCCGTTGCTGTCCACGGAAGGACCAGGGAGCAGTATTATTCCGGAAAGGCTGACTGGGACATCATCCGTCAGGTAAAGGAGGCGGTGAGCATTCCTGTGATCGGAAACGGTGATGTGTTCTCGCCGGAGGACGCCATGCGGCTTACGAAGGAGACCGGATGCGACGGAATCATGGTGGCCAGGGGCGCCAAGGGAAATCCATGGATTTTTAAGGAGATTACGGAGTATCTGGAAACAGGAGAAAAGCCCAAACGGCCGTCCAAGGAAGAGTTAAAGGAGATGATTCTCCGTCATGGACAGATGATGATGGAATTTAAGGGAGAGATGGCAGGAATGCGGGAGATGAGAAAGCATGTGGCCTGGTACACGGCCGGATATCCCAATTCCGCGGCTCTTAGAAATGACATCAACACCGTGTCCACCATGGAGGAGCTGGCCGCATTAATTGAAGAGAGACTATAAAAAGGTGCAGAAGAAACCGAACCATTTCTTCTGCCCCTTTTGTACACCGGCGCGAAAGGAAATATCGCTGCCGCCGCGCCCCCGTTTAAAACAGACCGATGGGCGCATTTTCGCGTCCCTGGAAAATCAGGCGGAAGGTAGCTTTTTTGGATTCCTCCAGATGGCAGACCATCTTTTCTGCCGCTTCCTTCCAGTTTTTCTGAAGGCAGGGCCGTATGATATCCAAGTGTTCCCGGAAGGTATCTTCCAGGCGGTTGTTGGAAATATTTCCGGTCATATAGCGGAACCGTGCATTCTGGGTCCGGATCAGGTTGTAATTGTTCTGGATGTATGCGTTGGGACAGCAGCCCACAATCATGAGATGAAAGTCGGAGTCCAGATCATAGAAATAGTCGTTGTTCTGGAAGCACTCGCTGTCTGCATTTTTGTGGAGGAAAATATTGTAGAATTCCTCCAGACGGTCTGCGGGGAGCAGGGAGCCGTAATTTAAAAGAATATAGGGTTCGTAAAGATTCCGGACCTCAAAAATCATATTGATATCATTGACGGACAGGGGAGTGACCATGATTCCGCGCTTGGGCTTTATCTCCACCAGTCCTTCCTGCTCCAGGCGGCTTAAGGCATCGCGGATGGGGGTGCGGCTTAACCCCAGGGCGTCCGTGAGGATTTCTTCATTTAGAAAGGTGCCCGGTGCAAATTCGCAGGTGACGATTTTCTGACGGATGGCATTGTATGCTACGGTTTTTAAATTGGTTTTCGGCATATTCACGCTCCTTCTGCCGAAAATGGCATATATAAGATGGATATATGTTGTATATAACAAAATTTTAACATAGGCCCGGCGGTTTTGCAATGGGAACCCTGATTTTGGTGGAAATACACAAAAAAAATTAAAAATGTTTGGTTAAGTATACAAAGTGATCGGAAAATGCCCAGCTTATATTGACTTTTTCCCAGATTCCCTCTATAATCTGATGTATACAACAAGGAATACATTAAAGGATATAACGCATAAACAAGTCATGAGTACAGGAGGAACGAAATCATGAAAGCAATGTACATCAACGCTCCCGGCGAAGTGGAAATCAGAGACGTGGAAATGCCGGTGAGAAAAGAGGGAGAGGTTTTATTAAAGATCCTTTACGGCGGAATCTGCGGAAGTGATCTTGGCTCTTACCGTGGAACCTTTGCCTATTTTGAGTATCCGAGAATTCCGGGCCATGAGTTCTCCGCTGAGGTAATTGAGGCAGACGAGAACAACGAGTACGGCATCAAGCCGGGAATGATCGTAACCTGCAACCCGTATTTCAACTGCGGACACTGCTATTCCTGCGAGCATGGAACCGTAAACGCATGTATGGACAACCAGACCATGGGATGTCAGAGAGACGGCGCTTTCCAGGAGTACATAACAATGCCCATCGAGAGAGTCTATGACGGAAAGGGAATGGACGCCAAGACACTGGCAGCCATCGAGCCCTTCTGCATCAGCTATCATGGCGTAAGCCGTGCCAATGTGAAAGAGGGGGACAAGGTCCTGGTTGTAGGCGCAGGAACCATCGGCGTTCTTGCAGCAATCGCAGCAAAGGCCAAGGGAGCAACCGTTTACATCTCCGACGTTTCTGCCGGAAAGCTTGAAATGGCAAAGGACTTCGGCGTTGACGGAACTCTTCTTAACGATTCTCCGGAAGCTTTTGAAAAGGGCGTAAACGAGATCACAAACGGCAACGGATTTGACGTTACCATCGAGGCCGTAGGTCTCCCGTCCACCTTCCAGAACTGTATTGACGCCTGCTGCTTCGGCGGACGTATGGTATTGATCGGTGTCGGAAAGAAGAACCTGGACTTCAACTTCACCTTAATCCAGAAGAAGGAATTAAACGTATACGGTTCCAGAAACGCCATGAAGAAAGACTTCCTGGAACTGATCGACATTGTAAATGCAAAGAAAGCTCCGTTGGAGAAGATCATCACCAATGTATATCCCTTTGACGAGGCTGCAAAGGCATTCGATGATTTCGCTCACAACCCCGGCGACATGTTAAAGGTTGCCATTGATTTCAGAAACATCAGCAAATAAAAAACAGAAACTTTCTCCGGAGCACCGGAGTGAGATGTGAAGGGTTCCGAGGGAATCGGGCCTTTGCAGAATAAAAACAAAGTTTAAAAACGGAGGGAAAAATTATGAAACTGAGAAAGGTTATGGCCTTAACTCTCGCAGGCGCTATGGCAGCAACAAGCTTAACAGCATGCAGCAGCGGTTCCGCCGACACAACAGCAACAACAGCAACAACAGCAGCCGCAGCAGGCACAGAAGCTGCAGCAGCAGACACAACAGCAGCCGCAGCAGATGCAGGAAGCGCAGACGCAGAGGTTACTCTTCAGGTTGCATTTGAGAACTCCATCTCTGAGCCGGTTGGACAGGGCTGGGTAAAAGCACAGGAAATCATCAAGGAAAAATCCGGCGGCACCATGGCCATCGAGGTTTATCCGGACTCTCAGTTAGGCGACAAGTCCTCCCTGATCGACTCCATGTTACTGGGCGAGAACGTTTGTACACTGGCTGACGGTGCTTTCTATGCTGACTACGGCGTACCGGATTTCGGTATCGTATTCGGACCGTTCCTGTTCGACAGTTGGGATCAGTGCTGGACCTTAATCGAGTCCGACTGGTACAAAGAGCAGTGTGCAAAGCTGGAAGAGAAAGGCCTTAAGTTAATCGCTTCCAACTGGATTTACGGCGAGAGACATACTCTTACAAACGTTCCGGTAAATACCGTTGACGACTTAAAGGGATTAAAGATCCGTGTTCCTTCCAACGAGATTCAGTCCAAGGGCTTTGACGTTCTGGGCGCTACCTCCACAGGTATGGCTCTCGGTGATGTTTACCAGGCTCTTCAGACCAAGACCATCGATGGTGCTGAGAACCCCCTTGCAACTCTGTACGGAAGAAAGCTTCACGAGGTTGCACAGTACTTAATCCTTGACGGACATGTAAAGAACTTCACCACATGGGTTGTTTCCGCTGACTGGTTCAACAGCTTAACAGAAGAGCAGCAGAACTGGCTCCTTGAGACAGCTACTGAGGCCGGTGAGTACAACAACGAAGTACAGCAGGCTGCTGAGGCTGATTACCTCCAGAAGATGAAAGACGAGGGCGTTACCGTTGTGGAGCCGTCCGCAGAAGTTCTTGCAGGCTTCAAGGAGAAGGCACAGCCCTTCTATGAGATGGACTTTGGCTGGACAGACGGTCTGTATGACACCGTAAGAGCAGCTATGGGTGCCAACTAATCACTTGACTTTTATGGCCGGCAGAAAATGCGGTGTTGGGCCGCAAAGCCAGAGGAAGGCTTCCTTCCTTTGGCGCTGCCGGCTGAAGTTTTGAAATTGGGAGAAATGATATGGAGAAAAAAGAAAACAAGGGCTTATCCATTCTCATGAATCTGGATATTGTCGTTGCTTCTGTAATTCTTGCAATCCTCATTGTTCTGACCTTCTTCGGCGTAATCTGGCGTTATATTTTCAACGCTCCCTTTACCTGGCTGGAAGAGGTGCAGACCTCCTGTATGGTATGGATTGTATTTGCGGCGGCAGGCGCGGCATTTCGGACCGGCAACCATGTGGCAATTGAAATGATCGTGGATATGATGCCGGAGAAGATGCAGAAAATCATGGAGTGGCTGATTTCAGTGGTTGTAGTTGTGGTAATCGGCTATCTGTTCATCCAGAGCCTTGGATTCATCCAGGTGTTCTTAAAGAGCGGACGTTCCACCAGTATGTTAAAAATTCCGTATGCATGGGTTTACGGAATTGCAATCGTATCCTATGTGGATATGATCATCAGCTATTTTTACAGTATCATCAAAGGTGTAAAATCTGAGGCAAAGGAGGCAGCAAGCAGCAATGAGTAATGTGTTAATGATCTCTGCAATCGTAATGCTGGTCCTTCTGTTCCTTAAGGTTCCGGTATACATCGCCGTTCTCGGCGGTTCCATGGTCTACTTCGTAATGAACCCGGATATCAACTCCGTGGTATTCGCACAGCAGGCCATCATTGGTACAGAAAAAATTTCCCTTATGGCAATCCCGTTCTTCATCTGTGCAGGTATTTTCATGAACTATACAGGTGTTACCAAGAGAATCATGGATTTCTGTGAGGTAGTAACCGGCCGTCTTCCCGGCGGTCTTGCACAGGTAAATGTTCTTCTTTCCACCGTTATGGGCGGCTTATCCGGCTCCAACATCGCTGACGCAGCCATGGAGTCCAAAATGATGGTTCCCGAGATGACAAAGAAGGGCTTCTCCCTGGAGTTTTCCAGCGTGGTAACCGCGGCTTCCTCCATGATTACACCGCTTATTCCTCCGGGAATTGCAATGATTCTTTACGGATGTATTGCAAATGTTTCCATCGGTAAGTTATTTATTTCCGGCTTCGGCGTAGGAGGACTTCTCTGCATCACCATGATGATTCTGGTGGGCGTGATCTCCAAAAAGCGCGGCTATGGTATTCTGACCACAGAAAAGCTCACCTGGTCCAGATTCTGGACAGCACTGAAACCGGCTATCCTGCCGCTTTTGCTTCCGGTTATCATCATCGGCGGTATCCGTATCGGTATCTTCACCGCCACTGAAGCCGGAGCCATTGCCATCCTCTATGCTGCATTCCTGGGTATTCTTTACCATGAAATGCATGTGAAGGACATGATTCAGGGCTTAAAGGAGACCGTTGCCTCCACAGCTTCCATCATGTTAATCGTATCCGCAGCGTCTGTATTCTCCTGGATTCTTACCAAGGAGAGAATTCCCCAGACACTGACTGCCTGGATGCTGGCAAACATTCACAGCAAATACGTGTTCCTGATTGTTGTAAACATCTTCTTACTGATTGTAGGTATGTTCATTGAAGGTAATGCCTCCATGATCATTCTGGTTCCCCTTCTGGCTCCCATCGCAGCCCAGTACGGAATCAATGAGATTCAGTTTGCAATGATCTACATTTTCAATAACGCCATCGGTGCTTTATCACCGCCAATGGGTACTCTGATGTTTGTAACCTGCTCCATCACCAAGTGTAAGACAGCCGCATTCATTAAAGAAGCAGTTCCGTTCTATATTCTGCTTGTTGTGAACCTGCTGCTCCTCACCTGGTTCGAGCCCTTTACCACATTCCTGGTAAATCTGTTCTATTAAAAGCCAGAAAGCGCCTGCCAGATGGACGTCCCTTGGATGTTGTCTGGCAGGTTCCATATCCGGCTGGTCAATGAGAGAAAGGAAGATAAGTATGGAACGCCTGAATTATGAAGTATTGAAAAAATCCGGTTATGATGGATATATTCTGGAAAAGGCACCGGAAAAGGTTTTGCAGTTTGGCGAGGGAAATTTCCTCCGCGCATTTGTGGACTACTGGTTTGACCTTGCCAATGAGAAGGCAGACTGGAACGGAAAATGTGTTCTGGTACAGCCCATTGCTCCGGGTCTTGCAAAGATGATCAATGAACAGGAAGGCCTTTACACCCTGTATCTGCGCGGAAGCGAAAAGGGACAGAAGGTGGACGCAAAGAGAGTGATCTCCAGCGTAAGCCGCTGCTTGAATCCCTATGAGAAGGATGACTATGAGAAGATGATGGAGGTTGCCGCAAGCGACGATCTGGAAATCATCGTTTCCAATACCACAGAGGCCGGAATCCAGTATGATCCGTCCTGCCAGAAGGACGACTGCCCGCCGTCCAGCTTCCCGGCAAAGCTGACACAGGTTCTCTATCACCGCTATAACGCAAAGAAACCCGGCATCCTCATGCTGGCCTGCGAGCTCATCGACAACAACGGAAAAGAGCTCTTAAAGTGCGTAAACCAGTACATCGATCAGTGGGGACTGGAAGAGGGCTTTAAGAAATATGTCAATGAAGACTGCACCTTCTGCGGTTCTCTGGTTGACCGTATCGTTCCGGGCCGCATCCGTGATCCCAAGGAAGTTGCCGAGTTAGAAGAAAAGCATGGCTATGAGGATCCGCTCCTGGACGTTGGAGAGGTATTCGGCGTTTGGGTAATTGAGGGAGATGAGAAGTTAAACGACATTCTTCCCTTCAAGAAAGCAGGCCTTCTTGACAAGGTATTCGTAACTCCCGATATGAGCCCCTATAAGAAGAGAAAGGTTCGTATCTTAAACGGTGCCCATACAGGCTTTGTTCTCGGCGCATACCTGGCCGGTGAGAATATCGTCCGCGACTGCATGAACGATGAGACCATCAAGGGCTTCATGAACAAGATGTTATATGAGGAAGTCATTCCCACCCTGCCCCTGGATAAGGACGATCTGATGCAGTTTGCGGCAGCCGTTTCCGACCGTTTCAACAACCCCTTCGTAAACCATGAATTAATGAGCATTTCCTTAAACTCCACCTCCAAGTGGAAAGCAAGAAACATGCCCTCCTTCCTGGGATATATCGAGGAAAAGGGTGAGCTTCCCGCATGCTTAACCATGTCTTTGGCTGCTTACATTGCATTTTACAGCAATGACATCCAGGCTCTCACCGATGCAGGCCTTGTGTGCAGACGTCCGGCAGGAAATGAGTACACGGTAAGTGATGACCGCTGGGCTCTGGAGTTCTACTATGCTCACAAGGATGATTCCGCAGAGGATCTGGTACATGCCGTACTCACCAATGAGAAGATGTGGGATCAGGATCTGACAAAGATTTCCGGTCTGGAAGAGACCGTAGTTGCTGATTTAAAGAAGATTCGCACGGAAGGAGCAAAGGCTGCATACGCAAGCTGCCTGTAATCATATGAAAACCATACAAATTTCTGAGCTGGATAATGTGGCAGTTGCCCTGCACCCCATTGCAAAGGGTGAAACCATCACCGCAGGCGGTCTTACGGTAACTGCACTGGAAGATATCCCCCAGGGTCATAAAATTGCCCTCCGCGCCATTAAAAATGGCGAGAATATAATTAAGTACGGGTTCCCCATCGGCCATGCAACGGCCGATGCCAAGCCCGGCACATGGATGCATACCCACAACGTATGTACCAATCTGGAAGGCGAGATGGAGTATACCTACAATCCCAGCCTTCAGTTTCCGAAGCCTGTGGAGCCGGAAACCTTTATGGGCTTTAAGAGAAAGGACGGCCGTGCTGCCATCCGCAATGAGATCTGGATTATTCCCACCGTTGGCTGCGTAAACGATGTGGCCAAGAAGATGGTACGGGACAATCAGGACCTGGTGGCAGGCACCATTGACGGACTCTATACTTTCCCCCATCCCTTCGGATGCAGCCAGACAGGAGAGGATCATGCACAGACCAGAAAGCTTCTGGCCGCTCTGGTCCGCCATCCCAACGCAGCCGCCGTGCTGGTTCTGGGACTGGGCTGTGAGAACCTGACCCATGAACAGTTCCTCACAGAGCTTGGGGAGTACGATGAAGACAGAGTAAAATTTTTAATCTGCCAGGAGGCAGAGGATGAATTTGCAGAAGGAAGAAAGCTCTTAGAGCAGTGCGCGGAGTATGCCTCCCAGTTTAAACGGGAGCCCATTCCGGTCAGCGAGCTGGTGGTAGGCATGAAGTGCGGCGGCTCTGACGGCCTGTCCGGCATTACTGCAAATCCCACCGTTGGACGGTTCAGCGATATGATGGCTGCCCGTGGCGGCTCCACGGTGCTCACAGAGGTGCCGGAGATGTTCGGCGCAGAGGGCTTCCTCATGAACCGCTGTGTCAGCCAGGAGGTGTTTGACAAGGCTGTGAGCATGATCAACGGCTTTAAAAACTACTTCATCAGCCATAATGAGGTGGTTTATGATAACCCCAGCCCCGGCAACCGCCAGGGCGGCATCACCACTCTGGAAGACAAGTCCTGCGGCTGTGTGCAGAAGGGCGGCACAGCCCCGATCATGGACGTGATCGGTTATGGGGATCCGGTTGTGACCAAAGGCCTCAACATGCTTTACGGACCGGGAAATGACCTGGTATCCGCAACGGCCATGACCGCAGCAGGAGCCCACATGATCCTGTTTACCACAGGACGGGGAACTCCCTTCGGAGCTCCGGCGCCCACCTTGAAGCTTGCCACCAACAGCCAGCTTGCCGAGAAGAAAAAAGGCTGGATTGATTTCGATGCAGGCCCCATTGCCGATGGTGAGTCCATTGACGATGCAGCAAAGCGTCTTATGAATCTGGTCATTGAGGTGGCAAACGGTAAGCTCACCAAGGCAGAAGAAAAAGGATTCCGTGAAATTTCGATCTTTAAGGACGGAGTTGTTCTGTAACGCACAAAAAGAATCCCCTTCGGCAGAGATTTTATGAGTCTCTGCTGGAGGGGGTATTCATATTTTCTGCATCCCAGTCGGTGACGGTCATGGAAGCCTGCCCGGGCAGATGGGGTTGCAGCAACAACAAAAAACGGAAAATCTTTTCAGACTTTCCGTTTTTCAGTGACCTGTCCGGGAATCGAACCCGGGTTTACGCCGTGAGAGGGCGTCGTCTTGACCGCTTGACCAACAGGCCATATTAAATCGAGGCGACAAGATTCGAACTTGCGACCTCTGCGTCCCGAACGCAGCGCTCTACCAAACTGAGCCACGCCTCGATACACTCAAATCAGCGAGCTCATTTATAATACCATCGAATATGAAAAAAAGCAAGTGTTTTTTACAAAATTTTTCAAAAAAGTTTATGAGAATTTCATTGCCGGACTGCTTGTGCGGAAAATAGCGGTCTGATATAATGGAAACATGTCGGGGAGTTTCTATTCCCCTTAAATTCTGTTTTGTCTTTGCAGCTTCTGCAGATATTTCACAAAACAAATCACAGGTAATGGAGGTATTTTCATGCAGCAATGGAAGAATGAAATGCAGTTATCCGGCAGGGAATTTAAATCCAGCGCTTTTACGGCGTATTTTGGAATTGCCAGGAACGCTGCAAAGCTATACCAGGCACTGGCCCATTCGGAGCCCATCCGTCCGGAGGATATCCGGTTTACGACTCTGGAGGGAGTGAAAACCATCGGGATTCCCACTCCGGAGTTTTATGTCTTTTACAACGGAACTCAGAAGCAGCCTGCGGAGCAGATATTAAAAATATCGGATGCGTACCTTGAAAAGACGGATGAACCTATGCTAGAATTAAAGGTGAAGGTAATCAATGTAAATCTGCCTGTGGGTCATCCGATTTTAAAGGAGCGTCGCCCGATGTTTGAATATTCCTTTTTTATTCAGCAGATACGGGAGTATATGGCAGCGGGGGATACCAGGGATAAAGCCATTGCGAAATCCATGGATGTGTGCCTGAAGCGAGGAATCATGGTGGATTTCATAGAGGAGTATGGATCGGAGGTGCGGAATATGCTGTTTACGGAATTCAATATGGAAGACGCCTTAGAGGTACGGGGTGCCGAGCGGTATGAGGAAGGAAAAATTGAAGGACGTTCAGAGGGAAAAGCCGAAGGAAAGGCTGATGAAATCCGCATTATCCGCAATCAGTTAAAAAAGCGTTCGGTTTCGGAAACAGCGGAACTTCTGGGGCTGGAAGAGGCCTATGTAAAAGAAATCGACCGGCTGTGCAGGGAATATCCGGAAGAACCGGATAGCCGGATTGCCGCCCGGTATTTGGAAGAAGAGAAATAGAAAGCAAAGAAAATCTCCGTGCAGGCAATGGGAAAAACGGATGTCCGCACGGAGATTTTGATTTTTTATGAGGTCAGAGTAAAACTGTATTTCTTTAGGGAGGTACCGGCGGAGGTGAGCCGCCGGTTAAGTATGAAAAAGTGTATTAAGGTCTATTGCCTTGTTACAAGTAACAGAATACAGAGAAAATGTGAAGAAAGTTTGGAAATCCTGTGAAATATATATGAAAAATGCCGGATAACTGATAAAAAAATAACAAATACTTTCACTGAAACAGTTGCGGGAAATTGTTAAATGTTATACAATAGAAGCGTTTCAGAGTATAGGGAAGCGCCGATGGCTTTCCGGATTATGGCAGGAAGGCGGCGCTCAAAGATAAAGGAGAAGAGAAGAATGAGCAAGAAACCGGTAGTTTTAATGATTCTCGATGGTTATGGACTCAATAAGAAACATGAGGGGAACGCCGTATATGAGGCGAAGACTCCTGTGATGGATGAACTGATGAAGAAGGGACCCTTTGTGGAGGGAAATGCCAGCGGTCTGGCAGTTGGACTTCCGGACGGACAGATGGGAAACTCTGAGGTGGGACACTTAAACATGGGTGCCGGACGGATTGTTTACCAAGAGCTCACAAGAATCACCAAGTCCATTGCCGATGGAGACTTTTTTGAAAATAAAGAATTTTTACAGGCTGTGGAGAACTGCAAAAAGAACGATTCCGCCCTTCACCTGTTCGGACTTGTCTCCGACGGCGGCGTTCACAGCCACAATACTCATATTTACGGGCTTTTGGAGCTGGCAAAGAGAAATGGCCTTAAAAAGGTATTTGTTCACTGCTTTTTAGACGGCCGTGACACCCCTCCGGCCTCCGGTAAGGATTTTGTGGCACAGTTGGAGGAGAAGATGGCAGAAATCGGAGTTGGTAAGGTGGCTTCCGTCATGGGACGCTATTATGCCATGGACCGTGACAACCGCTGGGACCGTGTGGAGCTGGCATATAAGGCGCTCACCAGGGGAGAAGGCCATAAAAATACTTCTGCTACTGCAGGAATCCAGGCGTCCTATGACGATGGAAAGACCGATGAATTTGTAATTCCCACCGTGGTAACAGAAAACGACCAGCCGGTGGGCCTGATTCAGGATAAGGATTCCGTGATCTTCTTTAACTTCCGCCCGGACCGTGCAAGAGAGATCACCCGCGCTTTCTGCGATGATGAGTTCTCCGGTTTCCCGAGAGAGAAACGTCTGGATCTGGTTTATGTTTGCTTTACCGATTATGACGAGACCATTAAAAATAAGCTGGTGGCCTTCAAGAAGGAAACCATCACCAACACCTTCGGTGAATTCCTGGCAGCCCATGGAAAGACCCAGGCCAGAATTGCTGAGACTGAGAAGTATGCACATGTGACATTTTTCTTCAACGGCGGCATTGAGGAGCCCAATCCGGGCGAGGACAGAATCCTTGTGAAGTCCCCGAAGGTGGCAACCTATGATCTGCAGCCGGAGATGAGTGCGCCGGAGGTTTGCAGCAAGCTGGTTGAGGCCATCAAGTCCGGAAAATACGATGTGATTATCATTAACTTTGCAAATCCGGATATGGTTGGCCATACAGGCGTGGAACAGGCTGCCATCAAAGCCATTGAGGCTGTCGATGAGTGCGTGGGAAAGGCTGTGGCTGCCATCAAGGAAGTAAACGGAGCTATGTTCATCTGTGCGGACCATGGAAACGCAGAGCAGCTTGTGGACTACAACACAGGCGCTCCCTTCACTGCTCATACCACCAATCCGGTTCCTTTCATTTTGGTGAATGCCGGAGAGGAGTACGGACTGAGAGAGGGCGGCTGTCTGGCTGATATTGCCCCCACCCTCATTGAGTTAATGGGAATGGAGCAGCCAAAGGAAATGACCGGAAAATCTCTGCTGGTGAGAAAATAAATAACTGGAACAAGGCCCTGGGCGGAAAATTCCGTCCAGGGCCTTGCTGTATCACAGGAAGCTGCCCGGCAATATGCATTTGCCGCGGCGATGCTGAAATGGCGGCGATGGCCGACAGGGATCTTTAGTTCAGGTAATTCCGCATGGTCTTTAAAGCATTTTTTTCAAGCCTCGATACCTGGGCCTGGCTGATTCCCACTTCCTCGGCCACCTCGGTCTGGGTTTTTCCCTCGAAAAACCGCATATCGATGATGTGCCGCTCCCGTTCCGGAAGGCGTTTCATGGCCTCGCTCAGGGAGAGCTGTTCAATCCAGTTTTCCTCCCGGTTTTTCTTATCGCTGATCTGGTCCATGACATACAAGGGATCGCCGCCGTCGGTGTAGACCGGTTCATAAAGGCTTACGGGAGTCTGGATGGCATCCATGGCATAGGTGATTTCCGCCTTGCTGAGTCCGACCTCGTTCGCAATTTCCATGATGGTGGGCTCCCTCAGGTTCTTTTTCATAAGGTTTTCCCTGGCATAGATGGCCTTGTAGGCCGTGTCTCTTAAGGAACGGCTGACCCGGATGGAATTGTTGTCCCGCAGATACCGCCTGACTTCGCCGAGAATCATGGGGACCGCATAGGTGGAAAATTTCACATTCTGGGTAATGTCAAAGTTATCAATGGCCTTTATGAGGCCGATACATCCGATCTGAAACAGATCATCCACGTTTTCGCTGCTGTTTGCAAACCGCTGGATGACGCTGAGGACAAGACGTAAATTTCCTTTAATATAATCTTCCCTGGCCTGCTTGTCGCCTGCCAGGATTCTCTTAAACAGTTCGTCTTTCTCTTCTGTGGTAAGTAATGGCAGCTTCGCCGTGTTGACACCGCAAATCTCAACCTTATAACCAGGCATATCCCTTACCTCCGCATCATTTTTCTGGAATCGTGTCCATAGAAGAATGATGTACGGATTTGGATGGATTTATACGGAAGAAAAAATGAAAAAATTTTCCTGCAAACGGAAAAATCTGTGGAGAAATCCTCCGAACTATGATAGACTGAATCACGATATGAAAAATAGTGTTAATTCGGAGGATTAGAAAATGAAAATCGCAGTAACTTATGATAATGGGAACGTGTTTCAGCATTTTGGAAAAACAGAAAACTTTAAAGTATATACAGTAGAAGAAAATAAGGTAGTTTCCAACGAGATCATCAGTTCCAATGGTACCGGCCATGGAGCGCTTGCAGGTATTCTTGCAGATGCGGGTATCGATGTTTTGATCTGCGGTGGAATTGGCGGCGGTGCACAGTCTGCTCTCGAAGAAGCTGGTATTGAGTTGATTGCAGGAGCAGAAGGAAATACAGATGAGGTTGTTGAAACATATTTGAAAGGCGAACTGGTATCAACAGGCTCCAATTGCCACCATCATGACCAGGAGGAAGGGCATTCCTGTGGAGAACATGGTTGCGGAGGACATTCCTGCGGCGGCTGCGGCAGTCATCATACACTGGAAGGAAAAAATGCAGGAAAAACATGCCGCGTACATTATAGAGGCACATTTAATGATGGAAGTCAGTTTGATTCCTCATATGACCGCGGAGAGCCGCTGGAGTTCGTATGCGGCGCCGGAATGATGATTAAAGGATTTGATGCCGCTGTCGCTGATATGGAAGTGGGACAGGTTGCAGAGATTCACCTTATGCCGGAGGAAGCGTATGGCATGCCGGATCCGAATGCGATTATGACCTTTAAGATTGCTGAGCTTCCGGGCTCAGAAAATCTGGAAGTTGGACAGCAGGTCTATCTGTCAAATGCGATGGGACAGCAATTCCCGGTTAAGGTTACAGCAAAAGACAGCAGCGTAATTACTCTCGATGCAAATCATGAGATGGCAGGAAAAGAACTGAACTTTACAATTGAGCTTGTTGAAGTGAAGTAGGATTGCGGCCGGAATAGAAGATGCCGGATGCCAGTCATTCGTGAAAAGAAAAACCAGCCGGCCCGGGAAATCCCCAAGCAGGCTGGCTGCATCCGTGTCTATTCCGATACGGTATTCTGGCGGTAGAGAATCAGAAGACCCCGAAGAAGCAAATCCGGGTCATAGGTGATTTTGTGGCTGCATAAGGGAGTGATGAAGCGGGCCATGCCTCCGGTGGCGATCAGGGTGGCCTTTTCTCCAAGCTCCGCCTCCATGCGGTCAATGATGCCGTCGATGGTGGCGGCATTGCCGTACATGATACCGTTTCTCATACATTCAATGGTATTTTTGCCGATGACCCGCTTGGGAATATCCAGGTTGATTCTGGGAAGCTGGGCCGTGTTGCTTACAAGAGAATCCAGGGCAACTCTTACGCCGGGAAGAATCACGCCGCCGATGTAGCAGCCGGATTTGTCCACCACGTCCAGGGTAGTGGCCGTTCCCATGTCTACAATAATAATGGGGCCCTCATACTGGGCGATGGCGGCCACGGCGGCCACAATACGGTCTCCGCCCACGGCCTTGGGGTTGTCCATTTTGATGTTGAGCCCTGTTTTCATGCCGGAGCCCACTAAAAGCGGCTTCCGCCCGGTGATTTTTTTAACCGCCGAGGAGAGGGGGGCGTTGAGGGGAGGCACAACAGAGGAGATAATGGAACCCTCGATGTCGTCCCTTTTTACCTTATGTATTTCCAAAATGTTTTTCAGTACGATTGCGTATTCCAGGCTTGTCTTTCTGTTGTCGGTGGTGATTCGCTCCTCGAAATAGGTGTTCTGATCATCCAGGCATCCCACGACGATATTGCTGTTTCCCATATCTATCGCTAAAATCATAGAGAAAACTCCTTCCACATTTGTTTGGTAAGTGCTATAATATTAAAATTAAGTGTTATATTACCATAAAAACGCGAGAATTACAACGGAGGATTCCAGAATGTTGAAAGGAAAAACCGTACTTTTATGTGTGACCGGAAGCATCGCCGCTTATAAGATTGCGTATCTGGCCAGCGCCTTAAAAAAGCTGTCTGCAGATGTCCATGTGTTAATGACAAAGAATGCTGTCAACTTCATAAACCCCATCACGTTCGAGACGCTGACGGGGAATAAATGCCTGGTGGACACCTTTGACCGGAACTTTGAATTTTCCGTGGAGCATGTCTCCCTGGCAAAGCTTGCAGATGTGGTCCTGGTGGCTCCGGCTTCCGCCAATGTGATCGCAAAGCTGGCCCACGGTCTGGCAGACGATATGCTGACCACAACGGTTCTGGCCTGCACCTGCAAAAAGATCATAAGTCCGGCCATGAATACCAGGATGTTTGAAAATCCCATTACCCAGGACAATTTAAAGATCTGTGAACGGTACGGCATGGAGGTCATCTCCCCGGCAAGCGGATATCTGGCCTGCGGCGACACGGGAGCCGGAAAGATGCCGGAGCCGGAAGTACTTCTCCAGTATATTTTAAAGGAAATACAGTATAAGAAGGACCTGGCCGGAAAGAAAATCTTAGTGACTGCCGGTCCCACAAGAGAAGCCATTGACCCGGTCCGCTACATTACAAACCATTCCACGGGAAAAATGGGCTATGCCGTGGCGAAAGTGGCTGCGTACAGGGGCGCCGATGTGACCCTGGTGACAGGCCCCGCCGAAGCAGAGCCGCCCATGTTCGTCCGCGTGGTGAAGGTGGAGAGTGCAAGGGAGATGTTTGAGGCCGTCACTTCGGAGAGCGGAAACCAGGATGCCATCATAAAGGCGGCAGCCGTGGCCGATTACCGCCCCAAATTCGTCAATACGGAAAAGACAAAGAAAAAGGACGGGGACATGGCCATCGAGTTGGAGCGCACCGACGATATTTTAAAGTGGCTGGGTGAGCACAAAAAAGAGGGCCAGTTCTTATGCGGCTTTTCCATGGAGACCCAGAACATGCTGGAAAATTCCAGAGGAAAGCTTGAGAGAAAGAACCTGGATATGATTGTCGCCAACAATTTAAAGGTGGCCGGGGCCGGATTCGGAACCGATACCAATGTGGTGACCTTGATTACGAAGGAAAAGGAAATGCAACTGGAAAAAATGCCGAAGGAAGAAGTGGCAGAGCGTCTGCTGGACGAAATTTTCTTCCCGCAGGCATAATATAGAATCATTGAATTGGAGGTTTTTGTCTTGGCTGGTTTAGCAGATGAGATAAAGAGACGGCGGACCTTTGCGATTATTTCGCATCCCGACGCCGGTAAAACAACTTTGACAGAAAAATTCCTTCTTTACGGCGGCGCCATCAACCTGGCCGGTACCGTAAAGGGAAGAAAAGCAACGAAACATGCGGTTTCCGACTGGATGGAAATTGAGAAGGAGAGAGGCATTTCCGTTACCTCCTCTGTTTTGCAGTTTAATTATGAAGGATTCTGCATCAACATTCTGGATACACCGGGACATCAGGACTTCTCGGAGGACACCTACCGGACCTTAATGGCGGCGGACTCGGCGGTCATGGTCATCGACGGCTCCAAGGGTGTGGAGGCCCAGACCATCAAATTATTCAAGGTCTGCGTCATGCGCCATATTCCGATCTTTACCTTTGTCAACAAAATGGACCGGGAGGCCAGGGATCCCTTTGAGTTAATGAGCGAGATCGAGGACGTTCTGGGAATCCACACATGCCCCATCAACTGGCCCATCGGATGCGGAAAGAGCTTCAAGGGTGTCTACGACAGACAGACCAAGAAGATTACCACCTTCACGGCGGCCATGGGCGGCCAGAAAGAGGTGGCCAGCCAGACCTTCGATGTGGAGGGCACCGATGTGGATGCGGTGATCGGAGAAAGTTTCCATGCACAGCTTCGTGACGATATCGAGCTTTTAGACGGCGCCAGCGATGAATTTGACCAGGAGCTGGTAAGCCAGGGCCTGTTATCCCCGGTATTCTTCGGTTCGGCCCTCACAAACTTCGGCGTGGAGACTTTCTTAGAGCACTTTTTAAAGATGACCACCTCTCCCCTTCCGAGGAAAACCTTGAGCGGCGTGGTGGATCCCTTTGATAAGGATTTCTCCGCCTTTGTGTTTAAGATTCAGGCCAACATGAACAAGGCCCACAGAGACAGAATTGCATTTATGCGGATTTGTTCCGGTAAATTCGAGGCCGGAATGGAAGTAAACCATGTGCAGGGCGGAAAGAAAATCCGTCTGACCCAGCCCCAGCAGCTCATGGCAGAGAGCAGAAAGATCATTGAGGAGGCATATGCCGGAGACATCATCGGCGTATTCGATCCGGGAATCTTTTCCATCGGAGATACCCTCTGTGCCTCCAGTGAAAAGTTCCAGTTTGAAGGAATTCCCACCTTCGCACCGGAGCATTTCGCCAGAGTCCGCCAGATTGATACCATGAAGAGAAAGCAGTTCATAAAGGGTATCAGCCAGATCGCCCAGGAAGGTGCGATCCAGATTTTCCAGGAGTTCAACACCGGAATGGAGGAGATCATCGTCGGCGTGGTGGGCGTTCTGCAGTTCGAGGTACTGACCTACCGCTTAAAGAATGAGTACAACGTGGAAGTAAAGTTAGAGCAGCTTCCCTTTGAATACATCCGCTGGGTGGAGAATCCGGAAGAAGTGGATGTGGCCAGAATTCAGGGTACTTCCGATATGAAGAGAATCTGTGACTTAAAGGGCAATCCCCTTTTATTATTCATCAATAGCTGGAGCGTTGGAATGGTGGAGGAGAGAAATCCGAAGCTGAAATTAAGTGAATTTGGACATAACTAGGAAAGGAAGGAACAGATATGAGCAAAATTGATGTGGTAAGAGCCGCCATGGTGGAAGCCATGAAGGCAAAGGACAAAGAAAGAAAAGATTCCTTATCCATGCTGTTATCGGCTTTAAAGAATGCGGAAATCGACAAACGTTCTCCCTTGACTGAGGATGAGGAAAATGCAGTTGTGAAAAAGGAGTTAAAGCAGACCAAGGAGACCATGGACACCGCTCCCGCTGACCGCACCGACATCATCGAGGAAGCCAGAAAGCGTATGGCCGTATACCAGGAGTTTGCGCCTGCGGATATGACCGAGGACCAGATTAAAGAGACCATTCAGGGCGTGTTGGCAGAGCTTGGAATCGAGACTGCCACACTGAAGGACAAGGGAAGAATCATGAAAGTTTTAATGCCCCTTGTGAAGGGAAAGGCAGACGGAAAAGTGGTAAATGAGGTTCTTGCCGGAATGATGAAATAAAAGACTGGAGGCGTTTTGAATTGTATAGAGAACAGATTGATAAATTTATTGATGCACACAGGACAGAGATGCTGGAGGATATTATAGAGCTCTGTAAAATCGACAGCGCAAAGGGTTCCTACCGCCCCGGAAAGCCTTACGGCCAGGGATGCTTTGAAGCCCTCCATGAAGCCCTCCACATTGGAGAGTGCTATGGCTTTTCCATCAACAATTACGACAGCTACGTGGGAACCATTGATTTAAACGATAAAGAAAAGCAGCTTGATATCCTGGCTCATCTGGATATCGTTCCGGCCGGAGACGGATGGACGGTCACAGAGCCCTTTGAGCCTTTGGAAAAGGACGGAAAGCTTTACGGCCGCGGAACGGCGGACGATAAGGGCCCGGCCATCGCCGCCCTTTACGCCATGCGGGCGGTGAAGGAGCTGGGAATTCCCGTAAAGAAAAATGTGCGCCTGATTCTGGGAACCGATGAGGAATGCGGAAGCTCCGATATTGAGCATTATTACAGTGTGGAGGAGGAAGCACCCATGACCTTCTCTCCGGATGCCAGCTTCCCGGTCATCAACATCGAAAAGGGCGGTCTCCACGGAAAGTTTTCCGCAGAGTTTGCAAAGAGCGAGGCCCTGCCCCGTATGGTGTCCTTTAAGAGCGGAACCAAATCCAATGTGGTGCCCTCCAAGGCAGAGGCATTGTTCGAGGGCCTGGACGGCTCCGATACGGAGGCCTTTGCACATACTTTGGAAGCAGAGCTTGGAATCCGTTTTGATGTGACCTCTGAGGACGGCTATATGAA
The DNA here is from genome assembly GCA_021770825.1 of Clostridium sp. Classification (GTDB taxonomy): domain Bacteria; phylum Bacillota; class Clostridia; order Lachnospirales; family Lachnospiraceae; genus CANRXD01. The sequence continues at coordinate 16,943 of JAETQD010000021.1, read as the reverse complement.
GATTGAGGCCTTTGGCGAAAACGGCCATGCCTCCACTCCGTGGAAGGGAAAGAATGCCCTCACAGGACTTCTGGCCCTCATTGAAAAGCTTCCGCTGGCAGAATGTGGGCAGCTTGAGAAGGTAAAGGCGCTCAATGCCCTGATGCCCCATGGAGACTGGCTTGGAAAGAATCTGGGAATTGCCATGGAGGACGAAATCTCCGGGCAGCTCACCCTGGCCTTCAGTATTCTGGAGATCGGAGAGGAGAGCCTTTCAGGTGAATTCGACAGCCGCTGTCCCATCTGCTCCAACGTGGAAAACACATTGAAGCCGGCCAAAAAGAACATGAAGGCCCACGGAATCATTTTAAGCAACGATTCCATGAACCCGCCTCATCATGTATCCGGCGATTCCGAATTCGTTCAGACTCTTTTAAGATGCTATGAAATGTATACCGGAAACAAGGGCGAGTGCGTGGCCATCGGCGGCGGAACCTATGTCCATCATTTGAAAAATGGTGTTGCCTTTGGTGCCTCCATGCCGGAGACCGAGAACCGCATGCACGGACCTGATGAGTTTGCCGTAATTGATGAGCTCTTGACCAGCGCAAAGATCTTTGCACAGGTGATTGTGGAGCTTTGCTGTTAGTGGAATGATATTGACTCCCTGCCGGACTGTCAAGTGATGGTCTGGCAGGGATTTAATTTTTTCCATAAGGTGGTTCGTGAGATTCCCAACTGTCTGGCAGTTTCCGTGCGGTTTCCATGATTCTTTTTCATGTACAGGTGAATCAGTTCCGTTTCCATTTCTTCCAGGGTTCCCGGGGTGACTGCAATTTCATGGCCGGAAGAAGAAGGGGTGAGGTCCTCCATACATTCCCTTATGGGGATGTGCTGGCCATGCTGGAGGATGGTGTAGCGGTGAATTACATTTTCCAGGGAGCGTACATTTCCGGACCAGGTGCCGCTTACGAGGAAGGTCCTGTCTTCTTTCGTCAGGACGGGAAGCTCCAGATGATACTGGGCGGCATATTTTTTTAAAAACACTTCGGCCAGGGGCAGAATGTCCTCTTTCCGCTCGCAGAGAGGAGGAAGGCGGAGATTCAGAACATTGAGGCGGTAATAGAGATCTGCACGGAAGCGGCCGGAGGCAATTAATTCATCCATCTGCACATTGGAGGCAGAGAGAATCCGTATATCCACAGCCAGATTTTTCTGGGAACCGATCCGTCGGATTTCTTTTTCCTGTATGGCGCGCAGCAAAACTCCCTGGACTTGAATGGGGAGAGAGTTTATCTCATCAAGAAAAAGCGTTCCTCTTTGGGCCAGCTCGAACAGTCCGGGTTTTCCGCCGCGCTTGGCTCCGGAAAAGGAACCTTCTTCATATCCGAACAGCTCGCTTTCCAGCAAAGGTTCAGGGATAGCGGCGCAGTTGACTGCGACAAAGGGATTATTTTTGCGAATGCTGGCATTGTGAATGCTTTGGGCAAACATTTCCTTTCCCGTTCCGTTTTCTCCGGTGATGAGAATATTGGCATCGGTGGCAGCGTATAAAGCCGCTTTCCTCTTGGCGGTCCGTATGGCAGGGCTGTTTCCCTTGATATCTTCAAAATGGAAGCGGGCGGAGAGGCCTTTGTCCCGCAGGGCGGCACGGATTTGCTGCTCCTGATTTTGGATATCAATGATATTTTGAAAGGAGACAGTCAGCCGCTTCTGCCCTTTGGAATGGGTGCCGCGTTTTTTAACCAGGTACTTATGGTCACAGACGGGAAGGACCTTTTCCGGGAGGGAATCTTCAAAGAAAAACTGGAGAATGGCATTGCTGAAATAGGAAGGGGACAGCCGGGATACGGGCTGATTTAAAATGGCATCCTCTTTTGCTGCAAGGATGTGCAGCATTTCCTGATTGGCAAGGATTACAGTTTTGTCTTCCAGCACCAGGATTCCCTCACTGATTAAGGATGTGGTATTCCAAAAGGTCTCCAGTTGAAGGCGCTCCCGGCTGTGGGCGTTTATGATGGACAGTGCCTGTAAAACGGCACGTTCCAGGGAGCGGACACTGGTGTTTGCAAAGCAGACGGGAATGCCCACGGCCTTTCCGGTCCGGACTCCCAAAGTGCCGCCGCCCACCATGGCATCCATACCATCGCTTTTTCCTTCTGCAATCCGTTTTCGGATATCTTCGGCAGAACGGAAGGAGTAGAATCTCAATTCTTTCAGATCAAGAATCCGTTTTAAAACATCAATCTTATAATTTCTCCCATAATCCGTGTTAATTAAAAGACCAATCCGCTTTCCGTATACCATGGCGACTTCTAAGGATTCCAGGATATCAAGGTCATCCGGTTCCGCACGCAGAACAACGATATCGGGAAAGCTGGTTTCAACAATATCCGCCAGGGCTCCCCGGGTAACGATTACCTCCGGCTTTCCCTGGGAGGCGAAGGTTTCGCGCAGGCGGATAGTAAGTTCCGGGCTTGCCGTTTCCCATTGAAAAATAACCGGTTCAATCTCCAGAAAGGCACAGCATTCCTGGATGGTCCGGTAGAATTTATCATAATTCGTAATGATCATAAGCTTATCTAACACCATAACTCAGCACCCCTTTCAGTGGTTACCTGCATTATAACAGTAAAATGTTCAGAAAAACAACAATAATGTTCAAAAAAATGACAATAAAATATAAAAAACGATATAAAAAGAAGAAAAAATGGATTTGGCATGGGAATTGCTCAATAAAAAAGTGAAAATGATAAAAATGACAGGGAGGTATTGTATGGTAGAACACTTAAGGAGGAGTCTGTGGCTGGAGATTGATTTGGACAGGCTGAAAGGAAATTTCAATGCACTGAAAGAGATGGTAGGAGATATAAAAATCATGCCGGCTGTGAAAGCCAATGCGTACGGTCATGGAATTGTGCAGTGCGGTCAGGTATTGGAAGAATGCGGAGCCGATTATCTGGGTGTAGGGAGTGTGGACGAGGGAATCCTTCTCCGGGAAAACGGGGTGAAGGCAAAGCTTCTTATTTTTGGAAGCTGCCATATTCCGGATGGAGCCCGTTTCTTTGCAGAATATGGCCTGATTCCCACCGTCTTTAACATGGACCAGGTGAAAGCTCTGTCACAGGCAGCCAAGGACACCATGGAGATCTTCATAAAGATTGACACCGGGCGGGGCCGCCTGGGGATTAATGCAGAGAAATTTCCAGAACTCTATAAGGAGATAAAAAAATATCCCAATATAAAAGTAAGCGGTGTATACAGCCATATGTGCAAATCGGACTGGCCGGATGAAAAGAAGCCGGAAGAGATGGAATATCCCATGTGGCAGTATGAACGGTTCCAGAATGCACTGAAGGGAATCGGAGAGGATGCAGAAACCATTCCGTTTTTGCAGCTTGCCAATACTCCCGCCAGTATTGCATATCCGGGGATCCGGATGACGGGAATCTGTCCCGGACGGGCGATTTGGGGATTCTCGCCCCTGGAGAGGCGGCCAGGTCATCCGGACATTAAACCGCCGATGACGGCGCTTAAAAGCCGGATTCTTCATGTGAATGAAGTGATTGGAGGGAAATTCGGGCCGGAATTTTCTCCCGTAAAGCTTCAGACACCGAAACGGATTGGAATTATGGCAGGAGGCATTGGAGATGGTATCAGTCCCAAGCATGCCGATGGCGGGTATGTGCTGGTACATGGAAAAAGAGTTCCCATTGCAAGCGCCATCTGTCTGGAACATACGATTCTGGATTTGACAAATTGCCCGGAAGCCAAAGAAGGCGATGAAGTGGTGATTTTTGGTTCCCAGAAAGATGAGGAAATTACCATGGAATCTCTTCTTAAACAGTGGGGAAAGACAAGAGAGGAATTTTGGACCTCCTTCACTCCACACATTTCAAGAGTTTACTATAAGGATGGAAAACCATACAGCATGACCTATGGGGATGTTCCTGTGGTTTTCTAAAGCAAATAACAAAAAGGAGGAAAGAGCATGAAGAACGGAACAAAAAAGATGAGTCTTGCCACTCAAACCATGCTGGCTATGGTACTGGGAGCGATTGTTGGAATGGTGGTCGGAGAAAATGCTGCAAAAATCCAGTTCATAGGAACCGTATGGCTCAACATGGTTAAAATGTTCCTGGTACCAACGGTGGTCTGCATGCTGGTGCGCGGCATATCCAGCATGGACAATCCAAAGACCCTGGGACGTATTGGTGTCCGGGTTGTGGCCTTTTATCTGGTGACCACTGTGATCGCCGCTGTATTGGGAATTGTCGTTGGAAAGGTGTTCCAGCCCGGAATCGGATTTGTATTCCAGCAGACGGGAGATACCGCCACAGAGGTGGCTGAATTGCCGACGCTGCAGGCCTTTGTGCTGTCGCTGTTTTCTGATAACATTTTTAACAGCTATTCGTCTGCGGATATGCTGAAGGTACTGGTGAGTTCCATCATCATCGGTGTTGGTATTGTGTTTATGCCGGAGGAAAAGAGAAAGCCGGTCCGCGAATGGTTCTCCGCCATGGCTGACCTGGTCATGTCCATTATCGGCATTTCCATGAAATTTGCCCCGGTTGGAGTTTTCTGCCTGATGGCAGCAGCCATGGGAACCTATGGAATTAATTTTATCGGCAGCATGTCAAAGCTTCTGCTTACCTTCTATGCAGGCTGTCTGATTCATTTCCTGGCTGTGTATACACTGTTTCTGTGGGCGGCAACCGGAATCACGCCCCTCGATTTCTGCAAGAGGGGATTTGAAACCTTTTCCATGGCAGTCAGCACCTGTTCCAGCGCTGCAACCGTTCCGGTCAACATGAAGGTGGCTGAGGAGAAGTTTGGAGTATCGGATGCCATTTCAGGCTTCAGTATCCCGCTGGGTTCCACCATGAATCAGGACGGAGGCGCCATCCTTGGCGGCGTTGTGATGCTGTTTTGCGCCCAGGCCATCGGCATTGATCTGACCTTTGGACAGATTTTCAACATTGTAATTTTAAACACACTGGTAACATCGGGAAGCAGCGGCGTACCGGGAGGCGGTATCATGCGTCTTATGGTGGTGGCAGCGGCAATGAATCTTCCTCTGGAAATCATCGCTCTCATCGGCGGCTTCTACCGGCTGTTTGACATGGGAACCACCAGCATGAGCGTCATGGGTGACCTTTCCGCAACCGTAGTCATTGACCATTGGGAGAAAAAACGTCTTAAAAAGGAACAGGGGTGATTAAGCTATGATTGATTTGAGGAGCGATACGCTTACAAAGCCGGATTCCGGGATGCTTCAGAGTATTTTGACGGCTTCCTTTGGAGATGCCGGACGGCTGGATGAAACCGGCCGGGGCGGAGATCCCACGGTAAATGAACTGGAGGACTATGCGGCAGATCTTTTGAAAAAGGAAGCGGCGGCCTTCCTCTGCTCCGGGACCATGGGAAATTCGGCGGCTCTTCTGACCTGGTGCCGTCCCCATGACAAGGTGCTGATCGACAGAATGAACCATACTTACCGGACAGAGCAGTTCGTTTTTGAACCGCGGTTCGGCCAGGTGGAGGCAGTTTTCTGTGAATGCGGCCAGAACGGATTTCCCATTCCGGAATCCGTGGAACGAATCATGGAAACAGAAAAAATCCGCGTGCTTCAGCTTGAAAATACCCACAATGCCCATGGAGGAAGGTGCCTGCCCATGGAGCTTCACAAGAGGCTGTATGAAATCGCCAAAAGCCACGGTGTGAAGGTCCATCTGGACGGAGCAAGACTTTTTAACGCAGCCTTAGGTCTCGGCGTTCCGGTCCATGAAATTGCCCAGTATACGGATTCCGTGATGTTCTGCGTTTCAAAGGGAATCGGGGCACCCTTTGGCTCTCTGGTCTGCGGCGATCAGTCATTTATTAATGAGCTGCGGCTGACCCAAAAGCACCTGGGCGGCGGAATGCGTCAGGCTGGTGTCATGGCCGCCCCGGCTCTGTATGCTTTAAAGAATCTTACGGACAGGCTCAAAGAAGATCATATCCACGCCGGAAAAATGGCCAAAGGTCTTCAGAATCTGAAGCACATAAAACCGCAGGAGCCGGTGGAAACTAATATTGTGATGCTGGAAATGAAGGACATGGATGCAGAAGTCTACTGCCGAAGACTGGAGGAAAAAGGAGTCCTTGCGGGGCCGGTGGACGGAAACCGTGTGCGCCTGGTGCTTTACCGGGGCATCAGCGATGACGATGTGGAACGTGCAATCCAGATCATGCAGACGCTGGATGGAGAAATTGCATAGGGTTTATGGATAGATGAGCCAGCGCCGGAGCGGGAGATTCCCGTTTCCGGCGCTTTTGGTATGCCGGGCTGTGTACTTGCGCTGTTTACAAGGCTGGGGAAAAATGGTAAGATAGTAAGGAAAGAAAGGGGGATGGTTATGGGAGAAAGCAGCAGTATGGCAAAGGCGTCCATGATTTTGGGAATCGGAGGCATTGTATTTTCCTGTGCCTGTTTTCCGGGAATGGCGGCCTCGGCCATGGCACTGATTTTCGGCCTTCTTTCAAGAACCGGAGAAAAAATGGACTTCTGCGCCAGGACAGGCGTGATTACAGGGAGTATCGGACTTCTTTTGTCCTTTGGATTTTTTATTGCATGGGCAGCAGTACTGGCCCATGCAGCCTGATGAAAACGGAAAGGGGGAAGAGGTTTGAAAACCACATATAAAATCATGAAGCTGCGGGCCAGGCAGTCCCTTCAGGGACATTACGGGACCGTGGTGGGGAGCCAGATTCTCATAGGAGTCTTCTCCATGGTATTTGTGTTTGTCTTTTATGCAGCCGCGGCGTTTTTTCTTTTTCTTGGGACCATGCTGGGGTTTGGGGAAAGATCCAGGTTCTTTTATGCCATAGGACTTTTCGGGCTTGTGGCTGTGATTTATTTTGGAATGGTCATCTTCAGCAGCCTTTTCGGTGCCGGATATACGCGGATGTTTCTGGAAATCGCCCAGGCAAGGCCGGTGGATGTGGGCGATGTGTTTTATGCCTTTAAAAACCGGGGGATTCGGTTTGTGGGGCTTGTTTTACTGCAGTTTCTCATTCAGATTGCCGTGGGTCTGCCATTTGGAATGATAGATATTGCACTGACCCTGACACGGGGATATGGAAATCCTCTGGTTTTTCTTCTGGGTTATGTGCCGGCCTTATGGGTGCTGCTGCAGTATTCCCAGGCCATGTGTCTGATGATTGAGAATCCGGACAGGAAGATCGTGGAATGTCTCCGGGGCAGCCGAAGGATGATGCAGGGCAACAAGTTCAGGCTTTTTTTGCTGTGGATGAGTTTTTTGGGATGGATTCCCCTGATTTACCTTTCCATGGGAATCGGGGCTCTGTGGGTGATGCCCTATATGTTATGTACTCTGGCCCATTTCTATCTGAGCGTGCGGATGGAGCAGCAATATGGGGAATACGGGGAATTTGAAGAAAGAGACAACGAAGAATGGACGAACGAATTATAGACCTTCACACACATATCTATCCGGCCACGCTGGCCAGGCGGGCCATGAAGGTGGCGGGAAGAGAGCATGATGATTACGAAAAGCTCCCGGTGAAGGAAAATCTGTTAAAGCGTATGGAAGAGGAACATGTGGCCTTATCGGCCGTTCTCCATGTGGTGACAAAGCCGGCCAATGTGACCGATGTAAACCGGTTTGCCAGGGAGATCATGAGGCCGAACCTGATTTCCTTCGGCGGGCTTCATCCGGACTGCGATAATGTTCAGGAGGAAATTGAAAAGCTTAAGGACATGGGAATGTCCGGAATTAAATTTCATCCGCCCTTTCAGGCGGTGAAGCTGGATGAGGAGAAGTATGATCCCATGTGGCGCCATATCAACCTCCTGGGATTTCCGGTCCTGATCCACTGTGGAAGCGCCAGAATGAAACGGCCCTATGACCTGTATCCCGATGGAGCAGCAAGGATTATCCGGCTGCTTCCTGATGTTCCGGTGATTCTGGCCCATATGGGCGGCAGATCCATGGATTCGGAGGCGGAGACGCTTTTGTACCGGTTCCCGGAAAATGTCTACATTGATACGGCCATGAGCGCAGAGCGGCAGGAAAAGGATGATTTTGAGCGGATGGTGGAGGCCATGGGGCCGGAACGTGTGGTCTTTGGAAGCGATTTTCCCTATGGGACCCAGAAGGCGGCCATTGAATTCATTAAAAATTCCTGCTTTTCTGAGACGGAAAAGGCGATGATGCTGGGGAAAAATGCAGAACGGATTCTGGGAAACAGAATCCGTATGGATTCCTGGGAGCAGATGACAGGGGCCGGAGGAAGAACGAAGCTGTAACGTTATGCAAAGGCCGCGGGAGATGCCCGGGGATTTGCCAAGAAATATGAAAAGGAGAGAAGACGATGTATACATGTGCAAGCTGTACCATTCACGCGTGCAGGGATTCGGAGCATAAAAACATGCCGAAGAACTGCCCCATCAGACAGGAAAGCCTGGTGGAGGAGGCAAAAAAGGAGTATCAAAAGCCGGAAATCCAGCCGTTTTTTGTGACCTCCTCGGAAATTGAGCATGACGGCTACTGCCAGTGGCCCAGATTAAAGGAGACCATTGAATTCTGCAAGCGCCTGGGGTATAAAAAGATCGGACTGGCTTTCTGTATCGGCCTTTATAAGGAAGCCAAGGTGGTGGCAGACCTGATGAGACGGGAAGGCCTTACGGTGGTTTCCGCGGTCTGTAAGTCCGGCGGCGTGGACAAGTGCGAGGTTGGCGTTTCCGAAGAGAAGAAGTTAAATCCCGGCCAGTATGAGGCCATGTGCAACCCCATTCTCCAGGCCAAGCTTTTAAATGAGCAGAAGACGGAGTTCAATGTGGCCCTGGGACTTTGTGTGGGCCATGACTCCCTGTTTTACCGCTATTCCGATGCCATGGTGACCACGCTGGTGGCCAAGGACCGCGTTCTGGCCCACAATCCGGTGGGAGCCATTTACTGTGCGGACGGGTATTTTAAAAACAGACTGTAACATATGATATCAAGGCCGGCGTTTTTTCGCCGGCCTTTGAAATAAGATAAGCTGAGCTGCATATGCTGTCATAAGAGGAGTCGGTACGCGGGTGATTGTATGCGGATGTGTGAGTTAAAGCGGCGGGAGGTCATCAATGTCTGTGACTGTAAGCGGCTGGGGTTTGTGGGGGACATTGAATTTGACCCCTGTACCGGGCAGATCAAAGCTCTGATCGTTCCGGGGCCTGGCTGTGTCTGTGGATTTCTGGGACGGGAAAAGGAGTTTATTATTCCCTTTGAGGATGTGTGCCAGATCGGAAATGATATCATTCTGGTGGAATTAAAGGAAAAGCCGCCCAAGTCGTCCAAATAGCAAAGGGCTTGCCAGAAGGGCAGGGATTATGATAAAATGTCAACAGAAAATAACGGAAATTTAGAAGGAGGCACATATGAAATGTCCATTCTGTAATGCGTCAGATACCAAAGTAATTGACTCCAGGCCGGCAGACGACAACAGCTCCATCAGACGGCGCCGTCAGTGTGAACAGTGCGGAAAGCGGTTCACCACTTACGAAAAGTTAGAGACCATGCCCCTTATGATTATTAAAAAGGATAATTCCAGAGAGACCTATGACCGCTCGAAGGTGGAAAAGGGAATCCTGCTTTCCTGTCATAAGCGTCCGGTTTCCTCCCAGCAGATCAGTTCCATGATTGATGAGATCGAAAATCAGATTTTCGGCATGGAAGAGAAGGAGGTTCTGGCCTCTGTGATTGGCGAGCTGGTAATGAAGAAGCTAAAGGACGTGGACGAGGTGGCATATGTGCGCTTTGCTTCCGTATACCGGGAATTCAAGGATGTCAATGCGTTCATGGAAGAGCTGGCTAAATTTTTAAACAATAAGTAGGAGCTTCGTATGCTGCAGACCTTTTATCCCAGCGAATATCTGGACAGCGCGTATCAAATTCCCTTTGAGGAATTATATAAAAAAGGTTACCGGGGAATTATATTTGACGTGGACAATACCCTGGTTCCCCACGGGGCTCCGGCTGATGAGCGCTCCATGGAACTGTTTGACAGGCTTCGGTGCCTGGGCTTTTCCACCTGCATTCTTTCCAACAATAAGGAGCCGCGGGTGGCGCCCTTTGCAAAAAAGGTGAACAGCCCGTATATTTATAAGGGCCAAAAGCCCTCGGTAAAGGGATATGAGAAGGCCATGAAGGTCATGAAGACCAGCCGTGAAACGACGCTTTTTGTCGGCGACCAGTTGTTTACCGATGTGTGGGGAGCCAACCGGACTGGCCTTTACAGTATCCTGGTGAAGCCCATCAATCCCAAAGAGGAGATTCAGATCGTTTTAAAGCGGTATCTGGAGGCAGTGGTGCTGTGGTTTTATGAAAACCAGCGGAAAAAGAAACGGACAGGCCGATGATTTTTGCAAAAAATGGTTGAAAACCGATGGATTATAGTATAGAATAGGGTAGAATCAGCCATAAGCGTGAAAAAGATATAATCAGATTTTAAGGAGGAATATCATTTATGGTATCAGCGGGTGATTTTAGAAATGGCGTTACACTTGAGATTGATGGCCAGGTAGTACAGATTTTGGAATTCCAGCACGTAAAACCGGGTAAGGGTGCTGCTTTCGTTAGAACTAAATTGAAAAACGTGATCAACGGCGGCGTAGTTGAGAGAACCTTCCGCCCCACAGAGAAATTCCCGGCAGCAAGAATTGACCGTGTGGACATGCAGTATTTGTATGCTGATGGTGACTTATACAACTTTATGGACACCAATACTTACGAGCAGGTTGCTTTAAACAAGGATATCGTAGCTGATGCATTGAAGTTCGTTAAAGAGAACGAGGTTGTTAAGGTATGTTCCTACAACGGAAACGTATTCTCCGTAGAGGCTCCCTTATTCGTTGAGCTTGAAATTACAGACACAGAACCGGGCTTCAAGGGCGATACCGCAACAGGCGCTACCAAGCCGGCTATCGTTGAGACTGGCGCACAGATCAACGTTCCGTTATTCGTAAACCAGGGTGACAGAGTTAAGATTGATACACGTACTGGTGAGTATCTGTCCAGAGCTTAATAGAGGATGGATGCGTAAGCGGAGATTGTATAACAAAAAAGCAGAATGCAGAGGTTCCATGGGCTTGTATGAGCTGGTTCATGGAACCTTTTTTGTATCATACGAGGAAACTTTGTTCCCCATGATACAAAAATGCTCCGCAGAGATCGCAGGGTCTGCCCCAACGGAGCACGGCCCACGGCCTCGTGCATAGTGAGGGTACTGCGGCAGAAAGGAAGACAGCAGAACCGGGAAGGGATGGAAGGAAGAAACGTATGGAGTTTGTGGAATTTAAGGCGGAACACGTGGAGCAGGCAGTGCGGATTCTTAAGGAGAATTACCGGGAGGAGAAACGGCGTGTTCCAGCTCTGCCGGAGTTTTCTATTGGCGCAGAGCTGTTACAGTCCATGGCCGGGAACCACCTTGGGGTGGCTGCCTTTGAAGGGGAGCGGATGCTGGGCTTTCTGACCTGCAAAGGGCCCTTCAATGCCTTTGGAATTCCCGGGGTGAAGGGCGTTTTCTCTCCGCTCCATGGAAATGGGGCAGTTTCAGAGGGGCGGGATAAGATTTATGCTCATATGTACCAGTCTGCTGCGAAAAAATGGGCGGCTGCCGGGGCTGCCAGCCATGCGGTCTGCTTTTTTGCACATGATGAAGTTTTAAAGGAGCTGTTTTACCAGTATGGCTTTGGGCTTCGGACGGTGGATGCGATCTGGAATATGGAAGGAATTCGTATGCAGGTGTCCGACGAGAATGTGACTTTCAGAGAGCTGGAACAGAAGGAATTTGCGCTGGCCTACCCGTTTTACCGGAAAAACAGTGAACACTTAAGGGAGAGTCCTATCTTTTTTCGGCATCCCACCAAGGGGCTGGAGGAGTTTTTACGGGACGTAAAGGAAGAGGGGGACCGCTTGTTTGTGGCTGAGGTAAACGGCAGGGCGGCGGCCTGGTATATGGTTTCAAAAGAAGGAGAAAGCTTTATCACCAGTACCTCCGATATGTTAAATATATGCGGCGCCTACTGTCTTTTGGAATACCGAGGAAGGAACATTGCCGGAGGGCTCTTGCACTTTGTGGCAGAGACGCTTAAAAATGAGGGATATTCGCTCCTTGGAGTGGATTATGAGAGCTTCAATCCGGCGGCACGGGGCTTCTGGCCGAAATATTTTACGCCGTATACCAATGGGGTGGTGAGGCGGATTGATGAAGGGGGGATTATGGAATGGAAATACAGGTGAGAAAGCTTACGAAAGAGATGGCAGATGCATATTTAAATTATTTTGACCATGATGCATTTTCGGACCATGAGGAATGGTCTGCCTGCTATTGCCTGGAGAGTCATTTGAGCAAAGAGGAGAATGACCGTCTGGAAATAAAGGAGGAGCGGCGTCAAAAAGCAAAGGAGCTCATTGAGAGCGGAATCATGAGCGGGTATCTGGTGTACGAGAAGGACCGCGTGGTTGGATGGTGCAATGCAGGAGAGAAGAGCGGGTATGCTCCGGTCTGCGAAAATAAGGAATACACAGCCGGGGACAGCTTAGACGGAAAGATCCTGGTGGTATACTGTATTGATATTGCGCCGGAATACCGGGGAAAAGGAATTGCCAGCCTGGTTATGGAACAGGTTTTGAAGGACGCGAAGGCGGAGGGATACCGCTATGTGGAAGGGTATCCATTTATAAATCGGGAGCTGGAATACCAGTACCGGGGGCCGGTCCGGCTGTATGAAAAGTACGGGTTTGAGATGTGCCGGGCAGGAGAACGGGTTTATGTTATGAGAAAGACTGTATAAGATAGAAAAAATTATGGTGCGGGGCTGCTTTGTGATGGCAGCTTCGCACCATTTTTATTTTTTGGCTCTTTACCAGGAGTTGGGGTAAAGTATTTTTCAGGAATAGGGATGAAAGTCCCTGTGCCTGTTTATGTCAGGGCCGAGAAGATTTGGTTACTGAAGTTTGAAAAGTTACAATATCTAAATGCGTTCAGGATATATTTGGACCAGTTTGCAGGCATGGTCAAACACAGGGTGAATTCTGCCAGTCCATTGATTTGGGCAGCCCTGACGGTTTTCATCTTTCCCTGCGGGGGATTTCTGATGGGTCAATCTGGATATCATCCTATTAAAATTCTCCGATACTGGATTTTTATGTATGGGCTTTTACTTCTGAGAATTTTGGATACGGACAGAAAGCGGATTCCCAACCATGCTGTTTCTTTTGCTGGCGGCGTGGACCCTGCTTCAGCAGTCTGCGATGGAGCCGGCGGGCTCAGTAAGGGCGAGGTGACCAGCCGCAGGGCGGTAAAAATGCTGGGGCATGGACGGACTATGAGTTTCCATGCCTTCTGGAGCAGGATAAGGCTGGGAAAATCCTGCGCCGCCGTTTCCGGCAGCAGCTTATGGAGATTAATAAAGAAATTTTTTACAGCGATAAGCGGAGCGGAATAGCAGGCGGGACCACATTGACAGCCCTTGTTTTGTGGAATTACAGGTAGCTTCTTGGACATGTGGATGACAGCAGGGCCTATGCCATCACGCGGCAGGTATGCCAGTTGGCAATGGACCACTCATGGTAACCCAGGAAGTGGCGGCCGGGTGTATGACGGCGGAGGAAGCGACAATATTACAGCGGCTGCGGTTAAAGTGTTTTAGGGACAGGAAAGAATTTATACGGTACAGAACAAACATTCGATTTTGTTCTGTACTTTCTTTTTATCATCTGGTATAATCGGAGAAAAGACTGTGTTTTTGAAATTGGGTTGTTGATACGCGGAAGCAGGAAGTACATTGGGAATGCTGCATTGTATATGTATTTGAACGTTTGGTATGTTGAGAGGATAAAAATGGTATATTTCACAAGTGATTTACATCTGGGGCATGCGGGGATTATCAAGATGCAGAATCGCCCTTTTAGAAATGTGGAAGAAATGAACCGCATTTTGCTTGGGAATTACAATGCCGTTGTGCAGAAGAATGATACGGTATATATTTTAGGCGATATTTGCCATCATATGTTGGTTGAACAGGCCAATGAACAGATTGGAAAAATGAAGGGAAAGAAAATTCTGGTTAAGGGAAATCATGATAAAGGATATGATGAAACTTTATTCGAGGAGATTTGCGATTTTAAGACGGTGTCGTTGAATGGGATGTATTTTGCATTGATGCATTATCCGATGCTGTCGTGGCCAAAGAAAAATAGTGGGAGCATTCAGCTCCACGGACATATTCATACACGGGAAGAATATAACAAACAGAATAAGGAAGACGGAATCAGAAGATTCGATGTAGGGGTGGATGCGAATCATTATTATCCGGTATCTGTGAAGCAGATTATGGATTGGGTAAATTTACCTGGACGGAATGAGTTTGGTGACCTTTATTCGTAAAGAGTCAGAATAGACAAGTTTTTTATGATGGGAAAAGTGTATCTATAATTATAGCTGTTAATGCACAAAAATAAGAGAGCGTGGATTAAGTAACATTGGGCGGATGAGTGAATTTTGTGATCTGTATTCGTGTAATGTGGAAATGACTATGGAAAATGAAAAAGCTACACGCGTGTAGCGAATTTAATACCGTATGGATAATTGCGCAGATAATGTCTGCATAATTAAAGCAGAAAGAAATCTGAAAGGAAAGGTGTCACGTGAAGAAACAGGAAAAAGAATTACTTTTTGCTGAACAAAAACAAGAAGAAATGTATTTATCCATTCGTGGATATATTATAAATGCACAAAATAAAGTTAAAGCAACCGTTAATTACGCAATGGTAAATGCATATTGGGAAATCGGTGAACAGATTTATCATGCATGTGGTGAAAATGAACGTGCGACATATGGTAAACGGCTATTACAGTATATATCTAAAAAATTGACAGCAGAATTTGGAAAAGGCTTTGATATAACGAATCTTAGAAATATGAGACGTTTTTATTTGATGTTTCCAATTCGAGAGACACTGTCTCCCGAATTGAGTTGGTCACATTATATAAAATTAATGAGAGTAACAGATGAAACGGCGCGGGAATTTTATGCTAAGGAGGCTGTGAAAGCAGGGTGGAGTGTAAGACAATTAGAGCGTCAGATTAATACGATGTTTTATCAGCGTATTCTCGCAAGCCATGACAAAGAAAGTGTCGCTAAGGAAATTGAGGTAAAATTTGTCATGAAGAGGTGTAAGAAATTATTATGGACCATTTCGAATTAGTATCAGAATACGCCCCTACCGGCGACCAACCTCAGGCGATAGGAGCCCTCGTAAAAGGCTTCAAAGAAGGCAATCAGTTCTAGACGCTTCTGGGAGTCACCGGCTCCGGCAAGACTTTCACAATGGCCAATGTCATCCAGGCGCTGAATAAACCAACATTGATCATCGCTCATAATAAGACACTGGCCGCCCAGCTTTATGGAGAATTCAAAGAATTCTTCCCCAACAACGCGGTGGAATATTTTGTGTCCTACTAAGCGTCGGGGTTCTCAACCCCGTTATCTAGTGGTATTTTGTGTTATTTATCCCATATTTTGTGGGCTATATGGACTGAGTGGACAGGGTAAAACTAACCGGACTGAATGAGTTTAGTGACCTCCATTCGTAAAGAGAATAAAAGAAATCATTGTATTTGACAAGAAGTAATAGAAAAAGCATATTGAATGTTCTAAGAAGGGAATCGAATTATGAAAAAGAAAAACGAAGTATCAATCATACGTTCTTCAGCAGCAGAATACTTGACTTTTATTACAGCTACTGGTGAAAGCGATGTAAATGCAATATATTTTGAAGAGAATGTCTGGCTTACACAGAAAATGATGGGACTGCTTTATAATGTGGAGACGCATACGATTAATTATCACCTAAAAAAAATATTTGCAGATGGTGAGTTGGATGAAAATTCAGTTATTCGAAAATTTCGAATAACTGCCGCTGATGGGAAAAGTTATAACACGAACCATTATAATTTAAAAGTGATTATTGCAGTAGGAAATAAGGTTGATTCGCCAAGAGCGGTTCAGTTTCGAAAATGGGCTAATGGTATCATAGAAGAATTTACCATTAAAGGTTTCGCGATGGATGATGAACGACTGAAAAATTTTGGAACTGTTTTGACAAAAGATTACTTTGAGGAACAGTTGCAGAGAATTCGGGAGATCAGGTTATCTGAACGGAGATTTTATCAGAAAATTACTGACATTTATGCAACAAGCATAGATTATGATCCAAAAGCACAGACGACGAGGACGTTTTTCGCTAAAGTACAGAATCAATTGCATTGGGCAATTCACGGGGAGACTGCGGCGGAAGTAATTTATCATAGAGCAGATAGCGAGAAAGAGCATATGGGATTGCAGACATGGAAAGATGCTCCAAATGGTAAAATTCAGAAGTTTGATGTAACGATTGCAAAAAACTATCTGACGAAAGATGAACTTTCTGCAATGGCAAGAATTGTGAATGCTTATTTGGATTTGGCAGAACTGCGTGCAGAAGAGCAGGTACCAATGACGATGGAAGATTGGGCAGAACAGTTTGAAGGGATTTTACGATTGTCAAAAAAAGAAATTTTGACACATGCGGGAACTATTTCTGCCAAAATAGCAGAACAGCATGCATTAAGTGAATTTGAAAAATATCGTGTAAAACAGGACAAATTGTATCAGAGTGATTTTGATCGCGTATTATTAGAAATGGATGATACTATTGGATTATTTTCAACAAACTAAAGATTTCAATGCATTAGGATAGGTACCGTCAAGAGTTATGCGCAAAAATGTTTACAGACTCTGGCTGAATAAGGTCAGCCGAGGGTATGAGAAAATCTCTGTAAATTAGATTCTTCTATGATAATGAAGGGTGAGAAGCTTAAAAATCAGGCTTTTCACCCTTGCTTTATATATAGCAGTTGCTGACAGGCATGTC
>JAETQD010000020.1 GCA_021770825.1 Clostridium sp. | reverse complement strand
ATGGTTTACAGACTCCTTTCAGAATGGTGTGTTGCGACTTCATTCTACCAAAGTTCTGCAAACCATGTCTATTTTTATACCTTTTTCTTTTTGCGCAACTTATCTTACCTTATCTGGCAACACACAACAAAATCAACACACAGCAAAACCAACACACAATAAAACCAAAAGCCGCCTCGCCACCCGCAGGTCCCCCACCGCTTCGCGGTGGGGACCTGCGGGCGCCAAAGGCGGCTTTTCCGCGCATTTTTTTCCTTTAAAACCTACTGCTTACATAAAGATATACTTCAAAATAAACAGCACT
This sequence comes from Clostridium sp., assembly GCA_021770825.1. Taxonomy (GTDB): domain Bacteria; phylum Bacillota; class Clostridia; order Lachnospirales; family Lachnospiraceae; genus CANRXD01. The sequence continues at coordinate 51,139 of JAETQD010000020.1, read as the reverse complement.
GCCAAAATAATCATCACCGGATTGATCTTTTTATCTTTTCCGGACACCAGGTTGATTACCACATAGGAGACAACTCCCATGGAAATGCCTTCGGAGATGCTGTAAAAGAACGGCATGGCGGCGATGCAGATGAAGGCGGGGATGCCCTGGGAGGGATCCTTGAAGTCGATTTCGGTCACGGCGCCCAGCATGTAGAAGCCCACGATGATTAAGGCCGGAGCTGTGGCGAAGGACGGGATGGCTAAAAAGATCGGGGACAGGAACAGGGACAGCAGGAATAACACGGCCGTTGTCAGGGAGGTCAGTCCTGTGCGTCCGCCTTCGGATACGCCGGAGGCGCTTTCCACGAAGGTGGTTACGGTGGAGGTACCCAGCACAGCGCCGGCAGTGGTGCCGACAGCATCGGCTAAAAGTGCGCCTTTGATTCGCGGAAGTTTTCCTTCTTCATCCAGCATGTCAGCTTTGGAAGCAACACCGATTAAGGTGCCGATGGTATCGAAGATGTCCACGAAGAGGAAGGCAAATACAATGACGATGAATTCCAGAATCGGAACGCCGTCCAGGCTGAATTTGCCAAAAATGGGTGCCAGGCTGGGAACGGAAAATCCGTTGGAGAAATCGGGCAGCAGGCTGTAAAAGCCCAGATCGCCGTTGGGGACATAAAGTCCGGCAAGCTGGCAGATGATTCCAAGGCCCCAGGTGATTAAAATTCCCCAGAGGATGTTTCCTTTGATATTTTTTACCACCAGGATTGCGGTGATAATAACACCAATGACAGCCAGCAGTACGGTGATTCCCACGTCCTGGAAGGAAGCGGTCAGGCCGTTCAGGGTCTGATTGTAGCCGTCCAGGGAGAAGAGGCTTACTAACGTGGCGCTGCTGATGACGATTTTTGCATTCTGCAGGCCGATGAAAGCGATGAAAAGGCCGATTCCCACACTGACAGCCTTTTTCAGGTTGAAGGGAATGGCGTTGAAGATGGCTTCACGCACATTGAAGATGGACAGTGCGATGAAGACAAGGCCCTCAGTTAAAACTGCGGCGAGAGCCACCTGCCAGGAATATCCCATGCCCAGAACAACGGTGTAAGCAAAGTAGGCGTTGAGTCCCATTCCGGGGGCAAGAGCGAAGGGATAGTTGGCAAAGAGCGCCATACAGAGGGTGCCGATGAAGGAAGCCACGGCAGTTGCGGTAAATACGGCTCCATGATCCATTCCGGAGGCGGAAAGGATGTTGGGGTTCACGGCCAGTATGTACGCCATGGTCATGAACGATGTGATTCCGGCCATGATTTCCGTCTTCGCGTCCGTGTGGTTTTCCTTCAGATGAAAAAACTTTTCCAGACTCATAATGATTCTCCATTCTTTGAGAAATTTTATTTGGTAACAATTCATTATAAACATATGTCGACAGAAAAGACAAGCATTACTTTTTTGAAAAATGCGAATACAACTAGTATACATTTATAGAAAGAAATGCGGAAAAAGATCCGAAAAAGCTGCAAAATAAGATGGAAATAAGGGCAAAAAGCACAAAAAATGCACTGAAATTTATGGAATTTTACATATTGAACAATTACAAAATGTATACTACTATACATATATAAGAATCTGATGCCCGCTGGCATTGAGGAAAAAGATACGGAGGTAATGAAATATGGAGATGGCGTTGCGCTGGTACGGACCAGGATATGACAGTGTTTCTCTGGAGCAGATCAGACAGATCCCCGGAGTAAAGGGTGTAATCACCACGTTGATGGGAAAAATGCCGGGTGAAGTATGGACCGAGGAAGAGATTGGCGCTTTAAAGAAGGAAGTGGAAGATGCCGGACTCACCATCATGGGAATTGAGTCGGTGAACATTTCCGATGATATCAAAATCGGTACGGAAAAACGGGAAGAGCACATCGCAAATTATATTACCACTCTGGAAAATCTGGGAAAAGCGGGAATCCATATGGTATGCTACAATTTCATGCCTGTATTTGACTGGACCCGTTCTGATCTGGCCAGAGTGCGCCCGGATGGTTCCACGGTGCTGGCTTACAACCAGGATGTGATCGACAAAATTGACCCGGAGCATATGAGAGAATCCATTGAGAAGATGTCCAACGGATTTGTAATGCCGGGCTGGGAGCCGGAGAGACTGGAGAAGTTAAAGGCTCTGTTCGAGGCCTACAAGGATGTGGATTCGGAAAAGCTCTTTGGCAATCTGGTATACTTTTTGGAGGCCATTGGCCCGGTATGTGAAAAGTATGATATCCACATGGGAATCCATCCCGATGATCCGGCATGGCCAATCTTTGGACTGCCGAGAATCGTGAGAAATAAAGAGACCATTGAGCGTCTTTTAAAGGCTGTGGATAAGCCCTACAATGGAATTACCCTCTGCACGGGTTCTCTGGGCTCCAACCAGAACAATGATATCTGTGAAATCATCCGTGCTGCCAAGGGAAGAATTGCTTTTGCCCATGTGCGGAACTTAAAATACAACAGTGACAGAGACTTTGAAGAGGCTGCACATCTGTCCTCCGACGGTTCTATGGATATGTATGAGATCATGAAGACCCTGTATGAGACAGGCTTTGACGGAATCATCCGCCCGGACCATGGAAGAATGGTATGGGGCGAGGTGGCCATGCCGGGTTATGGTCTTTATGACAGAGCCATGGGTGCCGTTTATCTGGAAGGACTCTGGGAAGCAATTGACAAAAATGCAAAGAAAGCGTGATTCGTATGAAATTGACATTAGAGGGCTTAAAGGATAAAAAAGCCTGGGAGGAGGCGGGAATTTCCCTTCCTTCCTATGATATTGTAAAAATTGCAGAGCAGACAAAAAAGGCCCCGGTATGGGTGCATTTCGGAGCCGGAAACATTTTCCGCATGTTTATCGGCGGACTTGCAGATACGCTGATTGAAGAAGGAGTATCCGACAAGGGAATCACCTGCGTGGAGACCTTTGACTTCGATGTGGTGGATAAAATCTATAAGCCGTATGACAACCTGGTTCTCGGCGTCACCTTAAAAGCCGATGGAAGCACCGATAAAAAGGTCATCGGTTCCCTGACGGAGGCCATTAAGGCCCAGTCAAACGATGCGTCCCAGTGGAACCGTTTGAAGGAAATTTTTTCCGATCCGGGACTTCAGATGATTTCTTTTACCATTACGGAAAAGGGCTATGCCTTAAAGGGAGCCGATGGAAAGTACTTCCCGTTCATCCAGGCGGATATTGACAATGGGCCGAAGGCGTGCACTTCTGCCATGGCAGTTGTCTGCGCCCTGCTGTTTGAACGCTTTCAGGCCGGACGGTATCCCCTTGCAGTGGTGTCCATGGATAACTGCTCCCATAACGGAGAAAAGCTTCAGACCGCCATCCTGACCATGGCCGGAGAGTGGAAGGAAAAGGGCTTTGTGGGCCAGGATTTCATCGAATATTTATCGGATGAAAAGCAGGTGGCCTTCCCATGGTCCATGATTGATAAAATCACACCAAGACCGGCTGATTCCGTATGCAGAGAGCTGGAAAAATGCGGTGTGGAGGACATGGCGCCTGTGATTACCTCCAAAAAGACATACATAGCGCCCTTTGTCAATGCCGAAGGACCTCAGTACCTTGTGGTGGAGGACAAATTCCCGGCCGGAAGACCGGAGCTTGAAAAGGCCGGAGTTTATATGACAGACAGAGACACCGTAAACCGGGTGGAGCGGATGAAGGTGACCACATGCTTAAATCCGCTGCATACAGCCCTGGCTGTGTACGGCTGCGTTCTGGGATACACCCTGATTGCAGACGAGATGAAGGACGAGCAGTTAAAGAAGCTGGTCTATGAAATTGGTCCCACAGAGGGAATGCCTGTGGTGACTGATCCGGGAATTTTGTCGCCGGTGGATTTTGTCAATGAAGTCATCCAGGTGAGAATTCCCAATCCGTTTATGCCGGATACACCGCAGCGGATTGCCACCGATACCTCCCAGAAGGTGGGAATCCGCTATGGTGAAACCATAAAAGCATACGTTTCCAAATACGGAGATGCAAAAAAACTGACCGCAATTCCTCTGGCCATTGCAGGATGGTGCCGCTATCTTCTTGCGGTGGATGATGAAGGAAATGCCTTTGAGCTGTCCTCCGATCCGATGATTCCGGAGCTTACTAAGGTTCTTTCCGGCATTGAAGTTGGAAAGCCGGAAACCTATAAGGGACAGTTAAAGGAGATTCTGTCCAATGCCAACATTTTCGGAAGCAATCTTTATGAGGCAGGAATCGGTGAACGAATTGAAACCATGTTCTTAGAGGAAATTGAAGGACCTGGTGCGGTGAGAAAGACTCTTAAAAAATATTTGAACCAGTAACAGGCAGGAATAAAAACGGGCAGACCGGAACGCTTTCGGAAAGGAAAGCTCCGGACCTGCCTGTTTTTCATGTCATACGAGGAAACTGCTTGCCGCAGAAACCGTGCGTTGCACGTGGAAACCGGGCCGTACGCGAAAACCAGGCCGCACACGGAAACCGGGCTGCACGCGGAAACCACACCGCACGCGGAACGCTCCCGGAAACAGAAATTACGTCGGGGCAGCGATCACATAGGGGGTCGCGGCCGGATGATTCTGGGCATATACGGTGTTTACGTTGCTGAGATGTTCAAAAATTGCCTTTTCCAAAGCTGCTTCATCGTGTTCCTTGATGGCGGTCACGATGGCACGGTGCTGGTAGGGCATAGTCAGCGGCTTTTCCAACTGGAGGGAAAGAAGTCTGGCCCGCAGGTAATGGATGTCTCTCTCTCCGGTATGGGCGATGACAAACTCTTTATCGGTAAGGTTGTAAAAAAGCCGGTGAAATTCGATGTCCAATTGGAAGGCCAGTTCATAGGAAGAGGCACGAAGCATTTCCTCCTGGCGCTCCGTGAGAAATTCCAGATAGGGCAGGGCAGATTCAAAGGCACCGGAGCGGAAGCCATCCATGATGATTTTATGCTCCAGAGCTTCGCGCAGATACCGGATCCTGGATAACTGCTGGAGGTTGATAAGAGTGACAAAGCTGCCTCTCTGGGGACGGGCCTCCAGTGCATCGTCAGCCACCAGAAGGTGGATGGCCTCGCGGACGGGAACACGGCTGCAGTTGAACTCCTTGGCCAGCTTCACCTCGCTGAGCTTTTCTCCCGGCAGAAGATGAAGATAGGCAATCTCATGCCATAGGTGGTGATAGATGGTCTGGGTCAGGTTGGTAGGTTGTTGTGTGGGAATTGTCATAAAATTGCTCCTGGTTTGACATAATATAGTTTGCTTACGAGAACGTAAGAAACAGGCATATTTTTACGGAATATGCACTATTTGTATACATTTTACAATGATTTCCCCATATGTTCAAGAGAAAATGGCAAAAAAGCGGATAAAATCGGTCCAATTTGGCAAAATGTATACCACCTAAATTTGCGGAAAATGGAGAAAAATTAGCGAAAAGGAAGCGGGGGCCGCCCAAATGAAAACGACAAAATGCCGTTGATTTGATAATTTAATAACGATAAAATGGTGAAAATGCACAAAAATTCTGCCGCATATTCGTGAAAAAGAGGGAAAATGGATTCATGTATTGCATTTTGTGCAACACTGTGATATTCTCTAACCAAAAGTTATACTAGTATACATTTTAAAACAAACATTTAGAGGAGTGACTGGTATGGAAATGCAGCGTAAAATTTTGTGCCCCTCCATCCTGAATCTGCCCATCGACAATATTCGGGAAGAAGTGGAAAAACTGGATGCAACCGATATGGACATCTACCATGTGGATTTGATGGATGGAACCTTTGTACATAATTTCGGAATGTCTATCCGCGAACTGGAGATGATTCGCAGGATTACAGATAAAGGCGCCCACAAACTGATTGACTGCCACATGATGGTGATGAATCCTCACCGTTATATTGAGCGGGTAGCCCAGGCAGGAGCTGACATCATTTACATCCATCCCGAATCGGAACTGATCCCGTCGGCGACTCTGGAGTTAATCCAGATGCAGGGAAAGAAAACCGGACTTATTTTAAATCCCTGTACATCTTTGGAGACAGTAAAGGACATGCTTCCTATTACAGATTATGTGATGATCATGGCCGTGAACCCGGGCTTTGCCGGAAGGGAGTTCATGCCCTATACAAGACAGAAGTTCATCGATCTGAACCGGTACAGACAGGAACACAGCTTAAATTACCATCTGATGCTGGATGGCGGCGCCACCAGAGAGGTGATCACAGACTTATACCACAACTGCGGTGTGGAAGGGTATGTGCTCGGAAAACAGGAACTGTTCTTCCAGGATGATGATTATGCCACATGTATTGACAGAATCCGGAAGTTTTAACAGATAGAAAAGAAATGTGACAAAAGGGGTCACACATTATATTAAATAACAGGAGGAAGAAACAATGAAAAGAAAGTTAGCAGTACTCACATCCATGGCATTATGTGCCAGCATGCTGTTCGGATGCAGCTCAGGATCTGGCAGCGCAGCCACCACGGCCGCACCGGCAGGAACTGAGGCAGCCAAAGAGACAGAGGCGGCCAAAGAAACCAACGCTCCGTCCGGAGATGTTGTAACCTTAAAGTATGACCTGACCGTTTCCCTGGAGCATCCGTGGGGACTTGCAGCAACAGAATTCAAGAATCGTCTGGAAGAGAAATCCGGCGGACGTTTCAAAGTAGAAATTTATCCGTCCAGCTCCTCCGGTTCTGAGGCAGACTCCCTGGCAGGAATGCTGTTAGGAACCACCAGCATGACCATGTCCGGCGGAAGCTTCAACGGCTACGCTCCCAGCGCAACACTTCTGGAAGCACCGTGGGCCTTCAACTCCGAGGAAGATGTGCAGAACATGGTTGAGAGCGAAATCGGAACTTCCATTAAGAATGACTTCGAGGAAGCTGGCTTCCATGTACTCTGGTACCAGCTCCGCGGCGCCCGTGAGCTGACCTCCAACGTGCCGATCAACACTCCGGCAGACTTACAGGGACGTAAGATGCGTATGTCCGGAAACACTCTGCATACCAATATGTGGAACTCCGCAGGTGCTGTCTGCTCCTCCATCGCTTTAAGTGAGACCTTCAACGCATTAAGCCAGGGTGTTGTGGAAATGCAGGAGAACCCCTACGACTTCATCTATGACCAGAGCTTCTATGAGGTGCAGAAGGTTGTAAACCAGACTGACCACGTATACTCCACCATCTTCAACCTGATTAACACAGATCTTTACAACGGCCTTGATGATGAAATGAAGGGCTGGCTGGACGAGACAGCAGAAGAGATGCAGCAGTGGACCAACGATTACTACTATGAGCACAAGGACGAATACCTTCAGAAATTAATTGACACAGGCATGACTGTAAACTCCGATGTGGACCGTGCAGCCTTCAAGGAAGCAATGCTTCCTGTCATCCAGGCTTATCTGGAAGAGCAGGGCGCAGGCCTTTGGGAGATGTATCAGCAGATCTGTGAGATGTCTGAAGCCAACGCAAAATAAAGTTAAGTAGATGAACGGGCCGCCTGCTGGCAGCAGGCGGTCTTTCCACAGATAACAGCAGGAGATAGAAATGAAAAAAATTGATATGTTTTTCGATAAAATCTTTCACTACCTCACAGCCATTTCCTTTGGACTGGTAAGTATCTGTACCCTGATACAGGTGATTGCCAGATACACCCCCAGCTTTTCTGCTCCCTGGACCGATGAGATGACCCGGTTGTTTTTCATGTACACCATCATGTTCGGGTCCCCCATGGCTATTAAATATGCAGAATACGCAGTCATTGATGTGATCACATCCAGGATCCACGGGGTTTCAAGCAGCCTTCTGCATATTCTGATTCACGGACTGATTGCTCTGTTCTGTTTTGTTGGCGTGAAGCAGGCTCTGGTATTGTATAAGACCGGTTTCAGAACCGTATCCGCATCTCTTCAGATCAGCATGAGTATCTTCTACGCAGTTCCCGTGGGGATTTTCTCGTTGACCGCGATCTACTGCGTGGTAAAGATTTTGCAGGAAATTATGAATCTTGGAAAGGGGGAGAAATAGCATATGGTTGCGATGATGTTTATTCTTTTTGTGGCACTTTTGCTTTTCGGCGTGCCGATTGCGTATTCCCTGGGCCTTTCTTCCTTATTTTATCTGGTTGGAAGCGGAATTCCGCTGACCGTTGTAGCCCAGAAGTTCTATGCAGGAATTGACTCGTTTACGCTGCTTTGCATTCCCGGTTTCATGCTGGCAGGCGCCCTGATGAACGGCGGCGGAATCACAAAGCGTATTTTAAACTTCTGTAATGCGTTCCTGGGGCATTATACAGGAAGCCTTGCATTGGTAAACATTGTGGCCAGTATGGTATTCGCAGGAATCTCCGGTACGGCAATTGCCGATGTGTGCAGCCTTGGAGCCATGCTGATTCCGGCCATGGTGGATGACGGATATGACGATGATTTCTCCGTTGCGGTGACGGCCAGCTCCTCAGTAATCGGACCGATCATTCCGCCCAGCGTGCCCATGGTCATTGCCGGTTCCTGTATCAGCGTATCCGTAGGTAAAATGTTCCAGGCGGGACTGATTCCGGGAATTCTTCTGGGACTTGCCCTCTGTGTTCCCACCTATCTGATTTCCGTAAAGCGCCATTATCCGAAGCATGAGAGAATGGACTGGAAGGGAAGATGGGAAGCTACAAAGGATGCCATCTGGGCACTTTTAATGCCGTTAATTCTTCTTGGCGGTATCCTTTCCGGTATTTTCACTCCCACAGAGGCATCCATCGTTACCTGTGTCTATGCCCTGATCGTAGGTGTATTTGTTTACAAGGAAATCAAGATCACAGATGTTCCGAGAATCGTATGGGAAAACATGCGTTCCTGTGCCAGCATCATCATCCTGATCGGACTTGCCAACGTGTTTGCTTATATTTTGACAGCAGAGCGGATTCCGCAGATGGTTGCCAATGGAATCTTAAGTATTACAGACAACAGAATTGTAGTTATCCTTTTAATCAATGTGGTGCTGATCTTTGTGGGAATGTTCATGGAGAGCCTTGCAGCCATCTTAATTACCTTCCCGGTACTTCTTCCGGTTGCGACAGCCGTTGGTATGGACCCGGTGCACTTTGCACTGATGGGTATTTTAAACCTGATGTTGGGCCTTACCACACCGCCGGTTGGAATGTGTACCTGTACGGCATCCCAGATTGCAAAGATCTCGGCCTTCAAGGGCTTTAAGGCAACGATGCCGTTTCTGGCAGCCAGCCTGGTTGTTCTTATGATGGTGGCATTCATTCCGGGAATCACCTTATGGATCCCCAGCATGTTCGGCTAAATTTAGTAAACACAGAATGGAGGCATAATATATGAAACAGATTGTTGTGATTACAGGGGCAGGCGGCGGCCTGGGAAGTATTTTTGCAAAGGAATTTGCAAAGGACGGAAAAGAAGTTGCAGTCCTGGACTTTAATCTTGAGGCAGCAGAGCGGGTTGCAGCAGACATCCGGGAAAACGGCGGCACAGCCATTGCCGTACAGTGCAATGTGGTGGACAAGGCATCCTTAGAGACAGCAAGAGAGACCGTAAGAGAAAAGCTTGGCTTATGCAATGTGCTGATCAATTGTGCGGGAATTCAGGATCCCCTGGCAAAGACCACCAAGGAGGCCTATGAGGCCGGAGATGAAAAAGACACGGAAGTGGCTAAGGTTTCTTTGGAAGCAGCCGATCCCAAGGCGGCCTATGACGAAATTCTTGGAAAAACACGTACCTTATTTAATATTGACGGCGACAGACTCCTTAAGGTGATGAATGTGAACTGGCTGGGAACTGTCATGGCCAGCCAGGTGTTTGCAGTGGATATGGTGGGCCGGGAAGGCAACTCCATCATCAACATCACATCCATGGCAGCCTATGACGCCCTGACCATGGTTCCGGCCTATGCATCCAGCAAAGCGGCTGTGGACATGTTCACCAAATGGCTTTCCAACTACCTTTCCAACGAGTACGGAAAGGTCCGCGTCAATGCAGTAGCCCCGGGCTACTTCCTGACTCCCTTAAACCATGACATGTATGTGAATCCGGACGGAACCTACACCCAGAGATACTACAATGTAATTCACAGAACCCCCATGGGAAGACTGGGAGACCCGGTGGAACTTACGGGAGCGCTGAAGTTCTTTGCAGATCCCGCCATGTCGGGATATATTACCGGACAGGTAATCGCAGTGGACGGCGGTTTCTTATCCTGCCCGGGTATTTAGGAAAGCAGGAGGAGTAAAAAACATGAAAGCAATTACAGTAACAGAACCCAATAAAATGGAAATGCTTGAGGTGGAAAAGCCGGAAATCACAAGCCCGGACCAGGTACTTGTGAAAATCCATGCCACCGGCATCTGCGGTTCCGATGTCCATGTATATCATGGAAGCAATCCTTATGCTGTATATCCGAGGGTCATCGGACATGAGGCAGCCGGAGAGATCGAGGCCGTGGGCGCCAATGTAACCGATTTAAAGCCGGGAGACGGCGTTGTGTTTGAACCCATTACATACTGCGGAACCTGCTATGCATGCAGAAGCGGCCACCACAATGTATGCCGGGACTTAAAGGTTTTAGGCTGCATCGTGGATGGAACCTTCAGAGAGTACGCAGTGGTTCCACGCTCCCAGGTATATAAGTTTGATAAGGAAAAGCTGACCTACGTGGAAGCGGCCACCTGCGAGCCCTACACCATCGGCGCACAGGCCACCTGGAGAGGAAATGTAAAGCCCGGCGATGTGGTGCTGGTTCACGGTGCAGGCCCCATCGGTCTGATTGTCGCTGATGTGGCAAAGAGCAAGGGCGCCACGGTCATCGTATCGGAGCCCAACGAAAACCGCCTGGCCATGGCAAAGGATTTCGGAGCTGATTATTCTATCAACCCCGTGAAGGAAGATCTGGATGCTTTCATCGACAAGCTGACAGACCATGAGGGCGTCAACGTGATCTTTGAGGCAGCAGGCGTTCCGGCCCTGATGGCCCATGCGGTGGAGCAGTTGTCTCCGGCGGGCTGCCTGGTGGCCATGACTTTTGGAAAGGAACCGATTCCGGTGAACTTTAAGGAGTTAAACGCCAAGGAGCTGACAATTCTCGGTACCAGACACCAGTACCAGAAATTCCCGGAGACCATTGAAAATCTGCCGGGGCGGCTGGACCGTGTTCACAAGCTGGTAACCCACGTGTTCCCGGCCAGTGAATACAAGAAAGCATTTGAAACGCTGGAAGACAAAAACAGCGGAGCAGGTAAGGTAATTCTCACATTCGATTCATAAATTTGGTTTTCTCCCTCAAACCCAAAAAGCACGCTGCCGGATTCTTATGGGTCCTGCAGCGTGCTTTTTTATTACATAGACTAACTTATATCACAGGAAATTTCTAAAAATACGTCATCATAAAGGCAGCCACGATCTCCATTCCCAGATGGAGGTCTTTTACATTTAAGAACTCCTCGCGGGTATGGGCTCCGGTTCCCATGTGTCCGCCAAAGCAGATGGCCGGGATTCCGGTGGAGAGGGGGATGTTGCAGTCGGTGGAGCCGGAATGGCAGCCGACCCGCTTTCCGGTGAAGGCCTCGATGATATTCTGGGCTCTTTCAATCAGGGCGTCCTGTGCCGCATGGTCCACGTCTCCGGTGCAGGGACGCTCTCCTAAAAGCTCGCACTCAATCTCAACCTTATCCATATTCCGGTAAGAATCCAGAACCGAAAGGAAGAACTGGTTCATGGAGGACAGGCTTTCGCGGACATCGGAGCGGTACTCAAACCGCATTTCCGCATACTGGGCGATGGTGTTGATGGAGGTGCCTCCGGTGATGGTTCCTGCGTTGTAGGTACTCCGTCCGGCTGTGGGCACCTTGTAGGTGTACAGGGTGTTGATGATGGAGGACAGTACCTGGATGGCGTTTAAGTTTCCGAATTTTCCGTAGGAATGGCCGCCCTCGGTGTGAACGCCTACCCGGTAGCGGAGGGAGCCCACCGCATCGGTGACGATGGAGTCGTAGGAGCCGTCCAGGGCAACTAAAACAGAAATCTTTCCTTTATAATCTTCCAGAAGCTGGCGGCAGCCCTTTAAGTTTCCAAGACCCTCTTCGCCGGAGCTGGCCACAAACAGGATTCCCTGCTTGGGAACGTAATTATTTTTCGTAAACCAGCTTGCCAAAAGCATCATGATGGACAGGTTGGAGGTGTTGTCGCCGACGCCGGGGCAGCGCATGATGTCGCCGTCGTAAACCACATCAAAGGGAGTGGTGTCGGGAAATACGGTGTCGGAATGGGCTGTGAAGGCCAGAAGATTGGTCTGTTCCTCACAGTGGAAGGGATAGATCACGTTTAAGGCGCTGTCGATGTAGGCGCCTTTGCAGCCCTCTTGTTCAAACCAGTCACGGATAAATTCTGCCCGCAGCTCTTCGTGGTTGGACGGAGAGGGGATTCGGCAGAGGGTATCCAGAAGCTTTACCAGGGTGTCCTGATTGGCGTCAATGTAGGCCTTTAACTCTTTGGGAAGAAGCTCGCTCATGGTTTTTAGTCCTCCTTTTGTTGGTTTATTTTTTATCGCCCTGAACCGGCTCGCAGGTCAGGTCAATTCCGAGTTTTTTGAATATTTTTGTGTCCACATCCGACAGGAGCACGGAGGTGTGAAGCTGGCAGCCGCGGAGCTTGGGAAGCTGTTCCAAGGCCTTCTGGGCATTTGCATCGGTGGCCGCACAGGTGGATAAGGCGATGAGAACCTCGTCTGTATGCAGTCTCGGGTTGGTGCTTCCCAAATATTTCACCTTTAATTCCTGGATGGGAGCGATGGACTCGGGGGAGATCAAATCCAGGTCATGGTCAATTCCGCCCAATTCTTTTACGGCATTTAAGAGAACGGCAGCGGAAGCGCCCAAAAGCTCCTTTGTCTTTCCAAGGACGATTTTTCCGTCCGGAAGCTCTAAGGCCGCAGCCGGGGCCAGGATGGACTCAGCCAGGGAAAGGGCAGCGGGAACCACGGCACGGTTTGCCGGGGAGATCTTTGCCTGCTTCATAATCAGCTCGATCTTATAGGCTTCGTCGTGGGCAGATTCGTCCTTTACCAGCTTTCCAAGGGCCTGGTAATAGCGGCGGATGATCTCCTGGCGGGATGCCTCGCGGCAGGCTTCGTCGTCCACAATGCAAAGGCCTGCCATGTTGACGCCCATGTCGGTGGGGGACTTATAGGGGCATTCCCCGAAAATTCCCTCGAAGATGGCACTTAAAACCGGGAAGATTTCCACATCGCGGTTATAGTTTACGGTGGTTTTTCCGTAGGCCTCCAGGTGGAAGGGGTCAATCATGTTCACATCGTTTAAATCGGCGGTGGCGGCCTCATAGGCCAGGTTCACCGGATGCTTTAAGGGCAGGTTCCAGATGGGGAAGGTCTCAAATTTGGCGTATCCGGCCTTGATTCCCCTCTTGTTTTCATGGTAGAGCTGGGAAAGGCAGGTGGCCATTTTGCCGCTTCCGGGTCCGGGAGCCGTGACCACAACCAGAGGCCTTGAGGTTTCGATATAGTCATTTTTTCCGTAGCCTTCATCACTTACGATGAGGGGGATATTGCTGGGGTAGCCGTTTATGGTGTAGTGGCGGTAGACCTTGATTCCCATTTTTTCCAGCTTGTTTTTAAACTGGACAATGGCGGGAACCTCGGAATAGTGGGTGATGACCACGCTGCCCACGTAAAGGCCCCGGTCCGTGAAGACACGGATTAAGCGGAGCACGTCCAGATCGTAGGTGATTCCCAGATCGTAGCGGATTTTGTTTTTTGTGATGTCGGCTGCGTTGATGGCGATGATGATTTCCGCCTGATCGGCAAGCTGCATCAGCATGCGGAGCTTGCTGTCCGGTTCAAAGCCCGGAAGAACTCTGGAGGCATGGTAGTCGTCAAAGAGCTTGCCGCCGAATTCCAGATACAGTTTATCGCCGAACTGGCCGATGCGCTCACGGATGTGATCAGACTGCATGGCCAGGTATTTGTCGTTGTCGAACCCCTGTTTTTGCATGATTGCATGTTCCTCCTGTATATATTTTCACATATATTTCTATTATCTTACAAAAATTTACATTTGAACAGTAGTTTTTTAAAATTTTTTCTTTCCATATTGGTCATACTTATGTTAAGATAGAAAAAGCTAGAAACTACGGAAGAGGAACGAAAAACATGAAAAGATGGTTATTTGCGGTTTCCCTTGCAGGACTCCTGGCCCTGATGGGCTGTTCCAGACCCGCACCGGAGGAGGAAACGGCGGCCGAAACTCAGATACCGGAGGAAGAGCCCACCGAGGAGGAAACCAGCGGAATTAAAGTCATCGAAAACGTAGGACCGGAGAAGAACAAGACCATTTCTGTCCGCATTGTGGATGAGAATAACCCGGCACTGCCGGGACGTGAGCCGACAAAGGTCCGCGGAATTTATATTTCCGGTCCCATGTCCGGCAGCACGGAGTTATTTCAGAACATCCTGGACAGTATGGAGGGAACGGAAATCAATACGGTGGTCATCGACTTTAAGGACGATCAGGGCCGGATTACCTGCCAGATTGATTCCCCTGTGGTGACGGAGATCGGCGCATGCCGCCCCTACGTGAAGGATATCAAGAGCCTGATTTCTTCTTTAAAGGAACGTGGGCTTTATGTCATTGCGCGCGTGGTGGCCTTCCGGGACCCCTACCTGGCGGAGCAGAAGCCGGAGTGGAGTCTCCATCTGGCAGACGGAAGTCTGTACCGGGATAAGCAGGGAATGGCCTGGGTAGACCCCTACCGGAGAGAGGTCTGGGATTATCTGGTGGAAGTGGGAACGGCTGCAAAGGAAGCCGGCTTCGATGAGGTCCAGTTTGACTATATCCGGTTCTCCACCGAAGGAACCATGAAGCAGGTGGTTTTTGACGAGGAGATTACGAAGGGCCGTTCTAAAACCGATGTGATTACGGAATTTGTGAAATATGCCTATGAAAATCTGGCATCCCAGGGGCTTTTCGTGTCTGCGGATGTGTTCGGAACCATCATAGACAGTGAAATTGACGCCAATGCCGTGGGCCAGATCTATACGGAAATGGCTAAGCATCTGGACTATATCTGTCCGATGATTTACCCGTCCCACTATGGTCCGGGAAATTTTGGTCTGGAATATCCGGATAAGCAGCCCTATGAGACGGTCCTTGCAGCCTTACAGAAGTCCAAAACTGTCATGGACCAGGCGGCCGGGGCCGACGGACATGTGAGCAGCCAGGCCGTGGTAAGACCATGGCTTCAGGATTTTACGGCCTCCTATCTGGGAGAGGGAAAATATATTTCCTACGGATATGAGGAGATACAAAAGCAGATACAGGCGGTGAAGGACGCCGGGTACGATGAGTGGATGCTGTGGAGCGCCGCCAACCGCTACCATTTCCGTCCGGAGGAAGCCGGAGAATAGATGCTCCCCGGGTGGAACCGGGAGGAGGAAAAATGAATCAGGAAAGAACCATGCCAGTGCCGGGAGAATTCTACCGGCACTTTAAAAATAAGATGTATCAGATTGTGACCATCGCCTTTCATTCCGAAACCGGAGAGAAAATGGTGGTGTACCAGGCCCTTTACGGGGAGTTTAAGGTGTGGGTGCGCCCCCTGTCCATGTTCATGGAAGAGGTGGACCATGAAAAATATCCGGATGTAAAGCAGAAATTCCGGTTTGAAAAGGTGGAAGTGAACTCCGGTAAAGAAGAACCGCCATGCCAGCCGGGGCCAAACGCCTATCTTTTGGAATTTTTCGATGCTATGGACGAAAAGAAATACGATAAGATGCTGGAGGCCTTGCAGAAGCTTTCTTCAAAGGCCACCAGGAAAGAAGTGGACGATATCTGCATGGTCCTTGACATGCAGGCGTCCGGAGAAACGGTCTATGAGCAGATTGCCGACATCAAGCGGCACATTCTGATGTTAAAAAAATTTGACGGAGAGCGGTTGCGTTGACAGAGAATGAAAATCTTTTCGATATAGAAGAAGAACTGAAAAAACTCCCAGCCTCGCCGGGAGTTTATATCATGCATGATAAGCATGATGAAATCATTTATGTGGGGAAGGCCATCAGTCTGAAAAACCGGGTGCGTCAGTATTTCCAGAGCAGCCGCAACAAGACGGCAAAAATCGAAAAAATGGTCTCCAGAATCGCCCGGTTTGAGTATATCATCACCGATTCGGAGCTGGAGGCGCTGGTTTTAGAGTGCAACCTCATAAAAGAACATCGTCCCAAATATAATACCATGTTAAAGGACGATAAGACATACCCCTATATCAAGGTGACCACCGATGAGGCGTTCCCGCGGGTGTTGTTTTCCCGGACCATGAAAAAGGACAAATGCAGATATTTCGGCCCCTACACCAGCGCAGGAGCCGTAAAAGACACCATTGACTTAATCCATAAGCTCTGGAAAATCCGGACCTGCACCAGGCAGCTTCCCAAAGATATCGGAAAGGACCGCCCCTGTTTAAATTACCATATCAAGCAGTGCTCGGCCCCCTGCCAGGGCTATATTTCAAAGGAAGAATACGGCAAGGCCGTGGCCCAGACCCTGGAATTCTTAAACGGCCATTACGCTCCGGTTCTTACGATGTTAGAGGAAAAGATGTTGGCCGCCTCGGAGGAGATGGATTTTGAAAAGGCCATCGAGTACCGGGAGCTTTTAAACAGCGTAAAGCAGATCGCCCAAAAACAGAAGATTACCAGTCAGAGCATGGAGGATCGGGATATTATCGCCATGGCCAGGGACAACGAGGACGCGGTGGTCCAGGTGTTCTTTGTCCGGGACGGAAAGCTCATCGGCCGGGAGCACTTCCATGTATCGGCTGTGACGGCCGGAGACGACGGCCAGATCATCGGCAGCTTCGTGAAACAGTTTTACGCCGGAACGCCCTTTCTCCCCAGGGAAATCTGGGTGCAGCAGGAGTTCGAGGAGATGGACTTAATCAGCAGGTGGCTTACCAAGCGCCGCGGCTCCAACGTAAAATTTGTGGTGCCGAAAAAGGGACAGAAGGAGCGGCTGGTGGAGCTGGCGGCAAAAAATGCCCTGCTGGTACTTTCCCAGGACAAGGAAAAAATAAAGCGGGAAGAATTAAAGACCATCGGTGCCATGAACCAGGTGGGAGAATGGCTGGGACTTGCCCGGGTGAAGCGGATTGAGGCCTTCGATATTTCCAACATAAGCGGCTTTGAGTCCGTGGGTTCCATGGTGGTTTATGAGGACGGAAGGCCAAAGCGGAACGATTACAGGAAATTTAAAATAAAGACCGTGCAGGGGCCAAATGATTACGCCTCCATGGAAGAGGTGCTCACCAGACGGTTCCTCCATGGCCTGGAGGAAAAGCGGGAGCTTGACGAGACGGACCGGGACGAGGCCTTCGGAAGCTTCACCAGATTCCCTGACCTGATCATGATGGACGGCGGCCGGGGCCAGGTGAACGTGGCTTTAAAGGTTTTGGAGGAGCTAAAGCTTTCCATTCCGGTCTGCGGCATGGTGAAGGATGATAACCACAGAACCAGAGGTCTCTACTACCAGAATGTGGAGATTCCCATTGACCGGTACAGCGAGGGCTTTAAGCTGATCACAAGAATCCAGGACGAGGCCCACCGGTTTGCCATCGAGTACCACAGAAGCTTGAGGAGCAAAGGGCAGGTCCGCTCGGTGTTAGACGAGATCGAGGGCATTGGCCCCGCCAGAAGAAAGGCCCTGATGCGGCGGTTCAAATCTTTAGAGGCCGTGCGGGATGCCAAAGTGGAAGAGCTGGCATCCACGGAAGGGATGAACCAGAGGGCGGCAGAAAGCGTATATGCCTTTTTCCATACCCCCCAAAAGGAAAACCAGTGACAACCGGGGGAATCTGTGCTAGGATGAGGAAAGATGCATGAAGAAACAGAAAGGGGAATAGTATGTACGGAGTTACCATTACCGAATTAATCAATAAAATGGACTTTAAAAACCTGACACCGGAGCTGGACACCGATAAAATTGTGCTGTCCCATCCGGATGTGAACCGTCCGGCCTTACAGCTTACGGGATTTTACGATCATTTTGACAATGAGCGTGTCCAGATGCTGGGAAATGTGGAGATGGCTTACCTTTCCGGCCTCACAAGGGAGCGGAGACTGGCCATGTATGACAAGTTAATCTCCAGCAAAATCCCCTGTGTGGTCTTTTGCCGGAACCAGATGCCGGAGGAGGAGGTTCTGGCTCTCTGTATGCATTACGGCGTTCCCTGCTTATCCTGTGCAAAGCCCACCTCCGACACCATGGCGGAGGTAATTCGCTGGCTGAAGGCCAAGCTTGCCCCCTGCATCAGCATTCACGGGGTTTTGGTGGACGTGTTCGGTGAGGGCGTTCTCATCATGGGTGAGAGCGGCATTGGAAAGAGCGAGGCGGCTCTGGAGCTCATTAAGCGGGGCCACCGTCTGGTCAGCGACGACGTGGTGGAAATCCGGAAGGTCAGCGATGTGACGTTAGTGGGTTCTGCCCCGGACATTACCAGATATTTCATTGAGCTTCGCGGCATCGGCATTGTGGATGTGAAGACGCTGTTTGGCGTGGAGAGCGTTAAGGATACCCAGTCCATTGACATGGTAATCAAGCTGGAGGAATGGGATAAGGATAAGGAATACGACAGACTGGGTCTGGAGGACCAGTACACGGAATTTTTAGGAAATAAGGTGGTCTGCCACAGCATTCCGATCCGTCCGGGCCGGAATCTGGCGGTGATCGTAGAGTCTGCGGCTGTCAACTACCGTCAGAAGAAGATGGGGTACAATGCGGCCAGAGAGCTTTACAACCGGGTACAGGCCAACCTTGCAAAAAGAAGTGAATAAAGGTTTTAGGGGCGAAGACTCATGGAAGTGAAAATCAAGGAACCGATGAAGCGGCATACGTCCTTTCGGGCCGGAGGTCCGGCCGACTGGTATGCGGCTCCGGAGACCGCGGACGAGCTGGCGGCCGTGTGCCGCGCGTGCCAAAGAGCGGGAAGCCGTTTTTATGTGATTGGAAACGGAAGCAATCTTTTAGTCAGCGATGAGGGCTTTCGAGGCGTTATCATCAGCACCGAGAAGTTCCAGAACCTGGAAATTTCAGGAAAGAGCTTAAAGGCAGGAGCCGGAGTCCTGCTTTCCAAAGCAGCAAACGCGGCCTTAAGGGCCGGACTTACGGGGCTTGAATTCGCAGCCGGAATTCCCGGCAGCGTGGGCGGCGCCGCGGTAATGAACGCAGGAGCCTATGGCTCTGAAATGAAAAATGTGTTAAAACGCGTCACGGTTCTGTCTCCGGACGGAAACGTTCTCACTCTGGATGCGAAGGAACTTGCGCTGGGCTACCGGACCAGCATCATCCCGAAAAAGGGATATGTGGTTCTGGATGCGGAATTTTCCCTGGAATGCGGGGATATGGAGGCCATCCGGCAAAAAATGGACGAACTGGCCGGAAAACGGAAGGAAAAGCAGCCCCTGGAGTATCCGAGCGCAGGCAGCACCTTTAAGCGGCCGGAGGGATATTTTGCAGGGAAACTGATCGAGGATGCAGGTCTTAAGGGATTTTCCGTGGGCGGAGCAGCCGTGTCAGAAAAACATGCGGGTTTTGTCATCAACAGGGACAATGCCAGTGCATCCGATATTTACAGGCTCTGTGAGGAAGTAAAAAAACGGGTGAAGGAACACTCGGGAGTTACACTGGAGATGGAAGTGAAGCTTTTGGGACAATTCGGGGAGGAATAGCAGTGAAGCTTGTCATTGTTACAGGAATGTCGGGGGCAGGAAAGACCACAGCACTGAAAATCTTTGAGGATATGGGATTTTACTGTGTGGACAATTTGCCCATCCTTCTGATTGAGAAATTTGTGGAGCTGACCTTAAGTGACCAGAATGAACCCAGGAATGTGGCCCTGGGGATTGACATAAGAAGCGGAGAGGATTTACCTCTTTTGGAAAACATCATCAAAAAATGGAGGGATAATTCTTACCCGTTCTCCATCCTGTTTCTGGACTCCAGCGATAGCTGCCTCATTAAGCGGTATAAGGAGACCAGACGAAGCCACCCCTTATCCAGATCCGGACGGATTGAAAAGGGAATTGCCCTGGAGAGGGAGAAGCTGGCTTTTTTAATGGCCGAGGCCGATTACCGTCTGGACACCAGCAGACTTCTCACAAAGGATTTGAGGAAGGAGCTGGAAAACCTGTTTTTCGGAGACAGGGAGAAGAGCCACCTTTTTATTACAGTGTTAAGCTTTGGCTTCAAGTACGGAATCCCCTCCGATGCGGACCTGGTTTTTGACGTGAGGTTTCTGCCGAACCCCTATTATATAGAAGAACTGCGGTTCCATACAGGAAACGAAAAGGCCGTACAGGAGTATGTGATGCAGGGAGGCACCGGAGAAGAGTTTCTGCATAAGCTCATGGAGCTTTTAAACTTCCTGGTTCCCAAATACGAGCAGGAGGGGAAAAACCAGCTTGTCATTGCCATTGGATGCACCGGAGGAAAGCACCGCTCCGTGACCATCGCCTGCCAGGTCTATGAGCGGCTTATGGAGGATGCAAGGTACGAGGTGCGTCTGGAACACAGGGACGCCAAGATAGATGGAGGGAGATAGATGTCGTTTTCTTCCCGTATTAAAGAGGAATTGTCCAGGCAGCTAAGCCCGGCCAGACATTGCCAGATCGCGGAAATCGCCGCCATTTTAAGTCTCTGCGGCCGGATTCAGATTTCCGGAAACGATCATTACAGCATTAAAATACACACGGAAAATGTAACAGTTGCAAGAAAATGCTTTACATTATTGAAAAAAACATTTAATATAGGTACTGATATATCGATTCGGCGGAACGCCCATCTGGGGAAAAACAGGATTTATTCTGTTTGTGTGAAACAGCACGAGGACGCGCTCCGCGTATTGAGGGCTACAAAGCTGCTTTCTGAGGACGGTGAGATTGGTGAGAATCTTTCCGTGGTTGGAAATGTGGTGGTACAGAATCCATGCTGCCGCCGCGCCTTTTTAAGAGGCGCCTTTCTGGCATCGGGCTCCATCAGTGATCCGGAGAAATTTTATCATCTGGAGATTGTATGTGCCACGGAGCCAAAGGCGAAGCAAATCCAGTCCATTATGGCAACCTTCAGCATTGAGGCAAAAATTGTCATACGGAAACGTTACTTTGTGGTATATATTAAAGAGGGAAATCAGATTGTTGATATGTTGAACGTAATGGAGGCCCATTTGTCGCTCATGGAATTTGAAAATATTCGGATTCTGAAGGAGATGAGAGGCAATGTGAACCGTCAGGTGAACTGTGAGACGGCCAACATCAATAAAACCGTATCGGCGGCCTTAAAGCAGGTGGACGATATTGTTTACATTCGGGATACAATCGGTTTTGAAAGTCTTCCGTCGGGGCTGGTTCAGATTGCACGGGCACGGCTGGAAAAACCGGAAGCAACACTGAAAGAACTGGGTGAGGACCTGGAACCGCCTGTTGGAAAGTCGGGAGTGAACCACCGGCTCAGAAAACTCTGCGACATGGCAGAACATCTGCGTGAGCAGGGGACAGGAAAGCAATGAGGAGGAATATTATGACAAAACGGACTGTAACCATTGAGCTGGCTTCTGGGCTGGAAGCCCGTCCGATTGCGATGTTAGTGCAGCTTGCAAGCAGCTACGAGAGCAAGATCTACGTACAGAGCGATAACAAAAAAGTGAATGCAAAAAGCATCATGGGAATGATGACGTTGGATCTTCCCGTTGGCGAGCAGGTAGTCGTGACGGCTGACGGAGTGGATGAAGAAAAAGCGATCAACGATATTGAAAAATATCTGAGCAATAACTAAGTCCTCAAGGCTGTTTCAAATAAGAAACAGCCTTTTTTGTAGATTTTGGAGGGAACAGATGGCGTTTACACATTTGCACGTTCATACGGAGTACAGTCTCCTGGACGGTTCCAGTAAGATCAAAGAGCTGGCAGCCCGTGCCAAAGAGCTTGGAATGGACAGCATGGCCATTACGGACCATGGAGCCATGTACGGTGTCATAGACTTTTACCGGGCGGCCAGGGAGGCCGGAATCAAACCCATCATCGGCTGTGAGGTCTATGTGGCTCCCGGCTCCCGGTTCGATCGGGAAAATGTCCACGGGGAAGACAGGTATTATCACCTGGTTCTTCTGGCGGAGAACAATGAGGGCTACCAGAACCTGATGAAAATTGTGTCCAAGGGCTTCGTGGACGGCTTTTATTATAAGCCCAGGGTGGACGAGGAGGTCTTAAGGGAGTATCACGAGGGAATCATTGCCTTAAGCGCCTGTCTGGCCGGAGAGGTGCCGAAGTTTCTGGAGCGCGGGCTTTATGAGGAGGCCAAAAAGGCCGTCTTAAAGCATCTGGAAATTTTCGGGGAAGGAAACTACTTTTTAGAGCTTCAGGACCATGGAATTCCCATGCAGCGGCAGGTGAACCAGGGAATTTTAAGGCTTTCCAGGGAATTGAATGTTCCCCTGGTGGCCACCAACGACTGCCATTATATCAATGCCGAGGACTGGGAGGCCCACGACATTCTCCTCTGCATCCAGACAGGAAAAAAGGTGGCCGATGAAAACAGAATGCGCTATGAGGGCGGCCAGTACTATGTGAAGTCCGAGGAAGAGATGCGGGCCCTGTTTCCCTATGCGCCGGAGGCCCTGGAGAATACCCATAAAATTGCCGAGCGGTGCAATGTGGAAATTGAATTCGGCGTGACCAAGCTCCCAAGATACGAGGTGCCGGAGGGCTTCGATTCCTGGACCTATTTAAAATATCTCTGTGAGGAGGGCTTTAAGGAGCGGTACCCCGGGGACGACGGTACTCTGCGGGAGCGCTTACAGTATGAGCTTGGAACCATAAAGAGCATGGGATACGTGGACTATTTCCTGATTGTATGGGATTTCATCAACTTTGCCAAGTCCCATGACATCGCTGTGGGACCGGGCCGCGGCTCGGCAGCCGGAAGTATTGTGGCCTACTGCTTAAAAATCACGGACATTGACCCCATCAGGTACCAGCTTCTGTTTGAGCGTTTTTTGAATCCGGAACGTGTGTCTATGCCGGATATTGACGTGGACTTCTGTTATGAAAGACGCCAGGAGGTCATTGACTACGTGGTGGAAAAGTACGGAAAGGACCAGGTGGCCCAGATTGTGACCTTCGGTACCCTGGCGGCCCGCGGTGTCATCCGGGATGTGGGCCGTGTCATGGACCTGCCGTACAGCTTATGTGACCAGGTGTCAAAGATGGTTCCTGCGGAGCTTAACATCACCCTGGAGCTGGCCCTTAAGAAGAATCCTGAACTTAAGGCCCTTTATGATACGGACGAGCAGGTGAAAAAGCTCATCGACATGTCCATGCGGTTAGAGGGACTTCCGAGACACACCTCCATGCATGCGGCCGGAGTGGTCATAAGCCGTACCTCCATTGACGAGTATGTCCCCTTGTCCAGAGGTGCTGACGGCACCATCACCACCCAGTTTACCATGACCACCCTGGAGGAGCTGGGCCTTTTGAAGATGGACTTTCTGGGCCTCAGGACGCTGACGGTAATCCAGGATGCGGTCCATATGATTGAAAAGGACTATGGAACCAGGCTGGACCTGGACCATATTGATTATAATGACCAGAAGGTCATGGAAGCCATCGGAACGGGAAAAAACGAGGGCGTGTTCCAGTTGGAAAGCGGCGGCTTCAAAACCTTCATGAAGGAGTTAAAGCCCACCAGCTTAGAGGATATCATCGCCGGGATTTCCCTGTACCGTCCGGGCCCCATGGACTTTATTCCAAAGTATTTAAAGGGCAAAAACGATCCGTCCTCTGTCACCTACACCTGCCCCCAGCTTGAGCCGATCTTAAGCCCCACCTATGGCTGTATCGTTTACCAGGAGCAGGTTATGCAGATCGTAAGGGACCTGGCAGGTTATACCCTGGGGCGGAGCGATCTGGTGCGCCGTGCCATGTCCAAGAAAAAGGCATCGGTGATGGAAAAGGAGCGCCAGAACTTTGTGTACGGCAACGAGGAAGAGGGCGTAAAGGGCTGCATTGCCAACGGAATCTCCGAGGCCACAGCCAACCAGATCTATGACGACATGACGGACTTTGCAAAGTACGCCTTCAACAAGTCCCATGCGGCCGCCTATGCAGTGGTGGCCTTTCAGACTGCCTATTTAAAATACTATTATCCCAGAGAGTTCATGGCGGCGCTCATGACCTCGGTGATGGACAATGCGACCAAGGTGTCCGAGTACATTCTGGCCTGCAGGAACATGGGAATCGGCATTCTGCCGCCGGACATCAACGAGGGATACGGAAGCTTTTCCGTTTCCGGAAACAGCATCCGCTACGGCCTTTCCGCCATTAAGAGCGTGGGACGCTCGGTGGTGGACGTGATCATAAAAGAGCGGGAAAATGGAGGACCATTCTCCACCCTGGAGGACTTTGTGAACAGAATGTCCAACAAGGAGGTCAATAAGAGGACCCTGGAAAGCTTCATAAAATCCGGCGCCCTGGATTCCCTTCCGGGAACCAGAAAACAGAAGCTCTATGTTTCCGCAGAGCTTTTGGAAAACAAGGCCCGGGAGAAAAAGTCCGTGATGGAGGGCCAGTTAAGCTTTTTCGACATTGCGCCGGAAGAGGAAAAGACAAACTTCCAGATTGCATTCCCAAACGTGGGAGAGTTTGATAAGGAAATGCTTTTGGCCTTTGAGAAAGAAACCCTGGGCATTTACATCAGCGGCCATCCCATGGAGGAATACCGGGAGATCTGGCAGAAAAACGTGACGGCCAAAACCTCGGATTTCATTGTGGACGAGGATGGAAAAACCGTGGTGGAAGACGGTTCCAGCGTGGTTTTAGGAGGAATGATAACAGCCAAAAAGGTAAAGACTACTAAGACAAACCAGTTGATGGCTTTCATTTCCTTAGAGGACATGGTAGGAACGGTGGAAGCGCTGATTTTCCCGAAGATTTATGAAAAAAACAAACAGAACCTGACCGAGGAAGCCAAGGTATTCATACGGGGCCGCGTCTCCATCGGAGACGACCCGGTGGGTAAGCTGATCTGCGAGGAGGTCGTCCCCTTCCAAAGCATCCCCAATGAGCTCTGGCTCCAGTTCCAGAACCAAAACGACTACGACCATCAAATTGACAATGTCATGGCCGCCTTAAGAAACTCCGAAGGAAAAGACCGGGTGGTGGTGTATTTAAAGGAAGAAAGAAAGCTGAGAAGACTCTCCGAAAACTGGTCCATAGACGCCAAGTCCCCTCTTTTGTCCGTTTTGTATGGAATACTTGGTGAAAAAAATGTCAAAGTTGTGCAAAAAACCATTGAAATCAAGGGGAAAATGGATTAAAATGTTTAGTAGCTATGAGCCGGGCGCGGATGTGCGTTTGAACCCTGAATGAGGTGCTTGCACATCAGGCAGGGTTCAGACGTGCATCCGCATGCGACGACAGCCGCAAAGCTCAAAAAGCCAAAGGCTTTTTGAGCTTCCGCCCGGCGGAGTCGAGGGACGCCCCTCACTCATTACCCCAATCACAGTATAAAAATCCCTGGCTGAACAGGAAGTTCGTGGAGGAAATCATATGACAAAAAAAGAGGTTAAGACCATCGGAGTACTTACAAGCGGAGGCGATGCTCCCGGAATGAACGCAGCCATCCGTGCCGTAGTAAGAACAGCAATCAACAAAGGTCTCAAAGTCAAAGGTGTCATGAGAGGCTATGCAGGACTCCTTCAGGAGGAAATCGTAGACATGGACGGTGTAAGCGTAGCTGACACCATCAACCGCGGCGGTACTATCCTGTACACCGCCCGCTGCGAGGAATTCCGCACAGAGGAAGGCCAGAAGCAGGGAGCCGAAATCTGTAAAAAGCATGGAATCGACGGCATGGTAGTCATCGGCGGCGACGGTTCCTTCCGCGGTGCCGGAAAATTATCTGCCCTTGGCGTAAACACCATCGGTCTTCCCGGAACCATTGACTTAGACATTGCCTGTACCGACTACACCATCGGTTTTGACACCGCTGTCAACACTGCCATGGAAGCCATTGACAAAGTCCGCGACACATCCACATCCCATGAGCGGTGCAGTATCATCGAGGTAATGGGACGTCATGCCGGCTACATCGCATTATGGTGCGGTATCGCCAACGGCGCTGAGGATATCTTGCTTCCGGAACGCTACGACGGCAACGAACAGTATCTGATCAACCGTATCATAGAAAACAGAAAACGCGGCAAAAAGCATCACATCATCATCAACGCCGAAGGTATCGGCCACTCCACCTCCATGGCAAGACGTATTGAAGCTGCCACGGGAATTGAAACCAGAGCCACCATCATCGGCCACATCCAGCGCGGCGGTACCCCCACCTGTAAGGACCGTGTTTACGCCTCCATCATGGGTGCCAAGGCTGCTGAACTGTTAAGCGAAGGAAAGAGCAACCGTATTGTGGCTTACAAAAACGGCCAGTTCGTGGATTTCGACATCCAGGAAGCATTAAACATGAAGAAAGACATTCCGGAGGACCAGTTCGAGGTCAGCAAGCTGCTGGTTCGATAGGAACAGCCCCCAGAAAGGAGCCAAAACGTGGGAAGGAAAGAAGACGAAAAAATTGCTCCGCACTGTGATTTCATACACGTCCATGAACAGGTGGTAAAGCAGGTCATGGAAGTGATGCCCCAGGGCGAGGAACTTCAAAATCTGGCAGAATTTTTCCGTGTGTTCGGAGACTCCACCAGAATCCGCATCCTCTATGCCTTAAGCCAGTCCGAGCTTTGTGTCTGCGATATTGCCAGCCTTCTTGGAATGGGACAGTCTGCAATTTCCCACCAGCTCCGGATTTTAAAACAGATGCGGCTTGTAAAATTCCGCAGGGACGGCAAGAGCGTTCTCTATTCCCTGGCGGACAGCCATATAGAAACAATCCTCGCACAGGGGATGGAACATATCGGAGAATAAGACATGAAATTTACAAAAATGCAGGGAATCGGAAACGATTATGTCTATGTGAACTGCTTTGAGGAAACGGTGGAAAACCCCTCTGAAACAGCAGTGAAGGTCAGCAACCGGAATTTCGGAATCGGTTCCGATGGCCTGATTCTCATAAAGCCGTCCAAGGTGGCAGACTGCCAGATGGATATGTACAACCTGGATGGCTCCAGAGGTGCCATGTGCGGAAACGGGATCCGCTGTGTGGGAAAATATGTCTATGATCATGGAATCGTGGATAAAACAGAAATTGACGTGGAGACAGCATCGGGAATCAAGCACTTGAGCCTCCATGTGAAGGACGGGAAGGTGGAAACGGTGACCGTGGACATGGGAAAGCCGGTTGGCACCTCCGAAATTGGAGAGTCCATCACAGTCTGCGGCCAGGAGTATGCCTTTACGGGAGTTTCCATGGGAAATCCCCATGCCGTGGTGTTTATGGACGATGTGAAGAACCTGAAAATCGAAGCTATCGGTCCGTATTTTGAAGTCCATGAGAAGTTTCCGGACAGAACCAATACAGAGTTTGTGGAAGTGAAGGACAGAAGCCACGTGTCCATGCGGGTATGGGAGCGGGGCTCCGGGGAAACTCTGGCCTGCGGGACCGGTGCCTGCGCCACAGCCGTTGCCTGTGTGTTAAACGGAAAAACGGACACAGAGGTGGAGGTGGCTCTCTTAGGCGGAACCCTTTTTATCCGCTGGGACAGGGAAAAAGATACGGTTTACATGACGGGACCTGCCGTTGAGGTATTCCACGGGGAGATAGAAATGTAGTACTGGCTGCTGAAGGAAAGACCGTAGCAGCAATGAGATAAAGGAGAAGGATCATGGACCATATTGACAGGGAAATACTTCAGATTTTGCAGCAGAACGCAAGAACATCCTTAAAGACCATTGCGGAAAAGACGTTTCTCTCTTCTCCGGCGGTGTCGGCAAGAATTGAGAAGTTAGAGAAGGATAACATCATCACGGCCTATCAGGCCCAGGTGAATCCCATGAAATTAGGATACCATATCATAGCCTTCATCAATCTGAATGTTCTGCCGGAGGACAAGCAGAAATTCTATAAATATGCGGAGAACATCCCCAACATCCTGGAATGCAGCAGTGTCACCGGTGAGTTTTCCGTGATTATGAAGGTGGCTTTTGAGAGCACCATGCAGCTTGATACCTTCTTAGGACAGCTCCAGAAGTTTGGAAAGACAAGCACCCAGATCGTCTTCGCCACCCATGTGGGGCCAAGAGGGATCCAGGTGCAGGAAAATTAGAATTCAAACCAGAAGATGGTTTGTCCGTCCTTACAGTCCACGCCGTAGGGCATCTGATGGGCGGTTAAAATAGTACTTACGATGGAAAGGCCGATTCCTGTACCCAGGTGTCGGCCATTTTGATGCCAGGTTAAGCCTGGAATAGCCGGAGATGAGGACCAGATAGCAGTCCTTTCCGTCATAGCGGATGGGAATCCCCAGTGCCACACTGACAGCCCATTTTTGGACGGGGAAAGTGGGAGGTAAAGGGCCGGGTGTAAAAAATATCTTGAAATTACAGGGGAATCTGGTATACTAAAACACAAAATTCCAATTCAGGAGGATAGAGTATGAACAGTGGAACTTTGGGAATTTTAGCGGTGATTCTTTTGTACCTGCTTGGCATGCTGGCAGTCGGTTTCCTTTATTCTAAGCGAAACAACGATTCCGGCGACTTTTATCTCGGCGGAAGAAAGCTGGGACCCTTTGTGACGGCCATGAGCGCCGAGGCCTCGGATATGAGCAGCTGGCTCCTCATGGGTCTTCCGGGCGTGGCGTACCTTTCCGGTATCTGCGATGCCGCATGGACGGCCATTGGCCTTGGCATCGGAACCTATTTAAACTGGCTTGTGGTGGCCAAGCGCCTGCGCCGGTACAGCGAAAAGACTGGCTCCATTACCCTGCCGGATTTCTTTTCAGACAGATACCATGATACGTCCAATATCTTACTGGGAATTTCTTCCCTGTTTATTATTATTTTCTTTGTACCCTATACGGCATCCGGCTTTGCCGCCTGCGGAAAGCTGTTTTCCACCCTGTTTAATGTGCCCTATACGGCAGCCATGCTTTTGAGCGCGGTGGTAATCGTGGGATATACGGCCCTGGGCGGCTTCATGGCAGCCAGCACCACAGACCTGATTCAGAGCATTGTTATGACCATCGCCCTGGTGATCGTGGTGGCCTTTGGCGTCCATACCTCCGGCGGATGGGATATGGTCATGGCCAATGCGGAGGCGCTGCCCGGCTATCTTTCCTTGTCTGCCACCTATGACGGAGCCACAAACAGCGCGTCTCCCTACGGAATCATCACCATTGTGTCCACCCTGGCCTGGGGACTTGGATATTTCGGGATGCCCCATATTCTTTTACGGTTCATGGCCACGGAAAGCGAGGATAACATCGCCCTGTCCCGCCGGATTGCCTCTGTGTGGGTGGTGATTTCCATGGCGGTTGCAATTCTCATCGGTGTGGTTGGATACGGCATGACCCAGGCCGGAGCCATCAAGGCCTTGTCCGGTTCCGAGTCGGAGACCATCGTGATTCAGATTGCCACCCTGCTGAGCCAGCATGGCTTCCTGGCTGTCATCGGCGCAGGACTGACCCTGGCAGGAATTCTGGCATGTACCATGTCTACGGCGGATTCCCAGCTTCTGGCTGCGTCCTCTTCGGTGTCAGAAAATATTTTAAAGGGAATCTTTAAGGTAAACCTGTCGGAGAAGGCAACGATTTTTGTGGCCCGCGCCACGGTTATTTTCATTGCCCTGATCGGCATTTTCATGGCCGGAGATCCCAACAGCTCCGTTTTTGCCATTGTTTCCTTTGCATGGGCCGGATTCGGAGCCGTCTTTGGCCCTGTGATGCTCTGCGCTCTGTTCTGGAAACGTTCCAACCGCGAGGGAGCCATCGCAGGCATGATCGGCGGCGGTGTGATGATTTTTGTGTGGAAATACTGCGTGCGTCCTCTGGGCGGAATCTGGAATATTTATGAGCTTCTTCCTGCATTTTTGGTGGCTCTGGTCCTGGTGGTGGGCGTAAGTCTTGCAACTCCGGCTCCGTCGGACGAAATCGTGAAGGAATTTGAAGAAATTTAGGTTGCATTTTTATTCACTCCGATGTATAATGTACAGGATTCATTTTTACTAGGAGGAGAACTATTATGAAAAAGAGATTTCTTTCCGTTATGCTTTCCGCTGCCATGTGTGCAAGTCTTCTGGCAGGCTGCGGAAGCAGCGGCAGTGACAACGGTGCCACCCAGGCACAGTCTAGCGGCTCTGAGGCAGTTACCGAGGCAGAAGATAAGGGCTCTGAGGACGGCGAGCCGGTTTCCGTAACCGTTGGCGTGGCCCAGCAGTTTACGACTCTGGATCCGGGCCTTTCCACAGAGACCGTAAACCGTTTTGCAATCGCCCATATGTATTCCGGCCTTTATAAGAAGTTAGAGGACGGCAGCGTGGTTCCGGATCTGGCAGCAAGTGAGCCGGAGATCAGCGAGGATGGCCTTACCTATACCATCAAATTAAAAGATGGAATTACATGGAGTGACGGCGAGCCCATCACAGCCAATGATTTCGTATTTGCCGTAAACAGAAACTTAACCTACGGTGCAGAAAACGGCTTCGTTACCGATAAGCTTGTGCGCTATCTGGAAGGTGCAGAAGAATATCTGGCAGACACAGAGGTGGATTTAGACACCTTCTCCTTTGCAGGTGTTGAGGCGCCCGACGATACGACCGTTGTCTATCACTTAAAGACTCCCTGTGCATTCTTTACAGGCCTCTTATGTGCAGGCGCATGGCTTCCGCTCCGTGCAGACGTGGCCGAGGCAGGATTTTCCGAGTGGGCTGTGGAGCCGGGTTATCCGGTCACAGGCGCTTATGTCCTTGACTACTGCAACGAGAACGAAAAGGTAGTGCTTACAAAGAATGAAAACTTCTACGATGCAGAAAACGTGACCGTGGATGAGATCACCTTCCAGGTAATGCCCGATATGGATGCTCAGGCAGCCGCCTTCAAGACAGGCGAGCTGGATGCAGCCCTTGCCATCAACGCTTCCATCGTTGCAACCTATGAGAACCAGAACGAGCTCTGGAACCGCCCGCAGTTGTCCGTATATTCCATCGACTTAAACTCCGGCGAAAAGGGACCGGAAGCTCTTAAGGACGTGAATGTGCGCCGTGCCCTTGCCATCTCCATCGACCGCGATGAGATCGTTAAGGCCATCAATGCAGGCAACTTCTATACACCCCTTTACGGATACGTTCCCCACGGTATGATGGGAGCTGAAAAAGAGTTCCGTACTGAGGGAGATGAAAAGCAGCTTTACCAGCAGTATGACCCGGAAAAGGCCAAAGAGCTTCTTGCAGAGGCCGGCTATGACGAGTCCAATCCTCTGACCTTAAAGTACAAATATTCCAATAACTCCATCCATGCCGATGTGGCTCAGATGCTGGAGCAGATGTGGAAGGCAGTGGGAATCAATGTAGAGCTTGAGGTTGTTGAGTCCGGCGTTTTCTATGACCAGATTGACCAGGGTGATTTTGATATGTCCCGTTATGGTCTTATGTGCACCAACGACCCGTCTGAGTTCTTAAATCAGTGGACCAAGGCCATGCAGCCGGTTCCGGCCGTTGCCGATGACAACTACGATCAGATGATGAATGATGTCACAAAGATCGTGGACAGAACCGAGTACATGAACAAGCTTCATGAGATCGAGACTTATCTGGTTGAGGAAAATGTATATGTAATCCCGTTATTCGACTTCAATGAGCCGGCTCTTAAGAAGGAGAACTTCAAGGGCGTATACATGGTACCGGGCGATGTTCCGATCTATTCCTACGCATATTTTGAGTAAAGCGGGAGAGAGGAAAAGACAATGGAAAAATTGAAAATCGACGATTTGATGAATTATAAATTCCTGTCGGGAATCACTGCATCCCCCTCAGGAAAGAAGGCGGCTTTCGTTGTAAAGCAGGCCAACGAAAAAAAGAATAGTTATGATTCATGGATCTACATCGTGGATTTTTGCACAGAGGAAGTCAGAAAACTGACTTCCTTTGGTGCTGAAAAAAATCTTTTATTTGACGATGAAGATACCATCCTTTTTTCCTCTGTGAGAAAGCATGAGGACAAGGGCAGCAGCTTTAAGGATAAAACCGTTTTCTACCGTCTTTCCTTAAAAGGCGGAGAGGCAGAAAAGGCATTTGAGGTTCCCTATGCCGTGGACGATATGAAAAAGCTTTCGGAAGGGACTTATGCATTCTCCGCCACCGTAGACTTAAATAAGCCGGAGAAGGAAGAGGACGCAGAGGACTATAACGATTACCATATTTTGGAGGAGCTTCCCTACTGGGCCAACGGCGCCTATTTCGTATCCAGATTCCGCAGCACATTATTTACCTTTGAGGAAAAGACAGCCGCCTGTGAGCGGGTGACGGAACCGTTCTTTGCCATGGACGGATTTAAGGTCTGCGGAGACAGCCTGGTGTATTCCGGCGTTTCCTATGACAGGGTTCTTCCGAAAACCACAGGACTTTACCTTTTTGACACAAAGACCAAGGAAACAAAGGTGCTTCAGGATGCAGATTCCATGCATGTGGGACTCTTTGGCTGTGAGCCGGACGGCGAAACGGGCGTTAAAGTGTTCTTTGCAGGAAATACCATGGACAAATACGGAAGCGGACAGTATCCGGACATTTATGTATGGGAAAAGGGCGCTGTCACAAAGGCGGCCGTATATGGAAATTCCATCGGCTCCGTTCCCACAGGGGATATTTCCCTGGGAGGCGGACAGAAATTTATGGTTCTGGACGGAAAGCCGTATTTTACTTCCTGTATGCGGACCAAGGGAGAGATTTGCGTCATGGAAAACGGCCAGGCAGCTATGCTCTTTGACTTTGACGGCTCTGTGGACTGCTTTGACGCCGTAGAGGGCGGTTTTGCCATGGTGGGCCGGACACCCGGAAAGCTCCAGGAAATTTATTTCTATGACTCCAAAACCGGAGCGTACCATCAGGTAAGCACCCTGAATGAGACTGCCTTAAAAGATAAATACGTAGGTGAGCTCCACGAGGCCGGCTTTACGGATTCCGACGGCGTGGACATTGACGGATGGGTGATTCTTCCGAAGGACTATGACCCGGAGAAAAAATATCCGGCAATCCTTGACATGCACGGCGGACCGCGGGTGGCCTTTGGAAATACCTTCTTCCATGAAATGCAGATGTTTGCCAACGAGGGCTATTTTGTGCTGCTCTGTAACCCCAGAGGCGGAGACGGACGGGGCAACGAGTTTGCAGACCTGCGCGAAAAGTACGGAACCATTGATTTCAAGGACTTCATGGAATTTGTGGACCATGTGTGCGGACTGTATCCGGCCATTGATGAGACAAAGATCGGCGTGACCGGAGGAAGCTACGGCGGCTGGATGACCAACTGGATCATCGGCCATACGGACCGGTTCGCGGCAGCCGTGAGCCAGAGAAGTTTTTCCAACTGGTTAAGTGATTTCGGATGCAGCGAGATCGGATTTTCCTTTGATGTCAATGAGAACGGCGGAAAGACTCCCTGGACGGCTCCGAAGGAGTTATGGGAGCGGTCTCCGGTGGCCTATGCCGACCGGGTGAAGACACCGACCATGTTCATCCATTCACTTAAGGATTACAACTGCCCCCTTTCTGAGGGAATGCAGATGTTTGCAGCCATCAAATACCATGGGGTGCCGTCCAAGGCCCTCCTTTTTGAGGGAGAAAACCATGAATTATCCAGAAGCGGAAAGCCCCGCCACAGAGTGCGCCGCTTACAGGAGATGAAGGGCTGGTTTGACTTGTATCTTAAAGGAGAAGGAAGCGAATGTTAAAGTATATCGTAAAGCGTCTGGCCGTGGGTGTGGTAACCCTGTTTCTTCTGGCCACCATCACGTTTTTCCTGATGCACATTATTCCCGGCTCGCCCTTTGCGGGGGAGACCACAAAACTCCCGGTGAAGGTGCTGGAAAAGCTCTATGAGAAATATGGACTGGATAAGCCCATCACCGAACAGTATGTGATCTATTTAAAGAATGCCGTCCGCGGTGATTTCGGCGTTTCCATCTACCGGAAGGGAAAAAGCATTGATAAGATCATTGCCAACGGCCTTCCCTATACCATGCGTCTGGGCGCCGTCAGTGTGTGCTTTGCCCTGGTCATGGGAATTTTCCTGGGAACCGTGGCGGCCTTTACGAAACGAAAGTGGCTGACGAACCTGGTACTGGTGCTGGCTACGGCGGGCGTCAGTATGCCGGGCTTCCTTTTGTCGGTTCTTTTGCTGCTTTTATTCGGTGTGGTGCTCCAGTGGCTTCCCTTCGTGGGCCTGGGGAGTCCCCTCCACTATATTCTTCCTGCGGTGGGAATGTCCTTTGCGCCTATTTCCATGATCGCCCGTCTGGTGCGGTCAAGCCTCAGGGAGGTTATGAAGCAGGACTACATGGTGCTTGCCAAGTCCAAAGGAACCTCGGAGAAGCTGGTGATCTGGCGCCATGGCCTTAAAAATGCCATGCTTCCTGTGATTACCTACGCAGGTCCCATGATTGCAACGCTCCTTACGGGCAGCTTTGTCATTGAGAGCTTATATTCCATTCCGGGAATCGGCGCGGAGTTTGTCACCAGTATTACCAACCGTGACTACACCATGATCATGGCCCTTACAATTCTTTACGGTACCTTTATTATCATTGCAAATATCGTTACGGATATCATCAACGCGATGATTGATCCGCGTATTAAATTAGGAAGATAGGAGGTGGGTTCTGTGACAGAAACAAAAGAAGTACTGGATGATTCCCTGTTTGAAAAGCTGGACGACAGCGAAAAGAACACGGAATTCATTGCCATGGAAAGCAAAACCTATCTCCAGGACGCCTGGCGCTGTTTTAAAAAGAATAAGCTGGCTTTGGGAGGCCTGGTGTTTTTAACCATCATGATTCTCCTGGCCATTTTCGTGCCCATGGTATCGCCCTATACATATGACGCCCAGGATTTGGACGTGCGGAATGCCCTGCCGTCCATGGAGCATCTTTTAGGAACCGATAAGCTGGGCCGTGACATTCTGGTGCGTTTGATGTTCGGCGCCAGGATAAGCCTTGCGGTTGGCTTTGTGGCAGCGTTTTTAAATCTCATTATCGGCGTGGTGTACGGAGGAATTTCCGGCTTCGTGGGCGGAAAAGTGGATATGGTCATGATGCGTATCATCGACTGCATCTACTCCATCCCCTCCATGCTTTACGTGATTCTCATTATGATGGTGTTCGGCTCCAACATCGGTTCCGTTCTTCTCGGCATCTGCGTTTCCTCCTGGATTGGAATGGCCAGACAGGTGCGGACCCAGGTGCAGACCTTAAAGCAGCAGGAATTTGCCCTGGCGGCTTACGTGATCGGCGCCAGCAAGGTGAGAATCCTCTTTAAGCACTTAATCATCAACTGCATGGGTCCCATCATCGTATCCACGACGCTCATGGTCCCGGAGGCCATTTTCACCGAGTCTTTCCTGGCCTTTATCGGTATCGGAATCTCCCTGCCCCAGGCAAGCTGGGGAACCTTAGCCAGTGAGGCCCGTTCGGTGATTCAAAGCTATCCCCTTCAGATTGTATGGCCGGTGCTTGCCATTTGTCTGACGGTCC
This sequence comes from Clostridium sp., assembly GCA_021770825.1. GTDB lineage: Bacteria > Bacillota > Clostridia > Lachnospirales > Lachnospiraceae > CANRXD01. Next base: position 15,407 of record JAETQD010000020.1, on the reverse strand, counting down.
TTTCCTTAAACTTTATCGGTGACGGTGTCGGCGAGGCGCTGGACCCGAAGAACCGCTAGGAGGTGTACCATGGCATTATTGGATGTGAAAAATTTAAGTGTGGATTTTGAGACCGACCAGGGTACGGTCCATGCGGTCCGTGATATCACCTTTTCCGTGGGAGAGTCTGAGGCGGTGGGAATCGTCGGGGAATCCGGAAGCGGAAAGAGCGTGACCATGTATTCAGTCATGGGACTTCTGGCTGCCAACGGAACCATCACAGACGGAAGCGTAACCTTTAAGGGGACGGAGATTACGGAAAAGTCTTTCCCCAGCCACAGGGCCTATGAGGCCTGTATGGAGAAAATCCGGGGAAATGAAATGTCCATGATTTTCCAGGATCCCATGACCTTTTTAAATCCTGTGGTGAAGATCGGAAAACAGATCACCGAGGTCATAAAAAACCATGAAAAGGTAAGCGATGCGGAGGCAAAAAAGCGGGCCGTTGAGCTGATGGCTCAGGTGGGGATCCCTTCACCGGAGAAGCGGCTGAACCAGTATCCCCATGAGTTTTCCGGCGGTATGCGCCAGAGAATCATCATTGCCATTGCCCTGGCAAACCATCCGAAGTTAATCATCGCCGATGAGCCCACCACGGCCCTGGATGTGACCATTCAGGCTCAGGTGCTGGATTTGATCAAGGAGATGAAGGAAAAGTTACAGTCGTCTGTCATCATGATTACCCATGATCTGGGTGTGGTGGCCAGTCTGTGCGATAAAATTGTCATCATGTACGGCGGAAAGATTGTGGAGACCGGAAGTGACCGGGAAATTTTCTATGAGGCAAAGCATCCCTACACCAGGGGACTGCTGAAATGTGTCCATAATCCGGAGAAGAAGGAGAAGCTGATGCCCATCGCAGGCTCCCCGCCGGATTTACTGAAACCTCCGGCCGGATGTCCCTTTGTGGACCGCTGCCCGGAGGCCATGAAGGTATGTAAGCTTCATATGCCGGAAGTGACCACATATTCCGAGACCCACCAGTGTGCCTGCTGGCTGGAGGAAGCGAAGAGGAGAAAGGGGGAGAACCATGGCTGATATGGAAAGAGAACCGCTTTTGGTGGTGGACCATGTGAAGACCCACTTTGATGTGACAAAGGGACTGTTTTCTCCGAAGCAGATCGTAAAGGCCGTGGACGATGTGAGCTTCACCGTTGGGAAAGGCGAGACCTATGGCCTTGTGGGCGAATCCGGCTGCGGAAAATCCACCCTGGGACGGACTCTGGTAAAGATCTATCCGGCCACGGCAGGAAAGATTCTTTATAAGGGAAAGGACATTGCAGGATTCAATAAGGCAGAGGAAAAGGAGTTCAGAAAGGAAGTCCAGATGATTTTCCAGGACCCCTACGCCTCCTTAAACCCCAGAATGACCGTGGGTGAGATCATAAAGGAACCCATGGAAATCCATGGAATTTTAGGCTCTCCCAAGGAGCGGGAGGAGCGGGCCGCCGAGCTTTTAAAGATCGTAGGCTTAAAACCGGACCATATCCGCCGCTATCCCCATGAGTTTTCCGGCGGACAGAGGCAGAGAATTTCCATTGCAAGGACCCTGTCCTTAAATCCCAGGTTCATCATCTGCGACGAGCCGATTTCGGCTCTGGACGTGTCCATCCAGGCACAGATCATCAACCTGTTAAAGGAGATCCAGGATGAGATGGGAATTTCCTACCTGTTCGTGGCCCATGACTTAAGCATGGTCAATTACATTTCCCACCGCATCGGAGTGATGTACCTGGGCCATCTGGTGGAGGAGGGAGAGGCCGATGAGGTGTATTCAAACCCCATCCATCCTTATACGAAAGCCCTGCTTTCAGCCATTCCCATTCCGGATCCGGATGTGGCCAAGAGCAAATCGAGAATCAAGCTGGAGGGCGAGCTTCCAAGCCCCATCAATCCCCCGGAGGGATGCCCCTTTAAGGGAAGATGTCCCATGGCGACGGAGGAGTGCGGCAAGGCAAGGCCGGAGATGAAGGACTATAACGGACATAAGGTGGCCTGCTTCCACATATAAGAAAAAAGAATAAAGGCCCGCGGAATATATGGGCCGTAAAAATACAGGGGAAAATCACCGGAGTTTTGGTGAGTCCCCTGTATTTTTTTCGTGAATTATAAAGTTTCCCGGCAGGGAAAGAAAACGGCGTTTTCAATGGAAACAGACGCATGGACAAAATCCCCTGGCTTTAAGGAGACCGCCTGGGTGACTGCCTTTTTCCACAGGGTACCGTCTTCTGCCCGGAGAGAGATCAGGGTATCGTTTCCGCGGAAGGAGATGGCCTCCACCACCAGACGGTAATCGCCGGGTTTTTCCATATCCAGGCTTTGGGGGCGCAGCATCAGGTCCCAGGCGCCGTCAGCCACCGGTGCGGGGCAGGAAATGCCGCCTCCCGAGAAAGTGCCAAAGGCCGCCTGTCCGCGGATGTAAACACAGTTTCCAAAATAATCTGCCGCCAGACGGCAGGACGGGCGGTCATAGATCTCCCGGGGAGTTCCGGTCTGCAAAAGCTCTCCATGGAACATGAGGGCCACCCGGTCCGACATGGCCAGGGCCTCTTCCCGGTCATGGGTCACTAAAATCACGGTCATACCCAACTCTTTTTGAAGCCTGAGGACCAGATTCCGCATGTCCTCACGGAGGTTTTCATCCAGGGCGGAAAAGGGCTCGTCCAGCAAAAGAAGCTTTGGACTGGCTGCCAGGGCACGGGCCAGGGCCACCCGCTGTTTCTGTCCGCCGGAAAGCTCAGACGGCTTTCTCTTCCCGTATCCCTCCATCTGTACCTTTCCAAGGAACCGCTCGGCCTCTTTTAACCGTTCTGTTTTTGGGACACCCTGCATTTTTAAGGGGAAGGCCACATTTTCCGCCACGGTCTGGTGGGGAAAGAGGCGCATGTCCTGAAAAACGATGACCGTTCCCCGTTTATGGATGGGAAGGTCTGTGATGTCCTGGCCGTCCAGAAAAATGGCGCCGCTCTTGGCCGGAAGAATTCCGGCGATGGTTTTCATCAGAGTAGTTTTCCCGCAGCCGGAGGGCCCCAGAAGGGATAAAAATTCCCCCTCATTTACATTCAGAGACAGAGTTTTCAGAACCAGGTCCGCACCATAGCCGGCAGACAGGTTTTTAAGCATCAGTTTCATGGCAGGTCTCTCCTTTCCGGGCCAGATGAATCAGGCCTTCAAAGATAAAAAATACCAGAAGCGCCGAAAAAACGAAGATTACGGCATAGGAAGAAGAAAGGGCCCGGTCCCCGCTCTGGATATAGGGAACCATAATGAGGGCCAGGGTTTTTATCCGTCCGCCGCCCACCATCAGAGTCGAAAAATACTGGCTGTATGACAGGATAAATCCCATGCTCATGGACGACAGGATTCCGGGGAGAAGGGAGGGCAGCGTGACTTCAAAAAAGGCCCGGTGCGGCCCGGCCCCAAGGACCATGGCCTGTTCCTCCAGATGATTACCCACAGCCCGGGTCACATCGGTCATGATCGTAATGGTATAGGGGACCGCTGCGATGATGTGTACCAGGAGAATACCGCCTATGGTGTCGGAAAGCCCCAGGCGTATGAAAGTGATCTGGATTCCCATGGCAAACACCGTCCCCGGCACCAGAAGAGGGAGGAACGCACCGAACCGGACCAGGGAGCGGCCTGGAAACCGGTAAAGCTCCGTGGCCCGCGCCGTCATTACACCGATTATGGTGCTGCAGACAGCCACCGCAAGGGCCAGGAGAATGCTGCTTAAAAGAAGCCCGGGAAGCTTTGCAGAGCCGGAGAAAAGCTCCCGGATGGTGCGGAGCGTGTAGGTTTCTGGAAAAAGTCCGGGCCACGGCCAGCGCCCGGTGACGCTCCATAAACCTAAGAGGACCACGGGAAGGAAAATACAAAAGAGCAGTGCCGCCAGAAAAAGCCGCAGCAAAAGGTGGTTTTTCATTCTGCACCTCCGACTTTTTTGTTCAGCCGGTTCATGACCAGGCTGTAAAGGGCAGCCATACCAAGGGAAAGAAACAGCATGATGCCGTTCATGGCCATGGCCAGGGGCCTTAATAAAAGGTCCGGGCTGGTGTAGGAAAGATAGGTCTGTACCGGGAGGGCCTTTGGCAGAGTGGAGCCCAGAAGAAGGGGCAGCTCATATCCGCCGAAGGCAAAGATAAAGATAATAAGGAACGCCCTGGAGATCACGGGAATACTCAAAGGAAGCGTCACCTCAAAAAAGCTGCGGACCGGAGAAGCCCCCAGGTTTTCGGCTGCTTCCCCCAGAGTGCTGCTGATTCCATCCATAAAGGCCAGGACAAAATAGGCGACAAAGGGCGCCTCCTTCCACACGTAGGCCAGGATGGTGCCGAAAAAGGAAGGGGTATAGAGAAGCTGCGGAAACTGGGGGTAATCTTCAAGAAGACCCAGAGCGTACCCCAGACGGGCCGCAAGACCGGTCTGGGATAAGATCTGGATCATAAATATGGCGACCACCGCATGGGGTACAAGAATGGGAAGCCGCACCGCATAGAGCATGCCTCCTGTGGTCCTTTTGCATTTGATGAGGGCAATGCTGATGAAAACCCCAAGGATGGCGGAGACCACGGAGGAAAAAAATGCGATCTTTACGCTTACCATCACAGAGCCAAGAAATTCGCTGCTGTGAAAAACCCGGGCATAGTAGCTAAGTGTGGGCTTCGTGAGCACGAAGGCCGGAATGTATCCAAGGCTTTGCACGATCACATGAAAAACGGAGGATAGAATCAGGGCCATGAGGGCAAAAAACGGAAGCAGGAGAAAAAAGGGCTTTTTGCTTTTTTTCATTTACTTTCCCACAACCTCGTTGAGCCAGATCTCTTCAATCACCGGAACCAGGTTTGCCGGCATCTCCGGCAGACGGTGGGAAAGAAGTTCGGCCTGGGTAAGGACACCCTGTCCCATATCAACGGCGTTAAAAGCTGCCTTTTCTTCCCCGGACAGCTTTTCCTCTGCGACCACAGGAAGCTCTTTCAGCTCGGAATACTGGGTGAGCTGGACTTCACCGCTTAATATGGCATTGATGACGGTCATGGCGCCTGCCTTATTGGGGGAATTAAAGGCGATGGCCATGTAGTTGGTGTTTCCGATGGTGCCGTTATCAAATACGAAGGTCTGGGTGGTATCGGTGTAGATGCCCTCTTCGATTCCGGTCGCAACGGAGAAGGGGCCGTAGCTCATATCAAGGACCAGCTCCCCATCGGAAAACATGGCGTCAACGGCCGTGGAGGAGTCCGGGAAGGTCTTTCCCTGGTTCCACAGATAGGGGTTTAACTGGCGCAGGCATGTAAGGGCCGGCTCGATGGCTTCCTTTACGGTGTCGTAATCGGCCTCCATGGTCTGGAACTGCTCCCATCCGCAGGTCTCATAGATCAGGTTGCGGACAAAGGCGCTTCCCGTAAAGTCAGGAAGGGCAGGATAGGTCACCTTTCCGGGATATTTTTTACAGAATTCCAGAAGCTCATCAGCATTCTTCGGAAGGTCAGGGGTCACAGCCGTATCGGCATACATGACCATCTGGGCCTTTGCATAGGGAGCCTCGTAGTTTTCAATGGGCATACAGAAGTCGTTTAAGGTCTCCGGGTCCTCTAAATCAATATAGGCCTCCATGTTGGGGAGCCTGTCCGTAAAGGGGCCGTACAAAAGACCGTTATCCTTGGCGGAATAGAAGTTCTCGCCGTTAATCCAGATCATATCAATGCTGCCGGAGGCGGATCCGGCCTGCTTTTCACCGGAGAGCTTGGCGAGAATATCGTCAATATTCATTCCCACCACTTCCAGAGTAATATCGTAGTTTTCCTTCACATAATCGGCAACGGTGGTATTTAGCCAGTTGTTGCGGTTCTCATCTCCGCCCCATCCATAGAAGGTGACGGTGGTGCCTTCGGCTGCTTTTGTGATTTCATCCCATGAAGCGGAAGTCAGGTCGATCTCCTTTTCGGCTTTGCTGCCGCAGGCAGTCAGAGTAAGCAGCATGAGGGCTGCAGGAACCAGGGCCATGAGTTTCTTCAGTTTCATAATCGTACATTCCTCTTTCTACCCTCCGGGGACGGAGGGTCTTTTTTCCGGAGCTTAAGGCTCCATAAATCCCCAAAATATTTTAAAAGCTTACCATAGGAAAGTCAACGCGATTCCCCTGCTATGGGGAATTGCTATGGAACTGCTCTCCTGTATAGAAATTACAAATAACAGCAGCCCGGACATGATTTTAAGGGTCTGGTATAGTAAAATGGTGAAAGACCATGTAAAAAGGAGTTCGGATATGAAACATGTAATTTTTGACTGCGACAGCACAGCCGGAATTCCGGGATATCCCATGGACGATGCGCTGGCGCTTTTCTATCTGCTTGGACGGCCGGAGGAGGCAGAGGTCTTAGGAATCACATGCACCTTCGGAAACGGGACGGCTGACCAGGTGTATTCGGCCACCTCCGTCCTGCTCTCGGAGACCGGATGGGACCAGATTCCGCTGTACCGTGGAGCCGGAGCCGGGGAGGATCCCAAAAGCCCGGCGGCCCGGTTTATTAAAGAGACCGTAAACGCCCGCCCGGGGGAGATATCCTTTGTGGGAATCGGTTCCCTGACCAATCTTTACGGCGCCTATCTTCTGGATTCCGGTCTTTTCGGAAAGCTTAAGGAAATTGTCCTCATGGGCGGTTATACGGCTCCTGTTTTATACCATGGAAAGCATCTGGACGAGCTTAATTTTTCAGTGAATCCCAAGGCGGCGGCCTGTGTTCTGAACCATGGACGGAATATTTCCATTCTCACGGGAAACAACACCCTAAAGCCTTCCTGGCTCCCCAAGGAGGAATTCGTTGAGAAGCTGTGCGGCGGCAGCGCGGCTGGGAGGTATCTTGCAGAAAAGCTGGGATACCGGTTTGATGTGAAAGAGAAGGAACACGGGGAAGCCGCCTCCTATTGCTGGGATGTGGTGGCATCGGTGTATCTTCTGCATCCGGAGCTCTATACCGACCGGCCCGCAAGCTGCTATGTTACGGAAAAGGGGATGCACAGCGGCTGGCTCGGAGTTACGGAAGAAGCGCCGGATACCTGCCTTTTAAATCTTCCCGAGGTCCGGGACTTAGCTGCATACAGGAAGGAGATGTATGGGGGCTGGCTGGATTTTAAGGTGGGAAAGAAAAAGGCTGTGATCTGCTTTACCCGTGTCCCGCGGCCCGGAACCACAAAGACAAGACTTCTTCCGGTCCTTTCTCCTGAGCAGTGTGCCGGGCTGCACCGGGCATTTTTAGAAGATCTCTCAGAGGTTTACCGCAAGGTGGAGGCAGACGTATTTGTTGCATACACCGAGGATCCGGACTGGGAGCAGCTAAAGGAGATTTTCCCCGCGGCGGCCGGATTCTTTGCCCAGTCCGGGGACGGTCTTGGGGAGAGAATGGACCATGCCCTGAAAAAGGTACTGGCCCTTGGATATGATGCGGCCGTGCTTACGGGAACCGATCTGCCGCTTATGAAGAAAGAGCATCTGGAAAGCGGCTTTCTGGGGCTTCAAAGAAATGATCTGGTCCTTGGACCCACTTCGGACGGCGGATATTATATGATCGGGACGAAAAAGCCGTGCAGCCAGGTGTTTACAGGCCAGCAGTACGGAGGCGGGAGCGTTTTTGAGAATACATGGAAGAAGGCGGAAGCGGCAGGTCTTCGCATTGCCAGGGCCCCTGGCTGTGACGATGTGGATACGCCGGAGGACTTGAGAGGTCTGGCAGATAAAGTCTGCCCGGCCAGCAGGACCGGAAGGTATCTGGAGAAACTCAGAAAGGAAGGTGTCTGTCTGTGATATACGAGGAACCTCTCTGTTCTTATTTAAAAAGTGAAGAATTTCTCCGGCCCCTGGGGCTTTCCAAAGGAGCAGACCTTAAATTTTTCCCTCTGGGGCAGGGGGAGTATAATGTAAATTACAGCTTTTTTCATCCCGTTTCGGGACAGAAGCTGGTCTTAAGAATCAATAAGGGCAGTCAGATGCATCTGGAGGACCAGATCGGGTACGAGTTCATGGCTCTGAAATATTTGACTCCCAGCGGACGGACGCCAAAGCCCCTTTTTTGCGACAGGGAGCATAAACTTCTTGTGATGGAATGGCTTCCGGGAACGGCCTTGGACTACCAAAGCCATATGGAACAGGCGGCCGGAATTCTGGCGGATATCCACAGCGTTCCGGTTCCCAAAGACTGTAAGCTGGTTCGTCCGGCCTGCCCTGCCCAGGCCATTTATGAGGAATGCCGGGATATGGTGAAACATTACCTGGAATGGGAAAAGGCGGACTCTGAAGTCTGCGGGCTTTTAAACACTCTTATGGAGGAAATCGGGAAGCTTCCTTTACGGGAACCGTCTGCGGCTCCCATCTGTATGGTCAATACAGAGCTTAATTCCGGCAATTTTTTGATAAATCCGGACGGAACAAGCTATCTGGTGGACTGGGAAAAGCCCTTGCTTTCAGAGCCGGCCCAGGATCTTGGACATTTTCTGGCGCCCACCACCACCTTCTGGAAAACCGACGTAATTCTGACGCCGGAGGAGGTGCGGGCCTTTGTAAAAGCCTATATTAAGGCAGTGGGAGGCCGGATGGACTGCTCTTTGCTGGCCGGACGGCTGCCCCTCTATTTTACAGTCACATGCTTAAGAGGAGTGACCTGGTGCGCCATGGCATACCGGGAATATATGGAGCCGGGGCGCGAGCTTACCAATGAAGATACCCTTTGTAAATTAAAGGCCTATCTGAGACCGGAGTTCCTTACAAATCTTCTGGATAACTATGTGAGAAAGGACTTTCTGACATGAAGATCACCATGATTATACCTGTTTATAATGAAGGAAAGACCATCGGGTCCATGGTGAGCCAGCTGGCGGCGCTTCCCGGAGACTGGGAGGTCCTGTTTGCTGACGGCGGAAGCCAGGACGATACCGTAGAAAAGATCGGCGGCCGCTTCCCTGTGGTGGATTGTCCCAAAGGGCGGGCAAATCAGATGAATGCCGCCGCAAAAATGGCAAAGGCCGATGTTCTCTGGTTCGTCCACTGTGACAGCGTGCTCTGTCCGGATTCCCATGCACAGATCGAGCGGGCTGTGACACAGGGGGCGGCGTGGGGATGTTTCCATATCAAATTTGATTACGATGGGCCGTTTATGGGCTGCAACACATACTTTTCCAACCGGCGCGCCAGAAAGGGAATTGCCTTCGGCGACCAGGGTATCTGGATAAAAAAGGAGATATTTACGGCCATGGGCGGCTTCCCGGCGCTTCCCATCATGGAGGACTATGAATTCTCCCTGCGGATGAAGGAGGCGGGAATTCCCATTTTCATGGTTCCGGGATCCATCGTCACCTCGGGGCGCCGTTACAGAAAGACCTTTCCGTTACTTGTCATGTGGAGGATGTTTTATCTCAGATATCTTTACCGGAAGGGGACAAAGATCGAGATTATTGCAGAAAAATACCGGGATATCAGATGATCCCGGTTTTTGTACGAAGCGTGGTTTTTATGCGGTTTTTCCAGCCGCGGGCTTTGGATGCCCCAAAGAGCAGCTCTAAAAGATGGAGAACATTTCGTCCCTCGCTGCCAAATGCAGTAAGGCAGCCTTCGCAGTTACTTACAATGGTGAGGTCTTTGGGAAATTCCGCCAGGCGTCTTTTCCGTATGGTCTCGCTTTTTTCGGGGTCTGTGGCCCGCATCATATGGAAATTTCCGCAGCATCTGGTTTCGGGGCCTGTGTGTTCCGGCTCCTGGCACTGGCAGCCGCTTAAAGCTAAAAGCTTTCTGGCGGCCTCCTGCTGCCTTTGATCTTTTCTTGTGGGGCAGGGATCGTGCCATAGAAAGGTCCCGCTTGTTTCCTTTAAATCACTGGCGGTCAGGCAGTCAGAAAGGACCGGCCAGATGGGAAGAATTTCAAAACCATCCAGGTTTTTCAGCTGTACGGTGCAGTTGGGACAGGCGGTGTAAATACGCTTAACACCCTGTTCTTTTAAGAGACGGAGCAGTTTTTCCCGTCTCTTTTTTTCCTTTTCGGGGAACAAAAAGAAGGTGGGCTGTCCGCAGCATCCTGCTGCAAGGCGGATATCCGGTTCCTTTCGCTTCAGAACGGATAAGGTCTTTTCTAAAAGGGCAGGATCCAGATTCATAAGAGCACAGCCCGGCCAGAAAACGGCTTCTGTCTTTGGAATGTGCATAAGCAGGGGATGAAAGGATAAGGTCTGGTGAAGTTTCATCCCCAAAAGCCCGGATTTATTCATGGGAGCTTCCTGCCTTCTTTTTCTGACGGTCATTGTAAAGCTGTTTCAATATGGTAACGAGAATTCCCAGAGAGAACACGCACAGGAGACCTGTTACCAGATACTTTGCGCCTCCTGTCAGCATACCGCCCACATAGGAGTAGACGATGGTGGCCGGAAGCTGTCCGATTCCCGTGGCGATAAAAAAGGCCCAGAAGCCGATGGGAGTCAGTCCGGCAAAATAGCTGACGGCATCAAAGGACACGAAGGGAAGAAGGCGGCAGACAAGAACGGTCCTGGTGCCGTATTTTTCAAAGTAGCCCTCTACGCTTGCAAGAGCGCCCTTTCCGGCAAACTTTTCCACCACATCACGGCCGAGACCGCGGGAGATGAAAAAGCACAGAGCCGCACCTGCCATGGCGCTGGACCAGGATAAAATGGCTCCCTGCCACCACCCGAAGATTGCGGCGTTGGACAGCGTGATCATAAAGGCGGGAAGCGGTGCTGCCACAGAAGAGAACACCATAAGGCAGAAGGAAAACACAACGGCGTAGGCGCCGAAGGAGCGGATATATTCCACAACGGCATCCAGATTGGCAGAGGCCAGGACAGCGGCTGCCTTGTTCACGGTCTCATTGACGGACGGAACGGCCAGATATACGACCAGCAGCAGGGCCAGGGCAATAAGAATTGCCAGACGGGTCAGAGTGGGGTTATTTTTCGCTTTGTTCATGTTCATGATCTCCATTCGTTTGATTTGGGAAAACGCGCTTTCCCATCCATGTGGTGACTGCCAGGAGCAGAAGGAGCAGGCCGACGGCAAGCCAGAAGCCGGGAGAGGAGACATCCAGTGCCTTATCTCCGATATTGATAAACACGAAAGTGCCGGGGATGATGCCGATGACGGAAGCCAGGATATAGGTCTTATAGGGCATTCCGGAAAGGCCGTAGGCATAGTTTATCAGGTTGTAGGGAACCGCAGGTATGAGCCGTAAAAGGACCAGAAAGAAAAAGCCCTCCCTGCCGGAGAGGCGGGTGAGGATGTCCGTTCCTTTGCCGGAAAAATGTTTCAGAATCCAGGTTTCCACCAGGCGCCTGCCCGCAGAGCGCGCCAGCCAGAACATCAGGCTGCAGTTTAAAACGGCTCCGAGAAAGGTATAGAGCGCACCGTTCCAGAACCCGAACAGCAGTCCCCCTGCCAGAGCAAGGACTGCCACCGGGAAGAAAAAGGCCGGAAGAACTGTGAAAACAGCAATGTAGGCGAGGGGCGCCCAGATGCCGAAGGCTTCGAGAAAGCGCTTTAAATCCTCCGCCGAAATCCCGGAAAAAAGCAGCCAGTATGCCAGTACTGCTGCTGCGGTCAATGTGACAAATATTTTCTTTTTCACGTAAAAATCCCTTTAAAATTCCTTCTTTTTTCCAGTACCAGTATAAGGAGGCGGTTCCGGTTTGTCAATGAAGGCACTATCGAATTTTTAGATAGGGCACATGCGGACTATTCAAATAATATTTACACGGGACGATGCCGTTGACTTCAATATTTTTTGATGTTACCATAGCCGGGAATGATATACTATTAAGGAGGGAACTATGAAAAAACTTATTTCTCTGTTTCTGGCGGCAGGCATGGCGATGAGCCTTTTGACCGGATGCCAGAGCCAGCCAGCAAAAACTGACAGCGTCAGCAGCATCACTGCGCCGGAAAAGGACGTGGAGATGCAGTACATGACAGTGGAAGAGGCACATGATTTGTTAAATACGGACGGATATACCTTTGTGGATGTCCGTAAGGCAGAAGATCACGATACTTCCTGCGTTCCCGGCTCCGTGGGAATCGACATGGATGCCGCAAAGGAAGGGGATTTTGCAGCCGGAGTTGCTGCCATGCAGATTCTGACCCAGACCACAGATGACAATCTGGTGATCGTATGCTATTCCGGAAAGTCCTATGCACAGGCGACCACCAATGTTCTGTCTGCCCTTAACTATGATATGAGCAAGGTATATACCCTGGAGGGCGGCTATAAGGCATGGACCGAAGCCTATGCCGATGATGTTGAGCTGTCCCAGGAGATCACCGCGCCGGAAAAGGACGTGGAGATGCAGTACATTTCCGTGGATGAGGCCCATGATCTGTTAAATACGGACGGATACACCTTCTTAGATGTCCGCAAATCCGCAGACTACAACACCACCTGCATTCCGGGAGCCATCTCTGCTGATATGGATGCTGCAAAGGAAGGGGATTTTGCAGCCGGAGTTGCCACCATGCAGGTCGCTACCCGTAACCTGGACAACAATCTGATTCTTGTCTGCTATTCCGGAAAGTCCTATGCACAGGCCTCCACCAATGTTTTATCCGCAATGGGATATGACATGAGCAAGGTGTACACCCTGGAGGGCGGCTACGGCGCATGGACAAAGAAGTATTCCAGTGATGTTCAGATGAACTCCATCGTTGCTCCGGAAAAGGATGTAGAGATGCAGTATGTTTCCGTTGAGGACGCTTCCGGTCTTTTAGGAACGGAAGGATATACCTTCTTCGATGTCCGCAAGGCTGCCGACTATGAAACATCCCATATTCCGGGAGCTGTTTCTGCTGATATGGACGCCGCCAAGGAAGGCGATTTCGCAGCCGGAGTTGCCACCATGCAGGTCGCTACCCGCGGTATGGACGACAATCTGGTTCTTGTCTGCTATTCCGGCAAGCGCTATGCACAGGCAACCACCAATGTTTTATCTGCTCTTGGATATGACATGAGCAAGGTATATACTCTGGAAGGCGGATTCACTGCATGGAGCGAGACCTATCCGGAGAATGTGGAAGCGAAGTAAAATTGAATAATTCGTAATTCTGACCCTGGGAGAATATGGGATTCCTGTTCTTCCGGGGGTTTTTTGTGTGCCCGGCGGCGGAGGAATTCCTGCATCCGGGGGTTGCGCCTGGGCTGCTCTTCTGTTATACTCTTTTCATGGCAATTACCAGTTCATGGAATTCTGCCATATCATCCGGAACCATTCTGGTTCCATCTGTACGATTCAAGGCCTTGTTCGGCCGGATTCAGTTACTTTTTATTTTAATTTTGGGATTTTTTTATGGCTGGTACCTGAAGTTGTCCGGTGATTCTTCCAATTTCCTGTTCTGATCCATAAAAATCCCTGAAAAGGAGGTATGTGTTTGGAACTGTTGGAACAGACAGTATTTGGCCCGCAGACAGAGTATAGCGCTGTCATGGACCAGATCAGAGGAGACAGGGATGTATATGACCAGTTCCTCGGACTTTCCGAACCCATGCAGAAAGAGCTGGTGGAGTTCTGCATGGGAGTGCGCGGAGTGAAGATGACCTATGATCCGTTCTTCAAGTTCGTTTTTGACCCGGAGGTGAATCCGGAGCGGCTGGAGGACCTGATTGGATTGTGTCTGGGGCGGCTGGAATCGGGAGATTTTGTAAATGTGGAGATTCAGCGGTTCGGATACTTGTTTCCGGGTGCCAGGTGTGCCTGCTATTCCAGTGACCTGCTGATGCGCCAGTATTCCCAGGTGCGGGCGCGGACACGGAAGGAGAAGAGACGGTTTTCCTATGGGGATATTAAGAAGGTCTATACAATCGTGCTGATGCAGCAGAGCCCGAAAGAATTTCATGACCATCCGGGGGAATATCTTCATTATGCCAGGCAGGTATTTAACACAGGATTGAACTGTGATATGCTCTCCTTACCTGCGCCCTGTATGCGCCCACCGGAGGAAATTTGCAGAACAGCCGGTTTCTTGTGATTCAAAATCCGCAGCTTATGGAGGAGCTGAATGGTGTAATACGTGATGAACTGGCCTTTAGGGAACCTGTGGAGGGCGAAATGATGGCAAAGGGAATCCGCCGGGCCCGCCAGGACGGATACCACTTTATTTTCCATGCCCCCACATTAATAAGCGCAGTGGCCCCCAGGAATCATAGCAACAGCATGGCCAACTGCTGTACAGGTCTTGAAAATATCCAGCTTGCAGCCGTGTCTCTGGGACTTGGGGCGTGCTGGAGCAACCAGCTCCGCTGGCGGCCGGATTGCCCTGGACAGAGAGATTTAATAAAATTTTATACCAGCTCACAGATCATACGGGCTGTGAGGGTACGGGGAAGAATCACAGGCTTTCCGGTGAGCGTTTGTATCATTTCCTTCATTTCCACAGTATAGCCGATGCAGTCAAGTAAAATGAGATCGGTTTCTGCGGGAATGGTTCCGGCGGCCTTAAGGACTTCACCGGGGCCATCGTAAGGAGAAACGGCGATCATATGGACCTGTCCGGCATGGGGAGACCATTTTCTCATTCCCTGCTCCATCTGCTCTTTTGCGGGAGTAAGGACCGTAAGGAAACGGCTTCCAATGGCAGGAACCAGGCCGTAAAGAAGCTGGTTGGGGAAGATGAGGGGGACATTGGATTCAAAATCGTCCGGGAACTCTCCGGTACATAAAAAGAGAATCAGAGAAACCCCCTTTGCTTCCAGTTCATGAATGCAGTTTTGAAGCCGCGGCAGAACATGGGACTCTCCAAAGGTCACGGAGGTTCCGTCGGTCAGTCTGGATACGAGGACATTATCGCCTGGCAGGGGATGGAAAGCGGCGATTTCTTCTTTTGTAAGACCGTCAAGACCGCCCATCTGGATGATTTCAATGGATTCTCCTAAAATCGGTTCCATTTCCGGGATAAGATCGGTCCGCGGTGCCTGTCCCACCGTAATTGCACCAATTTTTTTCATAGACACTCCTTTGTTTGAATGAGTAAGTATTATCTGAATTTTAACACAGACCCGGCATGGTTTTCAAGAGCTTTCGGCCTGTCAGATTCCATCTATAATTGATCCGGGAAATTAAAAAATAAACAGGACCGCCGGGGAGCAGGGAAAACTGTTTTCCCCAATGCCAATAAGGAGAGTTTTAAAATGACGGTGCAGCCTCAGAAAACGGGACTGCACCGTTTTTCCTGCAATTACTTTGTTTCAAATTGAACTTCCTGCAATTTATTTTATGTGGTATAATATCGACAGATATTATACCTGCGCCGATTCGCGTCCGACCGGAGGGCGGATAAATTCCAAAGCGAATCGTGTGCATCCTGCGGAGCATAACATGTCGGAGACATGGTA
>JAETQD010000019.1 GCA_021770825.1 Clostridium sp. | reverse complement strand
TAGCCGGGCTGACAAAATCAACCACAGTTAAAATTTTTTGTTCCTTTTGCTTCTCCTTTGATAATATTCCCGTCAAATACCTGAACATTTCCATCATTTATGTTTTCCTCTGATACAAATACCACCTTTATAATAATTCCGCGATTAGACTAAATGGCACAGCTTTATATAACAGCATAAAGAATCTCCGTCCTTTGGCCGATACGGTCGGCTCTGACAGCCTTGGCTGTAATATATCCTCTTTTGCACATTCAAACCAATTTAATTCTGTCTCTATTTCATCCCATATCTCCTTAGCCCGTTTTGAATGTACGATTACCATAGATGTTCCCATACCATCATCAACATCTGATCTTACATGTTCTATGCCCCAGAAATCTCCAATGGTAAAATCACTTTTCCTGTTTACCGTACAGAATTTACAACTATAACAGGACGGACGTAAAATATAATTCTCAAAGATCATTTTACAATATATATCATCATAGAGTGACCCGGCGTACTCATCTTTGCCTATTGTATAGGAACACATATGCCCATTATCACGTCTTCTCTTATCCCGAAAACAAAAATCCGTCATTTTTCCATTGTAAATATGTTCCAGATAATTTACATATTTTTTCCATATTCCAGGAGAAGGAACACCATAACAAACTAAGTCTGCGACAATCAGTTTTTCATATTCTCTGTTTAAGAATAATATCAGAGCATTCGCCTGACATGGTGTTCCGCAAAATAGCACCCATCTGCCTTCTTTCAGATTTTTTTCTATTTTGCCGTATATTCCGGTCATATCGCTCTGAACATATTTTGTCCGTTTAATCTGCTCCAACTGTTCCTGATTTTCTGCTCCCTTATGAATTACTCTCATATCTTCATCATAACCGGCGCCATAGACAACCCCCAAATGTTTCATAACATACTGAGCAAGCACAGAGAAAACACCCCCTGATGAACTGGAGTATCTTAACTCGTCGTCTTTTGCCTGTGCCCCCATATAATACTTTATTCCCTCTGTTTGTTCCTGCACTTTTATCGGACACACGCTTCTGCACTTTGCACATTCTATACAGACAGCCGGATCAATCTGAGGATAATCAAATCCCTCCTTGTCCCGTACCATTTTTATAGCATTTGCCGGACATATCTCCACGCAGGCACCGCAGCCGCAGCATGTCTCTTTTTTCTGAAATAGTTTCATGGAATCGCCTCAAAACTTTCTTTTAATAACAGTCCTTTTCAGGCAATCATTGTTCCATATTTTTCATCAAAAATTCTTCAGCTGCACTCGCGCTTTTTTTAATCTTTTCCTCAATACTGTCCCAATCAATCATATCATCTATTTTTACATTTATATTTCCCTGGTACAGCCGGTCTTCCAATCCATAGTATCTTAAAACATTCGTGATTCTTTCTCCGGCACCGCTGTGTTGAAACGCCACAAATTTTTTATGATAGATAATACTAAACGCTATTGCATGAAAAGAATTTGTTACTACATAATCTGCCTTATGAATATATCCTAAAAATTCCGATGGCCCCGCCAGATAATCCACGATAAAGCCTTCATCGGATATTCTTATTCCATTTTCAATTCTGATAATTGATAATCCATGATTTTTTGCCAACGTTTTTACATAGTCTGATAACATGCTGTTATTCTCTGTTACATACACAACAACATATCCATCTTGATCCGGTAGTCTCTCAATTTTCTCCCATTCTTTTTTATTCAGTAAAAATACCGGATCGGGAACAGCAAAAATTTTTCCTGAATAAAACTGTTTTATATACATAATTGCTGCACTCTCTCTGACACTTACGGCATCCACATTTTTTATCAAATCAGAAAATTCTTTATTATATTGTTCTGAAAGAGCCGGGCCGCCTAAACTGGCAGCATAGGCAATTACTTTTTGCTTATTTCTGTTTTTGAAACCACCAAAATACACCTTTCTCAATCCGCATGTTATATCCGGATTCCAAATCTGATCACTTCCGACTATATAATATTGGTAAGGCAGGGATCTCATCTGATATGTAAAAAAAATCTTTCTTTGCTTTTTTTCAATCAGATATTCTTTTCTGAACCGCTTCATATTTGCTCTTTGTCTAAAAAAGAATCTTCCTTTTTTCAGGTTGCTTTTCCATCCATACAGTCCTGTTTTTATTATGTTTCCTGCGGGTATATATGGAATCCACCAATGCCTTCCTGTCATGAAAAACGGTTCATAGTCAATAATGTCAGCTTTTGTTCCCTTCTTATTCAAATAACGTTTCAAACCGTATGCCTGCAGCATTGCCCCACAATTATCCGCACAATGGAATGTTAAGATGCCAACTTTTTTCATGACTCACCTCCTGAAAACAGGAACCTGCTTATTCTCTCCTCATATGATTTAAAAATTCTACATAATTAAAATCATCCAGATACCGTCTTTTGAGAATCTGATCTTTAAAATTTGTTATAACACCCAGTTCTTCTTTTTCCTCAAATCCTTTTATACAATACGCAGATGAAAATTCCGGATATTCCTTATGAGTAAAAATTACTTTATTTTTATATGGCAATTGTTCAAAATTCTTAATCGTATCATATGTACACTGATCTTTCTCTGAACCAACAATAAAAATATTATCCCAGTTGATTCTTTTTTTTCGCTCTTCCCATTTTGTTTTCGCATCTTTAAAACTATCATAGTGTATAAAGTATATCTTTACATCTCCCAGCATACCCATGGGGCATTCACTTTTCTCATTTAATTCCACCAGTTCCTGCTCCATATACCACCTAAGGTCTTTAACCATTTTGACAAAATCATTCATCTCGATACTTAAATTAACCGTAGGACTAAGATATCTCATCCCTAAGTCATAATATATAAACGCACCGCTGCAATTTGAACTTATAATACTCACATCCCGGTTCTTTAATCTTCTGTTTTTTCTTTTTTTATAAGATATCCACTCTGTCTCTTTTAAAATATCAAAAAATAAGCGAAACATCTTTTTCATCATTCCATTCCTTTCATCCCCAGCTCATATGGCTGTTCTCCTGCATTCTGTCTGAAATAGTAGCAGACAAAACTGTCATCTTCATAGTAAACATTCAACGCTGACGAATGCTTTTCTGAAAACTTCTGACACCAGTCATATGCTTTCGACTCTATCATCGTGCGGTTCTCAAGCTGCAGATACATTGACCACGCATTTTCGTACTCCGGTAAATCCTGAACTGCCGCTTCCTCGGAAACTTGTCCGGCAATAATCCCGGGAGCCTGGCTCGCCTCACTATCCGGATATTTTACAGAATACATCTCCCAAAATGGTTCTAAATACTTTTCCTCCCCCAGCCAGGAGGGGCCCTGAAAGAAATGGGATTGTGCGTAGAGAAGCGGTTTTTTCTCTACATAAATGAATACATATTCTGATGGAATAACATAATTTTCCTCCCTGCATTTTTCCACAAACCTCAGCAATTCCTCATGCCATCCATACTGGATAACAGGATAAAGTTCATCCGTAGGCGATACAATTGTATAACTATGGTGGGGGAATGTGTCTATGATGGAGGCTGTCACCATAGCCGCGGAGTTATAACGTGACAGCTCATAAAATAAAAACCCCCTGAAACTTCCTGTTGCAACAGCCAGCCCGTATACTCCCAGGACAGACAGCAGGGATATGATCCGTAAACTTAAATTGCTTAAGAAACGTACCAGACTGAAAACAAGTAAATCAAAAGGCATCGCCATTACTGCAAGCACCATAATATGTCCCGGAACAAAAAAACGTCCTTCTGGTATGATGTCCGGGAATCCCAATGTCGGGGCGGCATACAGGAGCACATATATAACCGAAGCCGCAATTACAAACGGATAACCCTCACATAACTTACGGAACTTCTTCAAATAAGGCTTTCGTTTTGTCTGCCAGCAAAATGCGGCCGCAAGCAGGGTAAAAACAAGAACCCATCCGCCTCTTTCTTTTCCATACAGTGCGCCATATCCCTGTTCATAGCTGTCCAGTATGCCGCGTAATATGCCGGCAGTCATGCTGACATCATTACGTTTGATATGTAACGGACTTT
Source organism: Clostridium sp. (assembly GCA_021770825.1). Lineage (GTDB taxonomy): Bacteria > Bacillota > Clostridia > Lachnospirales > Lachnospiraceae > CANRXD01. The sequence goes on along the minus strand of JAETQD010000019.1, from coordinate 80,249 downwards.
CGCTTTCTTCCACAGAGTCTTCCGTATCTTCTCTATCTTCTGCATCTTCTGTATTTTCTTTATTGCGACGCACTTCTCTGCTTTCTTCCCCATCCATGGCATTGACCGCCCAGTAAACAGATGAGTTAAGAGGGATCCCTTCCGCTAACGCGCCGGCCATAGGCAGCAATGCGATCAAACAGGCGCAGAAGGTCGAAAATATAAATGGGACAAGATACTTTTTATCAAATATTTTTTTCCATACAAAAATAATTACAGCAATACAAAAGAAGAAAGCCATCAATGCCACATGAAAATGAATCATAACCGCAGCCATCAAAGTAAGCATATACATAAAGAGGCTTTCGCTCCAATAAAGCTTTGCACCTTTGTGCTTTTCATGGAAATAGCAAAACAGATTCAACGCACATAAAAAAACCGTATGAAGTCCAAATTCCAGCGGCAGCGTTATCTGCAGCCGGAACATACTGTGTATCGAGTCCGCATTGCATAAATCTACCGTTAAAAACAGCATCAAAACAAATACCGGCGTATATCGCCAGCAGAATACCCTTCTAAGCAGCAAATATACAGCAATAAAAAGAATCATTACATGAATAACCTGTAAGAATAGTAAAATACTGTATACCTGAATTCCAAACAAGGTATGCATGCAGTAGACGAAACAATGCATGGCCTCAGGATATACTCCATCCTGAAAAATCTTTCCTTCTGTTAAACCAAAGATCCATCCATGATGAACATAAAGATCCCCATAGCCATAGGAATAAATCTGAAATGCTCCATAGGAAAAATATATCATTCCATAAATAATTACGGCTCCCAAAACACCATACTTCCAGAATAAGGTGCTTATGGTCTGTCCAAAGCAGTACATCTTTTCCTTAATTCTTACCCGAACCGTTAACCAGTCCCATAACCTTATTCTTCTTGTAACCTCAGAGCATAAAAGGCAGACAGTCCTTTTTAGCTGTTTATAAGATAATTCTTTTTTCCTGCAGTAAGGAATACCATTTTTCAGAAAGGCCAGGATAAAAATCCCATAAAATATCCAGCAGATGAGCCTCTGACTTAATACGTGAAAAAGCCCGAGCGTCAGGACTACTGTGTTGATAATAATAATCGGAACTGAAACACAGAAACTAAAGTAAAATCCCTTTGATTTTCCTCTCAAATGATTTCTAAATACTACGGATGGCCAGAGAAACATTAAAAACAAATATCCAAAAAATACTTTCCCATACTCCGGTATCCAATACCATATATCCATACAGATTTTCCTTCCACAATTTTTTTACATATACCTTATCGCACAAAGTGCGCCTGCCCGAAGGGCTCTGCATTACGGGGTGCCCTTTGGGTATACCTTATCGCACAAAGTGCGCCCGCCCGAAGGGCTCTGCATTACAGGGTGTCCTTCGGATATACAGATATTTTACAGTGATCCTGTGTTCTATGTATTTTTAAATATCTCCGTCCAGTAATTCATTTAAAAATTTTTCCTGTCCCTCAGGTGTTTTCTTAGTTTTTGCCATCCGCCCCATCCTCTCTCGCATTTCTTTGTCTCCCAAAACCTTTATAATACTTTCAGCAATGTTTTGGGGAATGAGCCGGCAAAGAATCCCATCCTCCCCGTCCGTAATCAGTTCCCGATTGCCGCAGCAGTCAGAAGCGATAACCGCACATCCCAGTGCCTGTGCCTCCTGAATTGCAATACTTTTCCCTTCCAATCGGGTTGCATGTACATAGATATCTGTCTGTTCATAATAAGGATATGGATTTTCAACCGCGCCTAACAATAAGAAATCTTCTTTCAGTCCAAATGCATCTATCTTTTTTTCAAGATATTTTCTTTCTTCGCCTTCACCGAGAACATACCATCTTATCTTTTGCCCCGTTTTTTTTAAAATAGACATCGTTTCTATTGCAACATCATAAGCCTTCTGATAAGTCAGCCTTCCTACCGTCAATATTCTGATTCCGTCGAAGCCATCCGAAAATCCTCCCGGTTCCTTTGCCCGGAGGAGAAGGGTATCCTGATCAATATGATTATTGAAGATAAAAACCTTCTCTTCGTATTCAGGATAAAATGCCTGAAAATGTCCCTTCATTTGTTCAGAGACCGTAAAAATCCGGTCAAACTGTTCCCAGCATCCCTTATCCATATTTCTCGTATATCCTGCATTCTTATAATCAGTATGTATAAATGCCGCTTTTCGCCTGGCGTTTACATGATCCGCCACATAATAAGCAGCCCCTCCTTCCAGCCAGGCAACCGCCAGATCAAATTCCGTTTCAAAACGTTGTGCACCGTCAGAAAGCACACGCCAGAATAATTTGCTGGATTGAATTCTTTTCGCTTTTGCCATATCTGCAAAGCTTCGCATAATACTGTACAGCTTCCCGCAGCAGTTTCCATGGCGCCAGAATGCATGGAAAACAGTCAATGCCATTTTCCGTCTCCCCTGGCTTGTCAGTACTGACAGGCTGCTGAGAGAACGATTTAAAATATGGATATTTGACGGCAGTTTTCCTATCATCTCCCCCTGCCCCATAAGTATATAAAGAGAGAGCTCATATTCTGCTCCATCCATTTTTTTCAAAAAATCCAGAAAGGCAGTCTCTGCACCTGCCTGTCCCATCGTATTAATCACAAAGAGAATCTTTTTCATTTCCCTTAAATCCTATTCCCCTCTTTGGTCACAGATAAATTTTGGAATCTGTCCCATAACATTCCTTCGTCCTACACGATATAATCCCCTGAAAATTCAATCAGTACCGCACTTTTTACCCCTTCTATTCCGGAAAGCACATGCACAAACGAAGTATCCTCTTCATCAATATCCATCTCATAGGTAAGCTCTGTATAGTCTTTCACAACGGTTTTATTCTTCAATTTCTTTTTTCTGAATTTTATTTCCTTTTCTACTTTCTCAGCTGCCCCGTCCAGATATTTAATAACCAGAAGATATTGGTGCCTTCCGATCCTGCATTTTACCAGCCAGATAAAAACAAACGCGATAAAAACGGTTCCCGTGAAAGAAATCATATACAACCCCGCACCGCAGGTCACCCCTACCGCCACAGTCCAGAAAAGGAATCCCACGTCCAGCGGATCCTTTATTGCCGTACGGTATCTTACAATAGACAGCGCTCCTACCATACCTAACGAAAGCACCACGTTAGAGCTGATTACACTGACCATAAAACAGGTCACAACACAGGTCATGACAAGCAGAATATTAAAATTATTATTATATATCACTCCGCTGTAATATTTCCGGTAAACTAAAAACACGATCATACCGCAAATAAATGCAGCCAGCATAGACACCACAAAGCCTTCCAATGTGAGAATCTCTGCTTTCCCCAAAAAGCTCTTTTTAAAAATATCCGCAAATGTAGTCATCTTATATATCCCCCCTTCGCATTTAAACACATGACATATTTAGAGATGGCGCATTGTTCTGCAGTCACGGTACGGATTGTCTGCAATATAACATCAGGCAGTAAATCATCATACTTTACTTCCATAACCAGGATTCCCGGCTCCAGCGCCTGGCAGACGCTGTAATGTTCGGAAAACACATCATAATCACTTACCGAAAAGGAAATATTTTTGTCAAACGTGATCCGCACATTTCCAATTTCAAAAATGTATGCTTCGCGAAGATATTCTACCGATATAACCGGTTTTAAAAGGCGTAATTGATGTGCCATATACAGTTCTCTGCATATGTTCTCTTTTTCTGATAAGAAATCAAACTCGCCTTTCATCAGCAGATCATATTCTCTCCGGCTCAGGACTTCACTTTCCTTCGCTGTATAGTCACCATATTTTCGTTTACATTCCAGCCGGATCAGTTTATCTTCCCTGTTATAGCAGCGCAGTCTGTATTTCTTTCGAAACTCCACCCCGGCCTGTTTTTCTTTCAGCGCAGAACCATAGCAATCATCAAAATATACACTGCTGACCAGGTATCCGGCCTTTTTCATATGGGAATCCGGCTCCGCTATCACCTTTAAACGCCTGCACAAGTTGAAATAATCATTTTCATTCATGTAATATTTCATCTCATGTCTCAGTATCTGCCCGGAATATTTCATGCTTCCTCCATCAGTCTATTACAAATTCCATCCAACCGCGTACTTCAGCCGTACTGCCATCTGCTATTTTGCCATAAAAGCGTTCTAAATTCGTCTGCTCATGCCCCTCACTGTCCATAATGGACACCCGGATGAAATAGATTCCCGGTTCCAGCCCTTCCTGCAAAACCCAACTGGTATCCTCAATGTTTTCCTGTTCAAACACCGGTTCCTTCATTGCATCGTCATACACCTCAATCTTGTATGTGACAGGAAGTCCCTGATAAGAATATGACGGATCCCATGCGAACTTTAAAGAGCCGTCTTCCTGTTTTTCCGGCTGTGCAACAAATACGGGAATTGGATAAAGAACATTCTCCTTATACAATTCATAACAAGTTATCATTCCTTCATGGAGGTGATCCAGATAAAGATTCAGTTCCTCTAAAGGCATATATGCCAGCCCGTCATCCGGCGGTATCGAAAGTGTTTTTTCTAAAACATTTCTATAAGGCGCAGCCAATTCTGCTACCCTTCTTTTGGTAATCCATTTGGCCAGCAGTTCTTCCATCTTCTTCTGTAACTTTTCAATACTGCCATCCATCTGAAAATATCTGCGATGCAGAATGGATGCATTAAGTCCCTGTATACTTTTTAAAGAAAGCGGATGCTGTTTTGTATCCACAAATTGTTTAAAATATAATGCTCCGTCGAAATCCCATGGAACAAAATACCATGTTTTAGAATTTCCGGAACTGAAAAAAAGGTAGTTATGGCTTACTGTATCTTCATTTCCCATAAGAAGGTTAAATGCCAGCCAGGTAAGATAATTCTCCTCATCAAAATAGGTCTGAAAAGTCTCCTGAAAATCCAGTGTCATATCATTCACAGCAGCAAGCATTTCCATAAGTTTTTTATGGTCCCTTCCCGCCTGAATCCCAAGTACTGTCTCAAACGCATCTTCATCATACATGGGATCATCCGTATTCCGTAATACATCAGAAAAAGCAAATGCAAAATTATTTGCCTTATACATAACGGTGTTTTCCCCTATCCCTCTCGCCTTCAGATAATCTTTATTGGGCTGCTCTATCTCCGTATAAAGTCCCTGGTATTGAAATTTCTGCTCTTCTTTCGGCAATGAGGCATCCCTGATCCACACTCTCATGAAATAGGTACGATAACTGAATATATTATTGATATCCGCCAGCAAATCCGTCTGCAATTTCGTGGCAATTTTCGTAACATCCTGCGTTTCTTTATTTATATTCAAATTTGTCTGTCCAAAAAAAGGCTCTGCGTTATTTTCCAGTTTTACTTTATAGTTTTTATACTTATCACCTCTCGTAGTATCTCCTCTGACCCGGATCGTTGCATTTTTAGAATCTATGTCTCCCCCCACATCCGGTGTCTCCCCTTCCTTTAATATCTGTATATTGCAGTCCAAAACAGGATTATAATCCTTATTTCCGGAAGTATGCAGTGAAAAAGCCGACAGGTCAAGCATATCCCCCGCATCATTTTCTGTGGGAAATATACTGATATAAACATCATAAATATTATTATCCCGTGTATAAATATTTTTATCTTCCGTCAGTCCCTTTCCCCTGGTTCGCCTTTCCCAATCAGAATACAAAACGATAAACAAGGCAATCGCTGTCAGGGTCATCAGGCCGAGAATTATATTTTTATATATTCTGTTCCATTTCATAAGCCCTTACATGTCTCCTCCACAACATAGCCGCAATACGAATCCCTGTTCTTCCTTATGCTATCTTCTTAATTCAATCCTCCCCAGCCAATACCCATACTCCCCCGCATTCTGTTGATTCGCCAGATAAATACGCCTCCCGCTGTTTGGGTCCGTCACAGTAAAATAGATCCCGTACCTGCCTTCCTCAAACTCCTTTAAACTGATCTCCTTCTGAAGAGCCAGCACATCCCCCGCTTCCTTTCCTCCTGCCAGCCGGCACAGCTGCCCCTCTATCGGATAAACCAAAGGCTCCTCTTCGCTGTCCTCCCTGTGAATCAAAAGTTTCAGTTCAGGATTCCTGTACACAGGTGCAAACCCTGTGTTCTTCATATTGATCCGCACCGACAGCCGTGACCCCCTCCTTCCATAATTCAGCTGTACGGATTCAATCAGCAAACGGTATCCCAGATGACGCTCCACATAGGTATAACCGTCCATGCCGTTGAAACATCCGTCCTCCTCCACTATGCTATCCGCCCATTTATTCAAAACCGACGGGTCATGCCATTTATTCAGATAGGTAACATGCATGGCTGACAGATCTTTAAGCGCATTAGACAAATCATTATACGGATTGTCCATGATGGTTTCCCCGCCGTTGGGCACACTGCGGCACAGCGCATCCTGGAATGCCAGCTCATCCTCTCTCTGCCACCCGTCGGTCCATTCCGCATCCGAAACCTGTTTCCAGCCATAAGTTCCGTAATCCCCCTCACTGCCAAGCATACCGTCATTAAACAGCCCCAGGCGTCCCCACAGAGGGCTGATCCGGGATTCTCTCTTCATCCCGAACTTCCCCGGTGTGTACGGCAGTTCTCCTTTCGGTATCTGCCCTATGGATATCAGGCTGCGCCACTGAGCAGGCGTGCGGACACCAAGATACGTAGATTCATCCGTTACCTGGGCCAGCTTCTTTGCCAGTACCCGCCAGTTCTCCTCCGTATCATACCGGCTGCCGTTCATCTCTCCCCAGTTGCCCGTAAAGACCCCCTGAACAATAAAAATCTGTTTACAATGTTTTTTTAAGGTATCCTCCAGCTGCTCCATATGCCTTAAAATCACTTCCAGGCTCCCGGGTTCATGCTCCCTGACTCTTCCTTCCCGGTCATATACAAACCTGATGATTAACTGTTTCTCGTAAGTCTCCAATGTATCAAACAATTTTTCTATATTGTCCAGCCCCTTTTGGGAGATATCCCCTTCCCCATAAGATTGCAGATTGATCTGAATAAACATAAGATTGATATCCGCAAGCTCCGGATACCACTCCTCGATGATTTTTTTATAGTCCGTTTCATTATCTGTAATGAGGAACTCATATAACTGGTAAAATCCTCTGTTAGGATTATTTAACCTGCGTTCTGACTCCGTAAAAACAGCCTGCTCTATTTCTCCTTTCAGCCCATTTGCACCAAATGGAATCCACTGGTCTGCCATTTCTTTTTTAAGGCTGCAGCCTCCCAGCAGCCCTGCACAAGCCAACACCACAGCCATACCAACTCCTGCTTTCCATATCTCTCTCATGATATTCAATCCCCGGCCTGTCTGGTCATCCATACGCTTAAAACGCACTGCTCCTTTCGAAACAATGCGTTGTTTCAGCTTCCCCCATAGTATGTAACGCGAACGGGACTTCAGGCGTTGTTCTTATCCGGGCAATGCTTCCTGTATACAAGGCCGGACGGTTTGGGGCCGTTCCCCCATTTCAACAGCTGCCCGCTGCAGAACACATGGGTATCCAGATTTTTTTCTACCCAGCGAAGTCTTGCATAGGCCACGCTCCAGCCGATAAATGCTCCCCCTGCCAGGCCTGCCCCATACCAGATCTCCGAAAAATTCATGGCAATCATACTTCCCACAAGGGTTGCCGTAAAAAAGCTTAAGGTAGAAATCACAGCACCGGGCAGATCGTTGAAATAGTACATGAACAAAATAGCCGCATACATCAAAAACAAAATGAAATATCCTGCTGCCAGACAGGGATAGATCCTTAAAACAGAGCCTGCAAATCCAAATCTTGGCAGGAATACCAGACAGAGCAGATACACCACAACGGAAATAATAAACTGTATACGCACCAGGTTCATCAGTTCGCTTGATAACTGCCTGAACATCCGCTTCTTGGCATTTTCAATATCGGCCTTTTTTCCTCCGATAACTGCTTCCGAATAGCTTCTGTATTTTTCATGAAAATGCATTTCAACATTGGTTATAAAAATGATCGTGGCTGATATATTGGTAAACATAGCCAGACAGGACGCCATATCATAAGGCTGATTATAGACAAAGCTTTTGACAATCACGGTCCTTGTCTCATGGGTCCAGAATACAAAGTTGTGCACATAGAGACCGAAAATATAGAAAAAGTTTGCCACCACCAGCTGCCACCATTTTTTAAAATATCCCAGCACAGGCTTATACCGGTTGCTGTTCTGCCTGAAATACCGTTTCACGGCAGCAAATTCCATTGCTGCTATCAGAAAGAAACCCACTGTCAGAGACAGGAGCATGCTCCTTGTAAGCTCCCACCCACAGCGAAGGTTCAGAAACAGACACAGAAGAAATGCCATTGCCATTCCTGTAAAGAAAAACAGAAACAACCGCTCATAATCCTTACAGATCGAAAGATACACAAGAGAATAGAACACAAATGTCATGGAAATATAGGAACAGAATCCGCAAAAAACGTAAAAGACCTCTACTCCCCCCATAAAATGCTCCCAGAGGCAGAAAGGGATCCCCAAAAGACAGGTTAAAATCATATTCATAAACAGCCCCAGGTAGTAGCAGGGCAGAATATCCTGAAAACGCTCCTCGTAGATGGCATCCTGCATATACTTGGACAAAACCGCATTAAAAGGAGACACGGTCAGCAAAGCAAATACAAAGGTATACAATATGGTGCAGGAAAACAGTTCCCTTGTCAGGTAATCCACTTCATTAAATCCCAGTACCAGACCCATAAGCAGAAGGGTTCCAATAATCAGAAGTACCGGGGCTATGGTGATAATAATACTGTAAGCAAAACCCACAATATCTGCCGCAATGGATTTTTTTTGAAAAATACGGTTTAACTTAACGCCTACACCTGCCATGTTACTCCTCCCTGCCGTTACTGTCTGTCTGCGGTTCCTTCCATTCAAGCTTCATGTCTTCCGCAAACTCTCTGTAAATCTTTTTATATGCATCCTGCATATGTCGGAACTGATATCCTTTTTTTACTCTCCGGTATCCGTTTTCTCCCATCTGCAGACGCACCTGCTCATTATGTGCCAGGTACACCATCGCCTGTGCAATGTCCTGCACATTCATAATCCGGGTAACGATTCCGGCAGCTCCAAAATCATCTCTTTCTCCTAAGATCAAACCGCGGCAGTTTCCTACATCCGTAGCAATCACCGGTTTCTTCGCCGCGAAGCTTTCAAGAATTGTAAGAGGCTGGCCTTCGCTGATGCTGGTTAGAAGAGTCATATCCATTCTGCCATAGTATTCGCTGGCTTTAATTTTTCCGGTAAACACTACATCCGCAACCCCCATGATCTGCACCAGTTCAAAACACCCTTTTGCATACTCCTGATCTTCATCCCAGGAGCCCATGATCCACAGTTTCAAAGACGGCTCCCGCTCTTTTGCAAAGCCGAATGCCTGTATCATGGTTATAATATCCTTTACAGGCGTCACACGAAGCATTGCCCCAATATTGATTCTGCCCTTATCTTCTTCCTTTTTTCCGGGAATATCCTGAAACTCTTCTACACGAATGCCGTTGGGTATAATCCTGATTTTTTCCGGCGGACATCCGACCTCTGTCTGCAGTTCTCTTGCCTGCTCATACAGGCTTGTCACCAAATCTGCTTTTCCATAAGCAAAATTGGACATCTTTCTGAACTGCTCAATCCATATGGTCTTATAAATTCCCTGAACCCATTTGGCTACGATCAGTTCTTCTTCCCTCTCCCGGGTATAGATGCCGTGTTCCGATATCAGCAGACGCCCTCCGTAAATGTGTTTGGCCATGCTTCCCAGCACTCCTGCGTATCCGGTACATACGCAGTGATACAAATCCGCTTTTGGTATCTTCATCTTCAGAGTGGTAAACAGCGGCAGATAGATAGAGCGCAGCATCCACAAAAAGTCAGAAAACACCAGCTGGCCATAGTTTAGTTTGTAATATTCTGTAACCGCATTGAAAAAATCCTCCCCCATAAGGATATCGTTAAGGGATCTGTCCTTTTTCTGGAAAAAGTCAAACAGTGTTTCCCACTCCGTTTCCTGCCCCAAAAGCAGTCTCCGCAGTGCCTCATATTCTTTTCTGTTCATGTGGCATTTATGCCGCTTTTTCCTTCCCCAGTCCACGTCATCAAGATAAAGCTCATGGATTTCCGTCACATTGTCCGGCAGATCATACACAAATTTTCCTCTCAAAGAACGGTTGGCCACAATAGCCAGAATAACGAATTCCTGATCGGGAAAGGAACGGATCAGTTCATGCGTCCATCCTGACACACCGCCTACCACATATGGATAACTGCCTTCTGTTATAATGCATATCCTCATAATGTTGCTCCCTCCTGGCCGGGCCTTTCCATCATCCGTATGTTCCCTTTTACTTTATCTGGATCACCACAGATGGTTCCCCGGCCTCAATCAGATATACCTGATCTTCTATCTTTGTCCAGCTTCCGCCGATCACCCTGCTGACATTGCCTTCATCGATTCTCAGGATAAACCAGACAGGCATCTGAGGACCTGCAACATCCAGCCGGATAGTATTGTTTTCCCTGGTTTCTTTATAATCTACAGCAAGGAAATTACGGATATGATCATCGCACTCTGACACGGTAGTACGGGCAAATCCCTGAAAAACTCCCCAATAATGCTGGGTATTCCATCCGAAATCATAAATTATCTTTTCAAATGTATGATTGGTATCGCCAGGATACGCAGCCTGGCTCATGTCTGCCAGAACACTGGTATATGCCAACGCCGTTTCCAGCGCCCTGGCCCGGAAATCTTCAAGAAAGGTATGTCTGTAACCATCCGAGATAACCGTCTGTCTGGTAATCTGCTCCGACTGATATCCTACAACTTCCGCATCTCCGTTATAATCTGTTATAACCGTCCGCACCGTTTCCAGGAATTTGTCTGACAGCGCTGAATCAATGGCATCATCCGGCAAATCTCTGCAATAGAGGGAGGCAAACCTGTATCCCGGTATGGTTTCTTCCATAAGACGGGCATCCTCCCCAAGCTTTTTCTCCAGAGGAGTATCCGACACGCTTAACGCCGACAGCCCTACTTCCACCTTCTGCTCATTGAGGCGCTTCATATAATATAAAAAGTCGGATTGATTGGGATAATTATCGTCCTCATAATCATACTGGGGCGCCAGCATACACGTCAGCCCCATGGTACTTTTCTGGTAAACCGACACAATTGCCGGCCAGGCATTATAGCGCATCATCTCAGACATGGTACGCCCATAGCGCTCTGTCATCTCTTCCCTGTTTTCATCTGCCAGTCCCGGATAATTGGCAAATATCATATTCTGGGCATTGATTACCGGGTAAATCACATAATCCTCTGATTGCGCCCACACCGCGGACAGGATCCCAAGCCCTGCCGCATCCTCCATGTAAGGTCCGTTTATGACAAATATGTACCCTCTTCCCAGCCGGTTCCTCCAGATCACAGCCGGGTAGTCTTCCTCCTCCAGCACCTGATCTTCATAGAGGCCTCTCATATAGGTCCTGGTTCCTGAAGCCAAAATATACCACGGAAACACCAGTTCCATATTCTGCCGCTGTTCGTATTCCTCCTGATTGCCTGCCTGATATGCCGTTTCTCCGCCCAGGAAAAATCCTGCATTCAGATGAAGACCGTCCGCCGTCGTCTCTTCTTCCTTTATTTCTTTAATTCCGAAAAGCCTCTTAAGCTGCCTGCTGTCTTTTATGACAGACACGTCCGGAAGTCCGCTGAATACAAGATTGATTCCTGACCTTACGTATTCATCAAGCTGTCCCGCGGTTCTTTCATTTTTCCAGTCCATATCACCGGAATTTATTACCAGCATCTGTGGAGAGTCTGTTCTGTCATCATCTCTTAAACGCCCGTACTCTTCCAGCGTTTCGTAGCTTTTTATCTGCTTTTTGGAATAAGCGGACCATGTATTCACGACTTTTCTCACCGGCGCATCCTTATGGCCTATGTATACAATCACATCTCTGGATACATCCCAGACTCCCTCTTTATTTCCTTCTTCTAAGTCCCCTGCCCCATATACTCCGCTTTTTTTCTGAAGCCATTCCTTATCCACAGCGTATGAGTTGCTCTCATAAGCATTCCGGCTTTCCAAAGCAACATTGGTAAACTGGAACAGAAAAAATACAACCAGCATTACAATTGTAATTGCCAGATAATTCCTATGTGATACCATCTGCACACTCTCCTCAGCTGAATATTCGTACCATATCCAATGTTTCTCTGTTGATTACCACATCTGACTTTTTCAGAGTTTCAAGTGTCCCAAAGAAGGCCTCTTTATTCTTTGTTGTGAAATACAGCTTTAATTTGCATGTATAAGCCGGCAGCCGGTCCGGATACCGTTCGGACAATCTATGACACCACTTCTCTGAATTCTCGAAATCTTTTATCTCCAACAGCCTGAGACACACATTTTCATACTGCTGCTCTGTCATCTTTGCAGCATTCTTTTCAAAATATGATTCTGCAATCTCGTCCATCATCTTTACAAACCGGTTCTGTTCCAGCTCCGTAAAGACATTTTGCCTTAAGACGCTGTTCATATACTCCAAAAGCATTTCCTCGCATCCTGTCTGGTCTTTGGGCTCCTCCTTAAACTGCCTGTACAGCTTCTGAACGTTTATGCGGAATTCATTTAACTGGCTGCTGAGAACAGAAGCAGCATAATGGGCCGACTCAGAGTCCTCTGCATCCAGTGCCAAAGCGATGGATGCCAGAGAGTCTTCCACCTCTCCTCTGATAATATTCATCATTGCCATCCGAAGGCTCTTCTTATCATTTACGGCAATGGCCTCTTCCACGGGAATTACGTTTCTCTCCCGGTCTTCATCTGCTTTCTGCTGGGTCCGCACACGATCCTTGCCAAACACTACATCCTCCAGATTAACCTGAAACCGGAATACGGTCAGGTAAAGCAAATGAGAGACGAAGAAAAACAGCGGTCCCACCACCGGACACAGTACCATAACCACAAAACGCAGTACATATGCTTTCCGGTTATCATGAAGTATCTCTTCTTCCCCTTTCCTCTTACGGGCCATAACGGGTACCACCATAAAAATTCCTGCCAGAAGATATATTACCGCCACCAGCAGGTTTATGATTAACAGGATCCGAAAGAGATTCTCTTCATAGGTCAGTGTCATACGATTTCCTCCTTTGGCAGGCTCTCATAACCTGAATTCTGAAAACGCTCTATAACGCCCCGGGCATTTTCTTTATTCGTATTGGAAAGAAGTATGTATAATTTTCCATCCTCAAGGGTTCCCATATAATCGGTTTCGCGGATTTTCTTTCCCAAATCAGAAACCATCCGCCCGTAATCCATGCCATCCTTTTCCATAATTTCCAAAAGCGTGCACTCCGTAAGGCCTTTGTCCCTCGCCTGGAAGAAAGCCTTTACCAGCATGGCAAATGCGTCTTTGCACAGAACATTGGTATTCTCCACATATCTCTGGCTCTTAAGACTTTCCAGATAACGGCTGGCACGTACCGAAGCATTTTGAATCAGAGTCCCTACGATCGTCAGCCGGTTTGCCTCCGCCAGAGTCATACGCTGCCATGGAATTCCCCACAGCATCAGAATAAGCTGCATATCCTCTTCTCCATATACGGCACACGCCATCAAAGGCAGCCCTGCCTCCATGGTCTTATTGATAAAAACACGATGTTCCTTTAAATCTCCGTACAGTCCTTCCATGGCCGTATAGCGAATGGAATTTCCCAGTTTTCGGGCCTGAGGGGAAGTTGCCGAAAACAATCTGGCGTAGCCCTCATTTGCCACCCTGTATATTGCCACGTCTTTGCTGTCCATCAGAGTTCCCAGAACCTGCGCCGCATAGAATAACACCTCTTCCGGCTCATATTTTTCCAGGCCAGAGGTAATCTCATAAATCTTGCCCAAACTGTCTTTCTGATTTACCAGCTGCGATTCAAAGCTGTGCTTCATCCGGACATTGCTGTCGTTAATGTCTTCAATCCCCTCCAGTTTTTCATTGACATAGCGAAGCTCTTCATCCTTTTCATCTCTCACCTGATACAGGCGGTCTCTTAAGTATCCTACTACCATTCCCACGATAAACAGCTGGGCCATCCATACATAGGTGTTGTAATCCAGCAGCACATCAAATCCGGAGCCATCGTACATCTGCCGGAAACAATACCCAACCACTGCCAGAAGACCTGAAAAAATAGCCTGCTGCTGACCGTGTATCGTCGCAAACAAAAGCACATACAGAAGATAGAAATCCAGACGTTCAAAATACCTGCTTCCAGCCGTCTGATTGTTCAGCAAAAAGAACAGGAAAAAGCATATCAGATTCTCAATAAACGGCACCATGGTTCCCATTATAACCTTCGTGCTGTGCCACAGCCGCCCTGCCAGGCTTCCTCCCGCATCTTCGGCACTGATAAAGGAATCCTTATTTTTCTTCATAAACTGGACAACCTTTTTTATTCCCTCATCGTAATGAACGAATATTTTCTGTCCCAGTTCCTTTTCATATCTGCTTTTGTCAAGGATAAGGCGTCTGCATTCTCCCGCCGTATTATCAATAATGCTCACTCCTGCCCCCATCTCGTCTTTGATCTTTCGGGCAAGCTGCATCTCATTGATCTCCTCCATTGACGAGATATTGTAACACTGCTCCTTTACTTCCTTTTCAATAATTACTTTATAGATCTGCTCTATGGCATCATTCAAATAAATCATGGAAAGCACATGATTCTCATTGGCCGATATACTCCCTTTTTTCAGGGCCTCCAAACACATTTTAAAGCAGGGGTTGTCATCCTCATGGCCTCTCTGGGGAATGCTGTAAATATGATCCAGACGAAGAGAGACCGTATGGATCCCCTGCATCTTCCTGTAATTTTTACATATCTCTTCTCCCTGGGCGATTGCCATGGCTTTGTAATTATCCGGCGATACCGGCTCCTCCTCTGAAACAGGATTCCCGTAACTTCCTCCGTATACTTCCTGGGAGGAAAGATAGAGAAACCGTCCGTTTTCCATGACGGAGCACACAGACAGAAGATTAATCAGGGCCGTTGTATACCGCACAGATTCCTGCCTTCCCCGGCTCCAGTCAAAATTCGTATCATAAGCTCCCATAAACAAAATGGTATCTGGTTTGGCGCTCTCCACAATATGCATCATATTATCGTCATCATAGGGAAAATCATATCTCTCAAATACACGTTTATAGGAATTTTTCCGTTCTTTCTGCCCGGTTAACAGATATACCCGGTGCCCGCCTTTATTTAATTTATCAATCATGGCATCCATGATTTTACCGCTTCCGCCTGCCAGCAGTATATTCATCGCTCCATCCCTCCCTCTTTTCATATTGCTCCAGAAATGTGTCATACAGCTTCTCTTCTGCCGTAAGCCTCGCCTCCACAGCATCCTCAAAGCAGTCAAAAGAGCCAAGGTAATACACTTTCCCCCGGAATCCGATACAGGCCCGCCAGCGGTTGTTTTTCCTCCGGTAAACACCCCTGTGGCCGGTGGTATTATTTGCAAACGTTTTCCGGCTGGCAATTCGCTCCACACAGGTCCCGTCAACGAAATGGATGGCTTTATTCATGTTTTCCTTCCGCTGTTCTTCCTGAAGGCATCCGCAGCTTTTTGTAACTCCTGTTGTAAGGCTGGCAGACTTGCAGACACACTGCTTCCCACAGTCGCACTGGCACTTCCAGCCTGTCAGGAATCCATCCCCGTCCAGAACTGCCTCCAGAACCAGAAGCCGTCCGAAATGTAAGCCGGTCAAATCCCGGGCCCGCATCTTCTGTGCCGTTCTGCGGTAGCAGCCACAGCTTTTTGTGTGTCCGTTTTTTAAATGTGACTCCTCCACAACGGTTTCTTTTCCACACTGGCATTTACAGAGCCAGTAATGTTTTGGACTGTTCTCCCGTTCCACTTCCCGGAGTACCGTCAGCATTCCGAACTGCTTCCCTGACATTCCATTCTCCATATGCAAAAACGTCCATGACATAATACTGATTATGTCATGAAAAAGCCTCCTGTCTTTTCTATATACACGTTTATACTAACATCTTTCCCCATACTTTTCAACAGATTTTTTGGAAGATTCAAAAGAGCGGCAGAAATAGGCGGAAAATTACGTCTTTTATAGGAGTGCTACGTAAAAGTCACATGACATAATCAGTATTATGTCATGTGAGGCCTTTTTTTTGTGTCTGAAATTAAATCTCCCGCCCCGAGTCAAAAACCCCGCTGCAAGCAACAGGGCATCAAACTTGCAGCGCTGTAAGCAACGGGGTTTTTGACCCTCGCGGCAGCCGCCAAATGTACATGCAAGCATATCCGCCTGGCTCGTTGTTCGCGGGAAGAAACGAAAAATTAAAGCCCCGGAACCCGCTCCTGAAAGCGGTTCCCGGGACTTTTTTATTGTTTTTCATTGGCCGCCATGCCGGTATGAGCAAAAAAGCCATACAAACAAAGCAGCCAAACGTACAAAGCAGCCCAAGCGGTTTGCGAATGCGCCAATGCCGGTTATATCAGATAGGAAAGAATTTCTGCAAAACAGATAACCAGATAAAGGAAAAAGCCTGGATTCAGATACACATATTTTTTATAGGGAGATGGAATTCCGTTGTTCCATGTAAGCTCTCTGTACCACCGGGGGCCATACCGGAAAACCGCGATCAGCCCCCCTGTTACCATGAGGCCCACTGACGCCAGAACGGCCAGAGAATACAGGCCCCAGACCCATTCCGGCATCGTCTCCGTCAGCAGAAGCTCCCCGCCCATAAGAACGGTTCCATACGTATTCACCATGATATGTATGAGAACCGTATAGCGGATTCCCCCTGTTTTTGCCGCCACATATCCGAGTACCAGGCCAATTGCCGCAGCATAGAGAAACTGGGAAATATTTCCGTGCATCAGCCCGAACAGCACCGCTGTAAACACCACGGCAGTCCTGTCTCCAAACCGCCTGGCCCGGGAAAACAGCATTCCCCGGAACATGAGTTCCTCCATAAACGGCCCCACCACACAGGCATAGAGCACCATGGACGGCGTCAGATCTGTGGCAATCTCTGTGACCGGGTTCATCTCGAAAACCGTTTTATGGTTAAATACGGTAAAGAAAAGATTGATGAAGGTCCCCAGAAAATTAAACAGATATCCAAGCCCCATGGCCGCAATGAGGCAGACCATGAATTCCTCCAGGGAAAATCCATAATCCGGCCATTTTACCTTTGGAATCCGGCACAGGACCAGCCAGGCCACCGGATAGGCGGCCCCCAGCACAAACACATACCGGATAAGCATTTCCGTCCAGGGAGAATGGAAAAGCCAGGAAAGCCAGCGAAAAACGCCGGCCTCCTGGTCTGCAATCCATGTGTCTGCCAGGCCGTAGCAGTACCCTCCGATGGAATAGAATCCCATCAGTCCACTGACGGCCAGGCTTAACATGGTAAAGGATATCAGATACTCTCGTCTTTTTATTTCCATAAGGATTCCTTTTATTTCTGCTCTTCTCCGGTCATTCCCATCATGATCTCACTGCTTCTGGCGATGAACTTTGTCATGCGCTCCGGAGAAAGACTGCCATGGGCCAGCTTTGCCAGATCGTAAAGCTGCTCACAGATCTTTTTCGTGTTTTCTCCGTCCTGATGGGCCAGCACATACTTCACAAGGGTATTGTTGGCATTTAACACCAGGGTCTCGGAAACCGGGAACATATCCATTCCTCCGCCGTACATGCTGTACATCTTCATCATGTCCTGCATACGTCTGCTTTCCTCGGATACAGTGATCATGGAAGCAATTCCCTCGTTTTTCAGACGCTCCACCTTCACCTCAATCTTGTCGTTTCCAAGGGCTTTTTTAAAGGTCTCGGAAAGGCTCTCGGCGTCCTTTTTCTCCTGTTCCTTTGCAGCCTCGTCGGTTTCCGCCTCGTCCTTAAAGGTATCGTTGACATCGGCATCAATGCGTAAGAACTTTACGCCCTCATTCTTCTGCTCCAGATGGGTGATGAACGGGGAGTCGATGGCGTTGGGAAGAATCACAGCATCCAGCCCTGCCTCTTTGAACATGTTGATGTACTGGCTCTGCTCCTTCTCGTCGGTCACATAGAATACCTGGTTCTCATGGTTTTTCTCCTTGTTGGCCTCCAGGCAGTCCTTTAAGGTGAGGTATTTGCCCTCTAAGTTTTTAAAGATGATGTAATCATTCATCTTCTCCGCAAACTTTTCATCCTTTAAGCAGCCGAATTTAATGAACGGGTTGATATCATCCCAGTATTTCTCATAGTTTTCCCTGTCGGTCTTGCACATTCCGGTCAGCTTATCAGCGACCTTCTTTGTGATGTAGTCAGAGATTTTCTTTACAAAGCCGTCATTCTGAAGAGCACTTCTGGAAACGTTTAAGGGCAGGTCCGGACAGTCGATCACGCCTTTTAATAACATCAGGAATTCCGGAATTACTTCTTTAATATTATCGGCAATGAATACCTGATTGTTGTAGAGCTTGATCTTTCCTTCGATGCCCTCGTATTCCATATTGATCTTGGGGAAGTATAAAATACCCTTTAAGTTGAAGGGATAATCCATATTTAAGTGAATCCAGAACAGGGGCTCCTTGAAATCCAGGAATACCTTTCTGTAAAATTCCTTATACTCCTCCTCGGTGCATTCGTTGGGATGCTTGTTCCAGAGCGGATGGGTGTCGTTGACGGCCACCGGGCGGCTTACGATCTTATATTTTTCCTTAGCCGGAGAAACCTCAACCACTTCCTTGGTTCCGTCTTCCTTTTCCTTCTCTTCGGTCTTCGCCTCTTCCACGATGGTCTCGACAATCGTATCCTTTTCGGTCAGCTCGTCCTTTTCGATGGTCTCATACTGGGGCTCGGCAGTCTCGTCGCTCACATAGATTTCCACCGGCATGAAGGCACAATACTTTTCAAGGACCTCTCTGGCCCGGTACTCGTTGGAAAACTCTGTGCTGTCATCGTTTAAATAGAGGGTGATGGTGGTTCCGATGGAGGTCTTGTCTCCGTCTGTCATTTCAAATTCAGTGCCGCCCTCGGACTCCCAGTGTACGGCCTTTGCATCGTTTTTATAGGATAAGGTGTCGATGGTCACCTTGTCGGCCACCATGAACGCAGAGTAAAAGCCCAGTCCAAAGTGACCGATAATCTGGTCCTCGTTGGCTTTGTCCTTATACTTGTTTAAGAAATCCTGGGCGCCGGAGAATGCGATCTGATTGATGTATTCCTCCACCTCTTCTTCCGTCATTCCCAGGCCGTTGTCGGTGATTTTAATGGTCTTTTCCTTGGGATTGACCACAACCTCCACCTTATACTCCACGCCTTCCGGCTCCTCATATTCGCCCATTAAGGACAGCTTTTTTAATTTTGTGATGGCATCACAGCCGTTGCTCACAAGCTCACGGTAGAAAATATCATGGTCTGAATACAGCCATTTTTTTATAATCGGGAAAATATTTTCGCTGTTGATGGACAAACTTCCAGTCTTTGCCATAAAAATCCACTCCTTTGATATTCGGTCTTCTCCTTTTCGGGACAAACAATATTGTAATACCACAGGATGGAAAAGTCAACAAAAATTTAGCACTCAATTGAAATGAGTGCTAATAAAATGCAATTCCATTCTTTTTTAAAAACTGCTTCACGCTCTCGTCCCACTCCCGCTCCAGGGTTTTATCCATGGTGAACAGATTCATGGACGTGCCTGTCACGCAGGTCATTTCGTTATTTTCATAATGGACATTGAGATACAGGCCTCCCACCTGCTCCGGCGCCATGTCGGGAACACATTTTTTCACAAACCGCTCTTTGGATTCCGGCGGCAGCAGAAATACAATCCGGAAGCTCTCCGGGAGCCGCTTTCCCTTAATCAGGGAAAAGCAGAAGGGTTTTACGGTTTTCCATGCGGAAAACTCCTCAATCCGTTTTTCTTCCAGTTCCTCATCCGAATAATACCCCTGCCGCACCCGGCCGTCTATGGTAAAGCTGTTAAAGGTGACAATATTTGCCTCCCTCACCAAAAAGGAATCAAACAGCTCCCCAAGAAAAAGCCCCGCTGTAAAGTTTTTCTGCTCCTCAATCTTAAGCGCCACCATACCCGTTCCTCCCGTTCCTTCATCTTCCTGTATTTTACAACACATCTGGCAATTCCGCAATGGACATGGTATAATTAGGATAGAGTTTCAAAACAAAAACCCACGGAGGAAATGCCCAATGAAAGATATCAAAAAAGCCATTCAAAGCCTGGAGGAGCTGCTCGCAGCCGGAGTCTCCCCCTACCATGCCGTAAAACACTCCATTGACCGCCTGGAAAAAGCCGGCTTCACAGAACTGAAACCCGGAAAAACCTGGGATGTAAAGCCTGGTAATTCCTATTATGTAAATCTCTATGGTTCCAGCCTCATCGCCTTCTCCATCGGCGCTTCCGTGGAAAAAGGCGGAAATGCCCCCAAAATCCGCATGGCTGCATCCCACACCGACTGGCCCTGCCTGCGGGTAAAGCCCACACCGGAGATGACCCAGGGCGGCTATGGACTGTTAAATGTGGAATGCTACGGCGGCCTTCTTTTACAGACCTGGCTGGACCGTCCCCTTTCCATGGCCGGACGTGTCTGCATCCGCGGAAAAGATGCCTTCCATCCCGAAGAAAAGCTGGTTGACTTTAAGCGTCCCCTTCTTATGGTTCCCAATCTGGCAAACCATATCAAGCGTGAAAACGAAAAGAACGCAGAGCCCAACAAGCAGACCGATATGCTGCCCATTTTAACCCGCCTCACAGAAAAGCTGGAGCACGAAGATTTCTTCCTGGAGCTTCTGGCAAAGGAGACCGGCGTGGAAAAATCCGATATTTTAGATTACGAATTCTACATCTACAACTGCGAAAAAGGAACCTTCTGGGGCCTTGAGGAAGAATTCTATTCCTCCCCGAGACTTGATAACCTGACCTCCGTGGAAGCCTGCGTAAGCGGCATTCTCTCCGCCTCCCGCCGCGGCAGAAAGGACGACACCATCTCCTTAATCGCCCTCTACGACAACGAAGAGGTGGGAAGCCGCACCAAACAGGGCGCCGCCTCCGCCGCCATCGACAGAATCATGGAAAAGCTTTACCTGGCCTTAGGTTTCTCCCGTGACCAGTATTTAAGCGCCATGTTCAAGAGCTTCCTTTTATCCATGGACGTGGGACATGCCTACCATCCCGCAAAACCCAATAACTACGATCCGAAAAACCGCTCCCTGCCCGGCGACGGCGTGGTGATTAAAATGTCCTCCACCCAGACCTATGCCACCGACTCCACCGCTGTCAGCGTCCTGGAAGAGCTTTGCAGAGAGCACAAGATTCCATATAAAAAATTCTCCAACCGCTCTGACATCCGCGGAGGGTCCACGCTGGGAAGTATCTCCTCCTGTGCCCTTGCCGTAAAGGCAGCCGATGTGGGAGTGGGACTTCTGGCCATGCACTCTGCCATGGAAACCATGGGCGCCGCAGACCAGTGGGCCTTAAACAGCCTGGTGAAGGCATTCTTTGAAGATTAATCCCGAGTCATAAAAATTCCCCTGCCCGCCTGTTTTGAAAGGCGGCACAGGGGAATTTTCTTTCTAAGATTCCTGTTCTTCACATATCTTCTCAAAAATGTCGAAAAAGTCGGCATTCACCCGGGGGCTTCCCGTGATTGAAAGGCTCCCCCACAATTCTTCGTCTCCTGTCAGCACATGGTCTGCCTTAAAAGCCTGATAGGTGCTGTAAAAGGCCTCATTTTTCCTCTGGCGCATCATCTGCTCCTTGTGGATGCGTGTGGCCGACTCATCATAATCACTGACACATTTTAAAATATAATACTTTCCGGAGTCCTCCAAAATCCCGCTGATTTCCCCGGCTGCCAGCGAAAAGACGGCTTCCTCATATTCCTTTCCCTTTAAGCCATAGTAAATCTGCTTTTTGATTTCCGGGTCCTCCGAATATTCCTTGGCAATGGAGGAAAAGTCCGCCCCCTCTTCGGAAAGCTTTGAAAGAACCTCCCCGGCCTTTGCCTCATCGGACAGTTCGATCTGGGAGACCGTGATGACCTTGGCTTCGCTGTCACTGACTTCCAGGTTCATCCCTTCCGTGATCTGGTCCACCAGCTTTTCCGACACCCAGTAATCTGTATACAAATTCTCCATATCCCGCTCTGTAAGGCCGAACTCCTCTGCGCTTTCCTCTCCCAGAGCACTCAGGTATTCCCCTGCGGCTTCCTTCACCTTCTCCTTTTCCCTGCTGGTTAAGGTAATTTTCTCCTCTTCGGCCATCATACTCATGAGCTTCAGCTCCCGGAGGAAATCGTGAATCTGCGAAAGCAGAACCGTCTCGAAGGTGGTTCCCCGGTTGTCCACGGCAGCATTCCACACATTCTCAGAATATACTTCCTCATACCGGAGCCGTTCCGTGGTCACGATTACCATGGTTTCCGCCTTCTGATACTCTTTCTCCCCTTTTTTTCCGGAAGACAGGGTTTCTCTGACGCCGCAGCCGCAAAGAAACGCCGTAAGCGCTAAAAAAACCAGTCCCATCCTCCATCTCTTATGTCCTGTTTTCATCGTTCCTCCTGATGAGATTCTTACTGCACCAACAGCTCCATGATCTTAAGCGGCCCATCGTTTTTATTGGAGTCTGCCAGAAATCTGGCCGCAGCCTTTGTCTCCGGCCTGGCGTTTGCCACGGCAAAGCTAAAATAGGCCTGCTTTAACATTTCAATATCGTTTAGCTGGTCTCCGAATGCCACCGTTTCCTCCGGGCGGATATCCAGGCTCTCCTGGAGAAGTTTCACCGCATTTCCCTTGTTGACACCGGGATCCATGGTATCTAACCACTGATGGCCCGAAAGCGTCACTTTTAACTCTTTTCCGTATTTTTCCATGATGGGAGCCGCCAGCTCTCCGATTCCGCTCATGCGGCAGGCCGCAATTTTCACAATGGGAACCGTCAGCCTCTGAAGGTCCTCCACCTGTTTCATACGGAAATGATATCCGTTTAACAGCCAGTCCACAAATTCCTGGTTTTGGGAATCCGTATACACACAGTCGGCGCAGTCCACCAGGATATCCAGTCCCGCGGCCCGCATGTCACCGATCATATCCATGGCCAGCTCTTCCTTATATCCGGTTAAAAAAAGCTCCCTCCCATAACAGCCCACATAGGCTCCGTTGTCTCCGATATAAAAAATCCGGTCACGGATGGGTTCAAACAGGTACTCGATGCTGGCCGCATGTCTCCCGCTGGCCGCGGCAAAATAGATTCCCTGCTCCTTAAGCTTTAAAATCACCTGGTAAAGCCTGGGATTTAAGCTGTTTCCTCCATCCTCCACCAGGGTTCCGTCTATATCCGATACGATTAATTTAATCATAGGCCCTCTAAATCCTTCATTTCCTTATAAAGTCTGCTGACGGGAAGTCCCATCACATTGGCATAGGATCCCTTAAGCCCCTTAATATACCGGGCAAAAAATCCCTGGACCGCATAGGCTCCGGCCTTGTCCATGGGCTCCTCCAGACAGGCATACTCCCTGATTTCCTCTTCGGTCATGGGGTACACCTCCACATCGGTCTCATCGTAAAATTTCACAACCCGGTCGCCGCAGGGAGTTTCTCCCTTTAGAACCAGGCAGACGCCTGTATATACCTGATGGCTTCTTCCGGCAATCATCGTAATCATACGGACCGCCTCTTCATGGTCCGACGGCTTTCCAAGGATTTCTCCATCCACAGCCACCACCGTATCGGAGCCGATCACAAGGGTTCCCGCTTCCGCATCCTTTGCCACATCCAGGGCCTTCTGTCCGGCCAGCTCCATGACCACCTGCTCCGGAATCCGGGAGGTCACCGTTTCCACCACGTGACTTACCTGAATTTCCGGATTTATTCCGATCTGGTTTAACAATTCCTTCCGTCTGGGCGAGGCCGAGGCCAGAACAATCCGCTTCCATTCCATTGTCGTTATCCCTCTTTTTCACGCGAAAAGGGGCTGCCGTCGCGCCAAAGGTTTCCGGCTGCCCCTCTTCTCTTTCGTAATCTTTAAAATGCAAGTTTTTCTTCCAGGTATGCCTTAAGCTCTGTGATCGGAATACGTACCTGTTCCATGGTATCTCTGTCGCGGACCGTAACGGCTCCGTCTGTCTCGGAGTCAAAGTCATAGGTTACGCAGAACGGAGTACCGATCTCATCCTGTCTTCTGTATCTCTTACCGATGTTTCCTCTGTCGTCAAATTCGCAGTTCCAGTACTTGGAAAGCTCTGCAAATACCTTTTCTGCGCCTGCATTTAACTTCTTGGAAAGGGGCAGAACACCCACCTTCACAGGAGCCAGAGCCGGATGGAAGTGGAGAACGGTTCTCACATCTCCCTCGCCGATCTCTTCCTCATCATAAGCAGAGCAGAGGAAGGCCAGAGTCACACGGTCTGCACCCAATGACGGCTCAATGACATAAGGGATATATTTCTCATTGACCTCATCATCAAAGTATGTCATATCCTGTCCGGATGTGTTCTGATGCTGGGTCAGGTCATAATCGGTTCTGTCGGCGATTCCCCAGAGCTCGCCCCATCCGAAGGGGAATAAGAATTCCAGGTCTGTGGTTGCCTTGCTGTAAAAGCAGAGCTCTTCCGGAGAATGGTCACGGGCACGCATCTCATCGGGTTTAATGCCAAGTTCCTGGAGCCAGTCGATGCAGTGCTGCTTCCAGTATGCAAACCACTCCAGATCGGTGCCGGGCTTACAGAAGAATTCCAGCTCCATCTGCTCAAACTCTCTGGTACGGAAGGTAAAGTTTCCGGGAGTGATCTCGTTGCGGAAGGACTTACCAATCTGTCCGATGCCGAAGGGAACTTTCTTTCTGGAGGTTCTCTGTACGTTTTTAAAGTTTACAAAAATACCCTGTGCGGTCTCCGGTCTTAAATATACGGTGTTCTTGGCATCCTCCGTTACACCCTGGAAGGTCTTGAACATCAGGTTGAACTGACGGATATCAGTAAAATCATGCTTTCCGCAGCTTGGGCAGCAGATATTATTGTCATCAATATACTGCTTCATCTCTTCCTGGCTCCAGCCGTCGATGGGGCTCTCCGGCTCAATTCCCTTTTCAGCCATATAATCTTCAATTAACTTATCGGCACGGAACCGCTCCTTACATGCCTTACAGTCCATGAGCGGATCGGAAAAACCGCCCAGATGGCCGGATGCCACCCAAGTCTGGGAGTTCATGAGGATGGCGCAGTCCACACCAACGTTATACGGAGATTCCTGGATGAATTTTTTCCACCAGGCCCGCTTCACATTGTTTTTAAGCTCCACGCCCAGGTTTCCGTAGTCCCATGTGTTTGCAAGACCTCCGTAAATCTCAGAGCCCGGATATACAAATCCTCTGGATTTTGCCAGGGCAACGATTTTTTCCATTGTCTTTTCCATAATCTCTCTCTCCTCTTCTCTTCTATGATTATTTAAAGACCACGTAGACCATTCCGGTCTCCGGAGTCTGAATCAGAGTACTTCCCAAAACGGTGACATCGGCAGATACATACTGGATGGGTCCTTCTGTCTGAATGAGGGCGGGGCCCTCGATGGCTGCCACATACAGCTTGCTCTGCTTCATTACCTCACTGGCATCCACTTCTTTTTGGCTGGAAGACGTGGTTTTAAAGGTTTCACCTGTGAGATATCCTTTTGTAATTCCATCGGAAACTGTGGTCACATCCAGAGCCTTCACCTGGACGCTGCTTTCCTCATCGGGATAGGCTTCCATAAATTCCAGATAGGCGGCCGGATTTTTAAAATCAATATAGAGGCTTGCGGTTCCGTCTGCCAGGGAACAGGAGTTGAAAATCGCTGCCTCCCGGGACGGGGCCTCGTCAGCGGTGCAGGAGCCGGCGGGCCTGTTGAAATCTGCCAGTGCTTCTTCCACTGAGGCCTTTAACTCTTCCTCTGTGTAGTACTCATTTTCGTATGTTTCAATGACGGCACTGGTAATAACGCCTTCTCTTGTCACATAGAGAGCGTCTTCCGACGGCGCAAAGGAAACGGTCTCCGGAGAACGGGAGCAGGCAGTAACCATAAGAAGTGCCATGGCCGGAAGTATCATACGTGTTCGCATCTTTATCCTCATATCAGGAGATACCTCTCTGTTTTTTACTTTTATACAGAAATGCGCCGGTACATGGCGCATACTTAAGATACATTATCCACAAGAACCCTCAAAATGTCAAGTGCATGAAAGGATTTATCAACAAATCTCCTGCGGTTTTCCTCCACACACCTGGAAAATTCCTGCAGTGCATCCTCCTTTAACGTGAAGGTATAGAGCTTTTCCACCGGTGTCCCCAGCACATATTCCCATGCATACCTGGCAGAGTCTCCCGGGGTTCCTTTGGGGGACTCGGTATACTCGCCGTTGATCTCCATGAGCTTGAGCTCAAAAACCGCCTTCACCAGACGGTTTGGAAGGGCCGGTTTTAAAAGAGCCCGCAAAGACTGGTAGAGAAGCTTTAAGGTTTCCACAGCCTCCATATTTTCCCTTCCGTAATAATCGGCAAATTCAAGAAAATAAGAGCCGTAGCAGGCAGACTCCATGTCCCCTGCAATTTCCCGGAAGTAGTTTTCCACCTCTGCCTGGGCGAGGGTATAGGCATCCCTGCCTTCATACAGGGCAAACTTCCCGAAAACAAAGGGGCCGGAACAGGCCATCAGCGTGCTGCCCGGCCGCCTGGCGCCCCTGGCGAAGGCAGTGATTTTCCCCCGCTCGCAGGTTAAAATCACCAGCCGTCTGTCGTATTCTCCCACCGGCGACGCCTTCAACACCATGCCGGTCACACTGATCTGCTCCCTCATGCTCTCCTAAATGTCCTTTGCGTTGTATCCGTAGTTTTTCATATAAAGCTCGCTGTCACGCCATTCTTTCCGGACCTTGACCCAGAGCTTTAAATTCACCTTTGCATCCATGAGATTTTCAATCTCAATTCTGGCGGCCGTACCGATCTTCTTAAGCATGGCCCCGCCCTTGCCAATGACGATTCCCTTGTGGGACTCTCTCTCGCAGACAATGGTGGCATCAATGTCGAAGATTCCATTGTCCCGCTCCGTCATTTTCTCAATCACCACAGCAATTCCATGGGGAATTTCATCGGACATCATGCGGAGTGCCTTTTCCCTTATGAGCTCTGCGGCAATCTGACGCATGGGCTGGTCCGTGACCGTATCCTCATCGTAATACTGCGGCCCTTCCGGCAGATACTGGAACAGGGTATGAATCAGGGTATCGGTATTGGTCTTTTTCATTGCCGAAACCGGAATGATCTCTTTAAAGCGGTACACGTCCTTATAGGCATCGATGGTCTTTAAAATTTCTTCCTTTTTCACGGTGTCAATCTTATTGATCACCAGAATCACCGGTGTTTTCACCTTGGAAAGCACCTTTAAAATGTGCTGCTCCCCGGCCCCGATATAGGTTCCCGGCTCCACCAGCCAGAGAATCACATCCACCTCCTTCAAGGTGTGCTCGGCCACACTGACCATGTATTCCCCCAGCTTGTTTTTTGCCTTATGGATTCCCGGCGTATCTAAGAAAATGATCTGCCCCCGGTCATCGGTGTAAACCGTCTGAATCCTGTTTCTCGTGGTCTGAGGCTTTTCTGATGTGATGGCAATTTTCTGGCCGATCAGATGGTTCATCAGTGTGGATTTTCCCACATTGGGCCGTCCAATCAGGGTCACAAAACCCGACTTGTATTTTTTACTCATTCTCTCCTCCAAAACGGAAGCTGCCCCTTTATGACACTCCGTTGTATAAGGGCCTGATTTCTCCGAACATGGAGCCGTCAGCCTTGATTTTTTCTTCATTTCCAATGACGCAGACTGCGCCTGTATTTAAAATTTCCCGTACCATGCCGGAAAGCTTTCGCATATCCTCCACGGTCACAGAAAGAATCTGCTCCCGCTCTTCCTTTAACATTTCATCTGTCACGCCGGAATACCAGGCAGAAAGGCCTCTTGCGCCCTTTAAGGATGGAGTCAGGGGAGTATCCAGATCGCTGATGGTTCCGATCACGTACTTGGTCATATCTCTTTCATCGGCATCAAAGGATTCCAGGTATTCCGGAATTCCCATGTAGATGTCATCGCTCTCCTTCACATTGGGATCCCGGTAGGACACAAAATATCCCTCGCCGGACCGTCCGATACCGCTCATGCAGCCGTAGGCCCCGCCCTTTACGCGAATGTTAATCCAGAGGTAATCATAGCTTAACATTACCTTTAAAATCCGGAGAACTCCGGTGTAGGAATACCGGCTTCCTGCAAAGGTGCCGCACCGCGCCACATAGTTGACCTTGGAAGAGGAGGTAAAGCCCTCATTCCGGTTTCCCTTGGGAGCCGTAAATGCATAGGTTTTCCCGTCTCCCGCAGGAAGCTTTTCCGTCAGCTTCTTCATGGCAGCCGGAAGGTAGGAGAATCCCTCTTCGTCAGCCGTATAGCTTACAGTCATATTTTCTTTGGTGAGAAGAAGCTTCACCACACGCTTTAATCCGTCAATGATCTCCTGCTTTTTCACATCGAAATCTTTCACCCAGCTCTCCAGACACTGGTAAAAACCGATTCCCCCTGTCAGATCATTGAAATAGGAGGTATCGGAGAAATAGGAGGTGGCCCTGGCCACTGCTGCCGTATGGCCGGATCCCATGAGCTTCATCTGTCCCTTGGATTTGGCCTCGTTTAAGATTTCCTTTAAACGCTTTTCATCCTCCAGCATGGATTCTGCAAAGATCTCGCCGAGAATTCCGAAGCCGAAGTCCAGCTTCTCATAAAGCACCCGGGCACTGGCCGCAAAGACTCCTGTAAATCCGCCCTTCTTTAAATCCGGATAGGAGGTCACGGAAAAGGTCACGCCGCCGCTGTTTAAGAAAATCTCGCTGCTCAGATCTCCGTAAGAATGATGGGCCGTATCCACATAGCCCAGAACGGACTTTAAAAGTCCCACATAGGGCAGGTCCTCCATGGGAACCCGGTTGGTGTTAAACAGCACCTTTAAATATCCGATTCCCGATGTGAACATCTCATGGCGGATCACCGGAATTTTGTCCACCCTTGTTTCCTCAAAGATCAGCTTACCCGGCTCCCTCCCGATGTCTTCCCTGGAAATCATGGGAATCTTTTCCAGGTCTTCCTTCGGTGACGGGGTGTCCTGATACTCTTTAAGCTCCTTTGTCTGCCGCACAAGCTCTGCGATTTCTTCCGCGGAAAGGCTTTCCTTGTATTCCTTTAACTGTTTTGCCGTCTCTGCTTCCAGCTTTGCCGTCAGGTTCTTTTCGGGGCTTGCGATCACCACGGCCTCATAGGGGTTATCCAGAAGATATCTGGAAATCAGTCCCTCAAAATAGCCTTCCTCCGCTCCCTTCTTCAGGGCCGCAAAGGTTTCCTCATACTCCAGATGCATCATGGGGTCGCCGCCGTAAAGCCAACTGTCCAGACACTGGAGCCCGTACATCAGTCCCTTGGGCGCAGAACCGAAATCTGCTTCCCGGTACTGGAATTCATAATAGTTGATTCCTGCCAGAACGCTTCTCTTATCAAGCCCTGTAAGGGCAAGCTTCCGTAAAGTTCCCTTCACCACAGCCAGGAATTCGCCCTTCTGGTCTTTTCTGGCATTCTTTGCAATCACGGAAAAGTAGGGCTGTAAAATTCCATTTTCATATCCGCCCATGATGTCATCGCCGATTCCCGCGTCCAGAAGCTCCTTCTTTAAAGGTGCTCCCGGCGCATCCAAAAGCACATATTCCAGCACCTGGAAGGCAATGTACTCTTTGGGAGAGAGCTCATTTCCAGCCGATGTATTGACGGAAAGGTAGGCAGCGTTTTCTGTGTCCTCCGTCTCCGATACGGAATAAAAAATCTCCTTCTCCACCGGCTCCTTAAAGGCCTTCTGGACCGGAATCACAGAATCCACTTCTGAATACCCATAGTTTCCAAGGTATTCCTCATCCAGCCAGGAAAGCTTTTCTGCCATGTCCATGTCTCCATACAGATAAATGTAGCTGTTGGAGGGATGGTAGTATTTCTTATAAAACTTCAGATAATCCTCATAGGTCAGCTTCACAATCTCGTCCGGATCACCGCCGGATTCAAAGCCGTAGCAGGTATCCGGGAACATGCATGCTCTGGTATACCGGTCCAGAACGCTTTCCGGTGAAGAAAAGACGCCCTTCATCTCATTGTACACCACTCCGTTATAGGTGATCTCTCCATCCGGCTCCTCCAGCTCATAGTGCCAGCCTTCCTGCATGAAAATCTTTTTCTCTTTTCCGATGTTGGGATTTAACACCGCATCCATGTAGACATCCATCAGGTTCTGAAAATCCTTGTCATTGCAGCTGGCCACCGGGTATACGGTCTTGTCCGGATAGGTCATAGCGTTTAAAAACGTATTGAGGGAGCCCTTCACCAGTTCCACAAAGGGGTCCTTCACCGGAAATTTCTCCGAACCGCAGAGCACGCTGTGCTCTAAAATATGCGGAACTCCCGTGCTGTCTGCGGGAGGAGTCCGAAACCCGATACAGAACACTTTATTTTCATCGTCGTTACTCATAAGGAAAATTCTGGCCTTTGTCTTTTTGTGCTCCAGGATAAAACCCTCGGAGTTAAGCTCCTTTATTTCCCGGTCTTCTAAAACGCGGTAGGCCGAAAGACTCTTTATTTTTTCGCGCTGACTCTGCATACTTTTCAATTCCTTTCCATCCGAATTCTAAGGGTTCTGACAGATCTCCCCTATCTTACATATTTCCCACAAATTTATCTTTTAAAATGGCAAAGCATTCCCTGACGCAGAAATGCAGAAATAAAACCGGATCCGATTTGGACGCAATGCCGCTTATATTGGCAATACCGATCTTTTTTGCAATCCCCTTTGCCCGCAGCACATGGAAGTTGCTGGTGACGATTCCCACCCGGATCGTCACTTCCTCATCGGGGGGCACCAGGTATCCGGCATCCGCCATGATCTTCCGTATCATGGCCCGCCTTCCGGCCTCCCTTTCATCAATGAGCATCTTGCTGTACAC
The DNA here is from genome assembly GCA_021770825.1 of Clostridium sp. Classification (GTDB taxonomy): domain Bacteria; phylum Bacillota; class Clostridia; order Lachnospirales; family Lachnospiraceae; genus CANRXD01. The sequence continues at coordinate 49,056 of JAETQD010000019.1, read as the reverse complement.
CAGATTCTCATATGTACTGTGGGAATTCTCCTCCAGAATCATCTGGTAATCCGGCACTCCATGGTCCAGCAGGTATTCATACATGACCCTGGCCTCGGACACATCCTCTCCCGGCCCCTTTCCTCCGGAAAGGACAAAGACCGTGTTGGAATGGATTTTAGCGTACTCCAGGGCCTTTTCCAGGCGGTATTCCAGAGACTTGCTTAAGGCCTTTCCCTTCACCTGGGCGCCCAGCACGATCACGTAATCGGCACTCTGCTTTTTCAGGGAAAAGAAATTGAGGCCCATGGCCGTTTCCACGATCACAAATACCGCAAAAAACGCGGCCACAATGGTCACCACTGTGACCTCCAGACGAATGGGGATCCTGGCCTTAAACCTGTCGTAAAAGTGGATGGTCCCGGACCCCAGAGCCAGAAGCAAAGACAAAATCAGCCAGATTGCAGAAAAAGACGTCTCCACGCCGGAATAGGCCGCAATGACCCCATAATAGACCAGACAGAAAACACTGAAAACTCCAAACAAAAATGCCATGGCTCCCTCTCCTTTCCTGCATCCGATGCGGACGTTTACTCTTCCTTCTTCCGTAGAATGTCATACTTCTCTGCTTCTCCTCCCAAATTCAGATAAAGCACCTGCTTGGGATGGGGAGCGCTGTCCACTGGCTCTCCTTCTTCTGTATACATTGCCTTCACAAGGACAGAGATATTCCGTCCATCCGGCTTCATGATCTCAATGGTCTCACCCACGGAGAACTTATTTTTCTGCTCGATTCTCGCAAAACCTCTGGCGTCCTTTTCCTCCACGGTTCCCAGGTACACATAATTTTTCACATAGGTATTGTTGTCATAAATCTGGGTATCACTGTCGGGCTTTCCAAAATAAAAGCCTGTGGTAAATTCCCGGTAGGTGCATTTTCCGATTTCTTCCTTATACCATTCCATGTTGGCGCGGTATTTTTCCGGGCTTTCCAGATAATCATTTATGGCCTTCCGGTAGGTTCTGGCCACAGTCGCCACATAAAGGGCCGTCTTCATGCGTCCTTCAATCTTAAAGCTGTCAATGCCTGCCTCAATCATTTCCGGCACATGCTCGATCATGCAGAGGTCCTTGGAGTTGAAAATAAAGGTTCCCCTCTCATTCTCATAAACCGGCATGTACTCGCCCGGCCTGGTTTCCTCCACCACCGAGTATTTCCAGCGGCAGGGATGGGTGCAGGCGCCCTGGTTGGCATCCCGTCCGGTGAAATAATTGCTTAACAAACAGCGGCCCGAATAGGAAATGCACATGGCCCCATGGATAAAGCTCTCGATTTCCATGTCCTCCGGAATATGGTCTCTGATTTCCCGGATTTCCTTTAAGGATAACTCTCTGGCGGAAACCACACGCTTGGCCCCCAGCTCATGCCAGAACAGATAGGTTCCGTAGTTGGTATTGTTGGCCTGGGTGCTGATGTGAAGCTCCATATCCGGGATCACCCGCTTTGCAATGGCAAAGACCCCGGGATCCGAGATGATCAGGGCATCCGGCCGGATTTCCTTAAGCTCGTTAAAATATGCCTCCACACCGGAAAGGTCCTCATTGTGGGCCAGGATATTGGCTGTGATGTAAACCTTTACGCCATGGGCATGGGCAAAGGCAATTCCCTCTTTGATTTCCTCGTTGGTGAAGTTTTTGGCCTTGGCCCTGAGGCCGAAGGCCTCTCCGCCCAGATATACGGCATCGGCGCCGTAGATGACTGCTGTTTTTAACACATCCAGACTGCCTGCCGGAATCAAAAGTTCTGTTTTTCTCATCATAGGTTCCTCTCTTTTAAAACGCTTAAGGCCACTCCGTCTCCGATGGGGAGAATGGAGGTCTCCAGGTTTTCCATGTGGGTTAAGGTATACAGATATTCCCGCATCCGCACGTGGATGGTCCGGTCCCGCCGCTCCACCGCATACCGGGACTCCACAATGGTGCCGTCCTGAAGCACATTGTCGGACATCAGAAGTCCGCCGGGAGCCAGAAGCCGTATGACATCCGGCAGCCAGTGGATGTACTGGCCCTTGGCCGCATCCATAAAAATAAAATCAAAGGTGCCGGAAAGGCCCGCAAGGATTTCCCCGGCGTCTCCCTCCAGCAGCGTAATGGTTTCTTCCATCCCCGCACGCTCAAAATTTCTTTTGGCGATGGGGATTCTCTTTTCAAATTTTTCTATGGTGGTAATATGGGCATTTTTCGGCATAACCCGGGCCATTAAAAGGGCAGAATACCCCACGGCCGTTCCCACTTCCAGAATCCGCTCCGGTTTCTTTAAAGCCACCATGGTTTTTAAAAGGGCAGCCGTCTCCCTGCGGATAATAGGCACATAGGATCCGGCTGCCTCTCTGGCAATTTCGTCGCAAAGCTCTCCGTCTCCGGAGTCCAGAGAATTGATATAAGCGGTAATTCTCTCGTCCGTAATCATGACTCTTCTTCTCCGTCTGTCTTTTCTCCAAGGCGGCCGATGATCTCCTTGGAGCTTAAAGAGGTGTTGAGGGTGAATGTTCCTTTCTGCACCTCATATCCATAACACTGGGCCTGGATGGAAAATGCCAGGTCGTCACGGATTAATCCTGCTTTTTCCAGCAGCTTACCCACATCAGAAACGGATTCATCCCCCTTAAGGGTCACCGTCTTATCGGTCCCGGGTGCCTCCTCCATGCCGGGGGAATAGAAAATACTGTGGCCGAACTCATACCCTCTCCTGACTCCGGTGAACAGAAGCACCGCCACCAGGGCATAGAACACCAGACGCCCGGAAATGCTTATGACTGCAATGCTGATTTTGTTAATTTCCTTTGTTATTTTGCTCATATGGTTCCTCGGTTCGTCCGGGAGTCCCATCTGCGGCTCCCGGCATGCTGACACATGTGATTATACTTCCATGATGATCGGAAGAATCATCGGGTTCCTCTTAATCCGCTTCCATAAAAAGTCGCTTAAGCTGTCGCGGATAATATTCTTTATCTTTCCCCAGTCGGAAACGTGGCGGTCCAGACAATCGGCAACGGCCTGGTCCACGATGGCCTGGGCTTCCTCCATCAAATCCTCTGACTCCCGCACATAGACAAAGCCTCTGGATACAATATCCGGGCCGGAAAGAAGCTGGTTGGAATACTTTTCCAGAGTCAGAACCACAATGATGATTCCGTTCTGGGCCAGGTTCTGTCTGTCCCGCAGAACAATGTTTCCCACATCGCCCACGCCAAGGCCGTCCACAAGGACGCCGCCGGACTGCACATGGTCAACCACCTCTGCTCCCTCTTCCCCGATCTCTAAAACGTCTCCGGAATGGAGCATCATGATATTCTCCTTGGGAATTCCCAGGGATTCCGCCAGCTCCTTCTGGGCCATGCGGTGGCGGAATTCGCCGTGAATCGGGATGGCGAACTGCGGGTGTACCAGGGAGTAAATCAGCTTGATTTCCTCCTGACAGGCATGTCCGGATACGTGGGTATCCTGGGAAATCACCTTGGCGCCCTTCATGGACAGCTCATTGATGACCCTGGAAACCGCTTTTTCATTTCCGGGAATGGGTGTGGAGCTTAAAATCACCACATCTCTCGGCGTGATGGATACCTTTCTGTGGAGAGAGGATGCCATTCTGGAAAGAGCCGCCATGGACTCGCCCTGGCTTCCTGTGGTAATTAATACGGTATCTTCTTCTTTATAATTCTTTAACTGCTCAATGTCAATTAAGGTTCCGTCAGGGATATTAATATATCCCAGCTCCTGGGCTGTTCCTATGACATTGACCATGCTGCGGCCCTCAATGACCACCTTGCGGCCGTACTTACAGGCAGAATTGATGATCTGCTGCACCCGGTCCACATTGGAGGCAAAGGTTGCCACAATGATACGGTTCTGGGTGTGTTCCGCAAAAATTGCATCAAAGGTTTTTCCCACGGTCCGTTCTGACATGGTAAAGCCCTGTCTTGTGGCGTTGGTGGAGTCGCATAAAAGGGCTAAAACTCCCTTCTTTCCAAGCTCCGCCAGTCTCTGTAAATCGGTCACATCACCGAATACCGGGGTATAATCAATTTTAAAGTCTCCGGTATTTAAAATAATTCCTGCCGGAGTAAAGACTGCCAGGGCCGCTGCATCCTCAATGCTGTGGTTCATTTTAATGAATTCCACACGGAAGCATCCCAGATTGATGGACTGGCCGTGTTTTACCACCTTCCGCTTCACAGTCTTTAACATGTTGTTTTCTTTTAATTTATGGTCAATAAGGCCCATGGTAAGCTTGGTACCATAGACTGGAGCATTGACCATCTTGAGGACATAGGGAAGGGCTCCAATGTGGTCCTCATGTCCATGGGTAATCACAAAACCCTTTACTTTGTCAATGTTATTGGTAAGGTATGTCACGTCCGGAATTACCAAATCAATGCCCAGCATATCATCGCTGGGAAAAGCCAGTCCGCAGTCCATGACAATGATACTGTCCTCGTATTCGATGGCAGTCATATTCATTCCGATCTGCTCCAGTCCTCCCAGGGGGATGATCTTAACCTTGCAGTCTGTATTCTCTTTTTTCGCGTTCTTCAAATTTCAAACCTCCGTTAAATTTCCGTTCCTTCTTTTTTACTTTTGAACATCCATTCTGCACTCCTTACAAAGGCCGTAGAGCTTCACCTCATGGTCTGTAACCTGAAATCCAATATTTTCCAGTACCTGCTGCTCCAAAATATCCAGAAGGTCCGTTTCCAGAGAATAGACCTGTCCGCATCTGGTACAGATGGCATGATGATGGCGGTGCCCCGAAGCGCTCTCTTCTCCGTTCAGCTCATAGCGGGTGAATCCGTCGTCAAAGGTGACCTTATTAATAATGTGCAGATCTAAAAGGACCTGAACGGTCCTGTATATGGTTGCAAGCCCGATATCCGGGCTTTTAATTTTTGCCAGATCGTAAATTTCTTCCGCTGTCAGATGCTCATCGGGGTGGGCAGCCATGATATCAAGGACCAGAAGTCTCTGGCTGGTGACCTTAAGCCCCCGGCTTCTCAGCAGCTCCTTTACGGTTTCTTCCTTCATGAAAACTCCCCCGGCTTTTCCTACTTTTTCTCGATGTCCACATCGTCCAACAGTTCCTCAAAAATTTTCATGAGGCCCTCTAACTCTTCCTCGTCTTCCACAAATTCATACAGGGCATCTGCGTCCTCTGCGTTGGACATATCCTTTAAAATATAGCAGTCTCCCTCTTCCTCATCGTCTTCCGCATCTGTAACCAGAAGATAGTTGATTCCGTTTAACTTTGTTTCTTCTACCACGTAAAACTCGATGGTCTGTTCCTCATCCACCAGCGTGATTTTCTTTTCTTCCATATGGTTCTCCTATTCCTTTTCCGTCTGCTCTGCCAAAAGACGGTCCAGATAGCCCTGAAGAATCAGACATGCAGCGACCTTGTCGATCACTGCCTTTCTGTTTTCCCTGCGGACTCCTGACTCCATCAAAACCTGCTCTGCTGCAACTGTCGTGAGGCGTTCATCCCAATATATCACCGGAAGGCCTGTGCGGCGATTCAGCATTTCGCCGAACTCCCTGGTTTTTTCCACACGCTCTCCCTCGGTATTATTCATGTTTTTCGGAAGACCAAGCACAATGGTCCCCACTTCGTACTCTTTAATCAGCTCCTCAATTCTGGCGCATGTTTTCCGGAGCTTATTTTCCTCTTTCCGTTCGATGGTTTCCACGCCCTGGGCGGTAAGGAGAAGTCCGTCGCTCACGGCCACACCAACGGTACGGGAACCAAAATCAAGTCCTAGTATTCTCATTTTTTTCTACAACAAAACCAGTTGGCTTTCTTCCCCAACTGTCTCTCCTTTACCCTCTAAGCTTTTCCCCCGCACAATCCTATTTCAGTCTGGTATCAATATAATTCTCCATCAGCTCTTCTAAAATCTCATCACGTTCTACCTTCATGATCAGACTTCTGGCGCTCTTGTGGCTGGTGATATAGGTGGGATCCCCCGACATAATATACCCCACAATCTGGTTGATGGGATTATAGCCCTTTTCAGTCAGAGCCTCGTAAACTTCCCGCAGGACCTGGCTTACCTCCAGTTTTTTCTCTTCCTGTACTGCTTTAAAATATTGTGTATTACTGATATCGCCCATAAATGTCCTCACGTCCTTTAGTTGCTATTTCTTATTCTACTCCAATTTCATGTTTTCTGCAAGATAAATGATATCATCTGTCAGGAATTCTTTTAAGACACCTGTTACCATGGTATTTTTTCCTGCATTCTCCCTGGTTTCGTCACAGGGAACGGCCGCTTTCACATATTCCTTTGTATGGCCCACCATATAGGATTTCCCGTTTATGGTGACGGCCTCCTCCAAAAGGACCTCGGTCTCCATTCCCAAAAAGGAAGCCCGGTACTGCTTCGACATTTCCTTTTCCAGCATGAGAAGTCTGGCGCTTCTCTTTGTTTTTTCTTTCTCCGGCACCTGGTCCGGCATCCGGTCCGCCCTGGTTCCGGCCCGTCTGGAATATTTGAACACATGCATTTCGTAGAAGTTTACTTTCTTTAAAAACTCCTCGGTCATGGCAAATTCTTCCTCGGTCTCCGCCGGGAAGCCCACAATCACATCGGTGGTGATGGCCGGATTTTTGAAGTACTTTCTTAAAATCCGGCAGCGCTCGTAGTATTCCTCACAGGTGTAATGGCGGTTCATCCGCTTTAAGGTTTCATCGCACCCACTCTGTAAGGACAGATGGAAATGAGGGCAGATTTTTTCCATCCCGGAAAGTTCCCTTGCGAATTCTTCTGTAATGACCCGGGGCTCTAAGGAGCCGAAGCGGATTCTTTCAATTCCCTCAATCCCGTTTAACCGCTTGATCAGGCTTAGGAAATCAATGGATTCCTCTTTAAAATCCACGCCGTAGGAGCTTAAGTGAATGCCCGTTAAGACCACCTCCCGGTAGCCCTTTTTTGCCAGTGTCCGCACTTCCTTTTCCACATCCTCCGGGCGGCGGCTTCTGACCCGTCCTCTGGTGTAAGGGATGATACAGTAGCTGCAGAACTGGTTGCAGCCGTCCTGCACCTTTATGAAGGCCCTGGTGTGCTCCTCCTGTTTTTCAATGTGGAGAGGCTCATATTCACTGACGGCAGAGATATCAATTACGGAATCTTCGGCCTCCTTTCCGGCCATGCAGGCCTCCAGAAGGGGAATCAGGTCTGCCTTTTTATTATTGCCAATGACCAGGTCAATGGATGCGTCCTCTTTTAATTTTTCTCCGGCTGCCTGCACATAGCAGCCTGTGGCCACCACAATGGCACCGGGATTTTGGGATTTTGCCCGGTGAAGCATCTGGCGGGATTTTTTATCGGCCACATTGGTGACAGAGCAGGTGTTGATGATATACACATCGGCCTGTTCCTCAAAATCTACAATTTCATAGCCGGCAGCCTCTAAAAGCTGCTGCATGGCCTCGGTTTCATAGGAGTTTACCTTACATCCCAGATTGTGGAGTGCAGCTCGCTTCATTTTCTATCTCCTGTCTAAAAATCATGTTTATATTTTGGATTTTCATGCAAACTAACTATTGACTTTTTTTTCGTGTCCCTTTAGTATGAAAGCAGATGTATTTTCAATTATCTCATTGGGAGGACAACAACATGAAAACCGTTAAAATTTCCTTAAATTCTATTGATAAAGTAAAATCTTTCGTCAACGATCTGACGAAATTTGATACCGATTTTGATCTGGTTTCCGGTCGTTATGTCATTGACGCAAAGTCCATTATGGGCATCTTCAGCCTGGATTTATCCAAGCCCATCGACTTAAATATCCACGACGAAGGCAACACCGATGAAATTCTCACGGTACTTGCTCCTTACATTGTAGAATAAAAGAGCACAATGAAAAATATGGACTGCCGGGAGTGATTTCCCGGCAGTTTTTATTACACGCAGCGAACCACTTCCCGCGTCTCAATGGCGGTCTTCACCAGCTCGTCAATTTTCTCTGAAAGCTTTGTCTCAGAATTCTGAATCCGCTTAAGATTCGGCTTCGTAACAGGATGCTTGGCCACGAAAATCGTGCAGCAGTCCTCGTAGGGGAGCACGGATGTCTCATAGGTATCAATTTTCAGTGAAATATCCACAATATCCTGCTTATCAAAGGCAATTAAGGGACGCATCACCGGAAGCTCGCAGACCTCGTTGGTCACAGCCAGAGACTGCATGGTCTGGGATGCCACCTGGCCAATGCTCTCTCCTGTGATTAAGGCCAGGCAGTCGGACTCCTTGGCGATGGCCTCTGCAATCCGCATCATATAGCGGCGCATGATGATGGTCAGCTCATCGTGGGGACACTGATCGTAAATGTAAAGCTGGATGTCCGTAAAGTTGATGATATTGAGCTTGATGGGGCCTGTGTAGCGGGCCACGATCTTCGCCAAATCCACCACCTTCTGCTTTGCACGCTCGCTGGTATAGGGCGGCGCATGGAAGTAGGTGGCCTCCAGGGTCACGCCGCGCTTTGCCACCATATATCCGGCCACCGGGCTGTCAATGCCGCCGGAAAGAAGCAGCATGGCCTTTCCCGCCGTTCCGATGGGCATTCCTCCCGGACCGGGAATGGTCTCAGAAAAGATATTAATTTTATGGCGCACCTCCACCCGGAGCAGCACATCCGGATTGTGGACATTGACTTTTGTTTCCGGATAGGCATTTAAAATCACCTCGCCCAGGTCCCGGTTGATCTGGTCAGACACCACCGGATACTGTTTGTTGGCACGGCGGGCCACCACCTTGAAGGTGAAATTTTTATCCTCATAGGCCTCTCCGATGTATTTCACCACCTGGGCCTTCAAATCCTCGTAGCCATTGTCCTCCACCTGCACCATGGGGCAGATTCCCACGATGCCGAACACATGCTGAAGGGCCTCGATCACCTCATCGTAATCAAAGGCTTCGCTGGCCTCCGCATAGATTCGTCCGGCTTCCTTTGTCACCGAAAAGCCGCCCTCCAGGCGTTTTAAACGGTGGTGAATCTGTTTCACAAGGGCGTCCTCAAAGAGATAGCGGTTCTTTCCCTTGACGCCGATTTCTGCATATTTAATCAAAAATGACTTATATTTCATGGTTCCTCCCATTCCTTTTTTAATTTGCGGTTACGCCCGGCGGTATCTCCTGAGCACAGGAAGCAGTTCCTTTAGCTGCTCCAGACAGTAATCCACCTCGTCTTCGGTATTGAATACGCCAAAGGAAAAACGCAGTGTGGAATCCAGCAAGGAATCCTTCACGCCGATTCCCTTCAGGGTACCGGACACCCCTGGATGGTTGGAGGAGCAGGCAGAGCCGGAGGAAACGTAGATTCCCCGGTCCTCCAGGGCATGTAAAAGCACCTCCGCCCGGATGCCCTCAAAGCCCGCACTGACAATGTGGGGGGCATTTTCACGGTTTTTCAGTCCATGGACCGTCACATCCGGAAGCTCTTCCAGACCTTTGATGAGCCGTTCCCTTAAGGCATAGGAATGTTCTATTTTTTCTTCATGATTTCTGTAAATTTCCTTCACAGCCGCTCCAAGGCCTGCACAGCCCGGCACATTTTCCGTTCCGGACCGCATCCCCTTCTGCTGGCCGCCTCCGTAGATGATGGGCTTTATTTTCACCCGCTCATCCACATACAAAAAGCCCACGCCCTTGGGGCCATGGATTTTATGACCGCTGGCGGATAAAAGATCGATTCCCATTTTCTTCGGCCGGATTACATATTTTCCGTATGCCTGGATGGCATCCACATGGAAATAGACACCGGGCTTTTTGGCCTTTATGATCTTAGCGATCTCCTCCACTGGTTCCACGGCACCCATTTCATTGTTCACATACATGACAGAAACCAAAATGGTGTCGTCGCAGATGGCCTCCTTTAAAGCATCTAAGGATACATGGCCGTTGCAGTCCACCGGAAGGTAGGTGACGCGGAAACCCTGTTCCTCCAGAAATCCCATGGTGTTGTAGATGGAGGCATGCTCAATGCAGGTGGTGATCAGATGGTTTCCGGATCTTTTATTGGCCAGGGCTGTTCCGATTAATGCCATATTGTTGGACTCGGTACCGCCGGAGGTGAAAAGAATCTCCTTTTCCTTAACTTTTAAGGACTTTGTGATTTCCTCCCTGGCTTCCTTCACATACGCCTCCGCTTCCACGCCTTTGATGTGTCTGGAAGAGGTGTTTCCATAGTCGGCCGTCATGGCCTGAATCATCACATCCCGGACGCTGTCAAACACCCGGGTTGTGGCTGAATTGTCAAAATATACTTCTCTTCTCTCGTTTTCCATTCCCTATTCCTCCAGCATAAAGCCCACGGCGGACAGTACAAAAAGTCCGGCTGTCTCAGTTCTTAAAATCCGTTTTCCCAACGTCACCGTCCGGAATCCCGCCTCCAGGGCTGCCTCGATTTCCTGATCGGAAAATCCGCCCTCCGGTCCGATGAATACGGCGCATTTCTGCCCCGGCTTTAAGCTTTTAATAAGCGTTCTTGTGCGCTCCATGCCCCCGGCTCCCTCAAGACTTTCCGAGTCTTCATAGGGCACCAGAGAAAGGTCAGAAGCCGCTGCTTCCTTTAAGGCATCCTTATATTTCATCACAGCAGAGATCTCCGGCACGATCATCCGTTTGGACTGCTTGGCGGCGCTTTCTGAAATGCCGTACCAGCGTTTTCTTTTTGCCTCTTCCTTTTTTCCGTCCAGCTTCACCACACACCGGGACATTTCCACCGGGACAATTCTGGTTACTCCAAGCTCCACACATTTCTGGATGATGAATTCCATTTTGTCGGCCTTGGGAAGCCCCTGGTATAAAGTCACTTCCACGGGAAGCTCCGTATCGGATACCTCCTCCGGAAGAATTCTTGCCTTTATCTCACCGGCGCCGATTTCCGTCAGCTCGCAGAGGCAGTTGGTTCCCTTTCCGTCACTTAAAAGAATCCGCTCTCCCGGCTTCATCCGCAGAACGTTTTTAATGTGGTTCACATCCGGTCCGGTGATGGTGGCTTCGGACTCTTTGAAAAACTCTGTTTCCGTAAAAAAATGATACATGATTCTATGACCTTTTTATTTCTTTCTGGCAGTGACAGAAACCCATTCGCCCTGCCGTGTGACCTCAAGAATTTCAAAGGCCTCGTTGGCGGAGAGGGCGTCCTTTACTGCCTGTTCCTTCATATCAATGATTCCGGAAGTGATGAAAATTCCTCCTTTTTTGATATGGATGGGAACTTCCTTCTGAATCATAATGATGATATCTGCCAGAATATTGGCCACGGCAATGTCGTAGCATTCGTATCCTGCCGCATCCTGTACCGTTTTTTCGTCAATGATGTTTCCCTGAATGACTCCGAAATTTTCTTCGGGAATTCCGTTGGCTTCCAGGTTCTCATGAACCGCTGTGATTGCATTCTCGTCCAGGTCTGTTCCGAACACATAGCCGGCTCCCAGCTTCAGGGCCGTAATTCCGAGGATTCCGCTTCCTGTACCCAAATCCAGCACCCGATCGCCGGGCTTCACATATTTTTCAAGCTGGCGGATGCAAAGCTGCGTGGTCTCATGCTTTCCTGTTCCGAAGGCAGTTCCCGGGTCAATCTGAATTAACAGCTTGTCCTCATGCTCTTTGGGAATCTCCTCCCAGGTGGGCTTAATTAAAATATGGTCCACTGTGAAGGGCTTAAAGTACTGCTTCCAGTTATTAATCCAGTCTTTATCCTCTGTCTCAGAGGCCAGAATGGTTCCCTCTCCCACCTCTACATACTGGCGGAGCTCTTCAATTCCGGCTTCCACCTCTTTTAAGATGGTCTCCGCATTGTCGTCATCATCCAGATAAAAGCTGACCTTTGCAGTCCCGTCATCCGGCGGGAGTTCCGGCAGAATATCAATGAACATTCCCTTGGTCTCGCTTTCCGTGAGCGGTATATTATCTTCAATTTCAATTCCCTGGATTCCGATTTCATCGAACATGCTGCTTAAATAATCCACGGCCTCTGTGGTGGTTTTAAGGGTAAATTTCTTCCATTTCATAGAATGCCTTTCCTCCTGTTTCTATGTTCTAGGTGTTCCACGGCCAGCCTGCCAGCCCCATTCTGCGGCCTGTGCAGACGAAATCACATGATATCATATCACATAATTTCTTCTATGGCAATGAAAAAGAATGCGCCTTGGGGCGGAGAATTCCCGCTGCGTGCCGGGAGCGGCCTCTGTGCAGGCAGCTTTTGTTCAGGCAGCTTTTGTGTAATAAAAAAGGGCAGGAAATCTGCCCCCCTAAATCACCTGGCTTCGTTCAGAAGCTCCCGGATTTTCTCCTCAGGTAATTTTGTATATCGCCTGATCTTCTCGAACTCTTCTCCGGCACGAATCATTTCCCTTGCCGTCTCCAAAGCCTGCTCTATTTTTCCTTCTTCTTTCCCCTGTTTCTCCGCATAGTCCATAACTGTACACATATTCACTGCTCCCTTCTTGGCTTCCCTGAGAATCACAGGTTTACACTCTTCAAACCGCCTGTCCCTGGAAAACACCTGAAAAAAATCCAAAATTTCTTCCACATGTTTAATTGTCTGCCTGTTATAACGCAGTTCTCCTTCCCGCTGTTCCCGGACTGCACTAAAATATTCTGCCACAATCCGAAAATCGGAGGTGAACTGTTCTCATATTTTACACAATCTGCCCAAACTCCCTCCGGATTTCATGAAAAAACCGCATATTCATTTCCCCGGCCTCCTCTTCCTTCCGCACAAGATAAAGAGTCTGGGATGAGGGCAGAGGCAGGAAGCCAAACTCCGGCATTCTGCACTGCCTGCACCAGCGATTGTAGACGAACACGCCCTTTCCCTGCTCCACACAGTCCATGATGGTGGAGAAGTTCGGTACATATTCGATCTTTGGTGTGAACCCAAGCTTCAGAAACATACCGTAGAGGGTCTGTTCCAGGTTGGAGGTGTATTCGTCCTCCGGCAGCAGAAAAGGCTCCTCCCGGAACCAGGACAGCTCTCCCGGTCCGTTTCCGAATCTGGCAGCCGAATACAAAAGTACTCTCGGAATTTCCACCAGGGGCTCTGCATGGCATGGCTCATGGGACAGAGGCGAGCCAAAGGTCAGTACCGCATCGGACCCTCCGTCATACAGGGATTTTAAAAGCTGGGGCAATCCGTAGCAGGCTGTTTTAAGCCTTAAAAGCGGACTGGTCCGTTCGGCCGCCCGCTCCATGGCAGGAAGAAAATTCCCGGGATCCAGGCCCTCCAGATAGGAAACCGACATGGGGAAGAACCCGCTTTCCTTTTTTTCTGCAAGACGGCTCTTTAACAGATCCATCTGAAACCGGCACTGGGAGAAATACGCCATAAACTGCTGCCCTTCGTAAGTAAGCACCGCATTTTTCCCGCTGCGCTTAAACAACTCGCAGCCCAATTCTTCCTCCAGAAGTCTGATCTGCTTGCTGACGGCCGGCTGGCTGACAAAAAGCTGCCTGGCGGCCTCTGTAAAGCTTTCCCTTTCTGCCGTGGTCAAAAAATATTGTATCTGCAGGCTGTTCATGGAATTTCCTCCCGTATGTTTTCATCGCTTCTGATGCATTCTATCTGTAACCGAGTATATCATAACCAGACGGTTATGAGAAGCAGAATGTTCCCGGGAAAGCCTTCCATAAAAGTAATTTTACCTTTATTTTTTACTCCCTTATAATAAAATACAGAATGCTATTGTGCAGAAAGGAAAGGAGTATCCAATGAAACTGACAAATGGAAAAGGGCTCGTTCTCATGCTTGTTCTTTCGGCAGCCTGCGCGGCCGGTTCCGAGGCTTTTTACAGCAGCATGGCAGAAAAGAAACAGGCCCAAATGGCAGCCGAGCTGGGGAATGAGCAAAGCTTACAGGCACTGGCCCAGGTGGAAGACGGCACCTATGAAGGAAGCGCCCAGGGCTACGGCGGAGAGGTGACTGTGAAGGTGCAGGTCCGTGACCATGCCATCGTAGACATCCAAACCAGCGTGCCAAATGAAACACCGGAAATCGGCGGCCTGGCAGCACCCAAATTGTCTGACCGTATCGTAGAAAGCCAGAGCCTTAAGGTAGATGCCGTCACAGGCGCCTCCCTCACAAGCGCGGGAGTTTTAAACGCTGTGGAACTGGCCTTAACGGGAGCCGGAGCCGATGTGGATATGCTAAAATCCATCGCCGTGGAAAAGAACGGCACAGATGAAGAAATGACTGCCCAGATCGTGGTGGTTGGAGGCGGGGCCTCCGGTACGGCGGCAGCCCTGGAAGCCGCTGAGGCAGGAGCCGATGTAGTGGTTGTGGAAATGACCTCCTCTCCGGCCGGACAGGGCACCATGGCAGGCGGACTGTTTGCAGCGGATTCTTCCCAGCAGAAGGAATCCGGCCAGACCATCGATCCCAAGTGGATTTATGAGCAGTTTGTCCAGACGGGCAACTATCAGGTAAACGGCGGCCTGCTTTCCAAAGTCATCCGGATGTCCGGAAGCACCGTGGACTGGCTGGAGGAACATGGATGCCGCCTGACTCTGGCCCATCCCGGAACCGGAGGCTATTATGAACACCGCCTGACCCATCCCGGCCCCACACTCCACGGCTATACCGACGGCGGCACATTAACCATCCATGCAGACGCAGTCATCCTGGCCACCGGAGGATTCGGAGGCAACGAGGAAAAGGTATCGGAAACCTTCGGTGAGGGCTTTGGAACCAGCCGTGTGGGCACCAACATCGGAACAGGCATTGAAATGGCCATGGCTGCGGGAGCCGATGCAGACTATGGCAAGGCCATCACCATGCACTACGGCCTTTCCCGCGGAGGCACCTCATGGGGAACCGTTTTAAATTCTGCCCTCCTCAATCCTTACCTCCATGTGGATGTGGACGGCAACCGCTTTATGAATGAGGAAGATTTCATCTTTGAGCCGATCAAATCCTCCAATGTCATAAAGTCCCTTCCCTCCAGGAAAGCATACGAAATTTTTGACAGCACCATGATTGAGACCGTGAAGGAAAGCGGCCTTGTGGCCCTTACGGACGTGTTCGGCGGCGAGCTGGCCACAGATCCCACCAGATTCATTGAGGTGGGTCATCCCATCGACACCGCAGCCAGCTACGAGCTCAGTATCACTCCCACAGACCTGACAGAAGAAATCCAGGGACTGGTTGCCGAGGGAAAAATCATCTCCGCCGAAAGCCCCAAAGAGCTGGAGGAGAAGCTTGGCATGACTCATCTTACAGAAACCATTGCCCGGTACAATGAACTCTGTGACCAGGGTGAGGACACCGACCATTTTAAATCCGCCAAATATTTGGACAAGCTGGAGGGCACCCTCTATGCCGTTCCCATTACCCCGTCGGTATTTTTAGGTACTCTGGGCGGTGTGGAGATCAATCAGTACTGTGAGGCCATAAACACCGAGGGCAGGGCCATTCCCGGCCTGTATGCAGCCGGCTCCGACACCAGCGGCGTATACAGTGACTCCTACGTCTTCTTTGAAGGCGGAACCCTGGGCTACGCCTACAATTCTGGACGAATCGCAGGCCAGTCGGCAGCCGCATATGTGTCCAAAAATCAGAATCCTTAAAAACAGAAACCGGTTCCGTCTGTGAACTTTTCTGTAATGCAAAAATTCCCTGGAACAGGCTTTGCAAAGCCCCTTCCAGGGAATTTTTATTGTCCCATTATGATTTTCACAAAGAGAAGCGCCAACACCACCATGACCACCGGACGGACGATTTTCTGTCCGTTGTTTACCACCAGACCGGAGCCAAAGTAGCTTCCTGCCATGCAGAACAGAGCGGCCGTAATTCCCAGAACGTAATCCACCTTTCCTCCCATGAAGAACGTCCCCAGAGCCGATATATCAGCCACCAGATTAATAAACTTGGAAACTCCCGCGGCCTCTTTCATTCCCAGCTTCACAATTCCCGTAAATACCAGAATCAGAAAGGTTCCCGTTCCCGGTCCATAAAAGCCGTCATACATACCAATCAGCAGCGAAGCGGCCATTCCCACTGCCAGAGTTTTCTTCCACGGAACGGACTCCCTTACCTGGTCCTCTCCCATGTTTTTATTTCTCAGCACATAAAAGGCCACCACAGGCAGAACCACAATCATTAACGATTTAATGATCTTCTCATCCACCCGCAAAGCCAGGTTTGCGCCCAGAAAGGCACCGATGATGGCCATGATTCCGCAGGGCACTGCTAACTTCCACCGGATATATTTATTTTTTGCGAACCGGGCCGCTGCCACAATCGCTCCCGGAAAGGAGCTCAGTTTTGACGTACCCAGAATTACATGGACCGGAACTCCCGCCAGCATATAGGCCGGGAAGGAAATCAGTCCGCCTCCTCCTGCAATGGAATCCACAAATCCCGCCAGAAATACCAGCGGACATACGATAATAAACTGTTCCATACGTTTTCTCCCTTGTACTTTTTGTCCTCTTCTGCTTTCCTGCTGCGGACAAATGAAACCAGAGGATATCATAACACAGTTTTTTTTCCATGGCAAGAGCTGCAAACCGTATTGATCAGCCATGCCGTCGGCTTCGTTTTACGGAACTGCTCCATACCGAACTGATATCTCACTCCCCTGCGCGGCACCATGTGGAGGGACACATAATCGCTCCCTGCCAGCAGCCCATCCCATCATCCTTTCCGTCTTTCACAAATATTGTGTGGTAAATCAACCATTTTTTAACAACAATCTTTTGTCATTTCGTTTACAATTTTCGACATGTATTTTATAATAAAACCAATTATTTTTACAAAAAAAGAGGAGCTTCCATGAATCTTACCAGTTTATATTATTTTGTTGAACTTGCCAAGGAGCTGCATGTGACAAACACGGCCCAGCGGCTCTATATTTCCCAGCAGAATCTAAGCCAGCATATCCAGCGGCTGGAGCAGCATTACGGTGTGACTTTATTTCACCGGAAGCCAAAGCTTGCCCTCACCTATGCCGGAGAGCAGCTTTTCCAGGCTGCCGTAAAAATACTGGCGGAGGAACATGATCTGCAGAACCGCCTGAGTGATATCTCACTAAAAAATACAGGAAATATCAAAATCGGCATTCCCGCCTACCGCGGCCAGATCTGCCTGCCGGATATTCTGCCCCGCTTTTATGAAAAATGGCCCCGCGTCCAGGTGGAACTTATCAATGAAGACTCCAACTATATGGAAGAAATGCTTTTTAACGGGGAACTGGATCTGTTCATCGGAATCATGTACCAGGACAATCCGAAGCTGGAGATCCATACGATCTTAAACGACAATATCTATCTGGTCTGCTCTGATGAACTGTTAAAACAATATTTCCAGGCTTCCTACAACGAAGTCAAATATAACTCCCTCTCCGGCGTTGACCTGCGCCGTTTTTCCAGAATGCCGTTTTTGCTCCTCAAGCCCTCCATGCGCCTTCGGAAAACCATCGACCAGTGCTTCCAGGAAGCGAAGGTGACTCCGCAGATCTTTTTGGAGTCCTCTACCACAGAGCTTCTGCTGACGCTCTATCCCTACAACTACGGAGCGCTCTTCTGTACGCAGATGAGACTTCCCCTTCTCTTAAAAGAGTATCCGGATGCCAATGCCTTTCCGCTCATGCAAAACGGATCCATTGTCCAGCATCGTCTCGTCCTTGCGTACCACAAAGAGCGCTTTCTTCCCACTTATGCACAGGATTTCATTTCAATTACAAAAAATGTCTTTGAAAATATTTCCAGCATCCGCCCGCAGAATCAAATTTAACCGTTTTCCCGCATGGGCGGAATACTCAACAGGCCAGCGCATATTCCGCGCTGACCTGTTTATAAACCGTTATGTATCTTTTTCTTATGCAGCGGCTTTCTTCTTCGGGAACACGAAGAGTATGAAGCCCACTCCAAGGCAGATGGCGCACATCACGCCGCCGATTCCCATAGTCATTCCAAGGCCTGTCATCATCCATACCGGAACAAGACCTGCGAACGCTTCCTTCCAGCACATAACCGCGCTGTAAATACCGTGGTTATCGGGAGCTGCGGACTGGGAATCCGGGTCCACCGCACGAACCAGTGCCAGACCGGTGGCTGTGTTTCCGGTACCTGCGCCGTAAGCCATCAGTGCCTTCTCGAACCACTCGTCTCTGCAGAAGAGCTTGCAGAATCCAAGAGCAAATGCTACCGTAAGCAGAGTGATAATCAGGGTGAAGATAACGATCGGTACAATGTAGGTGGTGATCATCTCGATATCGAGGGTAGCCATTGCAGTAAGCACAACCACCTCAAGTAAAAAGCTGCTGATCTGCTTGATGATCTTTACGTCGATGTAACGGTCAAGCTTCACTGCCTTAGCCAGGTTCCAGACGATGGCGCCGCCCAGGATACCCTGAATAACAGACGGGAATGCACTTGCACCTGGCCATACCATTGCCAGTCCCTTCATGAACATCCGGCCTGCCCATACTGCAAAGAGCAGCCAGGAGCCCTGAAGAGCAATGTGGTTGATGCTGATGGAGGCGGTAACGCTCTTACCGATGGGCTGTCTCTTCTCTTCCGGGAGAATTCCGCCGTAATACCAATCCGGCTGAGACTGCGGATCCTTTACGAACTTTGCCCAGCCCTTGCGGACACCGATGTTTACCACGATCATGCCGATTAACATGGCTACGATCAGGCCAAAAGTAGCCAGAACCATACCGATGGAAAGGTTTTCCGGAACACCCAGGCTTGTCCAGGTTGCACCTGCTGCGCTGGCGTTTCCGTGGCCGCCCTGGAAGGCAAACTGTGCCATAGAGCCCCAGCCAATGGGAAGACCCGGCCAGAATACACAGAGCAGAGCTCCGAGGCCTGCGCCCAGACACATCTGCATGGCGTAGATCGCCTGCTCGACACAGACATAGTCCATGTAGCCAACAACTTTTTTCTTTGTAATGGTAACTCCGAAGAGCAGAGCTGCCATGATCGGGGCGATCAGTACGTTGGAAAAGCTGGAAAAGGACTCCGGAATGGTTACAAGTCCCAGTACCTGCTGTCCGACAATCAGTGCCACAAGCCCTCCGACCAGAGATGCCGGTAAGAACAACTTCTGCAGCGGTTTTACTACCTCTCGGATAAAGAATCCCATTAACATAAAGAGTGCGATTATGATCATATCGCTGAACAAAGATGAAACTGTCATTTTTCTTACTCCCCACTTTCTGCGCTTTAGTAAATTACCCCAAAGGATGAGCGCCGCATTTTTGAACCACATCTGTATTGCGGCGCTCGTAATAGAGGAAGGTCTCTTGATAGATACTGGCTATGGTTTAAAAATCAAACATCCCAGCCGGTTTCTTATCCGGCTTCTTGGTATCATCATAGGTTACGGCTGTCTCATAATCCACATCGTTGATGGGCCAGGTGGGAGTTTTTCCCTCATATACTTCCTGAACGCCCATGGCTGCGAAGTAGGAAGCGCGGTGAGCTGCTTCTACGGTGTTGCCGCCGATGTGCGGATAAATGATCACATTGTCAAGTGTCAAAAGCGGGTTTTCCGGGTCCACCGGCTCCTTGCGGATGGCATCCAGTCCGGCGCCTGCGATCACGCCGTTCTTACATGCTTCATACAGGTCCTCCTCAACCACACAGCCGCCGCGGGCGGTGTTGATTAAGAAAGCGGTGGGCTTCATCATGGCCAGACGCTCTTTGTTCACCATGTTCTTGGTAACGGAGGTGTTGGGGGTATGTACGGACACGTAGTCGCTCTCCTTGAAAATGCGGTCCAGATCACGAACTACTTCCACTCCGTCCGGGAATGCGCTGGCCGGCTTGTAGGGGTCGTATGCCAGAACATTCATCTCCATGGCCAGAGCACGGACAGCCAGGCGGCTTCCGATGTTGCCGCAGCCGATGATGCCGACGGTCTTTCCGTTCAGGGTATTCTTTTTGATTTTCAGTTTTGCCTTATAGTAATCGTCCACCCAGGTCTTATGTAAAGCAGTCACGTTGCGGCTGCACTCCAGAATCAGAAGCAGTGCGGTTTCCGCTACGGAAGTGCTGTTGGCAACCGGTGCATAGAGAGTCTGAACACCGTTGTCATGGCAGGCCTTCACATCCAGGGCATCAAATCCGGCACCATGGCGGACAATCACCTTCAGGTTCGGATTGGACTCGATCACCTCGCGGGTAATCGGGGTAATACGCACGATCATGGCATCCGGCTGGTGTTCCTTCATATCAGCCAGAACGTCCTCTGTCTCAAAGCCGCGGCCTTCGATAATGGTATGGCCTGCATCTTCTAAAAGCTTGCGGCCTTCACTCATGATTTCCTGCGGCAGTAAAATTTTCCATCCCATAACGATTCTCCTTACTATATCCTTTTCATTTTGTTCGATTCATGCGCCTGTTTTATGGCTCATATACATCGTCGATAATCTCAAATTCCTTTGCTTCCAGGGTCTTTTCCACCCATGCACGGTTGGCGGTTCCGTTCTTGGCTGCCTCTAACTTCTTCTCATCGGCTGCCTGGAACTTCTTCGCATCCTCTAAGATCTGGGCTGCATCCTTTCTCGGAATCACAATGATTCCATCCGGGTCAGCCAGAATGATGTCTCCCGGGTTCACGCTGATACCGCCGCAGGAAATCGGAACGTTGACCTCGCCCGGTCCTTCCTTGTAGGGGCCGCCCGGTGTGGTTCCGGTGCAGTAAACCGGGAAATCCCATTTTCCGATCTCGTCAATGTCGCGGATTGGGCCGTCCAGAATGATTCCGGCAACCTTTCTGTCGTAACGCAGATATGCCATCATTACCTCGCCCATTAAGGATCTGGTGTTATCCTCTTCATTGGAAACCACCAGCACATCGCCCTCAGATGCCATGTTGAGTGCTGCATGGAGTGCCAGGTTATCGCCGGCACGGCATTTCACGGTCAGTGCTGGTCCCACCATCATCTGGTCCTTGGGGCTGCTCACCAGACGGATTCTCGGATTCATCGCTGCGTTTCTTCCCATTACATCACAGGTGTTGGACGCCGGGATGGTCTTAAACTGCATCATTACGTCTTTGTCCGGCATATGCCGTTTCAGATAAATTCTCTTGCCTACTGCCATTTTTAATACCTTCCTTTACTGCTTTTTCACTTGTAGTACTGCCGGCCGGCTCAACTGCTTTTTTGTTTCTGAAGTCATTATATCTCATTTTATACACAAAAACAAACAATCCTTTTGTTAGTTTTCAACAAACTTTTGTTGTTATTCACCGTGACAAAGTTCCCCCGGGTTCCGTGGTTTTCTTCGGCACCCATCATCTGCCCGTTTTTCTGCAGCATAAAAGGCACTTCCAAATCTGCTGTATGCAGCTTTGGAAATGCCTTTCCTCTCTACTATTTCTATTTAAATAATCCGCGCTTTTTCTTTCCGCCTTCCGGAGCAATGCCGTTCATGGCATCGTCAAACCGCCGGAGCGCTTCCTTCTGCTCTTCGTTTAATTTTTCCGGTACGGTGATCACCAGGGTCACAAAATGATCGCCGCGGATGTTTTTGTTTCTTAAGGACGGTACTCCCTTTCCGCGCAGGCGCACCTTGGTGTCGGTCTGGGTTCCGGCCTTCACCTCATACTCCACCTCTCCGTCCACCGTCTTAATGCGGATAGGTCCGCCAAGGGCCGCTGTGGCAAAGGAAATCGGAACCGTGGAGAAAATTGTGGTTTCCTGGCGTTTGAAAATCGGATGCTTGGAAACAGTTACCTCCACTAAAAGATCGCCGCGCTCGCCGCCGTTTACGCCAGGCTCGCCCTTTCCGGCAATACGGATGCTCTGCCCGTTATCAATTCCTGCGGGAATCGTAACCTGAATTTTCTTTCTGCTGGAAATATATCCGGTTCCATAGCAATCCGGGCATTTTTCCTTTACAATCTTCCCGGTTCCCTGACAGTCCGGACATGTCTGTACATTCTGTACCTGTCCGAAGAAGGACTGCTGGGTATAGACAATCTTTCCCTTTCCGTTACACTTTGGACAGGTAACCGGAGAGGTTCCCGGCTTTGCGCCTGTGCCGTGGCACTTGGTACATTCGTCCTTTAAGTTTAACTCAATCTCCTTCTGGCAGCCAAAAATGGCCTCCTCAAAGGTAATACGGATTCCCGTTCTCAGATTGGCACCGCGCATGGGACCATTGCTTCTGCCCCGGCTGCTTCTGCCGCCGCCAAAGAAATCACCGAAGATATCGCCGAAAATATCGCCCATATCGGCACTGTTAAAGTCAAAACCGCCGGCTCCGCCTGCGCCGCCCTCAAAGGCTGCATGGCCAAACTGGTCGTACTGTCTTCTCTTTTCCGGATCACTTAAGACACCATAGGCCTCGGATGCCTCCTTAAACTTGGCCTCGGCCTCTTTGTCTCCCGGGTTTGCATCAGGATGGTATTTTTTTGCCAGAACCCGGTACGCCTTCTTCAACGCTGCATCGTCTGCATCTTTCGGCACGCCAAGGACCTCATAATAATCTCTTTTGCTCTCTGCCATATCTATGTCTACCTTTCAAACTCAAAATTCCGCGCCCAAGCCCTGCTCATACGCATTGCACACCGGAAAGAACGCCATTTCTGACGTTCTTCCCGGTTTTATAATGATTTATTTTTATACTTCCTTGTAATCGCCGTCTACCACGTCATCGCCGTAGCCTGCCTGGCTTGCGCTTCCTGCACCTGCCTGGGGACCTGCGCCCTGTGCAGCCTGTGCCTGCTCATAAACCTTTGCAAAGAGCTGCTGTGCGCTCTGCATCAGTTTTTCCTTGCCGGCCTTGATATCTTCCACCTGAGCGTCTGTCATCTGATCGATGGGAGCACGGTTGATGGCTTCCTTCAGTGCATTTAAGTCTGCCTCAACGGCTGCCTTATCGTTGGCATCGATCTTATCGCCAACCTCTTCCAGCGCTTTCTCGGTCTGGAATACCATGGAGTCCGCATCGTTTCTGGCGTCGATGGCCTCTTTCTTCTTCTTATCCTGTGCCTCGTACTCGGCAGCTTCCTTCACGGCTTTTTCGATATCTGCATCGGACATGTTGGAGCCGGAGGTGATGGTGATGTGCTGCTCTTTTCCGGTTCCCATATCCTTTGCGGATACGTTTACAATACCGTTTGCATCAATATCAAAGGTAACCTCAATCTGCGGAACGCCTCTTCTTGCCGGAAGAATGCCGTCCAGACGGAACTGGCCAAGAGTCTTGTTGTCTCTTGCAAACTGTCTCTCACCCTGTACCACGTGGATATCAACGGCTGTCTGGTTGTCAGCAGCGGTGGAGAAGATCTGGCTCTTCTTTGTGGGGATTGTGGTGTTTCTCTCAATTAACTTGGTTGCAACGCCGCCCATGGTCTCGATGGACAGGGAAAGGGGTGTTACATCCAGAAGCAGGATATCGCCTGCGCCTGCATCTCCGGCCAGCTTACCGCCCTGGATACCTGCGCCGATGGCAACGCACTCATCAGGATTTAAGGACTTGCTGGGCTCTTTTCCTGTGAGCTGTTTTACCTTCTCCTGTGCAGCCAGCATACGTGTGGAGCCGCCTACTAAAAGAACCTTGGAAAGGTCTGCTGCGGTGAGGCCTGCATCTCTTAATGCATTCTGTACCGGAATTGCGGTTCTCTCAATTAAGTCAACAGTCAGTTCATCAAATTTTGCTCTGGAAAGGTTCATATCCAGATGCTTCGGGCCCTCTGCGGTTGCGGTGATGAACGGCAGGTTAATGTTTGTGGTGGTAGCTGTGGACAGCTCCTTCTTTGCCTTCTCGGCAGCCTCTTTTAATCTCTGGAGAGCCATCTTATCGCCGGAAAGGTCCACGCCCTCTGCCTTCTTGAATTCATCGATCATCCACTGGGTCACACGGTTGTCGAAATCATCGCCGCCTAAGCGGGTATCACCGTTGGTTGCCAGAACCTCGATAACGCCGTCGCCGATTTCGATGATGGAAACATCGAAGGTACCGCCGCCCAGGTCATATACCATGATCTTCTGCTCTTTTTCATTGTCAAGGCCGTAAGCCAGTGCTGCGGCTGTGGGCTCGTTGATGATACGCTTAACTTCCAGACCTGCAATCTTACCTGCATCCTTGGTTGCCTGACGCTGTGCGTCGTTGAAGTAAGCCGGAACTGTAATAACAGCCTCTGTTACCTTCTCACCAAGATAGCTCTCAGCGTCTGCTTTCAGCTTCTGAAGAATCATTGCGGAGATCTCCTGGGGAGTATACTTCTTTCCGTCAATGTCAACCTTATAGTCAGTTCCCATATGTCTCTTGATGGAAGAGATGGTGCGGTCTGCGTTTGTGACAGCCTGACGTTTTGCCGGCTCACCAACAAGTCTTTCTCCGTTCTTTGTGAATGCCACGATGGACGGAGTTGTTCTTACACCTTCAGTATTTGCGATAACCGTTGGCTTTCCGCCTTCCATAACGGCAACGCAGCTATTTGTAGTACCTAAGTCAATACCAATAATCTTGCTCATAGTTTTTTCCTCCTGAATCTATCTGATATTAGTTTGCAACCTGAACCATACTGTGACGGACAACAGAGTCTCTGTACATGTAGCCCTTCTGGAGCTCTGCTGCCACAATGTTTTCACCGAGGTTTTCATCCTCCACATGCATCACTGCATTGTGGAAATTGGGATCGAATTCCTTTCCCACAGCCTCGATGGGCTTTACGCCAAGATCGTCTAAGGTCTTGACAAGCTGTTTGTAAATCTTTTCCATTCCGTCTGCAAAAGGGGTTCCCTTTGCGTCCTCGGGAATGGCCGAAAGCCCTCTCTCGAAGTTATCCACCACCGGGAGAATCTTTTCAATGACATCCTTTGCTCCGATCTCATACATGGCGGATTTTTCTTTATCTGTCCTCTTTCTGAAGTTGTCAAATTCTGCCATGGACCGCTTTAACCGGTCGGTCAGATCTTCGATCTGAGCATCTTTGGCGTCCTTTTTCTTCCCGAAAAGGCCTTTCTTTTCTTTTTTCTCTTCCCCATCGGCGCTTCCTGCTTCCTCCGCCTGGTTTCCGGCTTCGTTTTCAGGTGTCTCAAAACAGGCTTCCTTTTCCTCCTGCTTCACGTCCTTTGAGGTCTCTTCTTCTTTTCCTTTTTCCAACTCTTTATCTTCCACTAATCTCTACACCTTTCATTTATTAAATGTTTCGTTCAGCTGCGAAACCAGTGTCCGCAAAGTGCCGACTACTTTTTCATAGTCCATCCGCTTGGGGCCGATGATACCGATGGTTCCGCGCAGTCCGTCGCCCAGCACATAGTTGGCAGTAACCACACTGCAGTCCTTCATGGTCTGCACCGGAGTTTCGTCTCCGATGTATACCTGAATCTCAGAACCGGGTTCCGACAGAAGCTGTACCTCGTCAAACAGGCCCTTTAACAGCTCCTTTTGTTCCAATGTACTGATTAACTGGCTGGCCTTCTTCGTATCGGAAAGCTCCGGATACTTGAAGATATTGGTGGCTCCGCTGGTATAGATCTGTAAATCCTCATCCTGGTTAAAAGTTCTTCCTCGGAAAGCTCCTCATCCAGAGTCACAAAGGAATTCCGGATAATATTCCCTTCCACCACCACAACGATCAGAAGCTTTCTCGCTTCCACTCTGGAAAGCTGAATAAATTTAAGCTTGGTCTGATGGTAATTGGGGCCGCTGACCATGGTTGCATAGTTGGTGTTGCTGGCCAGAATCTGGGCCATCTGCTTTAACAAAAGCTCCACACGGTCCACACGCTTGATCATCAGCTCCTGCATCTCATTGACCTGATTGTCTTTTTCCTGGATAATCTGGTCCACATAGAACCGGTATCCCTTATCCGAGGGAATCCGTCCGGCCGATGTATGGGGCTGTATGATATAACCCATCTCTTCCAGATCAGACATCTCATTCCGGATCGTTGCAGAGCTTAATTTCAGATCGGAGTACTTGGAAATGGTTCTGGAACCAACGGGTTCCCCTGTCTCTAAATACGTCTGAATAATGGCTTTCAATATCTTTTCTTTCCTCTCATCCAGCTCCACGAACTCACCTCTCTTTTTTATTAGCACTCTTAATTGAGGAGTGCTAATATTTACAGTTGTAACTATATTACTTAACCTGCCATTTGTCAAGATATTTTTCGCTCTTTTCACAGGATTTTCATAAAAGGCATTCCGGCGCCGCACAAATCCGGCCATTTCGGGTTTGACTGCGGCAAAATCCCAGACCGGACCGTAACAGAAAATTGCCTGTAATACGTATGTTTTCTTGACATTTAACAGCTTTGTAAATATAATGAAATAAATGTTAATTCTTTATGACATTTTGTCAAAAACACCAGATTGCGAGGTCACATATGAAAAAAAGCTTACTCTGCCGGCTTTTGGTTTCCGGCACTGCCCTGTTCCTTTCCTCCATGACTGCCTTTCCGGCGTATGCTGCGAAAATTTCCGGCCGTTTGGACTCCGTAACCGAATCTTCCATCTCCGGATGGGCCTGTGATAAAGAAACTTCCGATGCTGCCGTTTCCGTGGAGCTGACTCTCATGGGAAAGAACGGCCCCGGAGATGTCACAGTCCTCTCTGTGAATGCCGGAGAAAACCGTTCTGACCATGGTTTTACATACGCCATCGACTGGTCCCGGTACAAAGGAGCTTCCTATACCGTAACGGCCGCCGCCGTTTCCGGAGAGGAACGGATTCCTCTGGAAGGCTCTTTTCTTTATAATAAGGAAACGCACACCGCATCCAGGCAGGAAATCGGCCCCGGCTTTGAAAACACTGATACCGCAGCCGCCGCAGACCAGAACGCATCTGAAAAAGCCGCCAAAGCTTCCGGTTCCGGACTGGCCGGAGAATATATCGGTTCGTTCCAGGCCAGCGCATACTGTACCTGTGATACATGCTCCGGAGGCAGCAAGCTCACTTACTCCGGCACCGTTCCCAAACCTGAGCACACCATTGCCGCAGACTTAAACGTGTTTCCCTTAGGAACCAGACTCTGGATTGACGGAGTGGTTTATACGGTTGAGGACATGGGCAGCGGTGTCACCGATAACCGCCTGGACATCTATTTCGCCACCCACGAAGAGGCCCTGGATTTCGGCCTGAAAACCGTGGAAGTCTACTCCGTAAAGGAAGAAAAGTAAAAAAACAGGAATTTTTTTATTCCCCACATATGGACTTTGCCCGCAGATTAAGGGTCCATATGTGGGGGATTTTCTGTTTTTTGACTTCACACCGCCGCGTCCTTTCAACCCACAGGGCTTGACAAATCCGGAAAATCATGTAAAATATCTAATTGTTTCCAATTTGTTACATTTCTGTTACATTTAGTGCATAAATTTTTAACACTTGTGACATGGAAAAGAAAGGATGTTGAAACATGAAAAAAACAAGACTTTGGGCTGGAGCCGTACTGGTGATGCTTTTCACCATAATGAGTACAGCCTGTGCCTTCGCAGATACTTCAAAGATAGACGGACATTTGGACAGCATTGTAGGGGATGCCATCGCAGGATGGATCTGGGATTCCTCCGAACCGGAAAGCTCCCAGACCGTCACGGTTACCATCACCAACAAAGCCACCGGAGAAACTGCCAAAACCCTCACAGCCGAAGCCAGTGAGCACCGCGAGGACCTGGCCGCAGGCGGCGTGGGAACCGGAAACTATGGATTCCACGTGGGTCTGGACTGGGACAGTCTCCCGGATGCCGTTTACACCGTCAGCATCAGTGCCCAGGAAACCACCATTACAAAGACACTCCAGCACACCGTCGGAAATCCCGTTTCCGGCTATGAAAATATGGTTTCCCTGGGTTCCTTCCGTACAACTGCTTACTGCCCCTGTAACCGCTGCTCTGAAGGCTGGGGCCGCCACACCAGCTCCGGCGCCCTCGCCACTGCCGGACGCACCGTTGCCGTGGACCCGAGAGTGATTCCCATTGGAAGCCATCTTCTGATCGACGGTACCGAATACGTGGCAGAAGACATCGGCGGAGGTGTCAAAGGAAACCACATTGATATTTTCTACAATACCCATGCCGAAACAAGACAGCACGGTACTGTACAGGCAGAAGTTTACCTGATTCAGAAATAAAAGAGCGTTCCATCTGGCCCAGACCGCCGGTTTTTGATTCCCTCCCCGCCTGCAGGCCTTCCCCGGTGTCTAAAATTGCAAAAACGGGGAATACATGTTATACTGTATCCAACCATAGAAAGGGGAATTTGGAATTCTTATGAAAAAGAAACGTTTCGCCTCCGCGTTAGGAGGCATCCTGATTTCCGCCATCATTATTTTTCTTCTGTACTACATGATGCTGCCGGCAATCAACTTAAAAAGCCAGGATTTTTTCACCTTCCTGATTTTGTCTATTCTTATTATTCTTACTGTCAATTTCGTCACCTATATGAAGGAATTTCTCTCCAGCCTTGGAAGCAGGAATCTGCACCTGGAGCGTGACCCCTATACGGGGCAAATCCGCTTTGGAACCAGATCTCCGGAAGACGGTCCGGATACCCCCAGGCGTTCCCTGGCAAAGCCCTTAAAATACGGCTTTGGCCTCATCGGCATTCTTATAATATTCATGACCATTGCCACTCTGGTGGGCATCCAGCTCTTCAACGCCACCCGGTACCGTGATCTGATTCTTATAGAAAACGGGGATTTTTCCCAGGATGTGGCCGAAATCAACATGAGTCAGATTCCTGTGGTGGACCGGGATACCGCCACAAGACTGGGAAGCCGGAAGCTGGGAGAAATGTCCGAGCTGGTCTCCCAGTTTGAAATTGAGGACGACTACACGCAGATCAACTATAAGGGAAGTCCGTACCGTGTGACCCCCTTATCCTATGCGGACCCCATCAAGTGGTTCTACAACCGCAAGAAGGGGCTTCCCGCCTACATTACGGTGAACATGGTGACCCAGCAGACCGATCTGGTATGGCTGGAAAACGGGATGAAATACTCTCCAAGCGAATATTTCTTCCGCAATATTTACCGCCATATGCGGTTTTCTTATCCCACAAAGATTTTTGAAACCGTCTCCTTTGAAATTGACGATGACGGAACCCCCTACTGGGTGGCTCCCACCATCGCCTACCGCATTGGCTGGTGGAGCGGCAAGGATATCAACGGAGCCATTCTCGTCAATGCCGTCACAGGAGAATCCACGTTTTATGAAAAGGACCAGGTTCCCCAGTGGATTGACCAGCTTTACGATTCCGATTTAATCATCGCCCAGTTGGACGACAACGGCCGCTTCCAGAACGGCTACATCAACTCCATCTTCGGTCAGAAAAACGTCCGCCGCACCACATACGGCTACAATTACCTGGCTCTGGACGATGATGTTTACCTCTACACAGGAATGTCCTCTGTGACCGCAGACCAGTCCAACATCGGTTTTGTACTGGTGAACTTAAGGACCAAGGCCACCAGGTTCTACACGGTTCCGGGAGCCACCGAAACCTCTGCCATGGCCTCCGCCCAGGGACAGGTGCAGCACTTAAAGTATTCCGCCACCTTCCCTCTGCTGTTAAACATCTCTGACCGCCCCACCTACTTTGTCTCTTTAAAGGACGATGCGGGACTGGTAAAAATGTATGCCTTTGTGGATGTGGAGCAGTATCAGATCGTGGGAACCGGAGCCACCATTGACGAAGCCAGAAAAAATTACCGGACCGCTTTAAATCTGGAGGATGTGGAAATCGGAGAGCCGGTGGATACGAAGGAAAAGAGCGGCACCGTTGACGCGGTGGCAGATGCAGTCATTTCCGGAAACACCTGCTACTACTTTACCCTGAAAGGCAGCGACACGGTCTACGCCGCCTATGTGACCGTCCATGAAAGCCTTCCGTTCTTAAAATCCGGCGACCTGATCACCTTCACCTACACCGAGGACGATACTCCCAGACAGGTGACGCAGATTGATGCAATCCGCCTCATTCCAGTCCAGCAGCCTTAGTTTAAAATTTATCCCATCAAAAAGGGAGTACCGCAGGCAATTCACCTGTGGTACTCCTTCGTTTTATCTCTTGAAACCTTTTATCCCCTGAAATCTTTATACGGTCTGATACTTGGCAACGTATACCTGGAAGCTGTCTGTGCCATAAAGCTCTTTTCCAACGGTTATATTCACGTTCTTATCGGTAATGACATATTCCAGTCTTGCGCCCTCTTCCACTATGGTATCCTGCATCAGAACACAATTCTTTACCTTTGCTCCCTTTGCAATCTTAACACCACGGAACAGGATGCAGTTTTCTACTTCACCCTCAATCACGCATCCGTCTGCAACCAGAACGTTCTTTGCTTTCGCACCGTTGATGTATCTTGTGGGGTTATCATCACGAATCTTTGTATAGATCGGATTTCCTTCAAACAGGGCATCCAGATTCTTATCGTCAAGGAGCTTCATATTCTCATCGAAGTAGCTCTTCATATCGTTGATTCTGGCGAAGTATTTGTCAAACTTATAAGCCTGGACATTTAACTTGTCAAGCTGCGGAGCCAGAATATCACGCTCAAAGTATGCATAGCCGCGAACGAATGCGGTGTGAATCTGCTCAATGAGAAGCTCTCTGTCGATCACGTAGACGTTCATGGAATAATCCTGAACGCCTTCCTTCTGGGAGTTCATGTAGATCTTCTTCACACGTCCGTTATCGATATTTAAGGTATAGTAGAGGTCCTTGACAATATCGGTCTTTCTTGCACTCTCCGGAATCTTCTCCTCTGCGTATACAACGGTCACATCAGCGCCGCTTTCCACATGGGCTTCGATCAGGGCCTTAAAATCAAAGTTTGCAGCGATGTTGGTATCAGCCATCACCACATATTTTTCCTTCTGTTCCCGTAAGAACGGAAGAACGCTGGCAAGGGCCTCCACACGTCCGGTGTAAACCTTGATGCCTTTCTCTGCAAACGGCGGGAAAATATTCAATCCGCCATTTTTACGGGCCAGATCCCACTCACGGCCGGATCCCAGATGGTCCATAAGGGAATGGTAGTTTTCACGCACGATAATGGAAATATTGTCGATTCCGCAGTTTACCATGCTGGACAGAATAAAGTCCACCATACGGTAACGGCCTGCAAACGGAATTGATGCCATTAAACGCTCATTGACTAACTCCGGAACGAGACTGTCATAGCTGTTTGGGAAAATGATGCCCAGTGCATCTGCGTTGGAATTTACCATTGTTCTTCACCGCCTTCTACATTTTTATTAATCATGGCATTGGGTCCGATCTTGGCACCGTCCCCAATCTGAATGCCGGAACCGATGGTGGCCACGCCCTTTTCATCGCCGGATGGCATTGCGCCCACAACGGCATTCTTTCCAATCACTACGTTTTCGGCTACGATACAGTGCTTCACAACCGCTCCGGCCTTAATTACGGAACCGCCCATTACAACTGCATCTTCCACCTCTGCGCCTTCTTCCACCTTAACACCGGCAAAGAGGATGGAGTGTTTCACATGTCCGTCAATGCGGCAGCCATCTGTGATCATGGAGTTTTCCACCACACCTGTGCTGCTGATCTTATGGCCTGTCATACCGCTGTTGCGGCTGTAAATCTTCCAGTTCTCATCGAACAGGTTGATTCCGCTGTGTTCCGGATCCAGGACTTCCATATTTGCTTCCCATAAGGAAGAAATGGTTCCAACGTCCTTCCAGTATCCGTCAAAGTGGTATGCATACATATTGCGGCCATCTTTTAAGAGGTTGGGGATAATGTTGTTTCCGAAATCGTTTTCGGAATTGGGATCAGCTTCATCCTCAATCAGATACTTTCTTAAAATATCCCAGTTAAAAATATAAATACCCATGGAAGCCAGGTTGGACTTGGGGTTCTTCGGCTTCTCCTGGAATTCTGTGATCTTGTCGTTTTCGTCTGCAACCATGAGGCCGAAACGGGATGCCTCCTCCCACGGAACCTCCATAACGGCAACGCTGAATTCTGCGTTCTTTTCCTTATGGAACCGTAAGAAATCGCTGTAATCCTGCTTACAGATCTGGTCACCGGAAAGGATGATAACATATTCCGGATTGTATCTCTCGATAAACGGAATATTCTGGTAAATGGCATTGGCAGTTCCTTTATACCAGTCAGAGCCGGATGCCTGCTGATAGGGCGGGAGTACGTGAACACCGCCGTAGAGACGGTCCAGATCCCACGGCTGTCCGTTTCCTATGTACTCATTTAATACCATGGGCTGATACTGGGTAAGAATACCTACGGTATCAATTCCTGAGTTTACACAGTTCGATAACGGGAAGTCGATGATACGGTACTTTCCGCCAAAGGGAACTGCAGGTTTTGCCAGCTTCTGGGTCAAGGCATAAAGGCGGGAACCCTGGCCTCCGGCAAGGAGCATTGCAATCATTTCTTTTGCCATAATATTTCCCCCTGAAATAATAATGATTCAGTCCGCAGTGTACAGGCACAGAAACGTCCAGACACTGCCCATAGCTTTTTAAAAAAATCTGTTAGGCACATTTTACCACAAAATCTTATTTTTCGATAGTACTTTTGTATAAAATATTTAAATTTTTTGTAACCTTTTCCTTCCATTTACGGTATTTTGACATTTATTCCCCGGAATCCTGTAAAAATTCTGCCATGACATAATTGCTCACATCCATCCCGTACTCCGTAAGCTTAAACCGCCCCTCTTCAAGGAGTGCTGCCCCTTCCCTTACGAACCGTTCCATAAGTCCGGGATACACGGATTCCGCCGTTACACCGAAGGTTTCTTCAAACTGCTTTAAGGAAACTCCCTGCACCATGCGAAGGCCCACAAAGAAAAATTCCTCCTGCATGTCCTTTTTTGTCAGTACCTCCTCATCCAGACGCTTTCCCGGGCTTTCGTTCAGGTATTTTTTTAAATCTCTCTCATTGACAAACCTCCTCCCGTTCACATAGGAGGACGCCCCGAGACCCAGACCAAGATAGGGAACCCCGGTCCAGTATCCCACATTATGGCGGCATTCTCTTCCCTTTTTCGCATAGTTGGAAATCTCATACCGCTCATATCCTCTGGACCTTAAAAATTCCCTGGTCCTATGGTACATCTCCCGCTCCTCTTCCTCATCCGGCAGAAGTCCCCGGCCCCGTCCCTCGCCATAGATTTCATAAAAAGGAGTCCCCTCCTCCACAATCAGGCTGTATGCAGAAATGTGCTCCGGGTTTAAATCTGCCGTCTTTTCCAGGGTTTCCATGAAGCTCTCCACCGTCTGTCCCGGAAGAGCACACATTAAATCCACATTGATATTCTGAAAGCCCGCGGCTCTGGCCAGGCGAAAGCTTTCCAGAAATTCCCCATAGGTATGGATTCTCCCCAGAGCCCGAAGCTCCCCGTCATTGGCCGACTGAAGGCCAAAGCTTAAACGGTTGATTCCCGCCTTTTTATAAGCTGTGAGCTTTTCTTCCGATACGGTTCCGGGGTTTGCCTCCATGGAGATTTCCGCTGTTTCTTCTATATTAAAATATCTTCTTAAATATGCAAAAATTTCCTCCATCCATGCCCCGGGAAGAACCGACGGCGTACCGCCTCCCACAAATATGGAGGAAACCTGGCGGTCCTTATATCCACTGCTCACGGTCCGGATTTCTTCCAGAAGCTTGTCCACATACTGCCTCTGGATTTCTTCCCCCTGCGGGAAGGATAAAAAATCGCAGTAATTGCATTTTTTTATACAAAATGGGATATGAACATACAATTCCATGGTCTCCATACAGCCCTACTTCCCCCTGCCTTCCAGATGGGAAATCAAAAGTTCTATTTCATCCTGAAACAGGCAAAAATTGGGGCGTTTTTCCCTGGCCGCCCGTTCGATTTCATGAAGTTCCATCCAGCGAACCGATTCCACCTCCGATTCCTGTAATGTAAGGGCAGTCTCATCCACCGGTTGTTCATAAAGGAATACGGCGCTTCGTTCATGGTTTTTAAACAGCTGCCCGTCAAAAGTCCCTTCATACCGTCCATCGTGGAAGCCGATATAACGAAGGTCCTCCGGGGCCGCCGAAATCCCCAGTTCCTCATTTAGTTCCCGTATGGCCGATTCCCTGTAATCCGCTCCGGCGGGGATATGTCCTGCACTGGAAATATCGTAGCATCCGGCAAAGGAATCCTTTGTGGCACTTCTTTTTTGCAGCAGCAGGTCATATCCGCCGTCCATTCTCTTTCGCACCACCCACACGTGGCTGGTTCTGTGGTAATCGCCCCGCATATGGACCATGGTCCGCTCCCTCACAAGACCCGATGGCTCGCCGTCTTCGTCTAACACATCCAGAAGCTCCATGGGAGTTCCGTCAAGAACCGCCTCCGAAAGACGGTTGCCCAGGTAATGAAGCTTCAGGGAAAAGAACGGGGCATTTTCCTTAAGCAGTTCAAAGAAAATCCTGTCCCCTTCCCATAAATTAAGCCCGT
Organism: Clostridium sp.; assembly: GCA_021770825.1. Classification (GTDB taxonomy): domain Bacteria; phylum Bacillota; class Clostridia; order Lachnospirales; family Lachnospiraceae; genus CANRXD01. Next base: position 14,644 of record JAETQD010000019.1, on the reverse strand, counting down.
CAATCTCCTCCTTGGAGACCCATTCCAGGGTTCCCTCATTGCAGGGAATAGGCTCCCCCTCAAAGCCATCGGCCGTATAAAGGAACATGTACTCGGCCTCTTCCTCGTTAAACAGGAAGGTCACAACGCCGCGGAGCCTGTAACTTGTGAGCCGGTAGCCGGTTTCCTCCAGGGCTTCCCTCAAAAGACAGTCCTCCGGGCTTTCTCCAAACTCAAACTTTCCGCCGATTCCAATCCATTTGTCCTTATTCACATCCTGTTTTTTGCTGATACGGTGCAGCATCAGGTATTTTTCATCCTGCTCCAGATAACACAAGGTAGTCAGTTTCATCTTATTCCTCCCGCAAGCCAAAAGGGCCATGCCCAAAGCGAGACCACTCTGCCACGGTTTCTCACGGCAGGCGGTCTCTTCTTTTTACTCTTCATCCAGTTTCAGTACACTCATAAACGCCTTCTGCGGAATTTCCACATTTCCGATCTGGCGCATTCTCTTCTTTCCTTCCTTCTGCTTTTCCAGAAGTTTCTTCTTACGTGTGATATCGCCGCCATAGCACTTGGCCAGCACGTCCTTGCGGACAGCCTTCACCGTCTCACGGGCAATGATCTTGCCGCCCACAGCCGCCTGAATGGGAATTTCAAACAGATGGCGCGGAATCTCATCCTTTAACTTCTCACACATCTTTCTTCCCCGCTCATAGGCAGAGCCTTCAAACACGATAAAGGACAGGGCATCCACCTCTTCCCGGTTGATGAGGATGTCCAGTTTCACAAGCTGGGACTGCTCATAGCCCTTAAGCTCATAATCAAAGGATGCATATCCCCGTGACCGGGACTTTAAGGCGTCAAAAAAGTCGTAAATGATCTCATTTAGCGGAAGCTCGTACTTTAACAGAGCTCTTGTGGCTTCCATATATTCCATCCCCAGATATACGCCGCGGCGCTCCTGGCACAGCTTCATGATGGCGCCCACAAATTCCGTGGTCACCATGATTTCAGCGCTGACAATGGGCTCCTCCATAAAGTCGATTTCTGACGGGTCCGGCATGTTGGTGGGGTTGGTCAGTTCAATGACCTCCCCGTTGGTTTTATGGACACGGTATACAACGCTGGGAGCCGTGGTCACCAGGTCCAGGTTGTATTCCCTCTCCAGACGTTCCTGGATAATTTCCAGATGCAAAAGTCCAAGGAAACCGCAGCGGAAACCAAAGCCCAGGGCCACGGAAGTTTCCGGTTCAAAGAACAGGGATGCGTCGTTTAACTGAAGCTTTTCCAGGGCATCCCTCAGCTCCGGATACTTGGCGCCGTCGGCCGGATACAGGCCGCAGTAAACCATGGGCGTTACCTTTTTATAGCCGGGAAGGGGTTCCTTACAGGGGTTGGAACGGTCTGTGATGGTGTCGCCGACCCGGGTATCCTTCACGTTTTTGATGCTGGCGGTGACGTAGCCCACCATTCCGGCGGAAAGCTCGTCACAGGGGATAAACTGGCCTGCGCCGAAATATCCCACCTCCACCACATCGTAGGAGGCCCCTGTGGCCATCATTTTAATGGGGGTTCCCTTTCTTACGGTTCCCTCCTTAATCCGGCAGAATACGATGACCCCCCGGTAGGAGTCGTAAAGGGAGTCAAAGATCAGCGCCTGAAGGGGAGCGTCCGGATCTCCATCGGGTGCGGGAATCTTTGTGACAATGGATTCCAGCACATCTTCAATATTTAAGCCCACCTTGGCGGAAATCCGCGGAGCGTCATGGGCTTCCAGTCCGATCACATCCTCAATTTCATCGGCCACCCGGTCAGGCTCGGCGCTTGGGAGGTCAATTTTATTGATCACCGGGAACACATCCAGGTTATGGTCAAGAGCCAGATAAACGTTGGCCAGCGTCTGGGCTTCAATTCCCTGGGCCGCATCCACCACCAGAATGGCTCCGTCACAGGCCGCCAGACTTCTGGACACCTCATAGTTAAAGTCCACATGTCCGGGAGTGTCAATGAGGTTAAAAATATATTCCTCCCCATCCTTTGCCTTATATACGGTGCGGACTGCCTGGGATTTGATGGTGATTCCTCTCTCCCTTTCCAGATCCATATTGTCAAGCACCTGGGCCTGCATCTCCCGGCTTGTGAGGAGGCCTGTCATCTCTATAATTCTGTCTGCAAGGGTTGACTTACCATGGTCAATATGGGCGATGATACAAAAATTTCTGATTTTGCTCTGGTCAACAGTTGCCATTGGTTTTCCTCTTTTCTCTTAATAATTACTTACACCCAAATATATCATTTTTTTCCCACAGACGCAAGCGGTTTCCGGATACGGCCGTTTTGCGTCTGTTTTTTACTATTCTTTTTCTTTATAGGTGTTATAAATGGAATTAATTTGACAAATACTTCCATCCGTTTTAGACTATTAGAATAGACTAAAATCGGGAGGATTATGCATGTATCAGACCAAAGCAAAAACCGGAGCCGTTGACATGACCTCCGGTTCCATCATCCGGCTGCTGATTTCCTTTGCAGTTCCGCTGCTATTGGGGAACCTGTTCCAACAGCTATACAATACTGTGGATATCCTGGTTGTGGGAAACTTTGTGGGAACCCAGGCGCTGGCCGCCGTCGGCTCCACCACAAATATTATCAACACCATCATCATGTTTTTCAATGGACTCTCCATCGGAGCCGGTGTTATCATCAGCCGCTATTACGGAGCCCATGACGATGGAAAGCTTCATCTGGCAGTGGAAACCACCCTGACTCTGACCTTCATCTCCGGTGTGCTCTGCACGGCTCTGGGCGTATACTTATCCCCCTTTCTTTTACGGTTCATGGCTACCCCTGACGATGTGCTGCCGGAAGCCTCCGTATATCTCCGGATCTATTTCTCCGGTGTTTCCGGACTCCTCATTTACAACATGGGAAGCGCCATTTTAAGGGCTGTGGGCGATACCAGAAGACCTTTGATGTTCTTAATCTTTTCCAGCTTTTTGAATATCGGCCTCGATCTTTTATTTGTAATCTCCTTCCATCTGGGGATTGCCGGCGTAGCCTATGCAACCATCCTGGCCCAGTTCATCTCGGCCATTCTGGTTCTTTTCATTCTCACCAGAACCAGGGACAATTACGGCTTTGTGTGGAAGGATATCTGCATTGACAAAGCAATGTTAAAACAGATTCTCATTGTGGGCTTTCCCACTGGACTCCAGCAGTCCGTAACCTCCTTCTCCAATGTTTATGTCCAGTCCTACATCAACAGCTTCGGCTCCTCCTGCATGGCCGGATGGAGCTGCTACACAAAGATTGACCAGTTCATTTTCCTGCCGCTTCAGAGCATGTCCCAGGCGGCCACCACATTTGTAAGCCAGAACATCGGCGCCAAAAACGTCAAGCGGGCCAAGCAGGGCTCCAACACGGCCCTGATTCTTTCCGTGAGCATCATCTTCTGCTCTGCATGCGTGATCTGGCTGTTCGCACCCACCATGGTATCCCTCTTTAACCGGGATCCGGAGGTTCTCTACTACGGAACCCTGTTTTTACGGCTCTGCGTATTTTTCACCATTACCGCCTGCGTCACACAGGTTTATGCCGGAACCCTCCGCGGAATCGGCGATGCCAAAACACCCATGGTCATCATGCTGCTTTCCTATGTGCTGTTCCGCCAGATTTACTTATACCTGATCACAAGAGTCATGAACAATCCCTACACCGTGGGCCTTGGATATCCGGCCGGATGGATTGTCTGCTCCCTTCTCACATGGCTGTACTACAAATTCAGCGGCTGGGAGAAGAAAATTCATTAATCTTCTCCCTTTAAAACCCCATGGAGAAGCTCCGAAAGGGGCTCCATGGCGTTCCTTGCCTCCTCATATGTATTGGTCTGGGCTCCGACTTCAACCAGGGCTGTGCGGGCACGCACATGCTGGTTGTAGCGGAGTCCTTTTAAATATATTTTTCTGGTGAAGCCGGGATACTGTTCGGCTGCCTTTAGCTGCATCTGAAAGCTGAAAGCCAGATTGGCGTCCCGGTTTGGATTGGGCAGATATTCAATGGGGCCGTCCGGGGTCTGGGAGGTTCCGTTGAAAAACATGATCTGGGCTGTGGGTTTTCCGTTTATCTCCGTCACCAGTCTGGTTCCCTCGGCCACACCGTCCCGGTGAATATCCAGAACCACCTCAATGGACGGATATTTCTGGAGAATCCCCGTGATCCCATCCAGAGCATATGTATAGGCCTGGCTTCTGTCCAGCTTTCCGTCCTTAAAATCATAGATGCTGGTGTCATAAATCACCCGGTATCCTTTGGCTTCCAGAAGCTCTGCAAGATACTCTCCCACGCCCACGATGGTGGCCGAAGGATTTTGGGGATAGTCGGAAAACTCCTCCTGGGAGTGGGTATGGTAAATGAGAATCTGCGGATTCCCGGCATCCGCTTCCAGGGAAAGGTCCATGGACAGGAATTCCTCCGCATTCATCAAATCCCGTCCGGCCGTGGTGGTGGGATGGACGCTGTAAAAGTTCTTCATCATATAATCGTAGTCTGCCAGCTTTTCCCGGATGATACCTTGGCTCACAGGCTTTCTGGCGATGACCTCCCCGGCAGGCTCTGATTCTTTTTCGTCCCCATTGGCCGCCTGGGTTTCGGCATTCTTTGCGGCATATTCCGTCTCAGGAACTATTTCGGCTTCCTTTTCCCGGGAACGCTCCTCTTCCCACCTCCTGGCCAGCATTTTCTCATACGCCGGGTCCTCAAAGCATTCGGAGCTCAGGGCCATCTCCTCCAGAAAAGAAAACAAAACGGGCTTTTCCCCCAAGAGGCCAAAGGCCCCGCTTCCTTCCTTTTTTAGAGGCGGAAACCATTCCTCCATGGCGTGGCCCGCAGCCTGGACACCATAAATCCGAAACCATTCCCAGACTGCGCTGCCGATGGCCTCCCTGCGGCTTAACAGGATGGCAAAACCCGCCAGGATTCCTGTAACCATCATAAAAAACGGGCGGTTCGCCCTAAGGGTCTGTTTCCAGTAGTACCATTTTCTCCTCATGCCTTCCGCCCGCACCTTACTGTTATTTTATTCTATGTGGGACACCGGAAATTCATCACTGAAACAGGGCTTTGTGAATGGCCTCCGAAATGGTAAAGCTCAAATTTTCCACCCGCTCGTCAATGTTGTGGGGCGTCACATACATGGGACCGAACTGCGGCTCTAAAATCTCCCGGATCAGCTCATACTGTTCCTCCGGCTCCATCCCCTCCACAAAATCCCCGTACCGTCTGGTACCGGATTCCCGCTTCAGGACCTCCACCATGGCGCCCACCGTATCGTGGACAATGGCCGCAGCCCCCACCACGGTGGGAACGCCGATGGCAAACACCGGAATCCCCAGGGTCTCCTCCGTCAGGCTGTTTCTGTGGTTTCCCACGCCGGAACCGGGATGAATTCCCGTGTCGGAAAGCTGGATGGTCACCCCCAGACGGTGGATACTTCTGGCTGCCAGAGCGTCCACCACGATCACTGCATCCGGCTTCGTCTCCCCGATAACACCCTTTATGATCTCTGAGGTCTCCATTCCCGTCTGTGCCATGACGCCCGGAGTGATTCCGCTGAGAACCGGATATCCGTTTCTTTGGCAGAATTCCGTTCCGTATTCCAGGCTCAGATGCCTGGTCATCATCAGATGCTCCAGCACCTTTGGGCCCAGGGCATCGGGCGTGGCTCCCTGGTTTCCAAGTCCCACCACCAGAATGGAGGACGGCTCCGTTTCCGTTCCCCCGGTCCGAATTCCATGGCGCTTCAAAAGATTTCCGATCAGATCGGAAAGCTCCGATACAATCTCTTCGTGGAAATCCTCATCCTTTTTTGCCAGGGCAGCCGCCTCCAGGGTCAGATAGGTTCCCATGGGTTTTCCCATGTTTTTTGCCCCTTCCTCGTTTTTTATGATTACCTCTGTCATATGGATTCCCTTTTCTTTCTTTTTCCATTCCCTGAGCACCACACCGGAAACCTCGCCCCCGTCCCCCGGAAAGCTCTCCCTCTCCTCCACCGCCAGGTCCGTCCGCACATCCAGACGTTTTCTGCTCCATTCCTCCATAGACCTTCTCCTTTCTGATTCACTCCTATTTTTCCGCAAAAAATAGGGAAATATGTATTGACATCCCAGAAGATTTTCGTTAAAATACAAGGGTATGTTTACATTGAACTGTCCGTGTCCAGACTTTGATGCAAAACAAACAGTGAATATTTTTTAATCATAATGGAGGTGTACAGATTGGCTAACATCAAATCTGCAAAGAAAAGAATCTTAGTGGCAGAGACAAAGGCCGCTAGAAACAAAGCAATCAGATCTAAAGTAAAAACTTATGTGAAGAAGGTTGAAGCTGCAATTACCGCCGGTGACAAGGCTGCTGCACAGGCTGCGCTTCTTGCTGCTACAAGCGAAATCGACAAGGCTACTTCCAAGGGCGTATATCATAAGAATACTGCTTCCAGAAAAGTATCCCGTTTGTCCAAAGCCGTAAACGCAATGGCTTAATCATAAGGCTGGATATAAAAACTCATAAATAAAACGCTTTCCCGTGTGGTGTGTCGGGAAAGCGTTTTTTATATCATAGGAAACTTCATTTCCTATGATATAAAAACGCTCCGCGAGGATCGCACTGCGGCGGAAAGGAAAATGTCGCTGACGCGACCCGCCGCAGGCGGAGAATCCTGCGGAGCAGGATTCTTTTTTATTTATACTTTTGGGCGATCAGGAGCTCCACTGCCATTCGGTCCGAAAGCTTTCCGGTTTTCACAGCTTCCTCGTACTCCACACACTGTTTCACATAGGATAGAATCTGCTCTCCGGTGAAGGCCTTTGCCTGGGTAATCAGCTTTCCCGCCGCAAAGGGAGGAACCTTGATTTTTGAGGCAATACTTCCCTTGTCATTCCCCCGCGAAACCAGCTCCTTCACCTGCAAAAGCTGGTTAAACTGTCTTGCAATGAGAAACAGAATCCGCATCGGCGGCTCTCTTAAGGTCAGCAAATCTTCATACAAATCCATGGCCTTCTTTGTGTTGCCGGACACAATGGCCGATACCATCTCGAAAATCCGGTTTGTCACATGCACCGTTCCCACGGCGTCCACGTCTTCCTTTGTGATGACCTCCCGCCCCATGGTGTAGCAGATTAATTTCTCCAGCTCCGATTTTATGTTTTCCATATCATCCCCGGTCCGCTCTAAAAAATACTCCATGACCTGTCTGGTGATCTTTCTGCCGTCTCTGGCTAAGATTCCTGCCGCCCACTGCATAAGCTGGGCAGAATCCTGCCGGTTTAACTCGGCTGCATAGCCGATTTCCTTTACCTTCTTATACAGCTTGTTTCTTTTATCCACCTCAGACTCACAGAATACCATACAGGTAGTGTCGGGAATCTGCGGAAGATACGCCGTCAGCTCCTCCGGCGCACCTTTAAAAAATCCGCTTCCGTCTATGAGAATCAGTCTGCGTTCCGCAAAGAAAGGCATCGTATCGGAGAGACTTATGATCTCCTTCACATCGGGATTTTTTCCCTGGAAGCTGTTGAAATTCATGGTGTCGTCCCCTGCGATGGCTTCCCGCAGCCGCTTTTTGTAATTGTTTACAAGGAACTGCTCTTCCCCAAAAAGCAGATATACCCGTTTGAACGTATGGTCCTTGATATGCTGATTTAATGTCTGCATGGCAGTGCCTCCCTGGTCTAGTCTGCAGTTGTCTTCCGGATTCCGGTAACGGTCTGGTCAATGATACTCTGCATCATGCTCTCACTGAGCTGTCCGGTGGCATAGCCAAACACATTTCCGTCCTTATCAATCATCATGGTGGTGGGATAGGAATAAATTCCATAGCCTGCAAAGATCTGGCCGCCATGGTCCATGACCACCGGGTAGGTGTACCCGTTTTCTTCCAGAAATGCTGCAATCCCCTCCTCGTCCTGTTCCTGCCCAAGCTCCGGAGCTGCAATTCCAAGAATAATCACCGACGGGTCCTCCTCTGCCGAGTACTTTTCGTAAAGCGCCTGAATATCCGGCATTTCCCGGCGGCAGGGCGGACACCAGGTGGCCCAGAAGTTGAGGAAAACGGTCTTTCCCTTGTAGTCCGACAGGGTATGGATGTTGCCGTACTGGTCTGTGAGGGTGAAGTCTATGGCCGGAATCACATCGGAGGCTGCCTCCGCTTCGGTTTCCTCCCCTGGGGTTTCTTCCTCAGACGGCTCCCCGCTTTCTTCTCCGTTCTCCGGCGTTTCCTTCTGCTCTGTCTCCTGCTCCGTCTCCTGTTCCGTCTTCTGCTCCGTCCCCTGTCCGGTCACTTCCGACAGGTATCCAGTCACCGCGTTCATGTTTCCTGTAAACATCATAACACCCATAAAAATCATAAGAATGGCTCCGGCCTTCACCGTATAGTTCACCAGATTTCCATGCTTTTTAAAGAAATCCAGAAGCGTTGTGGTGAACAGTCCCACAAGAAGGAAGGGAATCACAAATCCTGCCGTATAGACACCGATCAGCAGAAATCCCCTGCCCTGTGTGGCTGCCGAGGCTGCCATCATCAGCACGCTGGCCAGGGCCGGACCCACGCAGGGAGTCCAGGCAAAGCTGAAGGTGAAACCTAAAAGGAATGCCACCACCGGAGACATGGCCAGACTTCCCATGGAAAAGGGCAGTCTCCGCTCCCTGGAAAGGAACGCAGAGGTGCCGAAAATCCCCAACTGGTAAGCTCCCATCAAGATCACAAAAATACCGCCGATTCTGGCAAAAAGTGTCTGGTTTCCCTTAAAAAACCGTCCCAATGCAGAAACGCCGAAGCCCAGCACAAAAAATGCAAAGCTGACGCCAAGTACGAAAAACAGGGTATGTACCATGACCTTTTTTCTCTCATAGTACATTCTTCCGTCCTCTCCCCGTTTTGCCGTCCCTCCCGACAAGTACCCAATATATAAAGGAAGAAGCGGCAGCACACAGGGGGAGAAGAAACTTAAAATCCCCTGAACAAATACGGTCAGAGCCGGAACGCTGATATCCAGTGAAAATCCCATAAATCTGATTCCTCCAATTTTTTTCCATCTGCCTAACAACCATATCAAATCCCGCCGGACCTGTCAAGCCATCCGGAAACCTTCATTCTTCTTCCGTCGGTTCGGATTTCAATGGCTCCCATTTCGGCCGTCCGGAGAATCCTGGCCCCGGCCCCAGAAAGCCGCTCCACCACGTCCGGCGCCGGGTGGCCGTACCGGTTGCCCTTCCCGTAGGACAAGACCACATAGCGCGGATTCACCGCACGGATAAATTCCTCCCCGGAAGAGGTATCAGAACCGTGGTGGGCAGCCTTTAAAACGGTGACGGGACTGAGGTTTCCGGCCTCTTCCATGGCTCTCTCCCCGCCCTCTTCCACATCCCCGGTGAGCAGCAGCCCAAAGCTGCCATAGCGGATTTCAAGAACCAGGGATTCCTCATTCCTGTTCTCATAAACTTCCCCCGCTTTGGGATGCAGGCAGGTGATCGTTACATCCTCCCCCAGAAAGCCCGTAAAATCATCCCCGCCCTTTCCATAAACCACAGCCGTCCCCTGTTTCTTTGCCAGGGCTTCCAGGGTCATATAAACCTCCTGCCCCGCCCCTGCCTCCGGCATCACAAGACGCTTTATGGCAATCCCGCAGTCCGGTGTCTCCAGAACATGACGGACGGCGCTTATGTGGTCCCAGTCCCCATGGCTCACCACCGCCGTATCCAGACTGGAAATCCCACGGCTCTTTAAAAAGGGGACCAGACAAGTTTCGCCCAGCTCCTTTTCCCCGCTGCTTCCGCAGTCCACCAGCATGGTTTTTCCATGGGCCTGCAGAAAAATTCCGTCTCCCTGCCCCACATCCAGAAAGGTCACGGAAAGCTTTGGAGAATGTATGGGAAGTAAAAACATCAGGCTGGCGGCCCAGAGGACCAGCCACTTTTTCCCCCGCCGGAGAACCACCAAAATCCCCGCCAGAATTCCCATGTAAAAAAGTATCATCTGTATCCAGGAGGGACGTCCCAGGACCAGACTGGCTCCAGGAAGCCTCTGCACCAGTTCCCCGGCTGTTTCATAGACTTTAAGAATATAGTGGGCGCCTCCCAGAAGTGCCCTGCCTCCGGTCAGCCAGACCGCCGAGACAGCCAGTCCAAGGCCTCCGGAAACCACCACATAGGTCATGAGGGGAATGACCAGAAGATTTAAAACCACCCCGTACACGGGAAATTCAAAGGAATGAAACAGAATCACCGGAGCGGTCACTGCCTGAATGGACGCACTCATGAGAAATCCCTCATACAGTCCCCAGGCCGAAAGTCTCCGTATCAGAAAGCTCCCGGGAAAAAACACTGCGCCGACAGCCAGAAAGGAAAGCTGGAAAGAGGCCTGCGTTAACAGGTATGGCCGCAACAGAAGAAGTCCTGCTGCCGGAATGCACATGGCCGACGGAAGATCGTAAGTTCTCCCAAGGCCTGCAGCCAGAAAGGAAATTCCCGTCATACACACTGCCCTTACCACTGACGGTCCAAAGCCCGTCATACATCCATAAACCAGCAAAAATCCCCAGGAAACAGCCCCGGCGGCCGGATATCCAAGGCCCCCGGCCCTCAGTCCCCGCCATAAGCCCATGCCGATGATGGATACGTGAAGGCCGCTGATGGCCAGAAGATGGGAAATTCCATTCTTCCGGTACAGGGCATACACCTCCTCATCCAGGTCTCCCCGCTGACCCAAAAGAACGGCCTTTAAAATTCCTCCGTCGGTTCCCGAAGAAATCCGGTCAAGCTGCCGTTCCAAAGCCATCCGTACTTTTCGGATTCCTTCCCTGAAACGGTCATACCGGGGATTTAAAATCTCAATCCTCTCCCCGTAAAAAAGTCCGCAGATTCCCTTGCTTTTGCAGTACAGACGGTGGTCAAAGGCCCCTGGATTCCTTCCGCTCTCCGGTGCTTTCCCTTCCCCTGCAGCGCGTACTCTCATGCCGATTTTAAGCTCCTGCCCGCCATCCGTATAAACATATATGCGTTTTGGCCCGCCATGAATCACCTCCGGATTCTCTCTTCCCTCCTTGACCGTACATTCCGAAAGCAAAAGCCTTGTCCCGGTTTCCCGGTCACTGATCTCCTCCACAACGCCCTCCACAAGGAGCGCCTTGCCCTCCAGACTCTCCATTACGGCCATCTCTTTTCCGGTTCCGGCCCGCTCGCACCCCATACGCACAAAGCCAGGAACACACCCCAAAAGGACCAGAACCAAAAAAGCCGGCAGCCTGCCTCTTCCCCGCACATAAGCACAGGAAAAGACAGACAGCACTGCTGCCAGCAAAAAAATTCCCTGCTCCGCTGTCATCAAAAGGGCCATCGTCTCTCCAAGTACCAGTCCCCCTGTCAGATACAGCAAAGGTCTATTGATTTTTTTCTCCTCCCTCCATGTACTCATAATTCCTCTCAAACACCGTGTTTAAAGGAATCTGATCACGGAACACAGCATCCTGGGAGCCATTGATGCGTATCTGCACCCGGCTCACGGTGGAAAGCTCCGAAAGGGAATTCACGATGGAATAAATCGGAATATACTCCCGCACCTCCAGCGTACTGTTTAAAAATGTGGCATCCAGATTGATGGAGCACACAGATTCATTGACGGAAACATTTAAAAGCTTCATGTCTTTGGGAAGCGTCGCGTAGGAGCCGCTTCTCATGGGGCCTTCAATGAGCTGCTCCACAATCAGCTTTTCCAATGAGGTATTGGTATTCCGCATGACCTCCCGTTTTTCCTCCACCAGCTTATCCCCTGTTTCATTGGCAAAATACAGGGTAAGCTCTGTCTTTTCAAAGGAGTTCACATCCCGGATGCTGTCCACAAAATCCGAAGCCGAGAGCATTCCCACCGGGTTTCCTGCCCCGTCCACAATGGGCTGCTCCGCACAGTAAATGCTCAGATAATCAATCCCCTCAATTTGTGTCAGGGTCTTTGTAAGGGCTGCCCGGCACAGAATCTCCTGCACCGAATTCATCAGTGAATAATTGGCATCGGCATACAGATAGAGAACATTTTCCTCAATGCGGAAGGTGATCGTCTCAATCCGCTCCGGAATTGCGCTCTGGCAGTCCAAATCGGCCGGAACACTGGTCATTTTGGCTAACAGCTCCTGCACCAGCTCTTCCTTCTCCGTTTCCACGGTGCCGTATTCGCTCCCCACAAGCTGGGTTCCGGCAGAGTTTAAGTAATATATGGTGCAGTGGGGAACCCCCTCCGCAAACTGCTCTCCTTTCCCGCATCCAATCAGGAAAAAAGCGGCAAAAGCCAGGAAAGGGATTCTAAACCAATTCTTCAGTTGTCTCATGAAACCTCCCCTTTCCTATGGGATATAAATAAGCGGAATCCGCACCATGAATGTGGTTCCCACGCCCTCTGTGCTTTCCACGCGGATGGCCCCATGGTGCATTAATATCACGCTTTTTGTGATGGCAAGACCCAGTCCCGTTCCTCCGGTTTCCCTGGATCTGGCCTTATCCACCCGGTAAAACCGCTCGAATACCCGGTCCTTAAGCTCTTCGGGAATTCCGATTCCGGAATCGGCCACCTTGATATAAAAGAATTTATGGTCTGCATCCAGGGTGACCCGGACCCAGCCCTCCTCTTTGTTGTATTTGATGGCATTCTCCACCAGGTTATTGACTGCCAGGGAGAATTTCACCTCGTCAATGTCGGCTGTCACGTCCCGCATGCTCTCGAAAATCAGTTCAATGTTCCGCTTCCTGGCGATGGGACGGAGTCGTTTTAAGATCATCTCAATGACTCCGTTGATATTTCCCTGGGCCACATTGATTTCTGCCGAGGCCTTGTCCATCCGCACCAGTGTCAGAAGATCGTCGATGATCTTGCTTTCACGGTCAATTTCATCGGAAATGTCACTCATGAATTCCTGGTAAAGCTCCTTGGGCGCGTCCTCCATTCCCATTAAAGAATCGGCCAGCACCCGTATGGAGGTGATCGGTGTTTTTAATTCATGGGACACATTGGAAACGAATTCCTGGCGGGACTGCTCCACCTTCTTTAAGGTCTGAAGAGTCCGGTTGATGGCTTTGGAAATCCGCTTGGTTTCCCGGTAGGATTCCTCGGAAATATCCTCGTCCAGATTTCCCTCTGCCACCCGGTTTAAAAACAGGGTGATGGAATCGAAGGGTTTCGTTATGATTCCGGTCACGGAAAATACCAGAATCAGAACCAGGACAAAAATCATGAGCTGGTATAAGGAGGCCTTTTCAATTAAGCCCTCCTCCAGTGTGAACATACTCTCTGTGGATGCGGTGACCACCATCACTCCGGTTGTCTTTCCCGAAGCAGCCTGGTCCACGCCCTGGCCGTTTTCCGCAATGGGAATCGCCAGCACAAAATAGTGCTTCTGCGTATCGTATTTGCTGGTACTTTCACCCTGGAAGCACTGGATAATCTCATCCGAAATACAGATCTTTCCCTCTGAAAGGGCAAAGGTATCCTTTACGATCTTAAAGCCTGAGTTCACAATGAGAATACGGCCGTTGAAGATGTCCGCAAGCATGGAAAGCTCCGCATCGGTACCCGCATTGTCCACCATGGAATTGGCCAGATACCCGTTTCGCGACATTTTATTGCTCATGATCTGGCACTGGTTCTGGACATCAATGATCCGCCTCTCGATCTGGGCCTGTCTGGAGGAGCTTGCCAGCACCCGCCCCTGGATGACGAGGGGCACCATACAGATGAAGATACAGAAAAGCACCATGGGTACCTTTATGCTGGGCGTGTGCTTACGGTAAAACTCACTGATTTGCTTCCTGTGTATTTTCATATTCCTCAACCATCTTTCTTGTTGCCGTCAGTGCAAGGCTGCCCGGTCCGATGTGGCAGGAAACACTTAAGGAAAGGGGAGCCACAAGAATATCCGCATACGGATATTTCTCCTGCACTTCCTTTTTAAACTCCTCGGCTGCCTCTGCATTCTGGGTATGGGCAATGGCCAGATGCGTATATCTGCATTCACTGTCGTTTAACCTTGTTTCCAGCTCCTTCTGTATGGCTGTCATCATCACAGACTTGGCCTGTTTAATGGTTCTGGCCTTGGCAAAGGCATCCAGCTTTTCTCCCAGAATAATAAGCACCGGCTTGATCTTAAGAAGGGTTCCCAGGGCTGCTGCTGCCGGTGTGATTCTTCCTCCCTTTTTCAGGTATTTGAGGGTATCCACGGCAATGAAAATCACAGAATCAAACTTGGTTTCCTCCAGGCGTTTTTTAATGTGGGCCCCGTCTGCTCCCTGTGCAATTAACATCAGGGCGTCCTTTACGGACTGGACCTGGGTGACGGAAATTCTCTGGTTGTCCACCACAAATACCTTCCCCTCATACTTCTCGTCGACGGCCAGAGCCATTGCCGTACTGCATGAGCTGGAAAGTCCGCTGGACATGGGAATATGAACCACCTGATCATATTCCTCAAGAAGAGAATCCCAAAGTGTCATCACATCGTCCGGAGACGGCTGGGACGTGGAAATATCCGCATCTGTTTTTAACTTCTCATAGAATTCTTCCTGTGTTAAGGTTATATCTTCAAAGTATGTTTCTCCATCAATCATAAAGGGCATCGGAAGAACGGAG
>JAETQD010000004.1 GCA_021770825.1 Clostridium sp. | reverse complement strand
GGGACGTGGAAATATCCGCATCTGTTTTTAACTTCTCATAGAATTCTTCCTGTGTTAAGGTTATATCTTCAAAGTATGTTTCTCCATCAATCATAAAGGGCATCGGAAGAACGGAGATTCCCATTTCCTTCGCCTGCTTTTGTGTAATTCCGCTGTTGCTGTCAGTCACAACTGCAATTTTCATGAATGTACCCCTTTCTGTCACTTTCTAAGGTCCCGGCTCTGCGGCCAGGGCTAACAACATTTTACCATGTCTGCGACATGCTATGCTCCGCAGGATGCACACGATTCGCTAAGGCATTTGTCCGCCCTTCGGCCGGACGCGAATCGGCGCAGGTAAAATGGCTAACGCCATTTTACCTTATTTCCCGAAGAAATGGAAGCACAAAACACAGAAAGTATGGACGATTTCATCTTTTTGAGTTATAATCACCGTAAATACCCCGATAGGGAATCATGGCCTTTGGGCCATCAGAAAGGATTGCATTTATGCCATACTGTCCAAAATGTGATATGGAATTCGTGGAAGGAATGACCGTCTGCACCGACTGCGGCGGCCCCCTGGTGGAATCAAAAGAAGCTGCTGATGCCTTAAAACAGGCTGAAAAAGAGCAGATGGAAAAGGAAATGGCCCGGCGCTATGCGGAAATGATGACAAACGGCTCTGAGGGAGAGGAAGACAGCGATGATCCGGATCCCCAGGCAAAAAAGACTGTCCCTGCGCCTCCGGCTCATGCCTATGTGAATAAGGAACAGCGGTATGAGGACATGAGCTCTTCTGCCTCCGCATTTTTCCTTGTGGGCGGAATCCTGGCCCTTTTGGCCATCCTCTGCATCACCGGAGTTGTCCGCCTCCCCATGGCCGGAGTGACCGGATATATTTTCCAGGGCCTCTTATCCCTCATGGCCATCGGCTCCATTGCCATTGCCGTATCCTCAAAGAAGCGCGCCGCCCAGTTAAAGGTCCAGGCCGCCGATGAAGAAAAGGAAACGGAAGAAATTATCCAGTGGTTTTTAAAGACATATTCTGCTGACGATCTGGACGACCAGCTCCGCCTGGAAGATCCGGACCTTTCCGGAGAAGAGCTGAGCTTGAAGCGCTTCGAGTTAATCCAGGACTATCTGGTCACCGGACGGGATCTGCCGGACCAGTCCTATGTGGACGCCCTCTGTGATATGCTGTATGGCCGTCTTTACGGCGAATCATAGCCTGCCCGTTAAACTCCGCCAGAGCATGTGCTCCGGTGGAGTTTTTATACATTAACAGGCCATCATTCATACCGCACAATCTCTTTTTTCAGCCGCTTCATGATCTTTTTCTCCAGCCGTGAAATATAGGACTGGGAAATTCCCATGAGATCGGCCACCTCCTTCTGGGTCATTTCCACCCCTTCATCGCTTTTAAGCCCGAACCTGAGTTCCACAATCTTCCTCTCCCTGGGATTCAAATGATCAATGGCATTATTTAACAAATCCTTTTCAATCTCATCCTCAATCCCCTTATAAATCACATCCTCATCAGTTCCCAGAATGTCTGACAAAAGCAGCTCATTTCCATCCCAGTCCACATTTAAGGGCTCATCGATGGACACCTCCAGCTTCGTCTTGCTGGTACGCCTCAGATACATGAGAATTTCATTTTCAATGCACCGGGATGCATAGGTGGCAAGTTTAATGTTCTTTTCCGGGTTGAAGGTATTGATGGCCTTGATTAAGCCTATGGTCCCAATGGAAATCAGGTCCTCCACGCCCACACTGGTATTATCAAATTTTTTGGCTATGTACACCACCAGGCGCAGATTGTGTTCGATGAGCCTGGACTTGGCCTCCTTCTCCCCCTCCGTGCCGAAGAAGGCGAGAGCCTTTGTCTCCTCCTCCTGGGATAAAGGCGCCGGGAGCACATCCGCACCGCCGATATAGTGGATTTCCCCCTGATTTTTTAAAAGTATGGTCCGAAACGTGGCCATCTTCTTTAATTTGAACCGGTTAGGTACTGAAACTTTTATAATCATATGATTCCTCCTATTTCTTTCCTGAAAGCACAAAAATTTCCGGAATCAGCATGGAAAAATCTCCGCTTCCGGACAGCGGCTCCTTCGTCACCGCTACAATGGGCCGTTTTACCTCTGACAGGCCGTATTCTGTTTCAATTTCCATCCTGTCAAAAAGAATCCCGGGGAGAACTCCCTCTTTTGTCCCCACGGCCCGGTAGGGAATATATAAAACAGACGAAATTACATCACAAAAGCCCACACAGTCTCCATAGGAAATTACACTGACCGGCTTTTTAGAGCCTGGTTCCCTCAAACGGTTTCCGGAGTCTGCCAGAGCCAGAAACTGCTTCTTCTTCCCCCGGTAGTAAAGCCACACCACAAACCGCTCCCTGCCCCTCTCCTTCTCCTTTAAGGTATTCTTAAAAAACAGACCGGCTCCCAGGGAAAGGCATGCCAGAGCGCAGATACACTCCCAGTCCGTAAGCCAGAACGTCTGTTTAAGAAACGTGAAAAAACCGCTGCACAGCGCAGCAGACAGGGTCAGCATTCCCACTGCCTTTCCTGTTTTTAAAGGTGACTTCAGGGAAAATGCGATGGACACCATCACACTGCCTGCCAAAAAAACCGTAAGGAATAACGCCAGGAAGGCGGGACGCACCGGAAAAAGGAACAGCAGTACACTCCATACACTGCCCGCCGCCGAAGCCGCGAGAAGCCTCACCACTGACGTGTTCATTCTCCCCATGGATGCCGAAAGAAACAAAGACAGGAAATTAAGGAAAAAATTGATAAGAAAAAACAGATCCAGATAAAACTCATACTCCAAATCTTTTCCACCGTCCTGTCTGCCTCATTCCGATAACAGAGCCTATTATATCCAAAGCCATTTACAGATTTTGTCAAAATGACAGGGCCGGTCTTACTTTTTCATCGTCTTTTTCTGCGCTCATTTTTACTGTGAAATTAAAAGATTATAAAAGATTTTCTCTATGAAATGTCGATAGAGGGCGGGAAACCAGAGTGTTTCCCATGAAAAACAGGAAGAATCCTGTTGAAAACAGGCGCCGTATTTTCATACGGCACCTGTGTGTTGCTTATATGCAGAGAATTATCTGCGGTTCTTCAAAAAGTCCGGAATATTGATCTGTGTCTCTCTCTGAGCCGGACGGTAAACCGGTGTGCCTGTGGGGATATTTAACTGGGGAGCTGCTGCGGCTGCTTCTCCGGCGGCCGGAGCCTGTCTTGTGACAGTGGATGCTGTCTTCTGTACGGAGGACGGCATTTTCTGCTTATAGTTTGTAAAGTCCTTCATGGCACGCTCCACAGGAGTGTTTGCTCCGTGGGCATCCAATCCGGTGGCAATGACGGTAATGGTGGCCTCATCTTCCACACTCTCGTCATACATGGCACCGAAAATAATATTGGCATCATCACCTGCCAGCTCCTGAACATAGCTTGCAGCTTCGTTGGCCTCGATCAGGCTGATATCACCGGAGATATTGATGATCACATGGGATGCACCCTCGATGGTTGTCTCGAGAAGCGGGCTGGAAACAGCCTGCTTTACAGCCTCCAGTGCCTTCTCATCGCCTTTTGCCTTACCGATACCGATATGGGCAATGCCCTTGTCTGTCATAACGGTCTGAACATCAGCAAAGTCCAGGTTGATTAAGCCGGGAACATTGATTAAATCTGTGATTCCCTGTACGGCCTGCTGAAGTACTTCATCGGCTTTCTTTAAGGCATCCGGCATGGTTGTCCGTCTGTCAACAATTTCCAGAAGACGGTCATTGGGAATGACGATCAGAGTGTCCACTGCATTCTTGAGGGCTTCAATTCCTGCCAGAGCATTGTTCATACGCTGCTTTGCCTCGAAACGGAAGGGCTTTGTTACAACACCCACCGTAAGAATTCCCATGTCCTTTGCGATTCTTGCAATGACGGGAGCTGCACCTGTTCCGGTTCCGCCGCCCATACCGCAGGTAACGAACACCATGTCCGCACCCTTCATGGCCTGGGCCAGCTCTTCCTGGCTCTCCTCGGCTGCCTTTTCGCCGATTTCAGGCTTTGCGCCTGCGCCCAGTCCCTTGGTCAGCTTTTCGCCGATCTGCATTGCTGTGGGGGCCTTACAGAACTGGAGGGCCTGCTTATCGGTATTGATTCCGATGAACTCTACCCCCATAATATTTTCTTCCACCATGCGGTTGACAGCGTTGTTTCCGGCGCCGCCCACACCGATCACAAGAATTCTTGCGGCATTCTCCGCCTCATTTATCTTAATCTCTAACAAGAATGTCTCCTCCTTTTTCTCCACACAACTGGTTTTCCTTAAATTCTCTTATATGCTTTGCGGACTAGTCCGAATTTAATCTAACATATATCATATTTTATTTTTGTGAAAATATCAACTACTATTTTAACATTTTTGTAACTGTTTCCTGTCTGCTACTTCTTTTTAAAGGTGTAGGTAGGGCTGGCCACGGTCTCGTCATAGGTATCCAGATAGAGGGTTCCCGCAAGTCCCGTAAGCTCCGGAAGAATATCGGCAAGCTCTGCCACTTTTCCGCTCAGGTTCTCCGAACTTCCCAGTTCCACCACCACATCGCCGATGTAAAGCTCCACCTGTCCTCCGCTCGCAACAAAGCTGTGGTAATAGATCTTGTCCACCTTGACTTCATTGACGGACAGCACCTGGGTCAGATTTAAAATTTCCTCAAAGGTGTTCTGGTTTTCCACCGGAAGCGGCTGATGCAGCACAATATGTCCGAATTCCAGGCCCGTAATCCATGGAACTCCCGGAAGCTGTTCTCCTGAGCTTTCCACGATGATTCCGTCCTTGTCAAAATACATGTAGCTGCTCATGTAGGACACATATCCCACAACGCTCTTTTCGAAGACCACAATCTCCACCTTGGTGGGACTCTTGAATTCAATCTTATATTCTTCGATAAAGGGAATGGATTTATGCTCCCGGAACCGGTTTTCGTAATAGCAGTAGGCCGAATTCCGGGACCATTTTCCGTCAAAGATCAGTTCAATGATCTGTTCCTTCGTATACTGTTTGTTTCCGGTCACTTCAATTTCCGAAATTCGGACGGAAAACAGCACAATTGCAAGGAGAAGCAATATCCCCAGGAGCACGCCCAGCACAATGGCCACCCGCTTTCCTCTTCTTCTCCGTCTGAATCCGCTGTATCCTGCGTATCCCCTTCTTCTCCTCATCCTCTTTACCTGTACTCCCATCTATGTTTCTGCCGGATTCCGGCTGTTATTCTGTTACATATGATTCCATCTGGCTTCTGCCCCCAGACACGTAAGATCCCGGCAGATATCTTCATAGCCCCGTATAATATGGCCGCAGCTTCCGATGACGCTCATCCCCTCCGCTGCCAGAGCTGCAACCACCAGGGCAGCTCCGCCGCGAAGATCCGGGGCATCGGCCACAGCCGGGTTTAAAGGATACCGTCCCTCCACATGGGCCGTCATTCCCTCCAGACGGATTCTGGCGCCAAACCGCCGCAGCATGCAGGCCGCAGCAAACCTGGCCTCAAACACGGTTTCCGTGATCTGGCTTTTTCCGTCAGCCACACAGGAAACTGCCAGAAATATGGACTGTAAATCTGTGGGGAACTGGGGATACGGACCTGTGCGGATGGAAATTCCCTTCGGCCGCTTTTTCATAAGAAGCCGGATTTCCCGCTCCCCGGTAAAAACCTCTGCCCCCATGGCCCTCATAAACGTCATGGGCTCCCTCAAATTCTCCGGGCGGATTCCCCTTACGGTCACATCTCCCATGGTTGCCATGGCTGCTGCCAGATAGGTCCCGGCGCAGATTCTGTCGCCTTCCAGCACATATTCCACCGGATACAGGCGGCTGACGCCTTCTATCACAATCTGGCTTTCTCCGGCGCCTCTGATTCTGGCTCCCATCTGATTCAAAAACCGGCAAAGCTCCGCAATTTCCGGTTCTCTGGCGCAGTTTTTAAGGATTGTGGTGCCCTCTGCCGTAACGGCTGCCATGACGGCATTTTCCGTGGCGCCCACGCTGGGATACCGGAATTCAATCCGGCTTCCCTTTAATTCCTCGACCTTCGCAAGAATCATGCCGCCCGCCTCAAAAAATTCTGCCCCCAGCTCCTTTAAAGCGTAAAGGTGCAGGTCCAGAGGCCTCTTCCCCAGGACACAGCCTCCCGGATACAGCGTCTCGGCTTCTCCGATTCTGGCTAAGAGAGGGCCCAGAAGCAGGCAGGAAGACCGCATTTTTCCCACGTATTTTTCCGGAATTTTTGCATGCTCCACCGATGATGTATCTATGGCCAGATCACCGTCTGAGAACTCACAGCGGCATCCCAGACACTCCAGAATTCCGATCATGGAAAAGACATCTTCAATGGCCGGAACGTGCCGGATCACCGTAATTCCGGCTGCAAGCACCGCCGCTGCCATCATCGGCAGCACTGCGTTTTTGGAACCCTGAATTTCCACGGTTCCCCTTAAAGGCCTTAAGCCCTGAATCTGTATTGCAGACAAACGGATTCCCCCATTATGCAGCTATACAGTATCTTATGTAAGACTCCGGCCTTTTGTTCCTATTTTTCCAGCTTTATTTGGTTGGACACACTTAAAACCATTCCCATTTCAATCATCAGAAACAGCACCGAAGTACCTCCATAACTTATAAAGGGAAGGGTAATTCCCGTATTGGGAATCACATTGGTCACAACTGCAATGTTTAGAATTACCTGAATGGAAATATGGGCCATCACACCGATCACCAGAAGGGCTCCGAAAAGATCGGGGGCATTTCCGGCAATCAGCATAAACCTGTAAATCATAAACAGGAAAATAAGAATCACCGAAACGGCTCCAAACAGGCCCAGCTCCTCACAGATAATGGCAAAAATCATATCATTCTGAGGCTCCGGAAGGAAGCTTAGTTTCTGTATGCTCTGTCCAAGCCCCTTTCCAAGGAGGCCGCCGGACCCAATGGCATAAAGTCCCTGAAGCACCTGGTATCCTCCGTCCTTCGGATAGGCCTCCGGATTTTTCCACACCAGGATACGGTTTAACTGGTATCCCTGGAGAAGTCCTATCTTCACACAGGCCTGGGCAATGGGCAAGGCAAACAGAACGCCGCCCACCATCACCGCCGTGACCGTCACAAAGGGCCACTTTTTCTTACAGGCAATGAACATCATCACAAAGGCGATGCCGCAGATGATGATACCGGAGCTTAGGTTGTTGATGGTTACCAAAAGGGCCAGGGGAAGAATTAAGGCCGCAATCATGAGCCATGACCGCAGTTCATTGACCTTTTTCCCCAGCTTCGTGATAATCACCGCCAGCACCAGAATGACTGTCACCTTAACAAGCTCCGTGGGCTGGAACCGGACGGACCTGGTTCCCAGCCACCGCTTTTTACCGTTTACCTCAATACCCAGACTGGTAAAGTCAACCAGAATCATGCAGGCATAGGAAACGATGATGGCAAGAAAGGTAAATCTTGCAAAAAAATGGTAATCAATTTTTGAAATCACAAGCATCATTGCAAAGCCTGCCAGAGCGATATATCCCTGTCTCTTCATATAATAAGAAGCGCTCTGTCCATGAATCTGGGCGTTGTATGAGCTTGAGCTGTAAATCATAATCAGTCCAAACACCGTCAGAAAGATGATTGTAAAGAGCAGACTGTAATCGTAGAATCTGCGCGGTTTTCGTTTTTTCTTTTTACCGGCTGCCTCCGCCATGCTCTCCCTCCTGTCCGGTTATATTTTCTTACAGGGCGTTGACACACTCCTTAAAGATGCGTCCCCGCTCCTCAAAGTTCTTAAACATTCCCCAGCTTGCACAGGCCGGTGAAAGAAGCACGTAGTCTCCGGAATTGGCATAGGACGCGCAGACCTGAACGGCCTCCTGCATATCCTCTGCATACATGATATCTGTGATTCCGTGTCTCTTGGCACATTCGGAAATCTTGTCTCTGGTCTGTCCGATTAACACCAGGTAGCGCACCTTTCCGTCAAAGCTCTCAATCCACTCATCGTATTCGGAGTGCTTATCGTAGCCTCCGGCAATTAAGATGGTGGGGCCAGGCATGGCCTTAATGGCCTGGATGGCGGCATCCGGATTGGTTCCCTTGGAATCGTTATAATAGGTGACTCCAAACCGCTCCCTGACAAATTCAATTCTGTGCTCCACAGCCTTAAACTCCTTGCAGGCCTCGCGAATCACAGGAATCGGCACCCCAAGCTGCAGGGCAATGGCCACGGCTGTCATGACATTTTCATGATTATGGCCGCCGATGATCTGAAGCTCATTGACGTCAAGAACCGGCTCGGTCTTTCTATCATGTCTGTATACAATTATATCACCATCCATGTAAATTCCGTTTTCCAGTTTTTCCCTGCGGCTGAAATATACCACCCGGCATTTTAACCCTGCGCCGAACTCTCTCAATACAGGATCGTCATAATTTAATACGCAGGCGTCCTCCTCGGTCTGGTTTCTGGCAATGCCCTCCTTCACCTGGATATAGCAGTCCATGGTTTTATGGCGGTCCAAGTGGTCCGGGGTGATGTTGGTAATCGCCGATACGTTGGGGTGGAAATCCATGATGGTCTCAAGCTGGAAGCTGGAAACCTCCGCAACGGTCACGGATTCATCTGTGGTCTCCAATGCATGGGCCGTATAAGGCTCACCGATATTTCCAACCACGAATACGCTGTCGCAGTAGTGCTTCATGATCTCTCCGGTGAGAGCCGTTGTGGTGGTCTTTCCGTTGGTTCCCGTGATGGCGGCAAGCTTACCCTTTGTGCAGTGGTAAGCAAGCTCGATTTCACTCCAGATCGGCACCTTCGCCTCATCCAGGACAGCCACAAAGGGGGCCTCTAAGGAGATGCCGGGGCTGATCACACAGAGCTCAATCCCTGTCAAATCCAGTTTCTTTAATTCACCGAGAATGACGGATACTTTTGCGTCCTCCTCAAATTTTCCTTTTAATTCTTCGGCGGAAAGCTTTTCATTTCCGTCATATAACACAACCTCTCCGCCCTGGGCCAGGAGAAGCTTCGCAGCGGCAATTCCGCTGATTCCGGTTCCTGCAACTAACACTTTCTGTGACATGGTTCTTCCTCCTATAATCCTAAGTAAGCAATCAGACAAAGGATTGCCGTGACAATCGAAAATACAGCAACGACTCTTGTTTCCGACCATCCGCATAGTTCAAAATGATGATGGATGGGAGCCATCTTGAAAATGCGCTTTCCTCCGGTCTTTTTAAAGTATGTGACCTGGATAATGACGGAAAGCACTTCCACCAGATAGATAAGTCCCACAATGGCAATGAAAATCGGCATCTGCATCATAAAGGCGCTGGAAGCCACAAAGCCGCCCAGAGCCAGGGAGCCTGTGTCTCCCATAAACACCCGGGCCGGGTACACATTAAATAAAAGAAATCCCAGAAGACTTCCCACAACAGCTCCTGTGATGGGGCTGATACCGCTTTCTTCTCCAAGGGCAACCACTGTAAAAAAGGTGGCCACCAGGATGGTGACGCTGGTGCAGAGACCGTCAAGACCGTCTGTGAAATTCACACCGTTGTCGGTTCCCAGAACAATGAAAAACAGGGCCGGGATAAAGAGCCATCCAAGGTCCAGATAATATCCGTTTTGAAAGCCTCCGGTAAAGGGAATCAGCATTGTGGTTCCGATCTCCTTGGAGGTCACCAGATAGTAGGCGAAAATTCCCGTAATCACGATCTGTCCCAAAAGCTTTTGTTTGGGATTCAGGCCCTCTGACCGCTTCATGACAATTTTAATATAGTCGTCCAGAAAGCCGATGATTCCAAATCCCACGGTAACGAAGAGCACCGGGATGATCTTCGGATAATCCTTCAGGTAAAACAGGGATGTGATGATGATTCCCGACAGGATAATCAGTCCGCCCATGGTAGGCGTACCCTGCTTTTTCAAATGGGCCTGGGGACCGTCCTCTCGGACCTGCTGCCCGAATTTCAGTTTATGAAGAAAGGGAATCACAATGGGGCAAAGAGCCGCACTGATCGCAAAGGCGATAATGACCGCCAGGATTGTCTCATTAACCATGCTGCACCTCTATCTCTTATGTATTGTATCTTTCCTGCAAAACCGCATAGAAAGACCAATTATAATATCAGAATTAGTATACGTCCTTTTTGTCAATTAATCAATCGTAACATTCACCAAAAATCCCAGTGCAATCCAGAGGCAGGCCAGTGAATTGCCGATTGCCGGTCCGCAAAAAAGCCATCGTCATCATATTCCAAGATACGGAAGAATATTCTTAAAAATGTCTGCAATGACCGGAGCTGCGATGGTTCCTCCGTAATAGATTCCCACCGGTTCGTCAATGGTGATTAAGGCAATCACCTGGGGATTGTCAGCCGGAGCAAATCCCAGGAAGGAGGAAATATATTTTTTCAGACTTCTCGGGAGTTTCTCCGATGTGGCCGTCTTTCCGCCGATCCGGTATTCCGGAAGGGAGGCCTTCTTTCCGCTTCCCTCGGCCACCACCTGCTCTAAAATATAGCGCATGGTGGCGCTGGTTTCCTCCGATACCACTCCGGTCCTCACCGGATAGGTGAATTCCCTCACAAAGGTTCCGTCCCGGCTCTCCGCCTTCACGGCAAAGTGCGGGGTGATGCGGTTTCCTCCGTTTATGATGGAGGATGCCGTGGTCACAAGCTGCATGGGCGTGATCTGAAAGGACTGGCCGAAGGAAACCGTGGCCAGCTCCACCAGGCCCATGTTGTCTTTTTTATGCATGATGGTGGCCGCTTCGCCGGGAAGGTCAATTCCCGTCTTTCCAAGGAGGCCGAACTGTTGAAAATAGTGATAAAAGGAGTCCACGCCAAGCCTCTGTCCCACGTCGATGAAAACCGGATTGCAGGAATTCATGGCTCCCTGCAGAAAGGTTTCCCCTCCGTGTCCGCCCACCTTGTGGCAGCGGATTTTTCTGTCCTCCACCACCCGGAAGCCCGGGCAGGAAAACTGGTCATTGAGTGAAACCACTCCGGCCTCCAGCCCTGCCGCCGCCGTGATGATCTTGAAGGTGGATCCCGGCTCGTAGGTGTCGTTGATGCAGCGGTTCCGCCACATTTTATTGAGAAGGTCCTGTTTTTCCTTCGAGGACCCATATTCCTCTTCTGTCACCAGGGTAAAGGGGTCATTTAAGTTGAACTCCGGCGCATTTACCATGGCATAAATTTCGCCGTTCTGGGGATTCATGATTATGACGGAGACGGCCTTGGCCCCCTTCTTTTCCATGACCTGGTAGGCAGCCTGCTCTGCATATTTCTGGATATTCACATCCAGGCTCACGGTCAGGGTCTTTCCTGCCACCGGCTCCTTCCTCTCCTCAGCGGCATTCTCCACCTCCACTCCCTTCGCATCGGAAAGGGTGAGGATGGTTCCGTCAAGGCCTTTTAAGTAGGACTCGTACATGACCTCCAGACCGATGATTCCCTGGTTATCGGCTCCGGTGAAGCCCAAAACCTTGGAGGCCATGCTGTCATAGGGATAATACCGTTTATAGTCCTCATCCACCTTGACTCCGGCCAGCCCGTAGCTTCTTATTTTATCGCCGTCTGCCTTATCCACATTGGTTTTTATGATCTCACGGGAGGAGCGCTTTTCCACCCGCTTCCTGACCTCCGCTTCGGAAAGCCCCAGCTCTTTACACAGAACCTCTATGACCGTCTCAGGTTCCTCCACCTGGTTATGGACCACGGAAATGGTGCAGACCGTGCGGTTGGTGGCAATGACGGTTCCGTTCCGGTCCACAATCTCCCCTCTGGCAGCCTTTATGGTCCGCTCTCTCTCATGGAGTTCATCGGCCATCTGGCTGTAATGCTCCGAGCGGAAGATCATAAGATAGCCAAGCTGCCACAACAACCCCGCCATCAAAAGGGCTGTGATCAAAAAGGTAACCAGGATTTTCCTCCTGTGGTGCGTCAAAAATGAACCCATAAATAACATTACATCCGTTTCGATGTCTTGTTACTCATTATATTTCAAATTTCAGAAATTATGAACAACCTATCCCGAATAAACCGCAGGCGTTGGAAAGCCGTCTGTCAAACTGCCCGTAAAAATCTGCATCCCTGTCAAAGGGCGTCACATAAAAATTTTTTAATACCACCATGCTGGCCGTTTTTGCCGCCTGGCCTGTATCATCTTCCTGAATGATTCTCTGTAACTCCTTAAGGAAATTATGCCACCGGGAAATGTAGGCATCATAAGCAGCCGCATCCGGGACATCAATCCATTTCTTTACCTTCACCTTGGCTCTGGACTTCTTTTTGCATTCGTGAATCTGTAAAAAGTACCGGAAGCTGCCGTTTTCATAGAGACGCCCCAGAGGAAAAATCCGGCAGATTCCCGGCCGGAACCCGTGGACCGCACAGCGCCCGTTTTCACCAAGGAAAGTGCACCTTTCCCCCACTCCTGCCATTTTTAAGTTGGGTAATATGATTCCATCCACCACATTAAGCTCTAAATGCCCTGAAAGAAGGGATTCAAACCCCATTCCGGTTCCCTTTTCCAGGCGGTGGACATCCAGGGGATCCAAAACCACGGAATTTCCCATTCCCTGGCAGCAGGCAGAACATCCGGCGCATCCGGCGCAGTCTGCCCTCACCATATCTTCTAAACCATAAAGCTTCCCGTCGGAAACCTCGTTGATATCGATTTGCCGTTCCATACTTTTTTCTATCCTTTACTCGGGTTCTTCTCCCGGTGCTGCCTCGCCCGGTCCCGGCGCTGCCATGCTTTCCACTCCGCCCGAAGGCATGGGATCAATGGTCAGTCCTCCCGGCATATTGTCAGGAATTCCCAGGCCGTCCTCATAGGGAATTACCTCATCCTCCATATTCTGTGCTGTGGTTTCCGGGATGGTCTCTCCGTTTTCATCGGTCTCCGGCTCTGTCTCCGGTTGGGTTTCCCCGCCCGGCTCCAGTCCGCCTTCATTTTCGTTGGTGATTCCTTCGCCCTGTGTGGACAGGCTTTCATCAATTTCTTCTGGAACGTCCGTATCCGGGAACACATTCATATAAGGAAGAACTTCCGCCAGAATCTTCTGGAAAATTTCTGTTGCAAAGGTACTGTGGGCCTGCTCCTTTCCCGGAAGGTTCGGAGTGTCAATGACCACATACACCAGCACCTGAGGGTCATCTGCCGGAGCAAATCCGGCAAAGGAAAGCAGGTAGTTGTTGGCAGAACGCGGAAGCTTCTGGGCTGTTCCGGTTTTTCCGCCCACCTTATAGCCCTCTACCCGGGCCGCCTTACCGGTTCCCTCTTCGTTATCCACGGTCTGAAACAGGGCTTCGCGGACAAAATCACTGGTGGCCTGGGAGATGGTCTCCCGCACCAGATTGGGCTCCACCTTTTTCACTACGGCCCCCTGGTCATTGATAACCTGCTTTACCACATGGGGTTCATAGTAGGAACCGCCGTTGATCACAGACGAAAGGGCTGCCGCCATCTGGACCATGGTACAGTTGTAGGTCTGTCCAAAGGAGTTGCAGGCCAGGTCCGTGGGACCCATATTTTCTGCGGTATAAATCAAGCCGCTGGTATCGGCCTCTCCCGGAAGATCAATTCCCGTTTTCTGTCCCATGCCGAAGATTTTCTGATATTTGGAAAAGCGCTGCACTCCCAGTCTGGCTGCCATCTGCATCATGGCATCGTTGCAGGACTTCATCAGGGACTGCTGCACGCTCACATTTCCATGTCCGTAAATGCTGACGCATTTGATTTTATGGCCGCCCACCTCCTGGCCGCCGTCACAGACAAATACCTCCTGCGGTCCGATGACGCCTTCCTCCAGACAGGCGGCAACGGTCAGGGCCTTGGACGGAGAGCCTGGCTCAAAGCTGTCGCTGACGCAGTAATTTCTCCACATCTGGCTCCATGCGTCGCTTTTTTCCTCTTCCGACATGGCATCGATCTGTTCCTGGGTGTACATGGAATTTAAATTTCTTGGGTCATTTAAGTCAAACCTCCGGTTGGACCCCATGGCCAGAATTTCTCCGTTGTTGGGATTCATCACAATTACGGCTGCCGTCTGGCTTCCGATTCCGTCCATCCACTGGTCAATATATTTTTCCACAATCTTCTGGATGTTGACATCAATGGTGGAAACGACCGTATTTCCGTTTTCTGCTGACTTAATTACCTTTTCCATATTGGATTCATCATCCAGATACCCGTATTCCCGGC
The DNA here is from genome assembly GCA_021770825.1 of Clostridium sp. Classification (GTDB taxonomy): domain Bacteria; phylum Bacillota; class Clostridia; order Lachnospirales; family Lachnospiraceae; genus CANRXD01. The sequence goes on along the minus strand of JAETQD010000004.1, from coordinate 209,268 downwards.
CGTTGGTTCCGATCAGCTCGTCATTATAGTACTGCTCGATACCGCCGCTTCCCTGTTTTCCATTATCAAAAGAAAAGCCCACCACATTGCAGGCCAGGGAACCATATGGATAAAACCGCTGGTAGTCATCCTCAAACCAGACGCCTTTGACTCTGCTTTTGTTTCCTGCCTCAGAATACTGTTTATCGACTTCCTTGGCCCTGGCCTCAAAAGCCTCCTTCTGGTCTGCGGAAAGCTGTCTGGCATATCTTACATAGTAAGAATCCTTGTTTTTCTGGATGGTCTCAAGAAGCTCTGCCCTGTCATATCCGAAAATTTCACTTAAAACGCTGACCGTGGGCTCCAGGTAATCGGTTTCCGACTCATAAATCTGCTTGGGGTCCAGAATCAGGTTATAAATCTTTTCACTGGTGGCCAGATAGGTGCCGTTTCTGTCCACAATATCTCCTCTTCGGTAGGGCAGGGTCCGGCTGTCGTAGGAAGAATGCTGGTTTAACACCACCTGGGTGTACTCCTCATTTTTTTCATCCACCAGCTTGTAAAGCACCGCCACAAGACCAAACAAAGCCAGCGTAATTACGAGAACCGTAACCGCCAGCTTTTCCTGCATGTATCTTGAGAGTATTTTCTTATTGTTCTTGTTACTATTACCGTTCTGGGATGTCTTCATACTGTCTAACATACTCGCTTTCCGTCTTGTTATACAACCGGACCTGGTTCTTGTTTGCATATACCATATCCAATTCCTCCGTTGCGACCTTATAGACATAGTCCAGGTCCACAGACGTATTGATTCTGGTCTCCAGGGCATCATTGTCGTCCTTTAAGGTTTCGATGGCCTTTTCCAGACTTTCAATGTGGTTGAGTCTTGCGGTTATGGAAGACTGAAGCTTTAAGTAACTGACACACAGGTAAAGGGCGCAGATAGCCGCTGCCGTAAGGATCATCACATAAGGCAGATTCATCTGGAGTGCTTTTTCCTGGTTTCTTCTGACTGTAACAGTATGGCTTCTGTTCCGGGAAACCTGCCGTCTCTCCGGTTCCAGCTTCCTTGCTGCCGTTCCTGTCACATACTCTGCCTGTGCCCCTGTTCTCTTTCTGCTTTTCGCTGCCATACCATCACTTCCTTTCTATGGCTCTATGCCCGTTCAAATACCCGCAGCTTTGAGCTCTTTGATCTCTTATTTTCTTCAATTTCTGTTTCATCCGGCAGAATGGGCTTTCTGGTTATCACCTTTCCCATACTCTTTCTCCCGCAGACACATACGGGAAAATCCGGCGGACAGATACATGGATTCTCATTGGTCCGGAATCTGGTTTTTACAATTCTGTCCTCCAGGGAATGGAAGGTAATAATGGAAAGTCTTCCTTTGGGATTCAAAAGGCCGATCATGGTGTCAATGGAATCGTTGAGCACCTCCAGCTCTTTATTGAGCTCAATCCGGATGGCCTGGAAGGTGCGCTTGGCGGGATGTCCGCCCTCGGCCCGAATTTTTGCGGGGATTGCTGCCTTTATGATTTCCACAAGCTGATCTGTGGTCTCAATCCGGCATTTTTCCCGTTCCCTCACAATGTGCTTTGCAATGTTCTTTGCGAACCGGTCCTCTCCATAATCACGGATAATCCGGTACAGGTCCATTTCCCCGTACTCGTTTACGATATCCGCTGCGGTTTTCTCATTTCTCTGGTCCATCCGCATATCCAGAGGGGCGTTTTCCCGGTAGGTAAAGCCGCGCTCTGCCGTGTCAAGCTGATAGGAAGAGACGCCAAGATCCAGGTAAATGCCGTCCACCTTTGAAATTCCAAGGCTTTCCAGCACCTCCTGAATATTCCGGTAGTTATTTCTTACGATGGTTACCCGCTCCTTCATGGGCTCCAGCCGTTCTGTGGCCGCTTTTATGGCATCGGCATCCTGGTCGATTCCGATGAGCCGCCCATTGGGTCCCAGCCGCTTCAATACCTCATAGGCATGTCCGCCGCCGCCTAAGGTTCCGTCCACATAGATTCCGTCCGGCCTGATATTCAGGCTGTCCACGGTCTCATGGAGCAAGACTGATTTATGTTCAAATATCATATGCCAAGCCCTTCCATATTTTCTGCGATTTCCTCCATGTCGTCATAGACATTTTTCTCTGCCCAGATGGCCTTGTTCCAGATCTCAATCCGGCTTCCGACTCCCACCAGGACCACGTCTTTTTCCAGATTGGCAAATTCCCTGAGAACCGAGGGAATCAGAATTCTACCCTGCCTGTCCACTTCACAGGCACTGGCTCCTGCCAGGAAGAATCTTGTGAATTTTCTGGCGTTGGCATTGGTAAGGGGAAGTGCGTGGAGCTTTTCTTCAAAGGATTTCCATTCGGAATTTTCGTACACGAAAAGACATCCATCCAGTCCCTTGGTCACAACGAACTCATCGCCCAACTGCTCACGGAACTTGGAAGGAACAATCAAACGGCCTTTGGCATCGATTGTATGACTGTACTCTCCAATGAACATCCTTTTCTCCTGTTATGGGGGGAGCTGCCACGGGGAACCACTTATCTACCATTTCGCTCCACTTTAACCCACTTTTCACCACTTCTGTTTTAATCTTATTACATTTAGGGCAAAATAGCAAGGATATTTTCCGTTTTTTCCACTAAAAAAAAGCCGTCAAAATGCGGCTTTTTTTAGTTTCCCATATCTATTGCCGGACCTAATAACCGGCCACAATATATTGTTCAATCAACTTATCCAGCTCCACGCTGTACTGATAAATAATGTCATACTCCATTTTTGCTTCCATGCTGTCGTTGAGCTTTTTTCTCATGGTTTCAATCTTATTTATAAGCTCTTGCTTCTCATCATTCATTTATGTTTTTTCCTCGCTTTCCCCTAATTCCTTCCGGCGCCGGAACAAAAGAATACTCAGAGAGACGGCGGCAACAATGACCGACAGCATCTGCGACACTGCCAGTCCCGTTCCGGGAATCAGAAGCTGGTCTGTACGCAGTCCTTCAATCCATGCACGCCCAATTCCATATCCGGCAAGGTAAATCAACAACATCTCTCCTGTAAACCGTTTTCTCTTCCGGTACCAGAGCATGAATAAAAGCAAACACAGATTCCATAAGGATTCATACAGGAAGGTTGGATGCACCTGGATATACTGGATTCCATTTTCCGTAATCAGGTGGTCCAGCAGTTCCTGGGATATCATACTTTCATTGACAATACTCCGTTTTATCCGCATGGCAAGGAGACTGTCCGTATAACCGCCGAAGGCCTCGCAGTTTACAAAGTTTCCCCACCGTCCGATGATTTGTCCCGTCACCAGTCCCAGACAGGCTGTGTCTGCCATGGAAAAAAAGGAAACGCCTCTCTTCTTTGTAAATACCCAAAGGGTAATCACGGCTGCAATCACTCCGCCGTATATGGCCAGGCCGCCCTTACGCAGATTGATGATTTCCGCCAGATGGTCCTTATAATATCCCCACTGGAACACCACATAATAGAGTCTGGCTCCCAAAATTGCAAAGACGATACCATACAGCGCAAAGTCTAAATACATATCCGGGTCCTGTCCCCGTCTTTTGGCATCCGCCTGGGCCACGAAAAGCCCTGCAATCATTCCTATTCCAATAATCAATCCATAGTAGGCAAAAGATACTCCAAATACGGAAAAGCTTTTCACCATATGTTGGACGGAAATTCCCAGGTGTACAAAGCTTAAATCTGCTCCCTCCGTCATGTCCACTCTCCTTCTGTCATTTGTGAATCCTATTTTACTCCGAAATACTACAAAAAGCAAACAAATTCGCATGACAGGGCTCCCCTATTTTCGACAAATCCGGCAATAATTAGGCTTTCCCGCCCAAATCCTTTCGTTGACTTTCTTATGGTCAGCTTTTATACTGAAAGTATCAAATATGGGGGAGGTATTATAATGGAAATTGGAAGCTATCTTGAAAAATTAAACAGCTATGAAACAGAAATGATTGCCCAGCGCCGGGATTTTCACAGACACCCGGAACCAGGCTGGAAGGAATTCCGCACTACCGCCAGAATCATAGAGGTTCTGGAGAATCATGGAATTCCGGTAAAATACGGACACGAAATCATCAATAAAAACTACTTATGGTCTTATCCGTCCCCGGAGGAGATCGACGCCTGCATCAACCGGGCCATAAGCCAGGGCGCCAATCCGGAAATTCTTAAAAAGATGGGCACCTTCACCGGAGCCTGCGCCATTCTGGAAACAGGAAAGCCCGGTCCTGTGATCGCCCTGCGGTTTGACATCGACTGCAATGATGTGGGTGAAAGCACCGATTCCGGACGGCAGCCTGTGGAGGAGAATTTCTGCTCCATCAATGAAAACTGCATGCACGCATGCGGACATGACGGCCACGTGACCATGGGACTCGCCGTCTGCCTTGCCTTAAACGAAATCAAAGACCAGCTTTCCGGCACCATAAAAATTATTTTCCAGCCTGCTGAGGAGGGCGTCCGCGGCGCCCAGTCCGTGGCCGAGGGCGGAATCCTGGACGACGTGGATATTTTCCTCACCAGCCATCTGGGGATGGGATGGAAAACCGGAGAACTTCTGGCTCTCTCCAGAGGCTTTCTTTCCACCACCAAAGTGGATGCCGAAATTTCCGGCCTTTCTTCCCACGCCGGAGCCTCTCCCCAGGACGGCCATAATGCCATTTTAGCTGCCTGCGCTGCCACTTTATCCATGCACACCGCATGCCAGGACTCCCGCGGTGCCGCAAGAATCAATGTGGGAACCATAAAAGGCGGCAGCGGACGGAACGTGGTAGCTGACCGTGCCTTCCTTCAGTTGGAAACCCGCGGAGAAACGGCTGCCATTGAGCGGACCGTCTTTGGCCGCGCCATGGATGCCCTGGAGGGGGCAGCAAAAATGTTCGGCTGCACCGTAAAAACAGAGATCAAGGGAAGCGCCTCCAGTGCCGACAGCGATAAGGAGCTGGAGCCGTACATTAAAGCCGGCGCTGCCCGTGTTCCCGAAATCACCCGCTATGTGCCCGACGGCGGATTTTCCGGTTCCGAGGATGCCACCTATTTAATGGAAAAGGTCCAGTCCCATGGCGGCAAGGCGGCCTATATGTGCATCGGCTGCGACATCGCAGCCCCCCACCATAACAACAAATTCAACATTGATGAGCGCGCTCTTCTCATCGGTTTAAAGCTCTATGTCTCAATTTTGTGGGAGATTTTGCACGAAAATTGATCGTTCAAAATCAGAGGCCAACGCAGTGTTTATTGGTAAATAGTACGCTTGTAAGTTTCTGCGGATAAGGCCGTACGGCATGACAGAACAATTAGAAAATATATATTGTACCGCACAGGCGGCGTTTCCCACTTCCGGCGTGGAAGAACGGGAACGCCGTCATTTTTATATTATTCAAAATCGTCCATGTATCCGTCCTCATGGAATCTGATTTCATAAGGCTCTGTGAGTATTTCCACATCGTCCCTGTCCCTGACATCGGGGATAAGACTTTCGGAAATCTCAAACTCGGTAAGAGAAAGGGTGTCCTTGATATGCGCCACTCTGGCCCTGCTATAATCGTTCTTTGTGCATGTACGGATAGCCAGCCGCAGGGCCTCAAAGTCGCTGTTCTGATACATGGGAATTTTTCCGCCGTCGATCATGGTGTTTGTCGAAAGATTGATCCATGTGCTCTCCCAGTCGCATGAGTTCAGACATCTTCTTGTGGTAATATCAGCAAGGCCCAAACCGCAGGCATTGTGATGGCTCTGCTCTGTAAGCCCTCTGATAAAGAGCCTTTTTGTATGGAAATCGTCCTTAAAGTAAGGCATAAACCCTCTTCCCGTCACGTTGGGATCCGCTCCCTCGCCTGAAATATTCTTGCCGATTCTGTCTATGATAAGGACATCAATATTGTCAAATTTGAATCTCGGAAGGCGCCTTCTTGCAATTTCCAGGAGAGTATGGTCGCCCTCGGCAATTTTATCCTTTGGAAACGCCATGATTTCGGAAATATCGTCATAAGCGTTTTGAACGACGCCCACACCGAAAATTACAGGCATTTTTTCCAGAAACTTCTTTGCCACAATGGGAATACGCTCGGCGAACGTGTCAAATCCCTGTTTATGGAACCATGAACAGCCCGTATGCTTGGCGATACCGATGGCAATCATCTTAAGAAGACCGCTTTCATGCTCTCCTTTAAAGTCCGTATGGGGCTTAACTTTGTTGTAAAGGACGATTCCGTCAGCTTCAGCGGCATTCTTATCACAGAATATGGGCGTATGTGCTGCATCGTCCATAACGCCTATCTGGACCACCTCCATACTGGCAAGAATCGGCACGCCCATGGCCTCTTCCGTAATGCCGTATCCGTTGATAATTTCCAGATTTCCTTCCACCGTTCCGCCGCCGTGGCTTCCCATTGCCGGAATTATGAACGGCTTGGCGCCCCATTCCTTAAGCTTGTCACACATTGTCCTTACCATGAGGGCATTGTCGGGAATCCCTCTGCTGCCTACAGTTATGGCGATTCGTTTGCCCTTAAGCGCCGCCCTGTCAATGTCAAGGGTATCAAGCTGTTTTTCCAGATGACCTTTGATATCCTCAATCTTGTCAGCCTCAAAAAGCTGTTTTACCCTCACCATTTTCGGCATCGGAATCTCATCAATTCCCTGGACAGGAAAGCTGGTTTCCGTTTTCACCGCTGAAACGTTTCCACATGCCGCCTTTAAAGTTTCTTTGGAGGAACCCGGATCCTTCCATTATTTATTTGTATGATATCAAATCTAATACTTGTTGAATAGGATTGAAAAAAAAGAGGCTTTGTGATATACTTTATATTTGAATTATCTGCACCTGCAATTAGAAAAATGGCGTAAAAAGGGTGTAATAAAAATACAGAGAAAGGCAGAAACCCTTGAAAATCAAGGATTTCTGGATAGGTAAAGATAAAAATGAAATTAGGTATTGTCGGCCTGCCCAACGTAGGGAAAAGTACATTGTTCAACTCTCTGACCAAAGCCGGCGCCGAATCCGCGAACTATCCGTTCTGTACGATTGACCCCAATGTGGGTGTCGTTCCTGTTCCGGATTTCCGCTTAAAGCTTTTGACAGACCTCTATAATTCTGAAAAAACCACTCCTGCAGTCATCGAATTCGTGGACATCGCTGGTCTTGTAAAGGGCGCTTCCAAGGGTGAAGGCCTTGGAAACCAGTTCCTCTCCAATATCCGCGAAGTGGATGCCATTGTCCATGTGGTCCGCTGCTTTGAGGATCCCAATGTAATTCATGTGGACGGCAGCGTAAATCCGCTCCGTGACATCGAAACCATCAACCTGGAGCTTATTTTCTCCGACATTGAGATTCTGGAACGAAGAATCGCCAAGATGGGAAAGGGTGCCTCTTCCAATAAGGCCCTGGCTAAGGAGTTAGACATCATTAAGGCCATGAAGGCCCATCTGGAGGACGGAAAGCTGGCTAAGAGTTTTGAATGCGAGGACGATGACACCTATGCATTCTTAAACTCCTTAAATCTTCTTACCTGGAAGCCGGTGATTTTTGCTGCCAATGTCAGCGAGGATGATCTGGCCGACGACGGCGTTTCCAACGAATTCGTAAAAGAGGTTCGGGAATTTGCCGCTGAAAACGGCAGTGAAGTGTTTGTGATCTGCGCCCAGATCGAGCAGGAGATTGCAGAGCTTGACGATGATGAGAAGAAGATGTTCCTGGAAGAGCTGGGACTTAAAGAATCCGGTCTGGAAAAGCTCATTGCGGCCAGCTACCGTCTCCTTGGACTCATCAGCTATCTGACCGCCGGAGAGAAAGAGACCCGCGCATGGACCATCAAGGTGGGAACCAAGGCTCCCCAGGCTGCTGGTAAAATCCATTCCGACTTTGAGCGCGGCTTCATCAAAGCCGAAGTTGTCAACTATCAGGACCTTTTAGACTGCGGTTCCTACACCGCCGCCAAGGAAAAGGGACTGGTACGCATGGAAGGAAAAGAATACGTGGTGAAGGACGGAGACGTGGTATTGTTCCGCTTCAACGTATAGTTCTATACTATGAAAGGGGCTGCTTTTCAGCAACCCCCTTTCATTTTTTAGTTCAGCTCGTCCTCACCGACCAGCTCATCGTACTCTTCCGCATCCAGAAGTTCATCAAAGGCGTCAGCCACGATCTCATATTCCTCATCGCTTTCGATGTTCTCAAGATCGGGAGTTCCGTTCACATCCTCCACATAGCGGTACAGGTATACCTCTCCGTCCTCCGCTTCTCTTCCATCCAGGGGAAGAAGGGCAATATACTCTCTGTCTCCTGCCTCAAAAATTGTAAGCACCACGCACTCCAGTTCCGTTCCGTCATCCAGAGTCAGGGTGACTGTCATCTCCTCTTCGTTCTCTACGTCCTGGTTTCCAAGTCCGTTGTTATTTTTCTCGTTTGCCATCGCTTTTTCCTCTCTTTTTCCCAAGTATAGGCTATTGGTTTTTATAAGCATATCAGTAAACCCGGCAAAAATCAATACTCAATTCCTTTTCTCGCCAAAATTCCCTTATCGTATGGATGCTTCATCTTTCTGATTTCCGACACATAATCTGCCAGGGAAAGCAACTGCTCCGACGGCCCTCTTCCGGTCATGACCACCTCCAGGGCTTCCGGCCTGTCCTTTAAAAGCTTTACCACCTGTACTTCAGGGATCATCCCATAATTTATGGCTGCCATAATCTCATCAAACACCACCATATCGGCAGTTTTCGCCAGGGAAACAGCCGTTTCAAACAGCCCTAAATTATAAGCCGCCGCTTCCTTCCTGGTCTGTTCGTCCATGGCGGACACAAAGCCGAAGACCCTCTCACAGGGAAGCACCGTCATCTGCGGGATTGTTTTTAAAATTTCCACCTCTCCGGAATCGTCCGTTTTTAAGAACCGGACCACTATAATTTTCTTTCCCCTTCCTGCTGCCCTTACGGCCAGCCCCACGGCTGCACTGGTTTTTCCCTTTCCGTCACCGCAGTAAATATGAACGCATCCCATGTTGTTTCCTCCTTATTCCGTCCGCAGCAGGCCATGGTCCAGGCCGGATACGCTCCTGCCTGTCTTTGGCATGCACTCTTCCACAAACCTGGAAATTTCCTGTTTCCTGTGGTACCGTTCCCGGACGGCACAAATATGTAACCGCTCCTTTGCCCTGGTCATGGCCACATAGAACAGACGCCGTTCCTCCTCAATGTCCGCCGGAAGCTTTGCCTTATGGTGGGGCACCGCTCCTTCATTGGCGTCAATGATAAACACCACCGCATATTCCAGTCCCTTGGCACTGTGCATGGTGGACAGGGTCACTGCCGGCCCGGTCTGTTCCTTTTCGTCCTTTCTCTGCTCCTTCAGAGCCTCCTCATACTGTCTGATATGCGCCATCCAGTCCCCGGCCGTCTGGAATCCGGCCGCACTCTCCATGAGCTGGTCCGCAATCTCAAACAACTCCTCCGGCTTCATCCTGCGGAATTCTGCATATTCCTTCAAATACTCATCATACCCCACGGCTTTCCTGATGTACTGGATGGCCGCCTGGGGCCTTAATCTGCCGATGGTCCTTATGTCGCCTTCCAGATCGCAGATTCTCTCCTCCATCCAGTCCTTATCCTGATAAAAAGATTTGACTGCATCCAGAGAAACCTCGGTGTTTTCAAAGGCATCCCGGCTCAAATACCGTTTGGGGCGGTTCATAATGCAGAAAAAATCGCTTCTCTTCCTGCTGCCCATTCCCAGGGCCAGATAGGAAAGAAAATCTCTGGCAATCCAGTGGCTGTACAGATTGGGAATCACATCCCGCATGAAAAAGGGAATGTTGTATTCCATGAGCTTTTCCGCCAGAAGCCCGGAAGCGTTCCCGGTGCGGAATAAAACCGCCATATCCCCGTATCCATATCCGGCCCCGGCATACTGCCTGATTTTTCTCGCCACCTGCTCCGTCTCCTGAAGGGGATTTTCATAGATGGTCACATCTGCCGGTCTCCCTGGGCCATGAACGGGAATCAGGTCCTTCTCATACCGGACCCGGTTATGGGAAATCAGCCGAAGGGATGTCTCAACAATCTCCCTGGCAGAGCGGTAATTTTCCGCCAAAAGCACCCGTTTTGCTCCCGGAAAATCTTTTTCAAAGCCCAGCATGATTTCCGGCCTGGCTCCGCGGAACCTGTAAATGGACTGGTCGTCATCTCCCACAATGAACAGATTATTCTCAGGCCTGGCCAGCATCTTTACGATTTCATACTGGAGCCTGTTGATGTCCTGGAACTCATCCACCAGGATATAGCGGTACTTGTTCTGCCATGCCTTAAGGATGTCCTTTCGCTCCGAAAACAGATCATAACACATGGTCAGCATGTCGTCAAAGTCGATCTTTCCCATTCTTCCCAGCATGTCCTCATATCCCCGGTACAGCTTTTTAAACCATTCCTCCGGACAGTTCTGGGAATAATAGCAGTCAAGGTCCAGGCGGTTCCCCTTCACATAGCTGATTTCATTGACCACAGAGGTGATAAATTCTCCTTCGTCCTCCACCTCTAACTCTGACTGGCTTATGAATTCCTTAAAAAACTGCCGCTTTTCCTCTTCTCCCAGCACGCTCCCAGCCTGGAATCCATAGGCCAGCCTGAGAATCTGGTAAAAAATGGAGTGGAAGGTCCCAAAGCTTACCCGGGACCAGTCTGGTCTTTCCATTTTGCAGGCAGCCTGCCCCATCAGGGCGGAAAATCTGTCCTTCATTTCCCTTGCAGCCGCTTTTGTGAACGTAATGACAAGAATGCCGGAGGGGCTTACGCCCTGCTCCAGCAATCTCTTTATCCTGTGTGTAATTACCGTGGTCTTTCCCGAGCCGGGCCCGGCCAGAACCATCATCGGGCCGTCCTTATGGGAAAGCGCCGTTTTTTGTGCATCGCTGAACTTCATTGCAGACTGTACTTTCTTTATTCGTAGCAGGTTTGACGATAGATGAATTTGCTTTCCAATGTATCCCTGGTGATCTTCCTGCCCCAGTGAATGGAAGAATTGTAGTTTCCTTCACAGATTGTAATATAATCATCCTCAATGGTAAGAACAATCACGGAATGTTCGCCGCCATAAGAATTTTCCATACGAATGTGATCTCCTACCCGCAGATCCTCCCACTCAAAATCATAATAGGTGCTGGACGGAGCATTTTTTCCGAATACCGTATCCAGTGCAATAAATGCAAAACCAGCACAGCCGCCTCCGATCACATATCCCCGCTGATACGTATTATCATTTGTCCATTTCTTGCCTTCCGGATACTTTTTCTTCAGTGAAATCAGCTTTTTATAAGCTTCCTCATCTGTAAGGCTGGAGCCGCTGCTCTTTTCTTCTTCCCGCACCTCAGTGGAAGAACCGGAGGAGCCGGAGGAATTTTTCACGCTGGTAACCTTGCTGGTTTCTACGGAGTCCTTATCGGCTTCCTTTTTATATTCTTTCCAGTCGTCCTCATCTACAATGTCCACGATGTAGTATTCTTCCTTATCCAGGACATAATAAACGCCCTCATCGGTATCATGGACCGTCTTTTTCGCCATCTCGCCATCGCTGTAAAAGTAATAATCATTTCCTTCCACATCGCTCTGGTATCCGGTCAGCGCATAGCCGGAATCATCAAAATAGTATGTTTTTCCGGAAATCTTCTTCCAGCCAACCGTGGGCTCTCCCTTGGAGTTAAAATACTGCATTCCAATCCACTGGTTTTTTGCTGTGCCGCTGCTGCTGTTATTACTGCTGCTGCTCTTCTGCGAACTGGTGCTTACCGTATTTTTCTGGCTGTCCATGGTCTTTCTGGGAACCACTCCATTTTCCACCCAGGCCCCGTTTGCATCCACCGTATAGTTATCAACGGTTGTGGACGCATACATCCATCCATTCTCATCAAACCGGTAGCACTCTCCCAGTCCGTCGCCATCTCCGTCAATCCAGAACCAATCGCCCTTATAATAGGAGCCATCGTCCTTCTGATACCACCAGTTGGAAATTCCTCCTGCATTGGCTGCTTTCTGGGTATCCTGTACCCATTGTCCTGCAAACGCTGGGAAGGTCATCATGGAAGCCAGTCCTGCTGCCAGGCACAATCCATACAGTTTTTTCATACCTATTCCTCCTTTGTACTGAAAAGGCGGTATCCGGCTCAGATACCGCCTTTTTTATTTTTCTTTTATGCCTCCAGGAGAGCAATTCCCTTTTTGATTCTTGCAATGGACTCTTCTTTTCCGATAATCTCCATAATCTCCGTTGCACCGGCCGGAGTCATCTGCTTTCCGGATACGGCTGTACGGATGGGCCACATAACAAAGCCTGTCTTAACGCCTTTCTCTGACACATATTTGGAAAGTGCCTCATAGAGAGCGTCATTGGAGTAGTCCTCCTGGGCCTCCAGAATCGGAAGCACTTCCTTTAAGGTTTCCAGAGAATTCTCCCGGTTGGTCTTCATCTTTTTATGGGTGTACATCTCCGGATCATATTCCGGCAGAGTCTCAAAGAAATCCACCTGGCTCTCGATGTCCGGCAGTACCTCAATTCTCGTCTTTACCATGGCTGCGATCTTCTTAAGATCCAGGGGCTTGGTGATGACCTTTTTAAGATAAGGCTCTGCAATCTCATAGAAACGGTCTAAATCCATCTTCTTTAAGTATTCACTGTTCATCCAGCGGAGCTTTGTCATATCGAAAACGGCCGGGGATTTGCTCATATTATGGTAATCAAACTGCTTTACCAGCTCTTCCAGGGTAAAGAACTCTTCATTTCCGGCAGGAGACCAGCCAAGCAGAGCAACAAAGTTCACCACGGCCTCGGTCAAAAAGCCCTGCTCCTGTAAGTCCTCAAAAGAAGAGTGGCCGCTTCTCTTACTTAATTTCTTGTGCTCTTCGTTGGTGATGGTGGGACAGTGAACATAAATCGGCACGTCCCATCCGAAAGCCTCGTATAAACGGTTGTACTTGGGAGAGGAAGACAGATACTCATTTCCCCGTACCACATGGGTAATTCCCATCAGATGGTCGTCCACCACGTTGGCAAAATTGTAAGTGGGATATCCATCGGATTTGATCAGTACCATATCGTCCAGCTCTGCATTGTCCACGCTGATGTCCCCGTAGATCTCATCATGGAAGGTGGTTGTTCCTTCCTTGGGGTTATTCTGGCGGATAACAAAGGGCATTCCGGCCTTTAAATTGGCCTCTACATCTTCCTTGGAAAGGCTTAAGCAGTGCTTATCATACACCATGATCTCTTCGCCGTTTACATTCTTCTTTAAGGAATCCAGTCTTTCCTGGGTACAGAAGCAGTAATAGGCCTCGCCTTTTTCCACCAGCTTCTTTGCATATTCCATGTAAATTCCGGCCTTCTGGCGGTCACTCTGAACATAGGGGCCATAGCCCTTGTCCTTATCGGGACCTTCATCATGGATCAAGCCTGTCTTTGCCAGGGTACGGTAAATGATTTCCTCTGCGCCTTCCACATAGCGCTCCTGGTCAGTATCCTCAATACGGAGAATAAAATCTCCATCCTCATGCTTTGCGATCAAATACGTGTAAAGAGCTGTTCTCAAATTTCCCACGTGCATCCGGCCGGTGGGGCTGGGTGCAAATCTTGTCCTTACTTTTCCCATACTTTTTTCTCCTGTTATTGAATTCTTCCGGTCCGTCTAAACGGTCATATCAAGCAGATGACAGGCCAGATTGAAATATACCATAAGGCTCACAGCATCTACAATGGTTGTAATCATCGGTGATGCCATAATCGCCGGGTCTAACTTTAATACTTTGGCTCCAATGGGCAGCGTACATCCGATGGTTTTCGCCACGACCACCGTACAGAATACACTGAGCACCACGGTCAGGCAGATCATGGTGTTTCCCGGGTACTGAATCATCAGACGCGCGAAGTTTACCACTGCCAGAACCACGCCAACCATCATTCCAACGCGGATTTCCTTCCATACCACCTGGAGAATATCCGATGGCTCGATTTCTCCCACCGCCATACCACGGATAATCATGGTACTGCTCTGGCTTCCGGAGTTTCCTCCCGTATCCATGAGCATGGGGATGAAGCTTACCAGAAGGGGAATCGCCGCAAAGGCATTTTCATATTTCACCAGAATTCCCCCGGTGATCGTACTGGACAACATTAAAATAAGAAGCCAGGGAATTCTGTTTTTGGCAAGCTGGAATACGCTTGTTTTCAGATAGGGCTTTTCACTGGGAAGCATGGCGGCCATCTTCTCGAAGTCCTCGGTGGCCTCTTCCTCCATAACCTCCATCACATCGTCAACGGTGATGATACCCACAAGCCGTCCTTCCTTATCCACCACAGGAAGGCTCAATAGACCATAGCGGCTCATGGTATCTGCCGCCTCCTCCTGGTCATCGGTGGTGACCACCTTGATCACATGGGTATCCATGATGTCCCCCACTTTTGTTTCATAGGGGTTCATCAGCAAATCCTTGACCGTAACCACACCTTCGAGCTGGCGTTTCTCATCCATGACGTAGCAGGTGTAAATGGTCTCCGAATCGATTCCATGGCGCCTGATGTAGGCAAAGGACTGTTCCACAGTCATGTTCTTTTTTAAGCCCACATATTCGGCGGTCATAATACTTCCGGCGCTGTTTTCCGGATAATTCAGGAACTGGTTGATTAATTTTCTTGTGTCCGGTGTGGTGTTCTGGAGTACACGGCGGACCACGGTGGCCGGGAGCTCTTCCAGCATATCCACGGCATCGTCCACATAGAGCTCCTCCACGATTTCTGAAAGCTCCTTATCGGTGATGCTGTTGATAATATGGGTCTGCGTTTCCACCGGAAGCTCTGCAAACACATCCGTTGCAAGAGCCTTCGGCAGCATGCGGAATACAACAACCGTCCGCTCCGAATCCAGTTCCTCAATAAATGTGGCAATATCTACCTCATTTAATTCCAAAAGGGTAACCTTAAGCTGGCGGTATTTCTTTTCCTCCGCCAGTTTCAGAAGCTCCCCCATGTCTACTGCTTCTTCTAATTCATTCGACATTGTTCTTCCTCCATTCCTTATTTAATTTCAGGCATGGAGACAAAACATCCATCAAGAACGGCAATACACATAATGGCAGCACACCAATATGTCTATTGCCTCAGGTTCCGGGTGGGCATCCGCCTCCATCTTACGACTTCGACCTTCCATTATGTGTTCACATCCTTTCTTTTCTGGTCTACTCCTCATTATAAGTAAATTTTATCCACTTGGCAACCGCTTAAGCCGTTTTTTCAAATATTTTTTTCCGTTCAGGGATTTTTTACCCCCAGAGATCTGGGTTCATATGCAGAATATGGGATGAAACGTATCCTATGGATTCCCCCTCTGACTTTTCTTATATCATACTACATATCCATACCCTGTTTCTTTTCCCTTACAATTACACAAAAGGCCGGAAATGCTTTTCCAACATTTCCAGCCTTCCTGACTTTTACACTTTTATTTCCGACTTTCGATTACTCGTTGTCCTCTTTTTTCTCACTGCGCTCCCGTCTGTCCCCACGGTCACGTCTGTCCCCACGGTCTCTTCTGTCGTTGTCACGGCCTCCGCGGTCGCGTCTATCATTGTCGCGGCGCTCCGGGCGGGTCAGCTTTTCCAGATCAGCGGTCATGTCTTCCGGTCTCATGGTCAGGTTGATTCTTCCCATACGGTCCACTTCAACCACTCTTACGGTGACCTCATCACCGATATTTACCACATCCTCAACCTTGGCCACACGCTTGTCAGACAGCTTGGAAATATGAACCATACCGTCCTTGTTGGGAGCCAGCTCAACGAATGCGCCGAATTCCATAATCCGTACCACCTTACCGGTGTAAACCATTCCGGGTTCCACTTCGGTAACGATGTTCTTGATGATAGAAATGGCCTTGTCGATCATCTCCTGATCGGTGCCGCATACATTCACGACTCCATCATCGGTAATATCAATCTTAACGCCTGTCTCAGCGATAATTCCGTTGATTACCTTACCCTGTTTTCCAACCACATCACCAATCTTGGCCGGATCAATCATGATCTGGGAAATCTTCGGTGCGTACTTGGAAAGCTGCTTTCTCGGCTCGGAAATTACCGGAGCCATGATGTTATCCATAATATAAACACGGGCCTCGCGGCAGCGTCTGATGGCCTCCTCAATGATGGGGCGGGTCAGACCGTGAATCTTAATATCCATCTGGATGGCAGTGATACCCTTATGAGTACCGCCCACCTTAAAGTCCATATCTCCAAAGAAGTCCTCAAGACCCTGGATATCGGTCAGTACCAGATAATCGTCATCGGTCTCACCGGTCACAAGACCGCAGGAAATACCTGCAACCATGGACTTGATCGGAACACCTGCTGCCATTAAGGACAGGGAAGATGCACAGATACTTGCCTGGGATGTGGAACCGTTGGATTCCATGGTCTCGGATACGGTACGGATTGCATAGGGGAATTCTTCCTCGCTGGGCAGTACCGGAACCAGCGCACGCTCTGCAAGAGCGCCATGGCCGATCTCACGGCGTCCCGGTCCTCTGGACGGCTTTGTCTCACCTACGGAGAAGGACGGGAAATTATAGTGGTGCATATATCTCTTGGTGGTCTCATTCTCATCAAGACCGTCAAGACGCTGTGCCTCGGAAAGGGGCGCAAGGGTACATGCATTTAAAATCTGTGTCTGTCCGCGGGTAAACATACCGGAACCATGTACGCGCGGTAAAATATCGACCTCAGCAGCCAGCGGACGGATCTCATCGATCTTACGGCCGTCGGGACGCTTGTGGTCTTTTAAGATCATCTTTCTTACGGTCTTCTTCTGATACTGGTAAACAGCATCACCAATTAAAGGAAGCCACTCTTCATTCTCGGCAAATGCCTCTTCCAGACGGTCTGTGATAGCACGGATGTTCTCCTCGCGCTTCTGCTTCTCGTCTGTAAATACAGCCTCCTCCATCTCGGTGGGCGGTACAATTTCCTTAATGGCTGCAAACAGCTCCTCCGGAATTGCACAGCTCTCGTAGGAGTGCTTCTCCTTGCCGCACTCGGCAACGATCTTGTCGATGAAACGGATGATTTCCTGATTTACTTCATGGGCCTTGAAAATTGCATCGATCATGGTATGCTCCGGAATCTCATTGGCTCCGGCCTCGATCATAATAACCTTTTCTCTAGTGGATGCAACCGTCAGGGCAAGATCGGAAACCTTTCTCTGGGCTGCGGTGGGGTTGATAATAAATTCACCGTCAATCATGCCCACCTGTGTGGTTGCACAGGGACCATCAAACGGGATATCGGAAATGCTGGTTGCGATGGCAGAGCCCAGCATTGCTGTAAGCTCCGGGCTGCATTCCGGGTCAACGGACATAACGACATTGTCCAGTGTTACATCGTTTCTGTAATCCTTCGGGAACAGCGGACGCATGGGTCTGTCGATCACGCGGGCTGTGAGGACAGCATTTTCAGATGCCTTTCCCTCTCTCTTTGTGAAACCGCCGGGAATTTTGCCGACAGCATATAACTTCTCTTCAAATTCTACACTTAACGGGAAGAAATCAATTCCGTCCCTGGGCTTGTCGGATGCAGTTGCGGTAGAAAGAACAACTGTATCACCATAATGCATGAATGCTGCACCGTTTGCCTGCTTGGCTACGCGGCCCACCTCAACGGTGAGGGTTCTGCCTGCAAGGTCCATGGAAAAACTTTTAAACATGGCTTCGTCTCCTTTTCTTTAATACTTATATTCTGGCAGAAGAAGCCGAAACTACTAAACCGTACACGATCTGCTCATGTACCCTTTAGCGGTCTCGGATGTTTCTTCCGCCGCAGTGTGTTTCTGACCTGTTATGGCCCTTTTGCATACGGAACTTCCCTGTTTTACCATTGGGAAGCAGTCCTGTAACAAAACAAGGGTGGAGTACATTCCTGCCCTCCACCCTCAAGTCTGTTATTACTTTCTGATGCCTAACTTCTCAATAAGAGCACGGTATCCTTCCAGATTTGTTTTCTTCAGATAAGCAAGGAGACCACGTCTCTGACCTACCATCATAAGAAGACCACGTCTGGAGTGATGATCCTTCGGGTTTTCCTTTAAATGCTCTGTGAGCTCTGCGATTCTGGCTGTAAGAATGGCGATCTGAACCTCCGGTGAACCGGTATCTCCTTCTTTTCTGCCGTACTCAGCGATAATAGCTGCTTTCTTTTCCTTTGAAATCATTTTGATTTCCTCCTTAAAATTAATCTTCTTACCGACCACTAAGTCCCGGTTGGAGTCCTCCGCGAACCGAGTGCCGGCGCTTTTGCATACCATTGAATTATGGCATATTTCTCAGGTTTTGTCAACGGATTTTTATTCCTGTTCTTCTACACCTTTGCATATTTCTTATACCGTTCCTCTGCCTGCTCTTTTGTCAGCGTGAATTTCTCAATCAGATTGGGTATGATTTCATTGGAGGGCACGCCAAGCTCCTGACAGGACTCTACCAGTGCCTGCATTCCCTTTTCTATTCCTTCCTCGATTCCATCCTGCCTTATCATTTCTCCCAGTATTGTCATTTTGATTCCCTCCTTTACCTTCATCAATTCCTCTGGCGTCAGAAATTTCATTGCCAGTGCATATAAAACCGCCTGCATCCGCACCATATCTTCCTGTCCCAAGGATTCCCTTTCGTTTTTCACCATATTCAGGCATCTTTGTCAGGTCCCTGATTTCCATGTGCACCTGTTCTGTGGGCGCAATGCGCTTCATAGTGCCTTCAATCCCAAGAAAGGGAAGAAGTTCCTCTCCCATGAACTGTGCCGCTGCTTTTAACGCCCGGTCCTCCAGCGGCTGCTTTGCTGTGCGTCCCCTGTTTCCCATACACTCTCCTTCCCAGGAGTCATATGAGAACCTATCTCCATTATAATTTTTTTACTTTCCCAGACAATAGCTTCCTGTGCCTATATTTATTTATTTTTAATTGTAAAACGGATGTAATGCCCGAGTTCAGGCTGAAAGTCCAGATCTTATGAATTTCCATAAAACGGAAAGATAGATAAATGATTTGTTTTCCATGGCGATAGCTTCCCATATGGCGCCATGTCTGGTAAAAAGCGCGGAATTTAGCGCCTCCCGCAACAGCATCATATCATATTTCTTCTTCCTGTGCAAACAGAACGCGGGATGAAAAATATCTCATGACACTTTCCATCCCGCATTTATTTCTACATCCCCGGCCCGATTGGTGCCTGGGTTTCTTCCGGTACCTGGTCCACGAAGCCCGGTCCGAAACTTTCTTTATCCCCGCCAGCCGTCACAGAGGGCGCCGTGGGGCCTTCCGGTGTTCCGGAATCCGCTGGGCTCGTCTCCGCCGGAGACACCGGTGTCTCCTGGGGACTGGATTCCTCGGCCGGATTTGGTGCAGCGGACGGGCCGCCTGTCTCTCCGGGCGGAACCTCCACACTGGGTCCTACGGGCGCTGTCTCCTCCGGAGCCGGAGCAGGTGCCGTGGCCGCCGGGTCTGTCATGGCAGGCGCTGTCGTCGGAGCAGGCGCTGCCGTGGTGGCTGCCGGCTTGGAAGCCGCAGGCTTACTGGATTTTTTAGATTCCGTTCCGCTCAGATGATAACAGAGCACCGGATCCCCTGCGGAAATTCCTTCATAAATGGTCTTGGCCACACTGGGCGGCAGATTGATGCATCCGTGGGAGCCGCTTGTCTTATAGATGGAACCGCCGAAGGTCCCTCTCCAGTTGGCGTCATGGAGGCCGATTCCTCCGTTGAAGGGCATCCAGTAGAACACCGGAGTCCTGTAATTTTCTCCCTTTAAAACGGCATTTCTCTGCTTATAGGTAAGCGGATAAGCTCCGGCAGGAGTCGCCCAGCCCCTGGCCTCGTTCCCTGAAACAAAATCCGATTCCACCACCAGTTCACCGTCTTTATAAAAGAACAGATGCTGCGCCGTCAGGTTGATCTCCACGTAGGTGTTCCCGTAATCGTTCTCCCCGCGGCTGGCTCCCTTCTGGATATATTCCGGCTCCCTGGTCTGCTGCTCTCCCGCTTTCACGATGGCCGCCACGGCAGCCGACTCGGCAGCCTGGTTGATTCGCCATCCGTAATTTCCCTTGGAAATGGTCACCGTATCCCCATAGGTGGTCTTTAATGTCTTGGCTTTATAGGCCGTGTCATAGGTTCCGGCCAGCTCCTTCACATAGGCCGCCGCCTGGCTTTCATCCAATACCACCGTCTGGCCGTCCACCGAAAGCCAGGTATGGATGGTATCCCCGTCAAGGACCTCATTTTTCTCCCCGAAAGTATAGGTCACGGCAGCCCCCACATATGTATTGAGCTCTGAAACAAGGGCCAAAAGCCCCTCATCATCTTCTTTTACCGCAGGCTTCGTATAGCAGTCATGGGCTTCCAGAGCCACTTCGCTTTCCAGATTCATCACTGCATCCCGGACAGCCCTTTCCACATTGGCTGCAATCAGCTCCGTTCCCGGGTCCGCCGGGACCACATAGTAGCTTTTCGTATCACTTTGATATTCTGAAACACCGGCATTTTCCGGCTCCCGCATGGTTTCCGGATCCATACAGGAAAGACCTGCAATCTTCTCCTGCAATTTTTCCTCGTCATATACAATCATGGTCTCGATTTCATGACTGGCCGATGTTCTTAAATATTTTACCCAGTCCCTGGGATTCTGGGCGTTTATAATGTCCTCCAGGCTCCCGTCAAACTCTGAGTGAAGGCCGATATCTTCTTTTGTAATGATCTCTTCCGGGCACTCCCTGGCAAGAACCCTAAGCTCATATCCGGAAAGACTCTCCTCGATGGCCGCCTTTGCAGCATCCACGGTCTTTCCCGACACGTCCATTCCATTAATTTCCGTATTGGGAAGGAACGCTGTTTCATACCTTCCTACCTGTATAAAATAATATCCGATTCCGGCTCCTGCGGCCAGAACCAGGACAGCCGCCGCCGCACCGATTGCCCGGAAAAGGATTTTTTTCTCTCCCGGCCTGGTCTGCTGGCGCCTGGTCTGCTGGCGCCTGCTTCTGCCGTGCGGCTTTCCGGCCTCAACTTCCTTTTTTTCCTCTTCCATAATTTCCTTTCTCCGCTCTTTGCTTACGTCCGGCCATTTAACCTTTTATTGACCGCATCTCCAAAAAGCCGGTATGCAGCCGCCGCAAGGGGCACGCCAAGGAGCATTCCTCCAATGCCGAGAACGCCTCCGCCGATGGTAACGGCCGCCAGCACCCAAAGTCCCGGAAGCCCAATGGAAGCCCCCACCACTCTGGGATAAATCAGATTTCCCTCCAACTGCTGGAGAATCACCAGAAAAACCACAAAAAGAACGGCCTGGAGGGGATTCACCGTGAACACCATAAAAGCTCCCACTGCCGCTCCGATATAGGCACCCACCACGGGAATCAGGGCGGTAACGCCCACAACGGCCCCGGTCATAACAGCATATGGCATCCTGAGCACTGCCATTCCCACGGCACAGAGACATCCGATGATCACCGCCTCCATACACTGGCCCACAATAAAACTTGTGAAGGTCTCATGGAAAGTCCCCGCCACATAGCGCACCTTTTTCCTGGTTTCCGGCTTTAAAAATGCCCGCATGATTTTGTCCGCCTGGGCGCAGAGCCTTTCCTTGGCGCTCAGAAGATAGATGGCAAAAATTGTCCCGATCAGGACTTTTGTGGCGGCTCCGAAAGCCTTTGACACCACAGAAACCACGGAACTGAAAATTCCTCCGGCTCCTGCCACCAGAAAATCCATGGTCTTTTTTGCCATGTTCTGCCAGTCAATATCCATTCTTTTTAAGGAGTCCTGGAAAGCCGGAATTTCATCGGAATGGGCAATGGCCCAGACTCTCGCGCTCTCAATAGCCGGCGGAATCTCATCTGTCATGAGACGGATACTGGACAGCAGCTCCGGCACCACCAGATTCACAATAAAAACCAGAATCAAAAAAAGGGCCACAAAGGATAAAAGAATACATACCGGCCTGCGGCTTTTTATGAGCGCCGCCCGGTCCGTATGGGGAAAATAAAGCTTCTCCAGCCGCTTCAGCAGAATATTCAACACGTAGGCGATGACACAGCCTAAAAGCAGCGGGGCCGCTGCTGAAAATACCAGAGAAACTGCCTCCACAATCCGGTCCACCTTCATCACGAAGAGGCAGACCGCAGCGGCAATGACTCCGATCACACAATAGGTTCCATATCGGTTATTTCCCATCCGTACTCCTTTTATTCCTATGATGCGGCCGCCCCGGGCCTTAACTCCCGGCCTGCCGCATGCAGACTACACGCTATTGGAAGCTAAGATATAACTCCCTGCATTTTTTTATATCATGGTCAAGCTGGGCCTTTAAATCCCCGATGGATGCAAATTTCATCTCCGGGCGGACAAAATCCAAAAGCTCCACTTTCATCTCTTTTCCATAGAGATCTCCCTGAAAATCATAGAGGTATGTCTCCACTCCTGTGGGATTTCCCCCTGAAATTGTGGGTTTCTTCCCCACATTAGTCAATCCCCCGTAGGTTTTTCCGTCCACAGTCACCCTGGTCACATAGACTCCGAATTTCGGCAGATGCTTCACAGCCGGAGGAATCAAATTGGCAGTGGGATAAAGCTTTTTATGGCCGATGGAGTTTCCGTGCTCCACCGCTCCGGTCACATAGTAATCATATCCCAGCAGGCGGTTGGCCTTTTGTATGTTTCCTTCCGCCAACATTTCCCTTACATAGGTGCTGCTGATGATTTTTCCTTCCTCGTCCCGCTCTTTATCCACCACAAAAAACCGGTAGCCGTACTTGGGCGCCAGTTTTTCCAGAAGTTCCTTATCCCCGGCGGCCTTATATCCGAAATGGCAGTCCGGTCCGGTTACAATGATTTTTGCATTCATCTTTCCTGTGAGAATTTCCGCCACAAACCGTTCCGGCTCCATATGGCAGACCTCCTGATCGAACGGATACTCCACCAGATAGTCCACTCCGGTTTTGGCCAGTAAATCCATCCGCTCCCGGTTGGTCATGAGCATGGTCTGCAGCTTCCCCTTTACCAGGGTCCACGGCGGTGTGGAGAAGGTGAACATGGCCACCTGGTAGCCCCGTTCCTTCCATTTAAGCATCTCCTTCACCAGCTTTTTATGGCCCACATGGAGACCGTCAAATTTACCGATACTCACCACAGTCGGCTCACTGATCTGAAATTCTTTCGTTCCTGCAATATACTGCATGCTGTTTTATGCCTCCACTGCTATCCCAGAAATAGTTTTCTCGGATAAAACATGCGTTTTTCTTCCGAAAATTCATAAATACCAATAAACTGCCCCTCGGCCGTATAGGCCTTAAAGGGCTCGCCGTCCGTCACATTTCCGGCCTTTTTATACCGGAATGGATTCCCGTTTTTCATAAGCTTATCAAGCTCTTCTCCCTCAGACCGGATTTCCCGGTAATCCGAAAACACCGCCTCCACAGGAAGCACTGCCTCCGAAAGCCTTCCCTGGTCCTTTAAGGCCTGAAGCTCGGAAAGGGTCAGACTGTCTTCCATGGAAAAGCGGTCCACCCTGGTCCGCAGAAGCTCCTTCATACATCCGCCCACCGAAAGCTTTTCTCCGATGTCATGGCACAGGGTCCTGATATAGGTCCCCTTGGAACAGGAGACGGTCATAACCACCTCCGGAAGATTCACCGACTCGATCACGATTTCATGAATCTTCACCGGACGCGCCTTCCGCTCCACTTCTTTCCCTTCCCGGGCCAGCTCATAGAGCTTCTTCCCGTCCACCTTAAGGGCGGAATACATGGGCGGTACCTGGTCATAGTCTCCCACAAAGGATAAAATGGCAGCCCGTACCTCCTCTTCCTTCAGAAAATCCGTGTTTTTTTCCGAAAGCACAGCTCCCGTGGTATCCTGGGTATCCGTTTCCACTCCCAGAAGAAGTGTGGCCCGGTAGGTTTTATCGTGGTCTGTCAGCATGTCGCAGAGCTTGGTGCCCTTTCCTGCACAGACCGGAAGGACTCCCTCCGCCGCCGGGTCCAGAGTTCCTGTATGGCCCACCTTTCTCTGGCCCAGGATTCCCCGCATCTTTGCCACCACGTCAAAGGAGGTGAAGCCCTTTTCCTTATATACGTTTATGATTCCATCGTACATTTTAACACCCGGCCTGTTCTTTTTTCATTTCTTCCCACTGTAAGACGATCTGCCCGGCCAGTCCGGCGATGATCTCATCCACCGTGCCTGAAACCGTGCAGCCTGCAGCCTTCACATGGCCGCCGCCGCCAAAATGTCCGGCAATTCTGCTTAAATCCAGCTCCGTGTTGGTCCGCAGGCTCACCTTATACTCAGACGGATTCCCCGTCTCATAGAGGAGAATGGCGCACTCCACGCCTTCCACAACCCTGAGCTGGTCTACGATTCCATCGGTGGCTTTCACCGTGCAGCCGTATTCCTTAAGCTCATCCTGGGTCACCACCGTATAGATGCAGCGGTTTTCCAGAATCCGGACACTGTCCAGAACCGCGCGGCCATGGAGCTTTGCCTGGCCATAGGTTTTCATATAAAAGCTGCCGTCAATGATCGTTGGGAAATCCAGTCCCATGTCCATCAGCTTTCCGGCAATTTCCATGGTTTTTGCAGATGTGTTGGAATACTTGAACACACCGGTGTCATGGATGATTCCCGTATACAGACATTCTGCCACGGCTTTGCTGATTTTTTCCTGTTCCAAAAGCCCATAAAGGACCTCACAGGTAGAACTGGCGTAATCCTTCACCACATTGACAGCCGCAAGGCCTTTGTTGGTGATATGGTGGTCAATGCAGAGACTGTCCCCTGCACCTGCAAGATAGGGAGCAAATTCTCCCAGCCGGCCCACATCGCTGGCATCCAGAGTGATACATAAGTCAAACTGCTTCTCCGGTTCGTACTGATGCTTCACATCTTCATACCCTGCCAGATATGAAAATTTCACCCCCATGGCTCCCAGATAAACGGAAACCTGAAGGTGCGGCTCATTTTCTCTCAGATAATTATACATACCCAGACAGGAACCGATACAGTCCCCGTCCGGGTTCACATGTCCGAGAATAACCACCGTTTTTTTATTGTTCAGTGCATCTGTCAGAATACTCACAAAGACAGACTCCTTTCCGGCTTAAATTCCTTCATCCTCTTCCGTTTCCGGTTCATCCTCCGGCAGGTCCTTTGTCACATCGTCAATGAGCTTAGACATGCGGACACCGTACTCGATGGACTGGTCCAGCACAAAGGAAATCTCCGGTGTATTCCGAAGGTTCACCTTCTTTGCAAGCTGTGTGCGGATGTATCCTTCGGCGCTCTTTAAGCCCCGGATGGTATCCGCTGCCTTGTCTTCGTCTGCAAGGACACTGATATAGGCCTTGCAGAACTTAAGGTCCGGCGTCACCTGCGCTAAAACCACGCTGGTCATGGGATGGATTCTGGGGTCCTTGAGCTCTGAGCGGATAATTTCGCTCAAAGCTTTCTGGACCTCCCCGTTGATTCTCGTATTTTTAATGCTGTTTTTTCTCATTTCTACCTCGGCACTTCTACCATGATATAAACTTCAATCATATCATCTTCCTTCAGATCGTTGAAGCCATCAAACACAAGACCGCACTCGTATCCTGCATTGACTTCCTTCACATCGTCCTTAAAGCGCTTTAAGGAAGCCAACGGTCCCTCAAAGATCTGCTCGCCCTCACGGGTGATGCGGGCTTTGGAACCGCGGGTGATCTTACCGTCAAGCACATAGGAACCGGCAATGGTACCCACACCGGAGGCCTTGAAGGTCTGGCGGACAACGGCGTGGCCGGTCACCTGCTCCTCGTATACCGGGTCTAACATTCCCTTCATGGCTGCTTCCACGTCCTCGATGGCCTGGTAGATCACGCGGTATAACCGCATATCCACCTTTTCCCTGTCGGCAATGGACTTGGCTGTGGCGTCCGGACGCACGTTGAAGCCGATGATGATGGCATTGGAAGCGGAGGCCAGGGTCACATCGGACTCGTTGATGGTGCCTACGCCGCCATGGATGACTTTAACGACAACTTCTTCATTGGAGAGCTTCACAAGGCTCTGTTTTACTGCTTCTACGGATCCCTGTACATCTGCCTTTACGATGATCGGCAGTTCTTTTACATTTCCTGCCTTAATCTGGGAGAACAGATCATCCAGGGACAGTTTTGCCTTTGTATCTTCAATTAACTTGTTCTTTCCTTCTGTAATAAAGGTTTCGGCAAAGCTTCTTGCCTCTTTCTCATTCTGATGGGCCACAAATACCTCACCGGCATTGGGTACGTCGTTGAGACCTAAGATCTCCACCGGAGTGGACGGACCTGCTTCCTTCACGCGGTTGCCCTTATCGTCCATCATGGCGCGGACCTTACCGTAACAGGAGCCGGCTGCGATGGAATCTCCCACCTTTAAGGTTCCCTTCTGTACCAGCACAGTGGCCACCGGACCTCTTCCTTTATCAAGCTGGGCCTCGATCACAAGCCCTCTTGCCTTACGGTTGGGGTTGGCCTTTAATTCCTTCACCTCTGCGGTTAAGAGAATCATTTCCAGAAGCTCCGGAATTCCCTCTTTTGTATGGGCAGACACCGGACAGAACACAGTGCTTCCGCCCCAGTCCTCAGGAATCAGTTCATACTCGGAAAGCTCCTGTTTTACCCTCTCCACGTTGGCGCTGGGCTTATCAATCTTGTTGACGGCAACGACAATCTCTACGCCTGCCGCCTTGGCATGGTTGATGGCCTCAACGGTCTGGGGCATTACGCCGTCGTCTGCGGCAACCACCAGGATGGCAATATCCGTTGCCTGGGCGCCTCTCATACGCATAGCAGTGAATGCCTCATGTCCGGGAGTATCCAGGAAGGTGATCTTCTGGCCGTTGGCCTCTACCACATAGGCACCGATATGCTGGGTGATTCCGCCTGCCTCCTTGGCTGTTACGTTGGTCTGACGGATGGCATCCAGAAGAGAGGTCTTACCATGGTCAACATGGCCCATAACACAGATAACCGGAGGTCTGGAAACCATGTCCTTCTCGTCCTCTTCTTCCTCTTTTAAGAGCTCTTCGATCACATTGACCTTTTTCTCCTTCTCGCAGAGAACATCGTATTCCATGGCGATCTCCTCGGCCTTCTCGAAGTCGATCTCCTGGTTGATGGTCACGATGGTGCCATGTAAGAATAACTTTTTCACGATGGCAGAGGGCTGCAGCTTCATCTTTTCTGCCAGTTCCTTGATCGTGATGGTCTCCGGAAGTACGATGGTCTTGATTTCCTCAACCTTCGCCTCTTCCTTCTTCGGCTGCTGCATCACAGGCGCCTTAATGCCCTTCTGGCCCTTGCCGCCTTTTCCTCTTAACTCGTCATCACGGTCTTTCTTTGCATCGTGCTCTTTCTTATATGCATTTTTATTTACTTTTGTATTCTGCTGCTTTTGTGCCAGCGGGGTGTCAAAGGATGGCTTCGGAATGCTTAAGCCGCCGCGGCCATCGCGGTTTCCTCCGCGGCCTCCCTGACCCTGACGGGAATCACGGCTGCCCTGGTAACCTCCCTGGCCCTGACGGGAATCGCGGTTACCCTGATAACCTCCCTGGCCCTGACGGGAATCACGGCTGCCCTGGTAGCCTCCCTGGTTCGGACGGCCTTCACGGTTACCCTGATAGCCTCCCTGGTTCGGGCGGCCTTCACGGTTGCCCTGGTAGCCTCCCTGGTTCGGACGGCCTTCACGATTGCCCTGGTAGCCTCCCTGGTTCGGACGGCCTTCACGGCTGCCCTGATAGCCTCCCTGGCCCTGACGGCCTTCACGGTTACCCTGGTAGCCTCCCTGGTTCGGACGGCCCTCGCGATTGCCCTGATAGCCTCCCTGGCCCTGACGGCCTTCACGGTTACCCTGATAGCCTCCCTGGCCCTGACGGTTTTCACGATTGCCCTGATAGCCTCCCTGGCCCTGACGGCCTTCACGGTTACCCTGATAGCCTCCCTGGTTCGGACGGCCTTCTCTGGTTTCGCGGGCCGGAGCCTGGGCCTGCGGAGCCGGGGCTGCTGCCGGAGCCGCCTGTGGTTTATTCTCTGCTGCCTGCGGGGCTGCTGTCTGAGGTTCCGGAGCCGGAACCTGAGCCTGCGAAGCCGGGGCTGCTGCCGGAGCCTGCGCCTTTACGGGCGCTGCTGCCTGGGCCGCCATCTCTTTTGCAGGTGCTGCTGCCGGAGCTGCCTGCGGTTTATTCTCTGCTGCCTGCGGGGCCTTGGGGGCCGCAGAAGCGCCCTGCTGGGGTCTTCCCTGTGCGCCTGCCGGTGCAGATGTAGTTGTGGGACGTACCTGCATTCCGCCGCCTGCCGGTCTCACCGGTCTCTGGCCCTGGGGTCTTCCCTGACCCTGACGGCCTTTCTGGCTGCTGTTCTGCGGACGGTATACGGCCGTAATTCTCTTCTTTGCCGGCTGTGCCGGTGCTTCCTTTGTTTCTCCTGCGGCTCCTGCCTCTGTCTTTATGGCCGCTTCCTTCTTCACTGCGGCTGCCTGCTCCTCGGATGCATTTGCCTGACTGCTTTTTACTTCACCATTATTCTTCTGCAAAATATCTACAACCTCTTTATTTGTCTTTCCTAATTCTTTCGCCACTTCGTTAACCCTCACACTCACTACCTCCGTTCATACAAAGCTGCTTCATAAGCGCCTCAGAAAAGCCGGGATCCTGGACAGCCAGGGAAGCACGCATCTCCCTGCCCGTGGCATGGCCAAGCTCTTCCTTCCCTCCGAATTCACAATAAGGGACCTTATAGTAAGTACACATATTCCGGAACATTTTCTTCGTGTTCTCCGATGCCTCCTCGGAAACGATGACAAGGCATGCTCTCCCGGATTTCACGGACTTTTCCGTGGAGAATTCTCCGCTCTGTACCTTCCCTGCCTTCGCCGCCAGCCCTAAAAGACCAAAGATTCTGCTTTTATTTGTCAATCTGTTCCATCTCCTTTTCCAGGCTTTCGTATACCTCTTTCGGAATTGCCATTTTAAAGGAACGCTCCAGCCCTTTTCCCTTTACCGCTTTCTTAAAGCAGTCCATGGACGGACAGAGATACGCTCCGCGTCCGTTTTTTCTTCCCGTGGCATCAATGGAAATCTGGCCGTCGGTGCCTTTGAGGACACGAATCAGTTCCCGTTTGTTTTTCATTTCCCCGCAGCCGATACACTGTCTCTGCGGAAGCTTCTTTTCTGTACTCACTGTTCGATCACTTCTCTCCTATTCTTCGGAATCTTCCTGGTAGGTTTCCTCTGCGGGAACGTCATAGCCGTTTTCAGTTTCATACTCTTCATATCCCTCTTCATACTCGCCGAACTCCAGCGCATCGAAGAGTCCAAGTTCTCTGGCCTGGGTCTCGCTCTTAATGTCGATCTTATAAGTAGTCAGTCTGGCTGCCAGTCTTGCATTCTGTCCTTTCTGACCGATTGCAAGGGATAACTGGTAGTCCGGAACAATGACCTGGGCTTCCTTTGCATCCTCATCGGCAACCACGGAGATTACCTTTGCCGGACTTAAGGCATTTTCAATTAAGAAGGCCGGGTTATCATCCCAGTTGATGATGTCGATTTTCTCTCCGCGGAGTTCGCTTACAATGGCGCCTACCCTGGCACCGTTTAAGCCGACA
This sequence comes from Clostridium sp., assembly GCA_021770825.1. Lineage (GTDB taxonomy): Bacteria > Bacillota > Clostridia > Lachnospirales > Lachnospiraceae > CANRXD01. The sequence continues at coordinate 179,554 of JAETQD010000004.1, read as the reverse complement.
CATGCGCCCACCGGATCCACATTGGGGTCTGTGGAGCTTACGGCGATCTTCGTTCTGGAGCCTGCCTCTCTTGCAATGGCGCGAATCTCAACGGTTCCGTCACGTACCTCTGCGATCTCCGCCTCAAACAGCCGTCTCACCAGATCGGGATGGGTTCTGGATACGGAAATTCTCGGTCCCTTGGGGTTATCCTTAACTTCCAGGATGTACACCTTAATGCGTTCGGTTCTCTGGAAGATCTCGCCCTCCACCTGCTCGGACTCCGGTAAAATTGCATCCACCTTTCCAAGGTCAATGCTCACGTTTCTTCCGATATAGCGCTGTACAATACCGGTCACCACTTCCTTCTCCTTGCACTGCCACTTGTTTAACTGGGATCTTCTGCTTTCCTCACGGATTTTCTGGAGAATCACGTTCTTTGCGTTCTGGGTGGCAATGCGGCCGAAATCATGGGAATCAATGGGAATCTGGACGATGTCGCCGATATCAAATCTGGCGCCCTTCATTCTCGCATCTGCAAGGCTTATCTGAGTCACCGGGTCCTCGACGGTCTCCACAACCTCTTTTTCTGCATAAACAGAATAGTCGCAGCCCTCGCGGTCAATGATTACCTTCACATTGTCCGCCTTCCCGAAATGGTTCTTACATGCCGTAAGAAGGGAATTCTCGATGGCCTCCAGCAATGTATCCTTGCTGATATTATACTCCTTTTCCAGCACGCTCATTGCTTCCAGCAGTTCCTTGTTCATTTTTTATCCTCCTTTAAAAATCAAATGCCAGACGAATTAAGGCAATATCTTTTCTTTCAAATGTACTTTCTGCTCCGTCCTCATAGGCGATTGTAACAGTATTTTCATCGTAAGCCGTAAGCTTTCCCGTAAAGTCCTTCTGTCTGTCCACGGCCCGGTAGAGCTTAATGTCCACCTGCTCGCCAAGGCTTCTCTTAAAATCCTTTTCCTTTTTTAAGGGTCTTCCAAGCCCCGGGGAGCTGACCTCCAGAATATAGCTGTCGTCAATGAAGTCCTTTTCATCCAGCCAGTCGCTTAAACGCCTGGAAACCATTTCGCAGTCATCCACCGTAAAGCCGCCTTCCTTATCAATATAGGCTCTCAGATACCAGGTACCGGCTTCCTTCACATATTCCACATCCACCAGCTCAAACTGATTTTCTTCCATAATAGGCATCAGGTATGCCTCCACCTTTGCCTCGTATTCCTCTCGTTTTGACATATGTTCCACCACCTTTCCATGTCCATACCTTCCGGCTTTCTTCCCCCGCATCCGTGCGTGTCTTTCCGGTATGGGCGGAGGATGATACAAAACGAAAGAGTGGACTTTTTTGTCCACTCTTTTCAGCCAGTTACTTATGTTATCAAACACATCATAGCACATTCCAAAGGAAAATGCAAGTTTTTTATTTATCAAACCTTCAGGCAGGCCACCAGATGGCCTCCGCCCACGTCACGGAGCCCCGGTTCCTGTCTGCTGCATTCCTCGGTAGCATAGGGGCACCGGGTATGGAACCGGCAGCCTGTGGGAATATGGGCCGCTCCCGGAACATCTCCCGTTAAGATGATGCGCTCCCTCTGCTTTCTTCCCGACAAAATCGGAATGGCAGAAAGCAGGGCCTGGGTATAGGGATGGGCTGCATGGTTAAATAACTCTTCATTGTCCGCAAACTCCATGATCTTACCAAGATACATGACTGCAACCCGGTCAGAAATATGTTCCACCACATTTAAGGCATGGGAAATGAACAGATAGGTCATGTTTCCATACTCTTCCTTCAAATCCATCAAAAGGTTGATGATCTGGGACTGGATGGATACGTCAAGGGCCGAAACCGCCTCGTCACACACCAAAAATTCCGGCTGTAAGGCAATGGCCTTGGCGATGGCCACCCTCTGTCTCTGGCCGCCGGAAAATTCATGGGGATAGCGGAGTGCATAGGCCTTATTTAAGCCAACCTGCCCTAAAAGCTCCTCCATCCGGGCCTGGGCGCCTGCAGGCGTCATTCCCATCTGGACCGTCAAAACCTCCGTAATCATGTTCTGAACCGTATGTCTCGGGTTTAAGGAGGAATAGGGATCCTGGAAAATGATCTGGAGCTTTTTCCGCATTTTTCTGAGTTCATCGCCCTTAAGCGTTAAGATGTCCTGGCCGTCATAGAGAATCCTGCCTCCTGTGGGATTGTTTAAGCGTACAATGGCCCTCCCGATGGTGGTTTTTCCGCATCCGGATTCTCCCACCAGACCGAGGGTTTCCCCTCTGCGGATATCCAGACTCACACCGTCCACAGCCCTTACATGGCCCACTGTCTTTTGCAGAATACCTGTCTTAATGGGGAAGTGTACCTTCAGGTCTTCAATTTTTAAAATCACTTTCTCATCCTTCATTCTGATCCCCCCTTAAATAGCAGCTTACTCTCCGGTCTCCAACCACCGTTTCCGGCGGCTGCACTCTGTGGCAGATATCTTTGGCATAGGGACATCTGGGAGCAAACCGGCACCCGGACGGGAACCGTAAGGGATTCGGCACAGAGCCCTGGATGGATTCCAGGCGGCCTCCCCTGGTCACCTTGATTCCCGGAATGGAAAGAATCAGAAGTTTTGTGTAAGGATGCCACGGGTCCGCGAACACATCCTCCATTTTCCCTTCCTCAACGATTCTTCCTGCATACATGACGGCAACCCGGTCTGCAATCTGGGAAACCACGCCAAAATCATGGGTAATCAACAGGATGGACATGTTCATGTCCTTCTGGAGCTGCTTTAATAAGTCCAGAATCTGCGCCTGAATGGTCACGTCCAGAGCCGTCGTAGGCTCATCGGCAATGACCATCCTCGGATAAGACGCCAGGGAAATGGCAATCATCACCCTCTGGCGCAGTCCGCCGGAAAGCTGATGGGGATATACCTTAAGACGCTCCTCCGGATTGGGAACTCCAACCTTTTTTAAGATTTCTATGGAACGGGCTCTCACTTCCTCCCTGGAGAGCCCCGGGTTATGGAGGCGGAACACCTCGCCGAGCTGTCTCTCTATCCGGTATACCGGATTTAAAGAAGTCATGGGCTCCTGGAAAATCATGGAAATTTCCGAGCCGCGGATTTTTCTGGCCTCGTTTTTACTTAAATTCGTCACATCCCGTCCGTTTAATACAATGGAATCGGCACCCAGCTCAGCCGTATCCGGCAGAAGCTTAATCAGTGACAGGGAGGTGATGGTTTTTCCGCATCCGGATTCTCCCACCAGCGCCAGGGTTTTTCCTTCTTCAATGGAAAAGGAAACACCGTCCACCGATTTTACAATTCCCTCCGGCGTATGAAACCATGTTCTCAAGTTTTTAACTTCCAGACATTTTTTATTCTCCATATCTTTCACACACCTACTTTCTCATCTTGGGATCGAATGCGTCCCGCATGCCGTCGCCCACCCAGTTCATGGCCAGAACTGTGGCAGAAATGGCAAGGCCCGGAATGGTTGTCAGGTATGGGGCGATCTGCAGATAATTTCGTCCCTGGCTTAACATCATGCCCCAGTCGGGAGAAGCCGCATCGGCGCCCAGGCCCAGGTAATTCAGGCTGGCTGCCGAAAGAATTGCGCCGCCCACGGAAAGGGTTCCCTGAATGATCAGGGGACCGATGCAGTTGGGAAGCACATGGCGGAAAATAATTCTGGCATTCTTAAAGCCTGCCACCTTTGCCGCCTCCACATACTCGGTATTTTTCACGGCCAGAACCTGGCCCCTGGTCAGTCTTGCAAACCTTGGCCAGCTTGTAATGGCCAGGGCAATGATGATGTTTTTCTGGCTGGAACCCAGAACGGACATGATGGCGATGGCCACAATAAGGAATGGGAAGGACAGCATAATATCCGTGAACCGCATCAGAAGCGCCTCGATGATTCCTCCGAAATATCCGCTGTAAAGACCGATCACAACGCCGATGACAGCAGCCAGGAGCGCCACGGAAAGTCCTGTAACCAGAGAACTTCTTCCTCCGTAAAGCAGACGGCACCAGATATCGCGGCCCAGATCATCGGTTCCTAAAATATGGCCTTCGCTTCCCGGCGGTGCCAGCATGTTCATAAAGTCCATGTCCACCACCGGGTCATATTTGGTAAACAGCGGCGCACCGGTACAGAGAATCACGATCACACCCAGGGCAATTAAGCCGATCACAGCAATCCTGTTCTTACAGAACCGCCGTATCACACCTTTCCAATAGCTTGTAACAGGCAGGGAATCTTCACCGGCCGTATTTGTATTTTTCATGTTTTCAGCCATAAAATCCCTCCTATGATTTTTCATCAAGACGAATTCTCGGGTCAACCCAGGCATAAATAATATCCACCAGCAGATTGATCAAAAGATAACTGGTACATAAAAGCAGTGTGATGCCCTGAATCATCGGATAATCACGCTTGGATATGGAATTCACTGCCAAGCGGCCAACACCGGGCCAGGAGAAAATGGACTCCGTTACCACGGCGCCGCCAAGCAGGCCGCCGATTTCTGAACCAACCACGGTGATGACCGGAATCATGGCATTTTTAAAGGCATGCATCCAGATGACCACCTTTTCCTTAAGTCCCTTGCTTCGCGCATACTGCACATAATCCTGTCCCAGAACATCCAGCATGCTGGAACGAATCATTCTGGTCTGGGTGGCCGCCATTCCAAGGGCCAGGGAGGCGCCCGGCATAATGATGTACTTTAAAAATTCCACCGGACCGTCCGCAATCAGATCTGCCGAACCGGTACTGGGAAGCAGTCCCCATTTTAAGGACAGATAGATCATCAGCACCAGGCCGAACCAGAACTTGGGAAGGGACACGCCGACGGTGGCTAAAGCCGTGGCCAGGGAATCCCAGATACTGTTGTGCTTTAAGGCCGCAAGGGTTCCCAAAGGCACGGAAATCAACAGGGACAATACCATGGCAAATGCCGCCAGCTTAAAGGTGGCAGGCATTCGGCTCATGACACTTTCAAATACCGGCTGTCCGGTCGCATAGGAGGTGCCAAGATCTCCGCGGCAGGCATCCAGAACAAAATCCACATAGCGGACAAGGAACGGCTTATCCAATCCCCAGTCTTCCATGATGAGCTGTCTCTGCTCCTGCGACACCTGACTGTCTTCCGTTCCCAGAATCAGGTCAATGGGATCGCCCGGAGTTATGTACAGCAGGGAAAAGATCAAAAAGGAAATAACCAGAAGAGTCGGGATCGCCTGCAATACTCTTCGTACAATATATGTCCACATAAAACCTCTCCTTTACAAAAAAACGGGTCACGCAGGGACCTGCGTGACCCGCCTTCGCAAACATACCTTACTTATTCAACTGTAACGTTTCTTTCTGTGCTGCAAAGTGCCTGGTAAACAGTTGCATAATCAAAGTCTTTCACCCGAACGTTATATCCTGTCTGGGAATATTCGTACCAGTCAGCCAGATGAGGAACGCCGGAAGCAAACATCTCGCTTGCCTTGGCAATCAGCTCACAGCGTGCTGCATAATCTGTGGTTCTCCATGCTTCGTCAAGGACCTCATCCAGAGCAGGATCGGAGTATCCGCAGTTGGGGGAGTATAAAGCTTCATTGGTGTGCATCAATCTCAACGGACCATCCAGGTTGCTGTAACCGCCGAGAATATACATCTGAACGTTGCCGTCCTTGATATCGGAGGTATGGGTGCCCCACTCTACGGTCTGTGCGGTACAGTCAACACCGATTGCCTTTAACTGGGAAGAAACAATAACTGCCATCTTCTCACGGTTTGCATCGTTATTGCCTACCTGAAGGGTGAATTTTAACTTCTGTCCGTCTTTCTCATAAATACCATCGGATCCTTTCTTCCAGCCAAGGCTCTCAAGCTTCTCCTGGGCTGCCTTCGGATCATAGGTTGGTGTTACGGCCTTACAGATATCTCCGTTATAGCCAGGTCTTTCCGGAGTGACGACGGAATATCCGCGTACTGCCAGATCAACGCCTGCGTCATTGGTGTAAACAGCCTTTACTGCGCCGTCCACGTCAACAGCCATAATCAGTGCTTTTCTGAGCTCCGGATCTTTAAACAGCTCATCCTTACAGTTGAAACCAACCCATCTTAAGGAACTTCCGGTGTCGTCAACCGTCAGATAGTCCTTGGCCAAAATAGCTGCCAGCTCTGTGGGAAGAATGGCCAGGGAGATATCGATTTCCTGGTTCTGAAGGGCGATGGAGGAAACGGATTTATCTGTGATAATACGATATTCCACCTTATCAAGCGCCGGCTCCTTCCAGAAGTCTTCGTTCTTTTCCAGCACAACTCTGGTATCCACCACGTGCTCTACAAACTTATAGGCACCAGAGCCAACGGGGAAGGCTGCGAAATCCCAGTTCTCCTCAATACCCTTTTTCGGGATGATATAGTTCTGGTACATTCTGTACTCAAACAGGACATCGATATCCTTTGTGTAAAATTTGATGGTAAAATCATCCACAACCTCGATCTTGTCGATGGTGCCGGATAAATCCGTATAACGAACGGATTCATTGGCCGGATCCAGATAATACTCATAGGAGAATTTTACATCCTCAGCAGTCACCTGTACCTTTTCGTCTCCAAACAGATCGTTTCCGGTCTGCCAGTAAACGTCGTCTCTTAAATGGAAGGTCCATACCTTTCCGTCCTCACTGCACTCCCAGGATGTTGCAAGGCTGGGGGTAAACTCAGACTGCTTATTCATCTCAAGCAGAGTGTGGTAGATCTGACGGATAATGTAGCCGTCGCCGTCGGATGTGGTTTTCCACGGAACCAGAGTGGTTACAGGCATATACGTACCAATTTTTAAAACCTTTTCTCCATTGTCCGCACTTGCCGCAGGTGCTGCCGCCTGGGTATCCGTCTTTGCCGCTTCTGCGGTTGTCTGGGGTGCTGCTGTTGTCGCGTCAGCCGTTTTCTGGCCGGATGAACATGCGGTCAGTGCCATCATGGCTGCCAGTACCAGTGCTGTAATTTTGCTGCTTTTCCTTTTCATATATCTCCTCCTTTTAACGTTTATCTGAAAGGCGCGGCAGAAAGAAAACAGCCTGCCGTGTCCGTTTCATTCTTTTATGAAAGCGTATTATGAACAATCTGACCGTCGATCATGGTCATACGGCAGAGCGTCATATTGCTTAAGGGATTTCCGTCAAAAACTGCAATGTCTGCATCCTTTCCCGGCTCCAGGGAACCGATTCTGTGGTCCAGGTTCAGAACCTCTGCCGGGTAAATGGTCAGGCCCTTCATCACAGTTTCCTCGCTCATTCCTCTTCTTGTGAGCAATCCGGCCTGGACGGGAAGCCATGCAGTTTCGCTTCCCGTATCTGCGGTCAGACAGACCTTCACGCCGGCGTCTGTAAGAAGTCCGGCATCCTCCAGTTTAAGTTCCCAGATCTCCTGCTTTACGGGAGCCAGAAGAAGCGGTCCCACCACGCAGGTGATCTTGTTTTCCGCAATGACATCTGCGATCTTATAGCCTTCTGTTGCATGTTCCAGGGTGAAATCCAGCCCGAATTCCTTTCCGATACGAATGGCTGTCATAATATCATCTGCCCGGTGACAGTGGATCCGGACTCTCTGTTCTCCCCGCACCACCTTCACCAGTGCATTTAATTTAAAGTCGGGCTCCGGCGCCTTGGATGGGTCTGTTTCTGCGGCTTTCAACTTATCCGAATAATTTTTTGCTTTAAAAAGTGTTTCCCGAAGGAGGGCCGCCGTTCCCATCCTGGTCCAGGGCATCCTCTTCTGCTCCAGACCGTGGAACCGTTTTGGGTTCTCACCCAAAGCAAATTTCATGGCCTCCGTTCCCGGAATTGCCATCTCTTCGGCTGTATGCCCCTTAAGCTTTATGGCAATTCCCTGCCCTCCGATGATATTTCCGGAACCAGGCTGGGTGTACACCGTTGTAAAACCGGCTTTTCTCACAGGTTCAATGGCCCAGTCCCAGGGGTTCACTGCGTCCAGGGCACGTACCTGCGGCGTAATCGGGTCTGAGCCCTCATTTCCGTCCATTCTGGGCCCCGGATTGGTCCGGGGTTCACAGAAATTGCAGATATGGGTATGACAATCAATGAGCCCCGGCGTTATGTACCCGCCTTTGGCATCGATGATCTTGGCCCCTTCCGGAATGGGAATATCTGTTCCCACCGCCTTGATGGTACCGTTCTCCACAAGTACTGTGCCCTCTTCCAGAATTCCATTTGTAATTGTCAACACAGTTCCGTTTGTTACCGCTATCACGCTGCATTCCTCCTTCATTGTATTGCGTTCAAACTGTTACTATGATTCCAAAATATGAAAAATTTTCTCTTAATAGTGTCTTTTCCTTGTTATTATCTGCCTTTTCATTTTATTTTTGAACAGTATAGCGTTTTGGTTCGTAGAAATCAAATAGATTTCCTTTGTTTTTGTCTTTTCTTCCTATTCAAAGCCAAAAAAAGAAGAATTAGGTTAATTGCAAGCCTTTTTTCTTACAAATCAACCTAATTCTTTCCAATTTTTCATGGAAGAGGAATTTCTCCCTCTTCATCATATTCTGTTCTCCTTTTATTTCGCCCATCCAAAGGAGCATTTCACAGCCCGGTTCCAGCCCTCAACCATCCCGGCCCGTTTCTCCTTACAGATATCCGGTTCAAAGGTCCGGTCCATGGCCCAGTTTTTCATGATCTCTTCCTTATTTTTCCAGTAGCCCACCGCAAGACCTGCCAGGTAAGCAGCGCCCATGGCCGTAGTCTCAATGCACCGGGGACGCTTTACCGGGGCATTCATGATATCGGCCTGGGTCTGCATCAGATAATTATTGGCGCTGGCTCCGCCGTCCACCTTGAGGGAAGCCAGGCGAATTCCGGAATCGGCCTCCATGGCCTTTAAAACATCGTTGGTCTGATAGCAGATGGAGTCCAGGGTTGCCCGGATGATGTGGTATTTGTTGACGCCGCGGGTTAAGCCCACAATGGTTCCCCGTGCATACTGGTCCCAGTGGGGCGCACCCAGTCCCGTAAAGGCAGGAACCACATAGCAGCCATTGGTATCCTCCACCTTTCCTGCCATATACTCAGAATCCGATGAGGAGTCAATAAAACGCAGCTCGTCCCGAAGCCACTGGATGGCAGCGCCTGCAACAAAAATAGACCCCTCCAGGGCATAATTTACGGTCCCATCCAGTCCCCATGCAATGGTAGTCACCAGACCGTTTTGGGAAAATACCGGTTTTTCCCCGGTGTTCATCAAAAGAAAACACCCGGTTCCATATGTATTTTTCGCCTCTCCCGGCAAAAAGCAGGTCTGGCCGAACAAGGCTGCCTGCTGGTCTCCGGCCGCTCCGCCGATGGCGATAGGACCTCCGAAAAACTGCGGGTCCGTCATTCCATAGATACAGCTTGAGGGCTTTGCCTCCGGAAGCATGGATTCGGGGATATTTAATTCAGAGAGAATTTCATGATCCCATTCCAGGGTATTGATGTTAAACAGCATGGTGCGGGAGGCATTGGAATAGTCGGTCACATGGACTCTTCCTCTGGTCAGCTTCCAGATCAGCCATGTCTCCACGGTTCCGAATAAAAGATCTCCCCGCTCGGCCCGTTCCCTGGCTCCCTCCACATGGTCCAGAATCCATTTTAGCTTAGTCCCTGAAAAATATGCATCAATCACAAGACCTGTCCTGGAGCGGAAGGTCTCCACCAGTCCTTTTTCCTTTAAGGAATCACAGTACTCCGAGGTTCTGCGGCACTGCCATACGATGGCATGGTACACCGGTTCCCCGGTGTGCCTGTCCCAGACGATGGTGGTTTCCCGCTGGTTGGTGATTCCGATTGCAGCAATGTCCTCTGCAGCTGCTCCGATTTTTGACATGGCCTCCACGGCTACACCAAGCTGGGTGGACCATATCTCATTGGCATCGTGCTCCACCCAGCCGGGCTTGGGAAAGTACTGTGTAAACTCTTTTTGTGCCACGCTGCAGATCTCTCCCTTCTCATTAAAAAGAATACACCTGCTGCTGGTGGTTCCTGCATCAAATGCCATGATATACTTCGCCATAAAACAGCCTCCTTCCATAATTAAACCTGCTTGCCCAGCCGTACCTCTTCCAGGTATTCCTTCGTCTCATGGTCCGCATGGGACAAAAGATAGTTCTTTCCGGATTTTCCAGGACCTTCCTTAAGTTTTCCCTTTTCCTCATCAATGAGCCGGTTCACATACTCCACCTCTTCTCTGAGGTCCTTGGCTGACATCAACAGACAGCCCTGACCCCGGATAATAAGCTGCTCCAGCCCATCGGAGGTGGCCACCGTCACCCGGTACTTCTGGCCGATCTTATGGGCCAGCTTTTCAATATACTGGTCCGCAGTCTCCGCTTCCTTTGTATAGACCACATGGATGTTGTGGTATTTCAGGGCTTCTCCGGTGTTCCCCACCACCTTATAGGCATCGAATACCACAATCAGCGTACATTTTTTAAAGCCCTGGTAATTGCATAAAATGTCCATCAGACGGTACCTGGCGCCGTCGATGTTGGTCTTGGCCAGCTCGCTCAACTCTTCCCAGGCAAAGATAATATTGTATCCGTCCACCAGAAGATACTCTTCCTCCGGCTCTGCTATTTTTTTCTGTCCGCGGCTCTCTGTCCCCTGGGCCCGTATGACCCGTCTGGAATCTCCTCCCGGCGGATACGGCCGCTTGGGTTCGCCAAAGGTACGGACAAAAATGGCCTCCAGTTCCTTATCCTCCGCGTAGGAGGAACCGGCCGTTCCACCCCCTCCCCTCCGGCTTTCAGCCGCCGGAATCTCTGCGGCCGCAGGGGTTTTTTCCTCCTGCATCATCTCCGGCCGGAGCTTTGCCAGGGGGCTTGCCACATGCATATACTGCTTCACCTGGTCCCACGGCACCGTAAAGCCTGCCCCATGGGAGCAGAACACCGAGCCCGCCGGGTCCTGAAGGTCCAAATCAAAATCGTAGCCGATCTGGTTTATGACCTCTTCTTCATTGTGGCACGGCTCGTAGCCCTTAAGGCTCACCGAAAGTCTTCCGCGCCCTCTTGTGTAGGCGGCCACCTCTCTCTGGTAATCCCGCATGGTCACCACAGGCACGCTTCCCTTAAGAACCGCCATGTCCTTTTCCTGTTCCGGAGCCCCGAAGGTCCCCTGCATCCGCTCCACGTCTGCCATGGCGCGGCCCACGGACTCCTGGGGCACTTCCAGCACAAAGGAATAGTAGGGCTCCAAAAGGCGGCATCCGGCCTCCATTAATCCCTGGCGGACAGCCCTGTACGTGGCCTGGCGGAAATCACCGCCCTCGGTGTGCTTTAAATGGACTCTTCCGGCAATCAGCGTAATCTTCATGTCTGTAATCTCTGAACCCGTGAGAATTCCCCGGTGCTTTTTCTCCTCCAGATGGGTGAGAATCAGCCGCTGCCAGTTCTTATCCAGCACATCCTCGCTGCAGTCGGCTTCCAGCACCAGGCCGCTCCCCGGATCCCCCGGCTCCATTAAAAGATGGACTTCCGCGTAATGGCGCAGCGGCTCAAAATGGCCCACACCCTCCACCGGGCGCAGGATGGTTTCTTTGTATACAATGTTCCCGCTTCCAAACTCCACATCCACATCAAACCGTTCCTTGATCTGGCTCTTTAAAATCTCCATCTGCACATCGCCCATGACCTGGGCCTGAATCTCCCCCAAAGTCTCATTCCAGACAATGTGAAGCTGCGGGTCCTCTTCTTCCATCATCCTTAAATTTTTAAGCATCCCATGAACATCACATCCCTGGGGCAGATGGATTTTATAGGTAAGAACCGGTTCCAGCAGAGGACTTCCCGACTGGGCCTCAACGCCGAAGCCCTGTCCGGGCCTGGTCTTCAAGGGGCCTGTGACCGCACAGATCATCCCGGCCTCCGCCTCATTGACGGTCTCAAATTTCTGCCCGGAATACACCCGGATCTGGTTCACCTTCTCCTCTTCCCCATCCAGGAATCCCTTCACTTTAAGGCTTCCTCCGGTGATTTTTAAATGGGTCAGACGGTTTCCCTGATCGTCTCTGGAAATTTTAAATACCTTGGCCCCGAATTCCTTCGGATACTCTTTGGCCCTGGCAAAGGTTCCGATTCCTTTTAAAAACTCTTCCACGCCCGTAAGCTTCAAGGCCGAGCCAAAATAACAGGGGAATGCCTTTCTCTTTTCAATGGCGCTCCGGATTTCCTTTAACTCCATGGTCCCCGTTTCCAGATAGGTTTCCAGAAGCGGTTCGCTGCACATGGCAAGCTCCTCCAGCCGTTCTGCCATGGTTTCGTTTCCATTCTGTTCCAGCCGTCCCGTTTTTTCCGATACAAGGGTCTCAAAGCCCTCAAAATCCACAATGGCGCCGTCCAGACGCTTTTTTAAATCGCCAAGGAGCCGCTCCCTATCTGTTCCGGCCTGGTCCATCTTATTGACAAATAAAAACACCGGAATCCGGTAGCGTTTTAAGAGCCGCCACAGGGTTTCCGTATGGCCCTGCACGCCGTCTGCCCCGTTGATGACCAGCACCGCGTAGTCCAGCACCTGAAGCGTCCGTTCCATCTCGGAAGAAAAATCCACATGTCCGGGCGTATCCAGAAGCGTCACCGGCGTGCGGTTTAACATAAATTCCGCCTGCTTGGAAAAAATTGTAATTCCCCTGGCCCGCTCCAGGGCATACGTATCCAGAAAAGCATCCCGGTTGTCCACCCGCCCCAGTTTCCGGATACTTCCTGTCAGATACAAAAAGGCCTCCGAAAGCGTTGTCTTTCCCGCATCCACATGGGCCAGCATGCCCACGCTGATATGTCTTTTTGATTGATTCATCTCTTTATTTTCTGAGGGATTTCCCATAGAAAATGCCCCTTTCTGTCGTCTATAATAATATATTCATTATCATAGCACAGAAAGGGGCGTTAGTCGATAAGCGAAATCACATAGGAAGTTTCGGATATATGTGCATGTTAAATTCTCCATCTGGTGTTCTATATACTGTAATTTTCTACATTTGCTTTGTCCTTTTGAATAAGGCATATTTTCTGATTGGAAATTTGGGCATACCATCCTCATCCTCGATGCCAATGATGATATATCCACCTCCCCAGTTATCAATGTCATTCGCAAACGCACAAATAGAGTGCAGAATCGGTTCTGGATTCCAGTCCGCTTTATAGTCAACGCGGGCATTTTCTACCACGCGCCGGTTGATTAAATCTGAAAGGTTAATTGGTAAGGCCATAACATCACTCCTAACATACCCCTTTAACTTACCCTCTTAACTTACCCCTTTATTTTAGCAGTTATTCATGAAATAACAATGGGAAAGTTATCGCTTTATTTCAAGCCATAAAATTCTCTTGTGCTTTCAGTTCCGATACATCCAGCCTGACAATATACCCGTCAATCGCCATTTTACGCAGACAGGATTCCCGGCTCATTACATTAACAAGCGTCATTTCCATACCAGACAATTCAATATTGGTCGGTATCAGGTTTACACCCTCATTATGGTGCAATATCCCCTCATTGTAAACAAAAGGTTTATCACGGATTGTCTTTTCCATCTATGTCGCAAGTGTAACGGAAAGAATGTCTGCGTCCGTCCAACCTAACGCTGTTGTCAAATCTCCCTGCGGATCAGCGTCCCTGTCTTTCCATATATCCCAACCGTCCAAATATATCTGCTAACACCGGATTTCTCCTTGTAGATGGGATTGTGTCAATGTCTCTGTCCTGAATTTTTGTATCATCCGGCATTTCAATTCTGGAATTAGGTGTTTTCTTACAGAGTGTCTATCTGACCGCCGCTCTTATCCAGCCCGTTCCAGCGTGTACAAAACAGCCATCAAAGAATCAAAGGAGGAATTTTTTCCCCGCAGTACAAGCCGTTTCAGTTCTGCCGCATTTGCAGTAACTGACTCGTTCCCAATCCTTACAAAGGCCTCCGTACTTCCATTTCCACGATAATAATACGGTGTCTCTTGCCCTTTCATCACTTCCACAGTAAGCAGATTTTTCCCATTCTCTATGCTGTGAATCTGCATTGTAACCTCTGGGAAGGGGGTAATACCAAAAATCAATGCACCGCCATTTCCGTTTGCAAATGCACTGACGCTTTTAGCCAGCTTTTCGGTTTCCGCATTTCTACTTCCCGCTTTTTATCGTACTCGGTAGTTTCTCCCAACAACTTTGATAATTCCAAATTCACACCTCTTTTTTGTTCAAATGACTCTCGTTCCTTCATCATAGTAATCTTCCCTATTTCTCCTTCTTAAGATCAGAAAAGCCCAGCATCAGAATCGTAGCGATAATCAACCCGAACCCCAGAAAGTCCACGGCCACAAAAGGCACCTTAAGCCAGAAGAAGGAAAGAAGCGCCGATGCGATGGGCTCCGTACAGGCATAAAGGCTGGCCCGCTCCGGGCCGATCAGCTTCACGCCCTGCATATAAAGGGAAAACGCCACAATGGTTCCCAAAAGCACAATGGCCAGAAAAGCAGCCAGAAAGCTTCCGTCTATGGTATAATGATACTTCCACGGCTGGAATAAAAAGGACAGCACAATCCCACCGATCACCATCCCCCAGGCCAGAAGATAGGGTGTGGGATAATAGGCCATCAGCCGCCTGGGCTGCATGTTGTAAAGCACCACCGTCAGGGAGGAAATCAGGCCCACGATCAATGCCTCTTTGGAAATAGCCATCTGGTGGATGTTTCCGTGGGTGGCGATGACAAAAATACCCACAATGGTAAAAATCAGTGCCAGAATTTCAACGAATTTCGGCAGCCGCTTTTCCGTAAAGCAGACAAGCACCATGACGATGGCCGGGGAAATATACTGAATGACCGTGGCCGTTCCTGCGTTGGAAAGCTCAATGGTGGTAAAATAGGTAAACTGGCAGAGCATCAGGCCGAAAACACCGTAAATGACCACGTCCACCGCGTCCTTCCGGTTTTTCCAGATCCGGAATGCCCCTTTTCTTTCCTTTCCAATATAATAAATCAGCATACAGACCCCTGCCATCACAAGTCTCACCGGAACCAGCCACTTGCTGGTCACTCCCTTATTTTCAAACAGATACTGCCCGCAGGCTCCGGAGGCACCCCATAGGCAGCCGCCGAGAATGGTAATGATAACGCCGATGGTTCTGGATGCCTGCATCTTCTTATCCTTTGTCTCCACTTCTTGTCTTCCTCACTTTTTCCTGTTCTATTTTAATCTTGTAAATCCGGCGGCGGAGGTACAGGGAATTTCCGTAATTTCCGCTCCGTCTTCCTTCAATGTCACTTTAAAAAGCTCTGTGCTGGGAATGCTGCTTCCGAACACAAAATTTCCCAGGCTATATACAATGGGCTTTCCCTCATAATATTCCATGGGCTGGAGCACATGGGGATGGCTTCCGATGACCAGGTCTGCCCCCGCGTCAATATATTCCCGTCCCATGACCCGCTGGTATTCTTTTGGCGTGGTTTCCCTCTCCACACCCCAATGCACATAGACCACCAGATAATCGCAAAGCGCCTTTGCCTCCCTTATGGCCTCCACGGCCTGTCTGGAATCATAGGTAGAAAATACACCGGGATGGCCGGGACCAGCCGCCCAGCTTGCATCCATATAAACTCTGGAGGTGCCAAGGAATCCGATGGTCCGGCCCTTGACCTCAATAAATTCCGGTTTTTTCGCCTGCTCCAGGTCCTTTCCCCCGCCCACATGGAGAATTCCGGCTTCATCCAGGGCGTCCAGGCTGTCCAAAAGCCCGTCCTGCCCAAAATCCAGAATGTGGTTGTTGGCCAGAGTCACAATGTCAATTCCCATCTCGTTCATCAGGTGCATCCGGTCAAGGGGAAGCCGGAAGGTGAACTGCTTATCGGCAGCCGCCGTTCCCCGCTCCGTAAAAGGAAATTCCTGATTCACCATAAATATATCAGAAGCCGCGATTTCCTCCCGGATTCCTTCCTCCAGGACTCCGTGGATCCCGCCTGCCTTATCATAGGCATTTAACACATGGTTGGAAAGATACACATCTCCGGCGAATAAAAGAATACAATCCTCTTTCTCCTCCGCCTTTCCGGCGTCTGTTTCTGCATTCTCCGGCACGGTTTCCGTCTCCAGTGTGATTTTCACCGGCCGGCTTTCTTTCTCTTCTTCCTCTGCGGTTGCTGTTTCCTCTGCCGTTTCACTCTCCTTCTGGTTTTCAAAGGCTTCGGCGTATTTTGATCCCGGCGTTCCGAATCCATCCATAAAAAAGACAGCGCACGCTGCCCCAGCCAGCACAATCAAAATCACTGTCAGCATTCCGATCAAAAGTTTTTTCCATTGGCTCATAGACCATACCTCCCTCCCCATTGTACCTGTGAAGCGAAAAAAGCACAACCCCCAAAACGCAGCACACCCCGGAAGACTTTTCAAATCCCCCGGGATGTTCCCTTACGCTTATGCTTCGTTTTCTTTTACTGCCGCCACAATGGAAATTTCCACAGGAGCGTTTCCCGGAAGCGAGGCCACACCCACGGCTGCACGGCTTCCAACACCTGCTTCTCCCAGCTCCTCACAGAAATATTCCGATGCAATATCTGCAATTTTGGACTGCTTGGTAAATCCGGTCTCTGCATTGACATAAACCGTAACGGAGAGGATTCCTGCGATCTGTTCACCGTCCTTTAACTTATTCCTGGCGGCTGTCAGAGCATTTTTCGCCGCCTGGCGGACCGCTGCGGTGTACTCTTCAATGGTATCTGAAAACTTGACCCGTCCTTCTTTTATGAGCACTCCATTGTTTCTTGGTGTCATTCCGGCAGTAAAAATCAGATTGCCGAACCTGGTCGCCGGCACATACTTTCCCTGCGGAACTGGATTCGCTTCTTTTCCCATATGAGTTACCTCCCTTTTTTCCCTATGCTTCCTGTTTTCTGTAACGCTCCATGACCTCCAAAAGCCGTTTCATGGCTGCCACCGCATTCTCCTTATCCTGTGAGAAATTAATTCTGAACTGATGGAGGAACTGGGGGCCGAATTCCGTTCCCGGTGTCACCGTCACACCGGCCAGCTCCCTCACAATGCGGATAAACTGGTGAAGGGAAACATCCAGCTCCGGAATGGTCACAAATAAGTAGCTTCCTCCCTCTGTGGGTTTCGCATACACTCCCGGCACACCGGAGAGAGTTTCCAGAATGGCGTCACGGATTTCCATATGTTGTTTCACCCGGTCAGAAAGCCATCCTTCGGGCTCATTAAACCAGGTAAAGAACACAGCCTGGTTATAGCCGCTGCACCGCAGGGCCATAATGGCCTGGAGCTTCTCCATCCGCTCGATGATTTCTGCCGTTCCGAAGGCTGCGCCCAGGCGGTATCCGCTTAAGGATTCCGTCTTAGACGGTCCCATAATGGTAATCAGGTTGTCAGGGATTTCCTTCTGTGCACACAGATGGGTATAGGAAATGCCCGGATATACCTGCCTGGAATACAGCTCATCCACGATCAAAGTCACATTATACTTCTTAGCCAGAGCTGCAATGGTGAGAATCTCTTCATAAGAATATACGCAGCCCACCGGGTTGTTAGGATTGGAAAACAAAAATACCTTCACATCGTCTGCAAATGCAGCCTCCAGCGCCTTTAAATCAATGCCGGAGCCGGTTTTTACATTGGTATAGTCCATGTGGATGGGAACCAGCTCTCCGTGGAAGAATTCCACCATCTTCCGGTTGGCAAAATAGTCCGGCTCCACCACGGCCACCTTATCTCCCGGAACCACATTGGCTCCCATGGCCAAAAACAGGGCGCCCTGGGTTCCCG
The DNA here is from genome assembly GCA_021770825.1 of Clostridium sp. GTDB lineage: Bacteria > Bacillota > Clostridia > Lachnospirales > Lachnospiraceae > CANRXD01. The sequence goes on along the minus strand of JAETQD010000004.1, from coordinate 161,750 downwards.
GCGTCAGGATTACATGTTCCGCCGGGTCAATCTTTGCCCCCGTAAAGGCAGAAAGCTTTTCAGCCACATGTTCCAGAACCGACTTTCTTCCCCGGTAAGGCGTATACGCCTGGGCAGCTCCCTCTTTCACACCGTCTGCGAATACCTCGAAGCTTCCCGGTGTGGGCTCATGGGCATTCACGTCTCCGTGGGAGAAATCCACGGCCGGTCCCAAAAGCTTTTCTCCGCGGAGTTCTAAGGCCTGGGATTTCTGAAGGGCCTCCTGCCCCGGTGCGTTGTCGATTCCCAGCCTGTCAAATTTTTCTTTGATGGTCATAACCTGTCCCCTCCTGCATGCATATCCCTTTTGTTTATATGTTCTTTTTTTCCAGGATTTCCCTGCAAATTTCCTCCGCCGTTTTATTATCTGTGGAAATCACCGCGTCCGCCGCCTGCTCATAATGGGGACGGCGCTTTTCCATCAGCTCCGTGATATACGGAAGATTCATGTTTCCGTTTAAAACCGGGCGTTCCGTGCTGTTCTTTACCCGTCCGTAGATGGTCTGCGGGCTTGCCGTCAGAAGTACAATGGTTCCCATCTCCTTCATCAGACGTACATTTTCTTCCCTCAGCACCAGGCCGCCGCCGCAGGAGACCACCATGGGCGGTTCATTTTTCAATTTTTTCAGCAGCTCCGTCTCCAGATTCCGGAAATGGGCTTCCCCATATACCTCAAAAATTTTTGCGATGGCCATGTTCTGGTCCTTTACGATCTCCTCATCCATCTCCATCTGTCTGGCTCTGGTCATTTCTGCCAATTTCGCCGCATTGGTGCTTTTTCCGCAGCCCATAAAGCCAATCAGAAAAATATGTCCATTCAATTCCATATTGGTTCGCTCTTCTTTCTATATTTTAATGAAATTATACCAGAATTTTTCTCACATTGCAATCTTCCTGCCGGACTGTTATAATTAATTCCAAATAAAACCTGGAGGTATCAATCCATGAATCACCCGATCACCGGACATACCGGACTCATCTGTCTTCTGGGAAGTCCATGCTCCCACAGCATTTCTCCAATGATGCACAACGCTTCCTTTGAAGCTCTTGACTTAGATTACCGCTACCTGGCCTTTGACGTGAACGAGGAATCCCTTCCCACTGCAGTCCAGGGGTTAAAGGCTCTGGGTGCCAGAGGCTTCAACCTGACCATGCCGGATAAAAACCGGATGGTGTCCCTCTGCGATGAGCTTTCCCCGGCCGCCAGAATCATCGGCGCCGTCAACACCGTGGTCAACGAAAACGGAACTCTCATCGGCCACAACACCGACGGTATTGGCTATATGCAGTCCGTAAAGGACGCCGGATACGATATTATAGGAAAGAAAATGACTCTTTTAGGAGCCGGAGGCGCCGCCACAGCCATTCTCGTGCAGGCTGCTCTGGACGGGGTTTCCGAAATATCCGTATTCGTCAGAAAAACCAGCCGCTTTTACGAGCGGGCAGAAAAAACAGCAGAAAGTCTCATGGCTCAAACCGCCTGCCGGATTACTCTCTGTGATTTTTCCGATCATGATCTCTTAAAAAAAGAACTGGCCGAAAGCTGCATTTTAACCAACGCCACCTCCATGGGAATGGCGCCGGATACCGAAACTTCTCCCATTCCAGACGCCTCCTATCTGGCAGACGGCCTCATCGTCTCGGATATCATATACAATCCCAGGGAAACCAAACTCCTTTCCATGGCGCGGGAAAAAGGGCTCCCCTGCTGCGGCGGCACCTACATGCTGCTCTACCAGGGCGCAGAGGCGTTCCGCCTCTGGACCGGAAAGGACATGCCCGTAGACCTGATAAAATCAAAATTCTTTGCCGGATGATACCAAAGGAGGCCCCATTAAGGACCTCCTTCCTTATTCTGCCGGTTTCAATTTCAAGTCTGGGAACAGTTGGAGAATGGGAATCCCTCAAATAGCAAAAACGGCATGGCCGAAGCCACACCGTTTTCCAAGGTTCCAAAACCCTTGCCCTATAAATTCTTTAGCTCTCTGCCACTTCCTTTGCCATCTGGAACATCTCCTCGGCTGTCAGGCTGTCGTTAAAGGAAAACAAACTGTAAGTCACGCCGTCCTGAACCCAGTATACGCTGACAGAAACCTTTTCCTGCACCTTATCGCTGCCGTATCCGATGTTTAACTTTCCCTCCTCCTGGAGCTTAAGCTCTTCTTCGGTGGGCGTATAATCCGGCGGCACAAACTTGTTTGCCATTCTATGGTATCCAAGCTCTGTTCCGTCATCCAGAACCAGTACCTCATCAGGATTTCCTCCCGGGACAGTCAGACGGCTGCTGGAAAAAATCACATCCTCCATCCCTTTCTTCTCATAGGTGAAGGACATGCTGGTCTCCTGTTCCAGCATATTATGCTCCTCATCATGGGTTGATTCATATTTGGGAACTGCCTCCTTAAATTTATATCCGTTGGAGAATTCTTCCACCACTTTGGCGGAAGCGTCAAACCCATGCATCATGCTTTTTGCTGTCTCATAATCCCTCACCATCTCATTGCGGCTGGAGTGGGACGAGATATAGATGGGCTTATTTAAAGCCACGGCTGTAATACTGCCAAACACACAGATGGCCGCTGCCGCAATCACTACCTTTTTCCAGTTTCTATGTTTCATATTTCTTTCCTCCTCAATTCTTCCATATACATTTGCCCGGATTCTCTGGCTTGTCAGAGCGTCCACACGGGCCTCTTCTGACTTTTTTTCCAGAGTCGTTCGGATCTTTTTTTCTAAGATAGAATCGTCCATGTGGTTCCTCCTTTTTCCTCCTGTTCCATCATGATGGCCTTCAGTCTGGCTTTCCCGTTAAACAGACGCGATTTTACGGTTCCTTCCAGACATCCGCATGCCTTTGCAATCTCCTTTATGGTCATCTGATTGTAGTAGTAAAGAACAATCACCGTTCTCTGCTTCACCGGAAGGGCCTTTATGGCCTCATAGAGGATTCTCTCCTCCTCTTTCAGGAGCAGATCTCCTAAAAGTTCTCCCGGTGCAGCCGCATGTTCCGGATAGACCTCCTCCACAGGCTGTTCCTTTTTCTTCTTCCGGCAGATTCTCCAGGCATTCCTGGACAACGTCTTATAAAACCATCCCTTAAACGCCTCCGGATTCTTAATCTGCTTTCTGTTTAAATAACAGGCTATGAAGGTCTCCTGGACAATATCCTCGCTGTCAGCATGGCTGCCGGAAATCAGATATGCTGCCCGCAGAGCCTGCGGCTGATATTGTTCCATTAAACCGTCGAACGCGTCCCTGTCGCCGGATATCATTTTCCTGACCAGCTCCGTATCTTCCATGCACATCCTCCTTCCTCTTATTTGGTGCACCTGCCATATAGAGGAAAAAAGTGAAGGAAAGGTTCATTATTTCTGGACTTTTTTCCTGAGTTTCATTATACTGGATTCAGAATCCATATGCACTGGAAAAAATAAATGGGAGAAATGTCTTATGTACAGTTTTAAAAATGATTACAGTGAGGGCGCCCATCCGCGGATTTTAGAAGCCCTCATGAATGCAAACCTGGCTCAGAACGAAGGTTACGGCCTGGATACCCATTGCGCCGCTGCCGCTGCATCCATCAAAACCCTTATCAAACGGGAAGATGCAGATGTGCACTTTATCACCGGAGGAACCCAGACCAATCTCTTATTGATCTCTGCCGCCCTGCGCCCCTATGAGGCTGCCATCTCCACCACCGAAGGCCATATCAATGTCCATGAAACCGGAGCTGTTGAGGGAACCGGCCACAAAATCTTAGCTTACCCCACGCCGGACGGAAAGCTCACTCCGGAGATCATTGAGGCCTGCTTAAAGGCCCACCCCGATGAGCACATGGTAAAGCCCCGTCTGGTCTATATTTCCGATTCCACCGAGGTGGGAACCATCTACAAAAAGGCAGAGCTGGACGCTCTCCATCACTGCTGCCGGAAAAATAACCTTTATTTATTCCTGGACGGTGCCAGAATCGGTTCTGCCATGACCTGCAAGGAAAACGATCTGACCCTGGCAGACATTGCCGCCGTCACAGACGCCTTCTATATCGGCGGAACGAAAAACGGCGCCTTATTCGGCGAGGCCCTGGTGATTTCCAATCCGGCTTTAAAGGAAGATTTCCGTTACATGATTAAAAACCGCGGTGCCATGCTGGCCAAGGGCTTTGTGGCCGGAATCCAGTTTGAGGAATTATTTAAAGACGATCTGTTCTTTGAGATGGCGGAACATGCCAATGAAATGGCAGATATTTTAAGAAAAGGAATCCAAGATCTGGGCTATTCCTTTGGCTCCGATTCCCCCACCAACCAGCTCTTCCCTGTTTTCCCAAACCAGGTGGCAGAGGGACTCTCCAAAGACTTTGGCTTCAACATCATCGGCCCCCACGGCGACACCCATACGGAAATCCGCCTGGTGACCTCCTGGGCCACTCCGGAAACAGCCGTGAGAGATTTTCTGGAAGCACTAAAAAAATTATCGTGATCCTATAAAACGGACTAAAACCAGACTCAATGTCATTTCGTTCCACAGCAAACAAGCATATCCCGCAGGACTTCTTGCTTTTCAGCATTAAATCCTTTACGGGATATGCTTTTTTATTGTGTCGCTTATTTTTGTCAGGGAATGCGCCCTGTTCTGTATCGTCAGGGCAGCGCCTGCAAAGAAAAGTCGGAATTGTTGCGAACTGCTTTTCTCTGAGCCACTTTGCAATAATCATCAGGATGATAAAAGCGAGCTGGCAGAGAACACCATAGAGCATAACGGATAATCCATTCTTGTAGCCGTTTCCGACCTGTCCTACAAGAAGCCCGCCACCCATGGCAGTAGCAAACTGAGTACCTACCACAACAAAAAGCGGAAGACTTCGTCCACCGACTTCCCAGTCTTCGGAGGCGCTGGAAGCGTCTTTTTTGCTGATTCGATTACTGATAATCAGATTGAGCACAAAGGTTCCTCCCAGAATTAATAAGGTAACAATGATGATAGCAACTGACTGGTTCATAATACCCTCCGTCAACAATAATCGCATTTATTTTTCGGCATAACGCCTATGACCTATTCTTTGGGCTGGAAATGCTTAAGGGGGAAAATCCGAAGATTTTCCCCCTTACTGAACGATTTTAGATTATCTTAATGACATGGAATTTATATTCTGTTACTGGTTCAGATAGTCAATGGCGGTCTGTGCCAGAAGCGCGGCACCTCTCCATAAAACGTCCTCATCCACATCGAATCTGCTGTTGTGAAGCGGCCAAACCTCTTTGCCCTCTTTGGCTGTTCCCAGCCATACAAAGGCGCCCTTTTTCTCTTTCAGATAGAAGGAGAAGTCCTCAGCCGGCATGGCCGGATCCTGTACATCTACCACGCCCTCTTCCCCAAACAGGGAAACTGCCGTCTTTCTGATTAAAGCCACATCCTCAGCATGGTTCACAAGAGCCGGATAGCCGCGTCCGTAAACGATATCTGCGGTGGCTCCGGACTGGAGGCAGAGGCCGTCCAAAAGCTTTCTCATGGTCTCCTCAATCATATCGCGGGTCTTTTCGTTGAGGGTGCGGACCGTTCCGTCCAGAACACATTCTCCTGCAATGATGTTGTATCTGGTTCCTGCATTGAAGATACCAAAGGTCACCACAGCGTTATCCAGCGGATTCACCTTACGGCTTACGATGGACTGGGCCGCCATAACAAACTGGGCTCCCAGCACCACAGCATCAATGCCCTGGTCCGGCTTTGCGCCGTGGGCAGTCTTTCCGTGGATGGTGATGGTAAAGTGGTCTGTGGCTGCCATCAGAGGGCCTGCCTTTACGCCAACGGTTCCATGGGGCAGATCGGGCCATACATGGAGACCGAAAATTGCACCGATGTCATCCAGATATCCGGACTCCAGCATTCCTCTGGAGCCGCCAATGGGAGAAAATTCCTCTGCGGGCTGGAACACCAGCTTCACGGTTCCGCAGATCGCATCCCGGTTCTGGCACAGCAGCTTGGCTGCCCCCAACAGTCCGGTCATATGGTTATCATGGCCGCAGGCATGCATGACACCATCGTTTCTGGACTTGTACTCCACATCATTCATTTCCTGGATCTGAAGTGCATCCATATCGGCTCTCAGTGCCACAACCTTTCCGTCTTTCTCTCCTTTGATTATGCCGATCACTCCATGTCCGCCCACGTTCTCGATCACCTGGTCACAGCCCATTTCCTTTAAATAAGCGGCAACCTTTCTGGATGTCTCCACCTCGTTCTGGGACGTCTCCGGATATTCATGGAAATCTCTCCGGATCTCCACAAGCTTCGGCATCAATGCTTTTGCTGATTCCACTATTTTAGTCATGTATGCCCTCCTTGTATCATATGTCATGCCGCCGGGTGCCATGGCTCTGGCAGCGGCCTGAATTACAAAAAGGAGCTCGATGGCCCGGCCGTCCAGCTCCTTTTTATTTCATTGTTCACAATTAGTTTGCTGCAAATTTTGCTGCATTGCCTGCAACAACTGCACAAATATCGTTGGCAACGGTCTCACAGCAGCGGATTACAGACTGCTCTGTTGTGGCAGCGGTATGGGGTGTGAGAATTACGTTGTCAAGGCTGTATAAGGGGCTGTCAAGAGGAAGCGGCTCTTTCTCTGTCACGTCCAGACCTGCACAGTTAATAATGCCTTCCTGCATAGCCTGGATTAACTCTGCCTCATTTACAACTTCACCGCGGCTTGCATTGATGAAGGAAGCTGTGGGTTTCATCAGCTTAAATTCTCTCATACCAACGCTGTGCTCTGTTTCAGGAGTAAGCGGAGTGTGAAGGCTGACAAAATCGGACTGTTTGAACACTTCATCATTGTTTTCAACTAAGGTAATCAGATCGCCAAGCTGTTCCTGCTTTAAGAACGGATCGTAACCGATTACGTTCATGCCGAAGCCATGCTTTGCGATGGTTGCCAGCATACGGCCGATTCTTCCGCAGCCAAGAAGGCCAAGGGTTTTACCCTGAAGCTCATATGTGTTTGTAAGGCCGAAACGTACTTTGTAGTTTCCGGAACGGAACTGTCTGTCAACATAGTTATAACGACGTGCACATGCTAACATTAAGAAAGCAGCCTGTTCAGCAACGGACTGTGCATTCTGGCCCGGTGCATACACAACACGGATATTTCTCTCTGTTGCAGCCTTGATATCGATGTTGTCAAGACCTGCGCCCTGCTTACCGATAACCTTAAGGTTCGGGCCGGCAGCGTCCATCATGGCAGCTGTGATCGGCTCGGTACGGCACATAATTGCCTCTGGCTGTAATTCCTTCAATTCTTCAACGTAACCAGCTTCATCAAAGAAATGATTGGTTACAACAGTTTTTCCGCCTGCTGCTTCAAAAATATTTGTAGCAACATCACTGATCTGTACTGTGTAAAATACTGTAAATCCCATTGTTCTTCTTCCTTCCTCTTTACGATATTAATATAGGGGCCCCGCGGGAGAAAGTTCTCCCGCAATGACCCCCAATATTTCAGTTGGATTCAGTTATGATAACTGCTCAAATTACCAAGCAATACCCTGAGCCATCATAGCATCAGCAACTTTCTGGAAGCCAACGATGTTAGCACCAGCAACCAGGTTGTAGCCTAAGCCGTATTTCTCAGCAGCTGCTGCGGAACCATCATGGATACCGGTCATGATCTGATGTAACTTGGAATCAACTTCCTCTGCTGTCCAGGAGTATCTCTCGCTGTTCTGGCTCATCTCAAGACCAGATACAAGAACGCCGCCTGCGTTTACAGCCTTGGACGGAGCAACAACCATGTTCGGCTGATCCATTAAGAACTTAAGAGCGTCGTTGGTTGTCGGCATGTTAGCAACTTCGATATAGTACTTGATGTTGTTGGCAACGATTCTCTTAGCCTGCTCCATGTTAACATCGTTCTGAGTTGCACACGGCATAATGATGTCAACCTTCTCGCCCCACGGCTTGTCGCCCGGTACGAACTTGCAGCCGAACTTATCAGCGTAATCCTGAACTTTGTTACGTCCAGATGCTCTCATCTCAAGCATGAAGTTGATCTTCTCTTCTGTTGTGATTCCATCCGGATCGTAGATGTATCCATCCGGGCCGGACAGGGTAACAGCCTTAGCACCTAACTCAGCTAACTTCTTAGCTGCGCCCCATGCTACGTTACCGAAACCAGCAAGAGCAACTGTCTTGCCTTCGATTGTATCGTTCTCGTGTTTCAGAACTGCCTGCAGATAGTAAACAGCGCCGTAACCAGTAGCTTCCGGACGGATTAAGGAACCACCGAAGGACATTCCCTTACCAGTGATTGTGCCGTTCTCGAATGCGCCTCTGATCTTGCGGTACTGGCCATACAGATAGCCGATCTCACGAGCGCCTACACCAAGGTCACCAGCCGGGATATCGATATCCGGACCAATGTGACGATATAACTCTGTCATGAAGGACTGGCAGAATCTCATAACTTCTGCATCGCTCTTTCCGTTGGGATCGAAGTCGGAACCACCCTTGGCGCCGCCCATCGGAAGAGTTGTTAAGCTGTTCTTAAAGGTCTGCTCGAAACCTAAGAACTTCATGATGGAAAGGTTTACAGACGGAGCGAAACGTAAGCCTCCCTTGTACGGTCCAATAGCGCCGTTGAACTGTACGCGGTAACCACGGTTAACATGTGTCTGACCATTATCATCTACCCACGGAACGCGGAACTCAATTGTTCTCTCCGGCTCTACCATTCTCTCAAGAAGAGCAACCTTCTCATACTCCGGATGAGCGTCTACAACCGGACCTAAAGAAGATAAAACTTCTTCTGCAGTCTGAAGGAACTCCGGCTCGTTAGCGTTCTTTTCTTTTAACTCCGCCAATACTCTGTCAACATACTTGCTCATTTCGCAAATACCTCCTTAAATTTGGTTGTTTTTAACCCCTGTGCTCTTTCGCACCAATAAGAGACTTAAAATACAAAATCCCGTCTTTAATTAGGACCCTTGCGTCTCAATTAATACCGGAATCCGAAGACACTGCACAGGATATTGAATCATTTGTACAAATTGTTTCAATTGATTATGTAATACCCTGGTTTCCCGCAGAATAACGGGAATTCTTCTACCCCTTCCCGCAGGTTTCTTTCCATTTCCCTATCTGGAAAAAATCCTGCTAGAATTCCGTTTATTTAAGACTTATGTATTTTACGTCTTTTATTTGACTCCATTTTAACATAGGCTTTTGACTTTGTCAACATTCTGTGGTACGATTCTAGCAGAATCCGATTTATCGACACGCTTGTCATTAAAAGACCTGCCGTTTCCAGAAAGGAGTGCCTTATCCATGATTACCATCAGCATCGTGAGTCCGCAGAAATCCATGGACGCCATCGACAGGGCCATTGCCCAGAAAGATTTCGGATGCCTCTTCCATAAATACGTGTATGACCGGCTGGAGGAAATTGAATCGATCTACGAACAGTGCAAGGATTCCTGTGATGTGATTTTCTTTTCCGGTGAGCTGGGTTATTCCTATATGCTGACCCACATTGACAACATCCAGGTTCCCTGTACGCTGATTTCTTATGAAGAAAAGCATATTTTGTCCATCCTTTTAAATTTTGTCCTGCGCTACCCGCATATTCCGTTAAACCGGGTCTATATTGACTTTTTAACTCCGGTCAACGATTTCATGAACCTGAAAAATTACCTGGGCGCCGACTTCATGCCCTATGTGTTTGAAAATCCGGTCTACAATTATAAGACCTTAAAGGAGCGGGCCGAGGAACTCTGGGACGCCGGGAAAATTGATATCATGCTCACCAGGACCACCAACCAGCTTGAGGTGCTGAACCGTTTAAAAATCCCTTACATCCACATTCTTCCCTCTGAGGATATGATCCGGGATTCCATAAAAAGCGCCATCAATGCCATCCGCTTAAAGCAGAAAACCCAGTCCAGCAAGCTGGTGATTTTAATTAAGCTGATTTATCCGGAGCACATTACCTCCATGGACCGGGAATATCTGGAAATCACCCTCCATAAATATCTTCTGGATTTCAGGAAGGAATTCCAGTACGAATTTGCCATCCACTCCGTCTCCAACCGCTATGAACTGGATATGGACAGCGATCTGTACCGGGACAGCTTTGAAAGAATCCAGGACATGATCGCCTATCTGGACCAGAAGGGAGATCTGGAATTCCGGCTGGGCGCCGGATTTGGAAAGTCCATCGGAGAAAGCCATTATCAGGCGGAACGGGCTCTCCAGGAGGCCATTAAATATGGAAAAAACGATGGCTTCATTATTCATGGCGAAGACAATATCCTGACCGGCCCCCTTTCCCTCACAAGGACCTTAAATTACAGCTACTCCAATACAAAGGCTCTGGCCTACTCCCAGGAGAACGGCATCAACGAAAGCAATCTCCTTAAAATTGTGGGCCTTTTCCAGATGGACAAGGACTCCGTCATCACCGCTGCCTCCCTGTCCCAGTGGCTCAACATCACCAGCCGGAGCTGCAACCGGATTCTCCAGCAGCTTCTGGACTCCAAACTGATCGAGGAGATTGAGTCCCAGAAACAGGAGGGCAAGGGGCGTCCCACCAGACAATACCGCTTTATCAAGCAGAAATTCATCCAGACCTTCTTTTAATTGCGAAAAATCCTGCCGCGCAGGTTTCTCTGCCTGCGGCGGACCGCTAAAAAAAGAGTCCCGCTCCGGTCGGTATTAATCGGAGCGAAACTCTTTTTTCCTTAAATCAGTCTATGCAAGCTTTGCCAGCTCTTCTCCCAGGGCGATGCAGGCACTTATGGCTTCATCCCCTGGCCGTCGCCCCATCCGTAGGATCCGAACAGGCCGATATTCTTTCCGGAAGCGAAGCCCTCCACTTCCATTACAAACGGTTCCATTTCGCCTTCCTCCAGAACCTCAGCGCCCATGGCCGGGCATCCCAAAGCAAAGGCGGAAGCTGCTTTCAAATCATCCATGGATACGGAAGAAATATCTGTGACAACGGCTTTCTTTCCTCCCTTTTCGATTCCCTGTCCGATGGCTTCTGCCATGGCTGCTGTGTTTCCTGTCTGACTCCAATATGCTACAATAACCTGATCCATTTTTTCTCCTCCTGAATTTTATGCAGTTAATTGACGGCGTTTGTATCCTGCGGATCCATACCCCGGCCGTTTCCGGTCATGGTAGTACGCCATGATGTCCTTAATGCCTCTTCCGTTTCCTGCCATCCGTATCACAGCCTCTCTGGCTCTGTCATACTCTTCAAACACTCTCCTGGCCTTTGCGGGATCTCCATATACCTTCCAGTAGCCGGAATACAGAAAATTCCTGCCCTGGTTTTCAATGAACCCTGTCACGTCCTCCGGCGGATATCCCAAAAGGAAGCCGATTTCATGGGGAAAAGACGCCTTTCTTTCCATATATTTCTGGTAGCGGGAGGAGAGCTTTTCCATGACAGGTTCCAAATCCATACCTTCATATTCGTATCCGAAGGAATTTAAGAGTGCTTGCACCTTCCCGCCGGACAGATATCTTTTTAAGCTTTTTTCCCGGTAAAGGAACAGGGCCACACGGTTTTTCCACTGGTACAGCAGACGGCAGGAAACCGGGGAACCTTCAAACATGCGAAAGACCTCTTCCTTCTGGGAAGCCCCCACATGCAGCAGATTGGAAATCTTAAGTCCTGCAAGAAGCGGTGCACACTGCAGTGCGGCCTGGGTTTCCACGCCTTCCATATCCATCATTCTCATGATGCCAAAGGTTTCCTCACTCATCTTCCTTTTCCTGCCTCCTGTCTTTAGGAACAATGTCTCTCAAGAATCTCTTCCAGCGCATTCTGGCTGCTGGTGTGGCAGCGGACCACGTTGGTTCTCTGCTCATCCACTTTGTCCAGGACACAGCGAATCATTTTGTGAGATACGGTGCTGGTGAACAGAATCAGCAAATCTGGACATCCGATTTGTTTATCCAGTCCTGTTTTCATCTGGGTAAATACCTTTGCCTTATATTTATGATTCTGACAGATTTCCTTGTACTGTCTGACCATACGGTCATGTCCTCCAATGATAACAACGCTCATATGCCGATTCCCTCCTGGTCTGTTTATTTTTGCTGCCGTCAGCGAATTTTTCCATTTTAGTTAGCTTCTGCTAACTTATGTTTATAAGTTAGCATTCGATAACCATTTTGTCAAGACCGATTTTTTGAAACTTTAAATTTGACCGTAATTCTATGTTGTGTTATACTAAAATCAATTGACTTCTACTTGTAATAGGGGGTATTTGATTGAAAATTCAGGAATCAGCAGAAAACTATTTGGAAACCATTCTCATTTTGGGACAGGAAAAGCCCTATGTCCGCTCCATTGATATTGCCAACGAACTGGGATTCTCCAAGCCCAGTGTCAGCGTCGCCATGAAAAATTTAAGAACAAACGGATACATTCTTGTGGATGAAAACGGCCATATCACCCTGACCGAATCCGGACGTAAAATCGCAGAAACCATCTACGAACGTCATACGGCTCTGTCTGACTGGCTTATGAAGTTAGGCGTTGACAAGGAAACGGCTTCTGAGGATGCCTGCCGCATCGAGCACGTGATCAGCGCCAAAAGCTTTGCCGCCATCAAGGCCCACATCAAGGGCGAAGCCGGAAAATAGCAGGAGGTACGGATGAATTTTAAAGACAAGGTTGTGGTTGTGACCGGAGGCGCCAAAGGAATCGGAAAAACCATCGCAGACGAATTCAAAAAAAGCGGCGCATTTGTATGCACCATCGATCTTCTGCCAAATGACTATTATGTGGGAGATATTTCCCGCAGGGACGTTCTGGAGGACTTCGCCTCCCGCGTGATTTCCGATTACGGACACGTGGACGTTCTCGTCAACAATGCCCTGCCGCAGATGAAGGGAATTGATTCCTGTTCTTATGAGGAATTCAATTACGCCCTTCTGGTGGGTGTAACGGCGCCCTTTTATTTGTCCAAGCTCTTTCGTCCCCACTTTGCTCCCGGCGCTTCCATCTTAAATATTTCCTCCTCCAGAGACCGCATGAGCCAGCCCCAGACAGAAAGCTACACCGCCGCAAAGGGCGGAATTGCCGCTTTGACCCACGCGCTGGCTGTCAGCTTCTCCGGCTCTGTACGGGTTAATTCCATCTCCCCCGGATGGATTGACACAGACTTTAAGGAATATTCCGGCCCGGACGCATTCCAGCATCCGGCAGGCCGTGTGGGAAATCCCATGGACATCGCCAATATGGCCCTCTTCCTCTGCTCGGAAAAAGCCGGCTTCATCACAGGAGAAAACATCTGCATTGACGGCGGTATGACAAAGCAGATGATTTACACGGGAGACTGCGGCTGGTCCCTTTCTTCTGATATTTAATTACTCCTCGTCCAGACGGTTTTTGACTGTAAAAACGGCAAGCTGGGTCCGGTCCTTAAGCTCCAGTTTTTCCAGGATTCTGGAAATGTGGTTGCGGATCGTACCCTCTGCCAGGAAAAGCTCTGATGCAATTTCTTTGTTGTCCATTCCTCTGGCCACAAGGCGCATGATGTCCCGCTCACGTCCCGTAATGGTCCCGATCTTTTCTTCCGTCTTCCGGTCTCTTTCCGGCTTCCTTTTTTCCGGAGCTGCCATCTGTTTTCTCATCCCGTCGAACACGCTGCCGCCGAACACCCGGACTCCCATGCAGACTGCCTTCACCGACTGGATTACCTTCTCATCTTCCATTTCCTTTAAAATATATCCGTCGGCGCCCTTTCCCACCGCGGCCTCCACCGTCTCATCATCGTCAAAGGTGGTCAGCACCAGCACCTTAATCTCCGGAAACTGTTCCTTTATTTTTTCAATTCCCCAGCTTCCGTCATATCCCGGCATCCGCATGTCCATGAGAACCACATCCGGCTGTTCCTTTTGACACAGCTCAAAGGCCTCCTTCCCGTCTGCGGCAAGACCAACTACCTGAATCTCCGGATCCTGGCTTAAAATTGCCCTGAGCCCCTGCCTTAATATCTGAATATCATCTGCAATTACAACTCGTATCATGTTTCCTGCTCCTTTACCGGCAGATTTACATAAATCTGGAATCCCTCTCCCGCTGCGGAAAAGAACCTGACGGTTCCTCCGGTTTTGGCTGCCCGTTCACGGATTCCCCGGATTCCGTTGCTTTCCCTGATGCTTTCACACCCGCACCCATCGTCAAAAATGAACAGCTTCAGGGAGTCCTTCTCAAATTTCACAATCACATCCATGCGGGATGCCGCCGCGTATTTTAAGCAGTTGGTGATGGCTTCCCGCAAAATCCCATAAACCACAGGCGCCAGACCGGTATAGGCCTGGCCGTCCTCTCCCTGGATTTCCACCTCCACCGGGATTTCCTTCACGCGTCCTGCCAGATCGGCCATGGTGCCTGTCACCGTAGTTTCCTTTTCCTGGCGCATTTCGTTGATGGAACAGCGCAGCTCCCGGATTCCGCCCGTCACCAGCTCCTGGGCCTGGGCCATGTATTCGTATACGGCATCCTGAGACTCTGGCGTCCCCGTCTTCATCTGAGCCCGCATCAGCCGCAGCAGGGACTGTATCATGGTGAGGGTGTGGCCTGTGGTGTCATGGACTTCCTGGGCAATGCGGTTTCTTTCCTGCTCCACCGCCAGACGCCGCTCAGAAAACTCCAGCTCCTCCTTATTTTTAAGAGCCTGGTAGAACTCACTCACATCCGTTAAAATCACAGCCGCCGCATCCGTCTGCCCCTTGGAATTTTTGTACTGGTACTGCTTCATACGGAGCCTGGTCCCGTTCTTTTGCATGGCCTCCAGAGCTTCCCCTCCTCCGCCGTCCATGGCCGGTCCCGGAAAGCCCATGGCTTCCAGCTTTTGGTTCACCGCTTCCATGTCCTCGTTTCCCTCAAGGCCAATCCATTGTTCTGCCGCCTGGTTATGGTAGGTCAGCATCCCTCTCCGGTCATACACCAGAACGCCTTCCGCGATGGAATCAAAAATATGTTCAAAGGCCATGGCGTTCACGTCCAGAAAATCGTACCGGAATACGGCAATCAGCATCAGAAAACTGGACCAGGCAAAAGCCGGAGGCGTAAGGTCAAACCCGGTCTTCACCGTGCCGGAAAGATAAAGGCAGTTAAAGCACAGGGGAACTGCGGCAGCCAGGCAGATCACCGCCAGATGCCTGACATCCACTCTTCTCTTAATAAATTCCCGGAATACCACTGCCATGCCTCCCACCACACATGCATAGGTGAAAAGCATATGGAAATAGAAGACAGGACCGTATTCCACGGCTTCCACAGCAAACTGCCGGTAGAACAGGTTATGGCTTTCATTGGTCAGAAACATGACATAATTGAAAACGGAAATTCCGGGGAGCAGCCGCCTTATGAAGGGGCCCGGATCCTTTTTGCAGTAGCCAAAGGAAAATTCCAGCCAGGCCGGGCCGATGAAACTAATTCCGGCATAGGAAATTCCATAGGCCACATATTTCATGGTTCTGGTGGTGAGAAATCCGGAAAACAGCAGAGGAACGCACCAGATGATCACCAGCACCTGGCAGGCAGCCAGGGCCAGGGTATTCTTATTTCTTCCTGCCTTAAAAAGCAGCCATCCCGATGTATAAAGGGAACATCCGATGGTACAAAGATAAGTGAGCCGAAGCAGAAATCCTCCCATATGTCTCCTCCACATTTCTCAAAAAATCAGTCCTTTTTCTCCCTCACGGCCGCAAACACCATAAGGCCGATTCCAGCAGCAAGCAGGTATACCCACCATGCAAGGTCCATCCAGAAATCCTTCATCACGTAAACGGCAATGAGAACCATAAGGATTCCGGAGCCCTTTGCCAGCCGTCCGTTTTCTTTTTTGTGAGCCAGGAAATAGAGAATAAAGCAGATGCCCTCCAAAATCAGCGCGTTGGCCAGGCCTCCTGCAAAAAGGCTTTCCAGCACCAGAATCATAAGCACCGCCCAAGTGGTTTTCTCCTGGCCGTCAAAGGCCTTCCCGCATCCGTAAATCCCCAGAAGAACTGCCCAGACCGCTTCCCAGCCGGATGCATCCTCATACGATACCAAAAAGAGGGAAAGTGCGCTGATGGCAAGAATACCAGGCCCCCACAGTTCTCTCTTTACAAGATCCCAGACAGCCAGGCCGCTCACATACAGGAATGTAAGCCACATTATCTCCGGCATCCAGGGTGTAAACTCTCCAATCAGCGCTCTCACCGGGATCACCAGATACCACATGATAAAAGGAATCAGAATCCGCACCGGGGAAACTCTCTTTCCCCACACCCACAGCGCAAATCCCAGCATGAGAAGCGCCGCCAGGAGCCTGATTTCATCCAGAGGACGGCCCGGTCCAAAAAGTTCCAAAAGAGCCAGTATTCCCGTATCCGCCAGAAGAGCCAGGATACAGATGATTTCTGCTGCCATGCCGCAGAAGGTTTTAAGAGCCAAAAAGCACATGGTCATAAGGGCTGCCATGAAGAAAAACTGGCTTTCCGTGGAGATCGGAAGAAAAATCACCGTATAGTGGATAAGCCCCACGGCCGCGAAGGAGACCATCACCTTGGCCCATTCCTGTCTCTTTTTCAAAACCAGCCAGCCGTTACCTGCCGCTGTCATAAGAAGACACACCAGGCCAAAGACCGCAGTTTCCATATGGGAGCTGCCCATATCCATAAGTTCGTCCCAGAAAACCATTCCGCAGCACCCCATAAGGAAGATGGTGCCTGCCTGAAAGGCAAGAAAAAGTATCTTTTTATAGACTGTGCCTTGAAATCTTAAAACGCCTTCCGCAAGGGCTCCCAGAAAGCCCATGAAGCCCATTCCCAGAACGCACCACCAGCCGTCTTCTCCAAAGGCAAATACAGGACCCAGCATATGGAAATACCCGGCAGTCACTGCCAGCAAACATACGAATACGGAACCTAAAAAGTGACAGGCCATGGCTGTTTTCCGGATATGGAGCTTTTCATCGGCCGCCCATCCGGCCAGAAACGATACCGCTGCAAAGACCGCAACAGCCACTATCTTTGTGAGACTTCCCATCAGCCTCCAGGTGGTGGTGGCAAAAATACAGCCTGCCAGAATCACAAAAATGGCACCTGCCGCAAGGGCGATGGTATTTACAAAATCCCGATCTCCGGGCGCTTCTTTTGTTTCCCTGCTGCATGTTTTCACAATTCCAATCACTGCAAAGAATACGGCGGCCCCCAGGAGCGCTGCCCCGTAAAGTATCATCATAACAAGAAATCTCATAGCCATTCCCCTTTCCCAAGATGTTTTTGATACTGTAATTATATCGTCCATCCCAGTCAAAGGGCAGATGTCATCCCTCACTTTGGGCCATTACATTTGTCACTGTTTTTTACTCTTTTTGTAAGCTTCCTGCTTTTCTTCTGACCATGGCTCCGGGACCAGGCCCTTTACAAGGCCCTTGTGGTTCTGGTACTTCACATAAAGATATCCCATGACAGAAAAGGTCAGAGCCCCGATGAAATTCACGATCAGATCGTACATGGTATCTATGAGTCCGATATCCAGATATCCGTCAATGTCCAATAGCCGTCCGTCCAATGCCACCTCATGGATATCCGTGATGGAAACGCAGTTGTTTTTTAAGGCCGGGTCCAGCAGCGTGGAAGAGATGGTATGTACAATGGTGTCCTTCTGCATGTCAAGCCCGAAAAGCATGTCCATTCCAAACTCGAAAAACTCCCACAGTACACCGATGGTCATGGAAAAACAGAAGGCAACCACAGCCATAAAAAGCGGCGATAAGTCAAATTTCACCTTGCTCTGCCGGTTCATAATGTCCACCAGGGAAAATCCCACGGCCGCACACAGAAAGCCGTTTAAGGTATGGAGGATGGTATCCCAGTAGGGAAACTGTATATAAAACGAACGGATTTCCCCAAGAATTTCCGCTGCAAAAATAAAAATAAGAATGATGATCTCCAAAAGTGTGGGAAGCTCCACCCGGAAGGTCACCTGAACCACGCTGGGGAGTATCATCAGCACCAGCGTCAGCACACATAAAAATGCACTCTCATAATTTTGATTGAAGAGCTGCATGACAAACACGATCATCACCATCAGGCGGAGTCCCATGTAAATAAGGAATGTGCTCCTGTGTTCCTTAAGCTCTGCCATCACAGCTCTGTAAAAGCTTCTCCATTTTTGGTTATTCTTCAATTTTCATCCTCCGTTTTTTCCTAAAATGCATGTCTTTAAGACTATTGTACCTGTAAAAAACGGGTTGTCAAGTTTCCCGTGGGCCAAAAAGAAAGGGACAAAAGGAAAGGGATGCCCCTATGGACATCCCCGTTAAAATTCCTATTTTTTATTAAAGTCCTAAAATTCCTACGGAAAGCGCCGGAATAAAGGTAAGTGCCATCAGCACGATTAACATAACACCGATCATCGGAAGAATCTTCTTTGAAATATCCACAACGGACACTCCCGAAATGGCTGATGCAAAGAACAGGTTACAGCCATAAGGCGGTGTGATGAAGCCGATTGCCAGGTTTACTGTCATAACGATACCAAACTGAACCGGGCTCATGCCGATACCGGTTACGATGGGAAGTAAGATCGGTGTCAGAATAACAGTGGATGAAATATTATCAATGAAGCAGCCCACAACCAGAAGGAACAGGTTGATTACAAGAAGAATGGCAATGGGGTTGCTGATGCCTAAAATACTCTTTGCCAGAGTGGTGGGAACCTGGGACATCGTAAGGAATCTGGCAAATGACATGGATATACCAACCAGGAAGGTGGTCTGTCCATTGATCAGTGCTGTTTCCTTGAAGGCCTCCAGGATACTCTTTAAATCCAGCTCATGGTATACAAAGACACCGATGATAATGGAATAAATGATCGCTGCAACCGCAGACTCTGTGGGGGTAAAGATACCGC
Source organism: Clostridium sp. (assembly GCA_021770825.1). Taxonomy (GTDB): domain Bacteria; phylum Bacillota; class Clostridia; order Lachnospirales; family Lachnospiraceae; genus CANRXD01. The sequence goes on along the minus strand of JAETQD010000004.1, from coordinate 142,795 downwards.
CGTAGATTCCGCCCAGGATAATAACCGGAACCAAAAGAGCCCAGATGGAGTCTGCTAACGTATGTAACAGATGTTTGGTGTTGAATTTCTTTTTGCTTCCATAGTTGTGCTTCTTTGCTGTCACGTAGTTTACTGCCATCAATACAAGGCCGATTAAAATTCCCGGAATTACGCCTGCCAGGAACAGATCGGAAATGGAGCACTGGGCAGCAACGCCGTAAATAACAAAGGGAATGCTGGGCGGGATAATTACACCGATGGTTCCTGTGGCTGCCGTAATGGCAGTTGCATAGGCCGGGTCATAGCCCTCTTTCTTCATTTCCGGAATGGTAATACCGCCGATGGCCGTTACTGTGGCCGGTGAGGAACCGGACAGGGCAGCAAAGAACATGGAGGCCACAACCGTTACCATACCCACGCTTCCTGTTACCCACCCCACAACGGCATCGGCAAAGTCCAGGATCCTTCGGGAAATTCCTCCGGATTTCATCAGGTTTCCTGCCAGCATAAAGAACGGAATTGCCATCAATGGGAAGGAATCCAGGCCGCTTAAGCAGGCTGTGGACATGGTGGTCAGACTGATGTTGGTGGTTGCTGTCATGGTGACCATTGTGGCAACGCCTAAAGCCACGGCAATGGGGGAGCCGATCATCATGAGAAGAAACATGGTTCCGAATAAAACAAGTATCTTAATTACCACTAATGCTCACCTTCTTTCTTTTTCGCTGTATATGCTTTCACATCCTGGTAGCAGTTCTGCAGCAAACGGATGGTCATGAGGGTCATTCCGGTGGGAATGGATGCGTAGGGAACCCACATGGGGATACCGCTTCCTGTGGCCACCTGTCCGCCGGAAGCCACGCTCATGGTAAGCTTTAAGGAAAGACGGGCCATCATAAACAGGAAAATCACCCAGATAATATTGGTAATGATCTTACAGATCATCTGCCCGCCTGCCGGAAGCTTTTCATACACCAGATCAATGCTCACATGCTTTCTCTCCTTGGTTGCATAGGATGCACCCACCCAGGTAAGCCATAAGAACAGATAACGGGCAATTTCTTCACTCCAGGGAAGCGGAACCTTTAAGACGTATCTGGTTACAACCTGCATGGCCACGATGATAACCGCCGCAATCAGGATGATCACCAGAAACACTTCCTCCAGCTTTTCATCTAACAGTTTCAGGATCTTCATACGAAAGCTCCTCCTCTCTTGCGTCTTAACTCACTGCAGCACTTCCTACTTGTTATATTTTGCAGCCATGTCGATCAGATCCTGGCCATATGTGGATGCAGCAGTCTTATAAACAGTCTCCTCAGCCACCTTCTGGAATGCGGCCTTCTGCTCGTCAGTGAGAACCGTAACCTCAACGCCTGCAGCCTCAATGTTGGAAAGCAGGTTCTGGTTTTCTTCTGTGATCAGCTCACGCTGGTATTCCATGGTGTTGACAGCGGCTTCCTTGATGGCTGCCTGATAATCTTCCGGCAGGCTATTGTAGAAATCTGCGGAGATATTAAGAGCCACTGCGGTAAATACGTGTTCGGAAACGCTCATGTATTTCTGTGCTTCGTATAATGCATTGTTGTAGATCAGAGCAGTCGGGTTCTCCTGGCCGTCAACGGTCTTCTGCTGAAGGGCTGTGAATAACTCGGAGAAGGACATAGGAGTCGGGATGGCTCCGAGTGCTGTGAAGTATTCCACATGCAGGTTGTTGGTCATGGTACGGATCTTTAATCCCTTTAAGTCGTCCGGAGTGGAAATAGCTTTCTTGGAGTTTGTGATGTTACGGAAGCCAACATCGCCCCATGCAAGGCTGATGATACCGGCCTGTTCTTCTAACTTCTTATCCAGAGCCTGTCCGAAATCACCGTCCATGGCCTCATGGGCTGCATCCAGGGAGGTCCAGAGGAAGGGAAGCCCAACCAGGTTATATTCCGGTACGATACCTGCAACGATGGAGTCATTTAAAGCTGCCATTTCCAGATCGCCGATTCTCATGGCTTCCATGTTCTCAGCCAGGGAGCCAAGCTGGGAGTTGGGGTACAGCTCAACGGTGATGTTTCCGCTGCTGGCATTCTGGAGTGCATTCTGGAACTTTTCAACGAAAGCAGTGTGTGACGGATGGGATTCTGCAACGTCATAGGCCAGACGAATGGTGATCTTATCGGTGGAAGTGATTTCCGTGGTAAGACCGGAATCTTCTGTGGCAGAGGAGGCAGCCTTGGTCTCGGTGTTCTGAGCCGGTGCTGCTGTGGTGGATGCTGTGTCGTTTCCTCCGCAGGCTGTCAGTGACAGAATCATTGCTGTGCTGAGTGCAAGACTTAACGTTTTCTTCATAATGGTACTCTCCTTCTCTGTTATAATAAAATTTAATTGTTAACGTTCCATCCGTGTTTATGACCGCTCATAAACAAGCTTTCCACCCAAATAGGTTTTTACCACCCGGATGTCCTTGATCTTTTCCGGTACTGTGTGGAACACATCCGTATCCAGAATCACAAAGTCAGCCAGCTTTCCAGCCTCGATGGTTCCTTTTTTGTCTCCCTCCAGGGAAACGTAGGCGGCATTTTTCGTGTACATCTCAAGGGCTTCGTATACGGTCACCCGTTCTTCGGGGAACCATCCGCCCTCAGGATATCCGTCCATCCCCTGCCTTGTGGTGATGGCATATACGCCATCCATGGGATCATAGGATTCGCAGGGAGAATCCGAGCCTGCTGTCAAAATCATCTGATTGTCCAGAAGCGTTCTCCAGCAGTAATGGTATTTGGACCGCTCATGTCCCACGCGGCTTTCGGACCAGCGGACATTGGTGGATACAAACATGGGCTGGATATCCAAAACAACCGGAAGGGACTTAATTCTGCGGATAATATCTTCATTTAACAGGGACATGTGAATCATGCGGAATCTCGGCCCCTCTTTTGGATTGGCATGGTAGGCCCTTTCAATGGCCGTGGTCAGCATTTCTGCTGCCTTGTCTCCAATTACATGGGCGCCCACCTGGATGTTTCTCTCATATCCGGCCTTCACCTTGGCATCCAGCTCTTCCTGGGTGTAGTTGGGAATTCCGATCTGGGTGGGATCATCGGAGTATGGCTCACATAAAAGTGCGGTCCTTCCTCCCATGTTGCCGTCCACGTAAAGCTTATAGAATCCATACTGTACCATATCGTCGCCGAGGCCGGTACGGATGGAGCAGTTGGGAAGCTCATCATATCCTAAGCATACCCGGACCGTAAGCCGTCCCTCGTCTTTCAAATCCTGATACACGTCTGTATATTCCGGCAGGTTGCAGTGGACGCCCTGGATGGCATGGACACCTGTGAGTCCATGGCTGTTGAGCTCATGACAGGCCCGCTCCACGGCATCTTTTTTTCCTTCCTGGGATGCAAGTGGGTCCGGAATTAATGCAATAATATCGGCTGCCGCCTGGTCTCTCAGAGTTCCTGTGGGATTTCCGTCAGGGCCGAATTCCACGGTTCCTTCCACCTTGGCCTTGAATCCAGGTCCCACGCCTCCGGCTTTTAAAGCCAGGGAATTGGCCACATTCACATGGAGGCAGTACCGTGTGATGATTAACGGGTTATTGGGGCAGACCGCATCCAGCTCTTCCTTTGTGGGAAGCTCCTTCCGGTCTGTGAACTTCTCATGGTCGAAGCCTGTGCCGAGAATCCATTCCCCGTCGGGAGTATGCTCTGCCCGCTCACGGATCATCTCCAGAAGTTCTTTCAAGGAGCCCGCTTTTTTCAGATTCAGCTTTAACAGATCTCTGGCATAGGCAAACAGGTGCTGGTGGGTATCGATCATGCCCGGAAGAACCACGGCTCCCTTTAAGTCAATGATCTCGCCGCCGTCTGCGTACTTTTTTGCCTCTTCATCGGTTCCGCAGTACAGGAATTTTCCGTCCTCCACTGCAAATGCGCTGCAGGTGTCTCCCTCGCTTCGCATGGTGTATATGGTACCATTGATATATACAGTTGCCATAGGTTTTCTGACTCATCCTCTCTTAATTAAAACCGGGTCAACAGCAACGAAAGGAATGAAAATACCCGTATCCGCACAGGATATTGATATATCCATGGAGAGAATTGTTTACTGCCTCATCTCCGCAGTCAATGTGCAGGGTATGATTGGATATGGAAATCAATTTGGATTCTGGTGCGATGACTGTGATATTTTCCTTTCCGACAGCGGACAGTACGCGGGAGCTGAACTGGTGATTGCCTCTTCCAAACAGAAATCCCTGTCCGCCGATGGGAGAAACGATGATGCGGAGTTTCCCCTGTTGTACATAGTTCCAAAGTTCTTCTTCTGTGACATCTTTGGCGATCAGCTTCTTATCCCGGATAATATCCACACCCAAAAGCTCGTACTCGATTCCCAGCCGTTTGGATATGCACTTTGCCGTAGAGCCGGAACCGATGGCATAGTACACACCCGGTTCCATCTTCTCTTCCAGATATACGGCGATTCCCCCAAGCTGATCGTTTTCCGAGGAGAAGCCGCTCTGTTTCATGGTCTGTAAATATGCCGGCTCATAGGGAACCTGCATGGAGCCGTAAAGCTTTGCCGATACATGGCCGGTCCGGTAATCGTCCTCATTTAAGTCCACAACCTCACGGTTGGAAACGGATACCGGAATTTCCTGGGCAATGAGAGCTGCAATGGCTCCCGAAGCCTCCGGGCTTAAGCCGAAAACGGCTGACTGGATTTTTACGCCGGCCGGGATTCCCAATACGGGAACGGTCTCTCCCACCACCTGGCAGATATTGCGGGCTGTACCGTCGCCGCCGGCAAACAGCAGAACTTTTATTGGGAATTTTCTGATTGCATCCGCTGCCCCCATGGTATCCTCTGCGGTGGTCTCTTCCCCGCTTTCATACACCACTTCGTAAGGAAGTCCAAGGTCTTTGCAAAGCGCCTCGCCCATCTGCCCGGATGCCGTAAGAACCATGAGGTTCTCTGCATAGGGCAAAAGCTTTTTCAAAGCGCGCTCTGCTTTCTTTGGTGCTTCCGGCACAGCGCCGCGGGCCCGGGCGGCGGCAAGGACCTCCCTGCCGTCGGTACCCTTTAAGGCAACCTTTCCGCCCATGCCTGCAATGGGGTTTACAATCAGTCCAATGTGGATTTTATGCTTTTCCATGTTGTTTCTTATAGGAACGCCAGGTAACAGCCAACTGGTCAACGGTTTCGATATGGTCATTCTCCAGAACGGAAATCGGTCCGTTATGGGGAGCCGTCAGTACAACCTCAGGAGTACTGTATGCCTCCTCGCTGATCTTCTTTAAGGCAGCAATATACTCGTCAATGTCCGCCTTGGAGTAAGACTCGGTGGGCTCCGGTGTGTACGGCTCCGGAACGATTAACGGATGATGGCTGGGGAAGAAACGCTGGAAACCGAAATCCAGCATATGGCGGTTCACATGCTCAGCGCTGACGCCGGTCTCCTTCAGCATGGTCTCAAAGCTGTAACGAACCTGCTCCAGACGGTTGGGCGCTTCCTCGTCCCAGGACATGGTGATTCCCCGTACCTCATTCAGTACCCGCTTCATCATGTAATTGTTATTTAAGATTGCAGCCTCTCCAACGGCCTTTAAGCCCTCGGTTCCCAGACTCATCACCCAGGAGTATGCACGGATTACTGCCGCTAAGGTGCCATGGAACTGACGGATTTTTCCCACAGAATCCTGGTCCTCATAGTCGGTGTAATATCTGGTTCCGTCAAACCGTACACGGGGACGGGGCAGATATTTTTCCAGCTCTGCGCTTACGCACTGTGCGGCGCAGCCCGGTCCCATGCAGGCATGGGGAGATGCAAATGCTTTGTGAAGGTTAAAGTGGCACATGTCGGCGCCCAGCTCTTTGGCACGAACCAGTCCGAACAGGCCGTTGTAATCTGCCATATCACATACGCATAAGCCTCCGGCTTCATGAACCACATCCACAAACTGGCGGATGATCGGGTTAAATACGCCTGTATCCTCCGGGTTTGTGATGAAGATTCCTGCTGTCTTTTCGGATACCACGGCCTTTAAGTTTTCAAGGCTGGGATAACCGTTCTCGTCCGGATAAAGGCTGATCACCTCGAAGCCCTTTGTGGCCGGGGCTGCGCTATCCAGGGGGTGAGAGAGAATGGTGGTGATGATCTGGGTGCGCTGGTCAGCCTCTCCTCTGTCTTCAAAATATTTCTTAAGAACAGCTGCGTTGGCATAAATACCCTGTCCGCCGCCGCCTGCCTGGAAGGAAACCGCATCCAGACCGGAAATCTCTTTCATGATCTGTTCAAAATCATAGATCAGCTTTAAAATACCCTGTGCAGTGTCGTCGTCCTGGTAGGGATGCATCTCTGCAAATTTCGGGGAGCGGACGAACTGCTCGTTGATCTTGGGGCTGTATTTCATGGTACAGGTTCCAAGTCCGATATCGATGTTGATATCCTGTCCGATGGTCTCCTGGGACAGGCGCAGGTAATGGCGAAGCACCTGGGGCTGTGCCAGCTCCGGAAGCGCCGGCTTTTTGGAACGCTTTAAGCCCTCCGGCATGAGACCGGATACGTCTCCGGTCACAGGAGCTGCCTCCTTCGATACGTCCGGAATCAGCATACTGCGGCTTCCCGGAACGCTCTGTTCAAAAATGATCGGCTCATCCCACTGAGCCTCATGGAAATTGCGTAACTTCGGATCAGACATTTCTATACCCTCCTTACAGAATCTTTTTCAGAGCTTCGACGAAGGCATCAATCTCGGAAAGCTCAGTTTTTTCAGTGACACATACCAGCATGGACTGTCCCATGGAGGGCATCTGACTGCTCAAATCGTATCCGCCGAAAATGTGGTGTTTCAGAAGTTCCTTATTAATCTCTGCAACGGTCTTTCCGGTGCCGTCAAAATTCACAACGAACTCCATAAAGCTGTGGCTGTCTTTATGGGGGAATGTGATGGTTTTAATCTCGGAAAGCTTTTTCTGTGCGTAATTGCTCTTATAAAGGATGTTTTCTCCCAGCTCCTTCATTCCATCCGGTCCCATCAAAGCCAGATAAACGGCTGCTGTCACGGCCCATAAGCCTACGCAGGTTCCCAGATATTCCACAGCCTTTTCACGAACATAGTAGCTGGTACGCTCCGGAAGGGCACGGGCATAACCGAACTGGCCCTTGGAGTTTTCAAAAATACTGTATAAATGGTGGGGATAGTTCATAACATACTGCTCTTCCTGACGGGTTGCCAGATATCCGCCAAGTCCTCCGCCATAGCTCATATGGATTCCCAGAGGCTGGATATCACCGCAGGCGATGTCAGCGCCGTAATCAGCCGGCGCCGCTGCCACGCCCAGGGAAGAGGGGTCGGCATAAACAATGTATTCGGCGCCGACGCTGTGGGCCAGTTTTCCGATCTCCTCACACTGTTCTTCAAAGAACCCTAAGAATGCCGGATTCTGGATGAAGACGCAGGCCACATCCTCTGATAATTTGCTCTTTAAATCAGAAAGATCCAGCTGTCCGTCTTCACGGCTTTTAATGGAAACCAGCTTCATTCCCTCGCAGTAACAGTCAAGCTGGGAACGGAGATTGGGGTTCATGGTTTCCGGTACCAGGGCTGTGGTGCGCTTATTGATACGGTGGGACATCATAATGGCTGTGGAGGCAGCCTGTCCGCCGTCATAGGTGGGGAAACTCACCACGTCCATATTTAAAAGCTCGCCCATCATACTGGTGAACTCGAAAAATGCCTGAAGCTTTCCGTGATCTGCGTAGGTATCGCCGCTGTATGCCGTAAGGAACTCGGAACGGCCGTTGATCTCATCGCAGATGGCCGGAACATAGTGGTTGTAGCAGCCGGCGCCCAAAAAGCTTATGTTTTCGTCGCAGGTGCTGTCCTGATTTAAAATTCCATCCACATGGCGTTTCAATGTAACCTCTGAGGTGAAGGCCTCCGGAAGATTCAAAGGCTTTTTCATTCTAACCTCATCCGGGATAAAGGAATAAATTTCCTCCACGGATTTTGCACCGATGAAGTCTAACATTTCCTTGCGGACTGCTTCATTGGAGTTTGGAATATATGGATAATGCAGCATTTCGTTCTCCTCCTTTTTATGCGTGAAGAATATCAAAGGTCTCCGGCAGGGTGCTTCCGCCGTCGATTACCATTTCCGTTCCGGTGATGTATTTGGACTCATCCGATGCAAGGAAGGCCACCAGATCGCCGATTTCATCAATATCGCAGAGACGTTTTAAGGGAATAAATCCGGCCATGTCGCGAAGCGCGCTCTCCGGATCCTCCGGACGGCTGTCAGCGGCAACCTGCTCTACCTTCGGGGTACGAACCCATCCGGGCAGTACGGCGTTTACTGTAATGCCGTGGGGACCTGCCTCATAGGCAAGAGCCTTCGTAAAGCTGGACACGGCTCCCTTGGTGATGGCGTAGGTGGTCTGTCCTTCGTCCACCACTCTGGTTCCTGTTACGGAAGAGGTGTTGATGATTCTTCCGTATTTTTCCTTTAACATGTACGGATATACGGCCTTTGTCATATTCCATACGCCAAAAATGTTTACGCCAATGATGAAATCACGGGTCTTGGTATCCAGATTTTCAAAACGTACTCTTCTGTTTACACCTGCATTGTTGTGGAGAATATCAATTTTACCATATTCTTTCACAATGCCGTCTACCATTTTCTGCACTTCCTCCAGGTTGCTCACATCCACCCGGCGGAAATCCGCCTTATATCCCATCTTACGGATTTCTTCGGCAGCCGCTTCCACGCTTTCAGCAAAGTCAACCAAAATGACAGTTGCCCCGTGCTTTGCCATGACCTTTGCACAGCCATATCCAATTCCCTGTGCGGCTCCTGTAACAATCGCAATCTTACCATCCAATTTTCCCATGGTCCTCGTCTCCTTCTATAATTTGGTTTGTAAAAAGTGAATAAATCCTTTGATATTTCGTTTCTGTTTTCATTATATCTGCACAATAATTCTCAGTATCCAACCAAACTATCAAACAATTCCAACCAAACCCATCCATTTACCTCCAAATAGCCGCTCCCAGCCTGTATTTTACACCTTAAAATCGGATACAAAAAAATCGCCGTACAAAAATTGCACAGCGACTTCTTGTTTTCAGGACCTTATTCAATTTTTCAGACGTCTGATAATCTCCGCCAGCCGGCGTGTACCGGACTCCATTTCCTCTTCCGACAAAAAGCCATAGCTTAAGCGGAAGCAGGCAGAACAGTCTGAATCATAGATACTTCCCGGCGGAACCAGTATTTTCTCCTTTAAAGCAATCTCAAAAACCTGCTGGGCCGATATTTTTCCCTTAAGCTTCAGCCAGATGAAAAAGCCTCCAAAGGGAATGGTCCAGGTGGCCAGATCGGAAAAATAAATCTCCAGCATCTCAGCCATCAACTGTCTCCGCTTCCGCAGACTTTCCCGTATGTTGGAAAGGCCCTTTTCATAAAGGCCGCTTTCAAATAATTCCTGGGCAATCTGCTGGGACAGGGTACTGACACCATAATCCATCTGCATCTTCACATCCGCAAGACGTCTGATGATTCCCTCCGGCCCCACAACCCATCCGACACGGAGTCCCGGCGAAAAGCATTTGGACATGCTGCCTATGTAAATCACATTGTTGTTGGAATCCATGGATTTCAGGGAAGGCGGCGGCGGAACATCCAGCCACAGATCACAGAGCGTATCATCCTCTATGATTGGAATGTTGTTCTTTACACAGCACTTTAAAAGCTCTTTTCTCCGCTCCAGAGACATCACCCGCCCTGTGGGATTCTGGAAGGTGGGGATGGTATATAAAAGAGAATTTCCCCCCGATGCCGACGCATTGGGAATCATCCAGGGAAGAATTCCGTTCCGGTCCATGGGAATGGGGACCAGATACGAACCGGAAGACTGGAAGATGTTTAACGACTCCAAATAGGAGGGACTTTCCACATAAACCTTGGATTTCACAGGAACCATGCCGGAAGAAATCAAATGCAGGGCCTGGATGGCTCCGGAAACGATCAGAATACCAGAAATCGGGACATCAATTCCCCTGTGCTTTAAATGCCTTTGGATGGCAAGACGAAGCCCCGGTGAACCGTAGGGATTGGAATAATTCAGTTCCAGATCCTTTCCTGCAATACGGTCCATGGCCTCCTTCACCAGTTCCTTCTGTATCACATCCGGGGACAGCTCCCCGGTACACATGCGGACATAGCCCGGCTCAAATTCAAACTGGTTAATGAGCTGGACCGCCGAATGGTTGGACTGGAAGGCACCTGCCTCGATATAGCTCTGCCAGTGTGGGGAACCGGCATGAAGCATATGCATCCAGTTATCCTGGGTCACCCTGGTTCCCCCTCCATAACTGGTCTCCAAAAGCCCCATGGAAATCAATTCCGTGGTGGCTTCCACAATGGTACTGCGGTTTACATCAAATAGTTTGGCCAACTGACGTTGGGAAGGAAGGTTCTGCCCTCCAATCCAGCTTCCGCAGGAAATCTGCTCTGTAAAATATGTGATGATCTGTATGTACAGCGGAGTATCCGAATTTTTGTTGGGTTTCCAATCAATTTTAACGGTTTCCACTGCCTTCCTGTTGAAAGTGGACACGTAATCCTCCTTCTTTAGCAAAACCCCCGGCTGGTACAGCCGGGGGACAAATGGAACGCTTATTTTAAACTCTTATTTGTATCCTTTTTCATGAAGAGCAGCCTGTGCAGCAGCCAGTCTTGCGATCGGCACACGGAACGGGGAGCAGGATACATAGTTTAAGCCTACCTTATGGCAGAACTCTACGGAAGACGGATCTCCGCCGTGCTCGCCGCAGATACCGCACTTAAGGTTAGCACGTGTTGCACGGCCTTCCTTAACTGCCATCTCAACCAGGCGGCCAACACCTGTCTGGTCAAGTCTTGCAAACGGATCAGACTCGTAGATCTTAGCCTTGTAGTAGGAATCTAAGAACTTACCAGCATCGTCACGGGAGAAGCCGAATGTCATCTGAGTTAAGTCGTTGGTACCGAAGGAGAAGAACTCTGCCTCTTCAGCAACCTGTCCGGCAGTCAGAGCAGCACGCGGAATCTCGATCATGGTACCAATGTGGTACTGTATATCGGAATTCTTTTCTTTCTTAACCTGCTCAGCAGTCTCAACAACGATATCCTTAACGTATTTAAGCTCTTTCTTCTCGCCAACAAGCGGAATCATGATCTCCGGAACGATGTCATAGCCGCACTCTTCCTTCACTTCGATAGCAGCCTCCATAACGGCTCTTGTCTGCATCTTAGCGATCTCCGGATAGGTAACAGCCAGACGGCATCCACGATGACCCATCATCGGGTTGAACTCATGAAGCTCGTCGCATTTTGCCTTAACAACTTCAACGGTAATGCCCATATCTTTTGCAAGATCAGTCATTTCCTCTTCTGTCTTAGGTGTGAACTCATGAAGCGGCGGATCCAGATAACGAACGGTCATTGGTCTGCCCTCAAGAGCCTTGTACATAGCCTTGAAGTCGCCCTTCTGGTAAGGAATTAACTTATTAAGAGCCTCTTCTCTTGCCTCAACGGTATCGGAAAGGATCATTCTTCTTAAGTTGTGGATTCTCTCAGCCTCGAAGAACATATGCTCGGTACGGCAAAGACCGATACCCTCTGCTCCAAGGTGAACTGCATTTAAAGTATCTGCCGGTGTATCAGCGTTTGTACGCACACCAAGAGTACGGAAGCTGTCAGCCCAGTCCATAATTCTCTTGAAGTTTCCGCCTACAACTGCATCCTGAGTCTGGATGTCGCCCTTGTAGATCTTACCGGTAGTACCATCTAAGGAGATGTAATCTCCCTCATGGAAGGTGTATCCGCCAAGCTCGAATACTTTTGCTTCCTCGTCGATCTTGATCTCGCCGCATCCGGATACACAGCAGGTACCCATACCACGTGCAACTACTGCTGCGTGGGAGGTCATACCGCCGCGAACAGTCAGGATACCCTGAGCTGCGTGCATACCCTCGATGTCCTCCGGAGAAGTCTCAAGACGAACCAGGATAACTCTCTCGCCTCTTCCGCCGATACCAGCAGCCTTAGCCTCGTCAGCAGTGAAGTAAACCTTACCTGCTGCAGCGCCCGGAGATGCCGGAAGAGCCTGTCCGATTACTTCGCCTGCCTTTAAAGCTTCCGGAACGAAGGTCGGGTGTAATAACTGGTCAAGGGATTTTGCTTCGATTCTGCATACTGCTTCCTCAGGAGTGATCTGTCCCTCGTCAACTAAATCGCAGGCAATCTGGATAGCAGCCGGAGCTGTTCTCTTGCCGTTACGTGTCTGTAAGAAGTAAAGCTTTCCTTCCTCGATTGTGAACTCCATATCCTGCATGTCGTGGAAATGGTTCTCAAGCTTCATGGCAAGGTCCATGAACTGTGCATAGCACTCCGGAAGGTCTTTCTCAAGCTGGGAGATCGGCTGCGGTGTACGAACGCCTGCAACAACGTCCTCGCCCTGTGCGTTGATCAGGTACTCACCGAAGATACCCTTTGCGCCTGTGGAGGGGTTACGTGTGAAAGCAACACCTGTACCGGATGTCTCACCCTTGTTACCGAATACCATGGTCTGTACGTTTACAGCGGTACCCCAGTCGCCCGGAATATCGTTCATACGACGGTATACGATTGCACGGGGGTTGTCCCAGGAACGGAATACAGCCTTAACTGCGCCCATTAACTGGTCCTTCGGCTCCTGCGGGAACTCTTCGCCGTTCATAGCCTCTTTGTAAACAGCTTTGAACTTTGCAGCCAGTTCCTTTAAATCATCAGCAGTCAGCTCTGTGTCATAGTGAACGCCCTTTGCTTCTTTCATCTCGTCGATGATCTTCTCGAAGTAGGACTTCGGAACTTCCATAACTACGTCGGAATACATCTGGATAAATCTGCGGTAGGAGTCGTAAGCGAATCTCGGATTGCCTGTCTTTTTAGCAAATCCCTCTACTGCCACGTCATTAAGACCAAGGTTTAAGATTGTGTCCATCATACCAGGCATGGATGCACGGGCACCGGAACGAACAGATACCAGTAACGGATCTTCAGTATCACCGAATTTCTTACCGTTTACGCCTTCGAGCCATGTTAATGCCTCGAAAATCTGATCCTGAATTTCCTGTGTAATCTGCTTTCCGCTGTTGTAGTACTCAGTACAAGCTTCTGTTGTTACAGTGAAGCCCTGCGGAATCGGCATGCCGAGGTTTGTCATCTCAGCCAGGTTACAACCCTTGCCGCCGAGAAGGTTTCTCATTGCAGCGCTGCCTTCTTCAAACTTATAAACCCATTTTGCCATAAGTTTTTCTTCCTCCTATAATATTGTAGCTCTTGTCTACGTCTTTATGGTTTCTTCCATTTTCCGGTTTTCACCGGCTTGCTGTCCTCCATATGCAGTCCGCTGCCTGGATTGTTCCGCACAGAAAACAGCGCGCAAAAAATAGACGCCCGGAAAACGGTCTGGTAATATTATAAGGGATGTTGCCAAATATTGCAACATCCCTCTTCATAAACTTTCTTAATTTTTTCCAGTTTTAATACATTCCGCCGACGAATACGGACATGCCGATTCCCAACACGGCCCCGGCTGCCACCTGAAGCGGCGTATGGCCCACGTATTCCTTTAATTTTTCCTGGAGGAACACTCCGTCCAGATTCAAAATATTTTCAAAAAATACGCTGTTTAAAAGCTGTGCCTGTTTTCCCGTTTCCCGTCTTACACCCATGGCGTCATACATGACCACCATGGCCAGAACAAAGCTGACGGCAAATTCAAAGCTTCCCAGGCCGTATTTCATACCGGATGCTGTCGTCAATGCACATACGGTCGCCGAATGGGAACTTGGCATCCCGCCGGAGCCGAAAAGTCTCTCGGGGTTAAAAGAATGATTCAAAACCACATCAATGATGGTCTTTAACACCTGCGCCACCGTCCAGCCCAGAACGGAACATATCAGCACCTGGTTTCCAAGTATCTCATCCCAAATAGTCATGGTTTCCTCCGTGCTGTCAAAAAATCAGTCCTTTTCGGTTTAATATCCGATCAGCCAGTCATACAGCTCCTGATACTTCTTTGCAGATGTATTCCAGGAGAAATCAACTGCCATGCCCCTGTCAATGATCTTGTTCCATTCCCGCTTTTTGTCGTAGTAAACATATTTTGCATAGCGGATGATGTTTAACATTTCGTGGGCATTGTAGTTGGTGAAGGAGAATCCGGTTCCGGTTCCCTCATACTCATTATAGGGCCATACGGTATCCTTAAGGCCGCCTGTCTCGCGGACAATCGGAACGGTGCCATAGCGGAGGGCCATCAACTGGCTCAGGCCGCAGGGCTCGAATAAGGACGGCATCAGGAATGCATCGCAGGCTGCATAGATTTTATGGGATAAGGGCTCGGAGTAATAAATCTGGGCAGATACCCGATCATGGTATTTCCAGTCGTAATGACGGAACATGTTCTCGTACTTCTCATCTCCGGTTCCCAGAACCACAAGCTGTACATCCTCCGTACAGATTTCATCCATAACACACTGAATCAAATCCAGGCCCTTCTGGTCCGTCAGACGGGATACAATACCGATCATAAACTTCTTATCGTCTTTTGCGAGTCCCAGCTCTTCCTGGAGCGCACATTTATTTTTGATCTTCTCCTTGCGGAAATTCTTTGCATTGTAGTTCTGAGCAATGAACTTATCGGTCTCCGGATTGAAGTCGTCATAGTCAATTCCGTTTACGATTCCGCGCAGGTCATTGGCACGGGCGCGCATCAGTCCGTCCAGGCCCTCGCCGTAGAACGGAGTCTTAATCTCATCCGCATAGGTATTGCTTACGGTTGTGATGGCGTCTGCATAAACCAGACCGCCCTTTAACATATTGCCGTCTTTATAGGCCTCCAGCTTATCCGGAGTAAAGTAATGATCCGGAAGTCCGGAGAATCTCTGGATTGTTTTCACATCCCACACGCCCTGGAATTTCAGGTTGTGGATGGTCATAACCGACTTCATATCACGGAAAAATTCTCCGTCGTGGAAACGGTCCTTTAAGTATACGGGAATCAGACCGGTCTGCCAGTCATGGCAGTGTACCACATCCGGCTTCCAGCCGATCACCGGGAGGGCAGACAGCGCTGCCTGGGAGAAGAAGGAGAACTTCTCCAGATCATAGAACCAGTCGCCATAGGGCTTATTTCCCCAGAAATAGCTCTCATTGTCAATAAAGTAGAAGGTAATTCCCTCATATACGTACTGAAGGATTCCCACATAACGGCTCTGTCCCAGATAATCCATATAAAAATGGCCGAGATACGTCATTTCATTACGGAACTGTTCCTTAATACAAAGATATTTCGGAATCATAACACGCACATCAAAATACTTTTTATCAAAGCATTTCGGCAGGGAGCCTACAACGTCTGCCAGACCGCCTGTCTTAATAAAAGGAACTGCTTCCGAAGCAACAAACAAAACTTTCTTCATTCTGAACCCATCCTTCCGCTTATATAGCCTTTGCAATTACATTCAGTATAACACATTCTGCTAAATTAAGAAAGTGGGTCCATTAAATTTTTAAATTCTTTTATAGTCCAGCCTGATTTTGTCGGCAATCAGGGCAACGAATTCGGAATTGGTGGGCTTTCCCTTTCCGCCGCTGACTGTATATCCGAATAATGCGTTGATGGTGTCCATTTTTCCTCTGCTCCAGGCCACCTCAATAGCATGGCGGATGGCCCTCTCCACACGGCTTGGCGTGGTCTGGTGCTTCTTTGCAATGGTGGGATATAAAATCTTGGTCACCGAGGACAGCATTTCCGAATCCTGCACCGACATGATGATGGCATCTCTCAGGTACTGGTATCCTTTAATATGTGCGGGGATTCCGATTTCATGCAGCATCTGGGTCACATCCGTTTCCAGATTCTGCTCCATGTAGGCTGCCTTATCCAGATAGGGCTGTACCATCCTCTCATTTCCTGAATTTCCCGGAACATTTTTCCCGCGGCCGCGGCTCACTCTGCGGATTTTATCCAGAACCACGTCCTTGCTGAAGGGCTTCATGATATAATAGTTGGCCCCAAGCCGGAAGGCATCTTCTGTCACATCCTGGCTGCTGGCGGCAGTTACCATAATAAATGACGGACTTCCTTTCATCTGTGTGTTATTTTTGACCTTTTCCATCACAGAAATTCCGTCCAGTCTCGGCATGATTACGTCCATAAGAACGATATCCGGGTTGGTTCTTACAATCATATTGTAGGCGTCTTCGCCATTATCTGCCTTTCCCACAACATGAATGCCTTCTTCTTTCTCCAGTATTTCACCCAGCAGATTTAAGGTCTGTCTGTTATCATCCGCAATCGCAATCGAAAGTTCTGCCATATTTCTTCCTCCTGAACTGTCACAAAAAATGATGCCTCGCTCCGGTTTTCCATTTTTTCCCAAAACCCGTGAGCGAATACCTCAATTATAGTCTCAGTATGGAGAGTGGTGCAACGCAATTCGGCCGCAAATTTCGACATGGATTGACACTTTATTGTTTCACCGTCAGGAGATAGTTTGCAAACTGCTGGGCCGTCCGTCCGGACAGGCCGCCGCCCCGCATCTCAAACCGGTTGGCCTCATAGCAGATTTCCTCATCGTTCATCATTTCTTCGGTGATTCCCGCCCGCCTTGCAAGCTTTATGGCCATGTCGTTAAAGCCGTTTTTATCCGGCTTTGCGTAGAAAATGGAAAGTCCGAAACGGTTCACTAAAGACAGCTTTTCTTCCATGGTGTCGGAACGGTGCATGTCCTCGCCGTGTTCCATATCATTTCTGTCGCTTAAGGTCTCTTTGATCAGATGTCTGCGGTTGGAGGTGGCATAAATCAGCACATTATCTGGTTTTGTCTCCACGCCGCCCTCGATGACTGCCTTTAAAAATTTGTATTCCACTTCAAATTCTTCAAAGGAGAGATCATCCATGTAAATGATAAATTTATAATTGCGGTTCTTTACCTGGGCGATAATGGTGGAGAGATTCTTAAACTGGTGCTTGTAAATCTCGATCATTCTGAGGCCCTGGGGATAGAACTGGTTTACAATGGCCTTGATGCTGGTGGACTTTCCGGTACCGCTGTCGCCGAAAAGAAGTACATTATTGGCTGCCTTTCCTTCCACGAACGCCTGGGTATTCTCAACTAACTTCCGCTTTTGGAGCTCATAGCCGATTAAGTCGTCCAGCATAACCGTATCCATGTTGTTGATCGGAAGGAATTCGATGGAGCCGTCCTCGCTTCCCTTAATCCGGAAGGCCTTATTTAAGCCGAACATTCCCACGCCGTAATCCTTGTAAAAGTCTGTCACATGCCGGAAGAATTCCTCAGAATCCCTGGCATTCTCAAGCTTTTCGCTTAAGGTGCGGACCTTTTCGCTGACATTTTTGTTGTACATCAGCTCTTTTTTGCGGATTGCCTTATAGTGGGTCAGATGGGTAAAGCAGTCCACGGAAAGCGCCTCCTCCAGCCAGGAAAAATCGTAATCAAACAGCTTCATGAAGGTTTCAAAATCATGCTTCACAAAGCAGTTTACGGTGCCGTCCTGGGCGCCCATTTTTTCACATACAAGGCTGAAGGGATTTTCGTTGGTAATTAAAAGAAAGGTCAGGTAATTATGCCATAAATTCTTGTCGAAAGCATAATCCGTGGCCACTGTCAGAAGATTTTTTACCTGTCCGAACACCCTCGTCCGCAGGGTGTCCTTGGATTCTGTTCCATTTTTTAACTTTTCACAGATATCGGCAAGCTGCCAGAGGATGGAATCCTCCGGCAGCTGTCCGTATACCAGCAGATTTGAAATGATCTGGTTCATCTATTCTACAATCGCTCCCTTATCTGCGGAAGAAACGTTTCTTGCATACCGTTTTAAATATCCGGTCAGCTTCTTCGGCTCTCTTAACTTCATGGTCTTCTTTCTCTCTTCCATCTCCTCATCGGAAACAAGAAGCTTGATGGTGTAGTTGGGGATGTCAATGGCAATCTTGTCGCCGTCCTTCACATAGGCGATGGGGCCGCCTGCTGCAGCTTCCGGAGAAATATGTCCGATTGCCGCACCGCGGGATGCGCCGGAGAATCTTCCGTCTGTCAGAAGGGCAACTGTGGTATCCAGTTTCATTCCCACGATTGCAGATGTGGGGGAGAGCATCTCTCTCATACCTGGGCCGCCGGACGGTCCCTCATACCGGATTACAACCACGTCTCCGGAAACGATCTTTCCGTCATAAATGGCGGCAATGGCCTCTTCCTCAGAGTCAAAGCACTTGGCGGTTCCCGTATTAACTAACATCTCCGGCTTAACGGCAGAACGCTTTACAATTGCTCCGTTGGGTGCCAGGTTTCCAAACAGTACGGCAAGACCGCCTGTCTTGGAATAGGGATTGGACATGGGGCGGATTACCTCTTCATTGCGGTTTACAGCCTTTGCCACATTCTCAGCAACGGTTTTTCCGGTTACGGTCAGACAATCGCCATGAATCATTCCCGCATCCAGAAGCTGCTTTAACACGGCAGAAATACCGCCGGCCTGCATCAGATCCTGCATATGGTGATGGCCCGCCGGTGCCAGATGGCACAAGTTCGGAGTGCGCTCGCTGATTTCGTTGATCATATGAAGATTGAACTCAATCCCTGCCTCGTGGGCGATGGCCGGAAGGTGAAGGGCAGAGTTTGTGGAGCAGCCCAGTGCCATATCGGCAGTCAGGGCATTCTCGAAGGACTTCGCATTGATGATGTCTCTCGGACGGATATTCATCTCAAGAAGCTTCATGACCTGCATGCCTGCATTCTTTGCCAGGCGGGTACGCTCTGCATATACGGCCGGAATGGTTCCGTTTCCCGGAAGGCCAAGGCCCAGAACCTCTGTTAAGCAGTTCATGGAGTTGGCTGTGAACATACCGGAACAGGAACCGCAGCCGGGACAGCTGCTTCCTTCGATCTCTGCAAGCTCATCGTCGTCGATCAGGTTGGCCTTTCTTGCTCCCACAGCCTCAAATACAGAGTTTAAGTCTCTCTGGTTGATGGATAACATGGGGCCGCCGGATACGAAAATACACGGCAGATTCAGTCTTAAGGCTGCCATCAGCATGCCCGGTACGATTTTGTCGCAGTTGGGGATAAATACAAGGGCATCGAAGCAATGGCCCTTTACCATGCATTCGATGGTGTCGGCAATCAGCTCACGGGAGCTTAAGGAGAAATGCATGCCCTCATGGCCCATGGCGATACCGTCACAGACACCAATGGTATTGAACTCCATGGGAGTTCCGCCTGCTGCAAGAACGCCGTCCTTTACAGCTCTGGCGATGGTCTGTAAGTGTACATGGCCCGGGGCGATTTCATTGAAGGAGTTGACAACGCCGACGAACGGGCGTCTCATCTGCTCATCGCTGTAACCATCTGCTTTTAAAAGGGAGCGGTGCGGTGCGTGCTCCACGCCCAGTTTTACTTTATCTGAATTCATATTGTTTCCTCCAGGGGGTTATGGATTGGGCCAGGCGTTTGACAGCCTGGCCCGTTTCCAGTTTATCTGCTCCGCAGTGCGCGTACTCGCGGCCTTACGGCCGCTCGTGCGCGGGCATTCGCCCTATACAGCCCGGGAAACATCCTGCCGCTTACATGCAAGCATGACGCGGCAGGATGCTCCCCGGTCTGTGCACTGCTCATTTTCCTTCGCGTCTATTTTGCCTCGTCCAGATCCTGGGTCTGCTTCCAGCCCATTTTTGCTCTTAACTCACGGCCAGTCTGGGATGCAAGAGTCTCAGCAGCAGCTTTTCTCTTGGCGTTGAAGCAGGTTCTGCCAACCTGGTTCTCAAGGATCCAGTTCTTAGCGAAGGTACCATCCTGGATTTCCTTTAATACCTGTTTCATCTCAGCCTTTACAGCGTCTGTGATGATTCTGGAACCTGTGCAGTAATCACCGTACTCAGCAGTATCGGAAATGGAGTAACGCATTCCCTCAAAGCCTGCGTTGAAGATCAGGTCAACGATTAATTTCATCTCATGGATACACTCAAAGTAAGCGTTTTCCGGCTTGTAACCAGCCTCTACCAGTGTGTTGAAGCCAGCTTCCATCAGGGCTGTTACGCCGCCGCAGAGAACTGCCTGCTCACCGAAAAGGTCTGTTTCAGTCTCTTCCTTGAAGGTTGTCTCAAGGATACCGCCTCTTGCGCCGCCGATGCCTGCTGCGTAAGCCTTTGCAACTTCCATGGAGTTGCCGCTGGGATCCTGCTCAACAGCTACCAGACAGGGAACGCCCTTGCCTGCAACATACTGGGAACGAACGGTATGTCCCGGTCCCTTGGGAGCGATCATGATTACGTTTACGCCAGCCGGCGGGATGATCTGTTTGAAGTGGATGTTGAAGCCGTGTGCGAAGCACAGGGTCTTGCCGTCGGTGATGTAATCCTTGATATCGTTTCTGTAAAGAGCAGCCTGCTTCTCATCGTTTACAAGAATCATGATGATGTCGGCAGCCTTAACAGCATCAGCAGTATTCATAACGGTGAAGCCGTCCTCTTTTGCCTTCACTGCGGACTTGGAACCCTCATAAAGACCGATGATAACGTCACAACCGGAATCTCTTAAGTTCAGTGCATGGGCATGTCCCTGGGAACCGTAACCCACAACGGCGATCTTCTTGCCGTCCAGAAGTGATAAATTACAATCTCTCTCATAATACATCGTTGCCATGATTTTTTTCTCCTTTATGTTTTAAAAATTATTGGTGACACTTAATGTGTTTTCTATACCTAAACCAATCGCGATATCTCCCGACCGGCTAAGTTCTAAGATGCCAAAGTTTCTTACTTTTTCGATGAAGGAATGAACCTTATCCTTATCTCCGGTGATTTCGGCTGTCAAGTGTTCCTCGCCGAAGTCGATGACCTTTCCGCCGTATTTGTTGATGAGGTCCAAAACCTGATGCTTGGAGGAGCCTCTCTGGGTTCCTGTCAGATGCATTTTAATGAACATATGCTGGGCGAATGCCGCATTTTCCGGCTCCAGCAGCGTTATGGACTTCACATCAACGAGCTTTTCCAACTGTCTCACAACCTGGTCCTTCATATACTCGTCTCCGGTGGAAACGATGGTCATTCTGGAGTACTCCGGGTTTTCTGTCTCACCAACGGAAAGGGCGTCAATATTATAACAGCGCTTTGCGTACAGACCGGCGATGCGGTTTAAAACGCCGAAGCGGTTGTTTACGATTAAACCTACTGCAAATCTCTCTTCCATACTTTCTTATCCTTTCACAATCATATCCTTAACGGAACGTCCCGGCGGAATCATCGGCAGAACCTTTTCATCCATGTCAATGTGACAGTCAATGAGAACGGGGCCCTCTGCCTTTTCTGCCACATCCAGGGCTGCCTTTAAGTCGTCCATGGTATAAGCAGCAAATCCCTCGGCTCCAAAAGCTTTTGCAAGGGCCGGGAAGTTGGTGCTTCTGTCCAGGGTCGTCTGGGAATAATGACAGTCATAGAAGATGGTCTGCCACTGTCTTACCATACCTAACACATCGTTGTTCATGATCACAATGGTAATGGGAAGCTCCTGCTTCACAGCCGTCACCATTTCATTTAAATTCATGCCGAAGCTGCCGTCTCCTGTGAAGAGGACTGTGCGCTTTCTTCCGCTTGCAATACAACCGCCGATGGCAGCGCCAAAGCCGTAGCCCATGGTTCCAAGACCGCCGGAGGTAAGAAGTGTCTGGGGCTTTTCAAACTGATAATACTGCATGGTCCACATCTGATGCTGGCCCACGTCAGTGGCCACAACCGTATCCGGATTGCTGCGGCGGTTCACCTCTTCAATGATGGTCTGGGGTCCGAACTCCTTCGGTGCCGGAAGCACTGCTGCGCTCTTATACTCCTCCACCTGGGCAACCCACTCCGGATGCTCATATTTCGGAGTCACAGCAAGGATTTCTTTTAATGTCTCCTTCACATCGCCCCACATGCTCATATCCGGGCTTACGTTCTTTCCAATCTCGGCACGGTCAATGTCAATATGGACCGTCATACATTTCTTTGTATATTCATTTAAATCGCCTGTGGCACGGTCTGAGAATCTTACACCGATGGCCAAAAGAAGGTCACATTCCGACTGGGCTTTGATGGAGGCATATTTTCCATGCATTCCGCACATTCCCAGATTTAAGGGATATGAGGCCGGGACGGAAGTGAGTCCCATCATACTGAGTCCCACCGGGGCGTCCAGACGTTTGGACAGCTCTAAAACCTCTTCCTCGGCGCCGGAGGCAACCACGCCGCCGCCCGCATAGATAAAGGGCTTCTTTGCCTTCTTCACCATCTCCAGGAATTCTTCCATATTATTGGTGCTCTTGGGCCATTTCTTAGCCACGGACGGCACCTTCAGATCTTCCACGTACTCACACTCGTTGATCTGTACATCCTTCGGAATATCAATGAGAACCGGGCCCTTTCTGCCTGTGTTGGCAATCTCGAAGGCCTCGATTATGGTTTTCTGCAAATCCTTCACATCGCGGACCATGAAATTGTGTTTTACCACCGGCTGGGTAACCCCTACAATATCAACCTCCTGAAAGGAATCCTTTCCCAGATTCTTTACCGCAACGTTTCCGGTAATGGCCACCATAGGAACAGAATCCAGATAAGCGTTTGCAATTCCGGTTACCAGATTTGTAGCACCGGGGCCGCTGGTCGCCAAGACCACGCCTGTCCGTCCGCTGGCCCTTGCATAACCGTCTGCCGCATGGGCCGCACCCTGTTCATGGGCTGTCAGGACGTGTTTGATTCTGTCGGAAGCCAGATAAAGCTCGTCATAAATATTGAGAACTGAGCCGCCCGGATATCCAAAGATTACTTCCACTCCCTGGTGAATCAGCTCCTCCACCAGAATTCGCGCACCGTTCATTTTCATAAAAATTCCCCTATCCTTTTGGTTTGTATTTCCTATGTGATAAAAAAGCCTTACAGCGTTGTGCTGCAAGGCTTCCATTTCATTCCTCAAACTTCTTTGAGACATGTCACAGTTAAATAACCTCAGGTTCAGCATAACGCAAATAAGCATTCTCGCACACGACGATAATGCTGACGATAATTCGAATCACGACTGCTAATAGTACCAGGCTCGTCATCATATCTGCGTCTCCTTCCCCCTCAATGTTATCTTTTATTATACAAACTTCTTTCAAAAATGCAAGTATTTTATTTTCATATCTTCTATAAACATGAGTTATGCTGGTCCTTTTTCTTATAACCGGTGTTCGGGCGGCCCAAAAAATGCCTGCATAGGCCTAAAACAGGCAGGAACGTTTCCATTCCTGCCTGTACTTTCTTTTATAATTTGGAATATCCATATGGATTGATCAGTGCATCTAACTTCTTTCCTGCCTTACAGATGGGACAATTCCGGTAATCATTGTATTCATAATCGGGAAGATCATTTTTTCCGAATACGGCCTTGATGGGGATACCGTTCACCTCATCCAGAATGCTGAATACGGCTGACACACTCTGTAAGATACCGCCGTAATACTGAACGCCCTCAATACCCTTGTTGACCGTAAGTCCCGTGGTCACAGTTGCTGTCAGGAGAATAACATTCTTTCCATTTAACATGGGACGGAAATTATCTTTAAACACCATCTGGCTGTTGCTGTTGTACTCCGGCTTGATGATATAAATGGTTTTATGGGCATTTAAGGAAAGGAAGCCTCCCTTTGTCAGCTCCTCTGCCAGAAGCGTTCCGATTACCTCCGTACCCTCCATACATACAATGGTATCCACCACCATATCATAAAGATACTTGTGTACAAGATCCTTGGCAATTTCCTGAGCTTCGCTTACACGGCTTTTTACGGTGGTCAGGTCAATGTAGTAATTGGTGTGCGCGTGGTTTGTCGCAAAATGGCCTTTTACAACCTTTAACATTGCGTTGGTTCCTGTTCCACGGATTTTCTCATATCTCATCTCCATAGATTCGCCTCCCTTTCCAAATTGTTTTCACGTTTCAGGATATCTGCTTACATTATACTAAAAATTTCCTGTTATAACAAGAAAAATTTTATTAATTTCTGCCATGCTCTGCGAATATTTTGATGATTTCGTGTGCTGTTCTCCATTTTGGGCCATATATAATTTTTTACTTGTCTGAAACCGTTTCCGGTGATGTTCTGGTTTGTATCATGTTCAGGAGGAATCACAATGAATGACACTCAAAAGAGAAAGAAGGCTTTTCTTGCCGCCTTCCCCCACACCATCCCTATTTTTGCCGGCTTCTGTTTTCTGTACCCCATGCTCATGAGCCTGACTATTTTTGCCGGTTCCATGGAATTCGTGGCCGTAAACATGCTGCTTGGGGCCTTCCATCCGCTTCAGGCCTTCCTTATGACTCTGATGATCAATGCCAGGCATCTGTTTTACGGGATTTCCATGCTGGATAAATACAGAGGGACCGGATGGAAAAGGCACTACCTGATCTGGGGCATGTGCGATGAAACCTTCTCCATCAACTACACAGCCAGAATTCCCGATGATGTTGACCGGGGATGGTTCATGTTTTTTGTAACTCTTTTAAACCATTGTTACTGGGTTTTCGGAGCAACCCTGGGCGGAATCTTCGGTTCTCTTATTCACCTTAATACCGAAGGGCTTGATTTCGTCATGACCGCCATGTTCACAGTGATTTTCATGGAGCAGTGGCGGAAGGATAAAAAACACACCAGTGCACTTTTAGGACTTGGGCTGTCCGTATTATGCCTGGTACTTTTTGGAGCCGATGGATTTATGATTCCGGCCATGGCTTCCATTCTTTTTGTATTGACACTTCTTAGAAATCCTCTGGAGAAAGGCGGTAATTTATCATGACCATGAACCTGACGCAGCAGATCATCACAATCCTTATGATTATTTTGGGAACCATGCTGACCCGGTTCCTTCCTTTCTTTATTTTTCCGGCAGGAAAGCCGACCCCCAAATACATCCAGTATCTGGGAAACGTGCTTCCTCCTGCCGTGTTTGGACTTCTTATTGTATACTGTCTGAAACATGTCAGCATTTTTTCCGGCAGCCACGGCCTTCCGGAGCTTATTTCCATCGTGGCCGTGATCGGCCTCCATCTGTGGAAACGGCAGATGCTCATTTCCATTGCAGGAGGAACCATCTGCTATATGCTGCTGGTGCAGTTCGTCTTTTAGTAGGCTAAAACCTCATGGCCGTCTTCTGTCACCAGCACCATGATTTCCCACTGGGCCGAGGGCTTTCCGTCCTCGGTGTAGATGGTCCAGCCATTGCTGTCATCCACGTAAATCTCATCGGTTCCCATGTTGACCATGGGTTCAATGGTAAAAATCATGCCCGGAGCCATTAACATTTCTGTTCCGCGCCTGGTCACATAGCTGACAAAGGGATCCTCATGGAATTCCAGGCCCACACCGTGGCCGCCCACATCCTCCACAACGGAATATCCATATTTTTTCACATGATCATGGACCGCCTGCCCCATATCGCCCAGATATCCCCAGGGCTTCACTTCGTTCAGTCCCTTTTCCACTGCTTCCCTGGTGACACGGACCAATTGTTCTTTTTCCGGACTCACCTTCCCAATCATGAACATGCGGGAGGAGTCGGAAAAATAACCGTCCAGAATTGTGGAGACATCCACATTGATAATGTCCCCTTCCTTTAAAACCACATCCTCCGACGGGATTCCATGGCACACCTGGGAATCAATGGAGGTGCAGACACTTTTGGGGAAACCTTCGTAATTTAAAGGAGCCGGGATTCCGCCATGCTTTGTGGTATACTCATACACCAGGCGGTCAATTTCCTGGGTGGTGATTCCTGCTTTGATATGCTCTGCCACATGGTCCAGAACCGCAATGTTTAATTTTCCGCTTTCCCGGATTTTCTCGATCTGGGCCGGAGTCTTTATAATTTTATGGGATGGGACCTCGTGGCCCATGAATCTTGCACGGCTTATTTTTCTGTCAAATTCCATGTGGCATCTGCCATAGGGCTTCCCGCTGCCGCACCAGCAGGGGTCCTGCTCTCCGATTCTTCGCAACATTTTCTTTTTCCCCTTTATTATTTTTCTTCTGTTTTTATAAATATGAAAGTATCTTCCAAGGACAGCTCTTTGGAATACCGATAGCCCAGGCAGTCAAAGTTTTTTATGTCCTCCGGCTGCCGGATCCTGTTTTGGGCCATGTAACGAACCATCTCGCCCCTTGCCATTTTGGCTTCTGTGGCCTTTACCTTAACCTTGTTATCTTTATACTCTCCAAAAATGCAGGTTACAAAACGGTCACCAGGCGTCAGGTACGGTTCAATGGCCTTACTGTATTCCTTAGACGCCAGATTGATGATGACAGAATCTCCGACGGCATCGTAAAGTTTTCTGCCCCAAAACTCATACAGATCTTTTTTTCCGTCTGCCGAAAGCTTTGTCTGCATTTCCAGGCGGTATGGCGTCACCCGGTCGTCGGGCTTTAATACCCCGTAGAATCCGCTCAAAATCCGAAGGTGGCGGTTCACATACTCCCACTCTTCATTGGAAAACAGTTTAGGTGCCATGTACTGATACTGGATTCCCACATAGGACAAAAGGGCCGGAGTCAGTGCCCGCGTTATGTCCATGGTCTGGTAACGTTCAAAATTCTGTCTGGTGATCTGATCATTGGCCTTAAAAAGATTTTTCAGTTCCTCTTCTGTCATGGATTTCAGGAGCTCATAAAGTTGCTTTGTCCGGGGCAGATACTGGGGAAACCCGCCGGGAGCAAAGATATCCTGGCATTCTTCCATCTTTTTGGCAGGCGAGATAATTATTTTCATCAGTTTTTTCTCCGCTTCTTGCGTATTCTTCCAATCTTCTATATAATACAGTTAGAACCAAGGTTTGTCAAATCGTGGAAAGGGGAAGTTACATATGAAAGTTTTAATCACAGGATTCGACCCGTTTGGAGGAGAAACCATTAACCCGGCCTGGGAAGCTGTTAAGGTCATCAAAGACGAAATTGCCGGGGCCCAGGTCATTAAAATGCAGATTCCCACTGTCGTAAACAAATCCATTGAGAAAATTCATGAAAAAATGGCTGAAATCAATCCGGATATCGTAATCAGCGTTGGACAGGCCGGCGGCCGTTTCGGCGTTACTCCGGAACGGGTGGCCATCAACATTACCGATGCGAGAATTCCCGACAACGAAGGGAATCAGCCCATCGACATCCCGATTTTTGAGGACGGTGATACTGCCTACTTCAGCAATCTTCCTGTGAAAGCCATGGTGCAGGCCATCAAGGATGCCGGCTACCCGTCCGTGCTGTCCAACACCGCCGGAACCTATATCTGCAACCATGTAATGTATGGAATCCTCTATTATATTCAGAAAGAATTCCCAGGCGCCCGGGGCGGCTTCATCCATGTTCCCTATGCTGCCTCCCAGGTTGTCAATAAACCCGGCACCCCGTCCATGGCTATCGCCGACATCACTGCCTCTCTGGAAGCTGCAATCCAGGCGGCCGTTGAAAACGAGACGGATATCAAGGCGGTCGGCGGAGCAATCCATTAATTGAATCGGTAAACAACAAAAAAGAATTGCAGTCCGGCTCCCGGGCCGGAGGCAATTCCTCTTATTTTTTGTGAGTTTGCTTTCTCAATCTGTTGTTTTCTGGTATTCCAGAGTATACCCGTTGGGATCAGAAAAGAAGAAGGAATACACCGGAAATTTGGGATGATGGGCAGGCGGAGCCAAAAGACCGATGACCGGACGGGTTTTTAGGGTTTCATACATGGCATCCACGTCCTCCACCGAAGGCAGGTTGAAGGAAATGCACTGGCCGGATGCCATGGGGCGTCCGGGACCGTAATCACAGAAAGCCAGGTATCCATACCCGCAGTCAAACCAGACGCTGGTTCCCAGGTCCTTATGGACCGGAAGTCCCAGTACCTTCGTATAGTATTCCATGGTTTCCGGAATGCTCTTGCAGGGGAAAAAAATAACACTTGATTCAGGCAGCATGGGGAATCTCCTTTCCAAATATTGGCGGTATAGTTCTTTCCCCCATCATACCAGATTTTCTGCTGCATTTCACCCGGAAATCTTATCTTTGAATTCGGAACATCTCTTCCATCAAAAGCCATGCCGGACGGTAAAAGCTCATGAGCTGCCAGAATCCGGCTCCTGTCAGTCCATACTCCTCAATTAAATCATACTTGGCCTTAAGACTTCTCACATCCTCAAACCATACTTCATGCAGAATTCCATACTGCCAGTACCGGAAATAAGGAGACTTTGCCGTCTCATCAAACTGGATTTCCACCCCAAAATCAATGGCCCTTTGTATGGCCTCATGATTGCTTATGGATTCTGCCCTTGTGGTCCCCCGCACATAGGGAAGGGTCCAGTCATACCCGTAATTGGGAATCCCAAGGCTTATTTTCTCCCTGGGGATTGCCGATACGGCATAGTCCACCACCCGGCGGACCATGTTGATGGGGGCGACGGCCATGGGAGGGCCGTATGTATACCCCCACTCATAAGTCATCAGCATCACCCGGTCTGCGGCCTGCCCCAGAAGACTGTAATCAATTCCTTCATAAAGAAGCCCCGGCTGCCCGGCTGAGGTTTTGGGGGCCAGGGCCACGGTGACCGGATAGCCAAACAGATTCATGACCTGCCGCACCCGGCCCACAAAGGCTGCATAGCCTTCCCGGTCTTTTGCCTCCACATACTCAAAATCAATGTCCAGCCCCCGGAACCCCTTCTCCTGTATGGTCCGGCCAAGGTTCCATATGAGCCGCTCCTGCACATCCTGGTTTTCCACCACGATTGTGACCAGGTTGTTGTTGAATCTTCCATCAGCCCCCAGAGGTGTCAATACCAGAACCGGGCGTACTCCGCTCTGTTTTGCCTCCTGAATCATCCACGTGTCATCTGCATTGGGGGCAACTAAATCTCCTTCCTCTGTGAAGCCATAAGAAAATACATAAAGAGAGGTCAGATGGGGAAGCGTTTCCCGAAGTACCTCCTCACTGATAAAGGGATAGGCATATCCGAAGGAGTACAAAGAACGTTTCCCCTCATTTTCCACCGTGCTTTCCGGAACATAAAGCGCCTGGCCCACAGCTAACCGGTATGGATATTCCAGTTCATTGGCCCAGATCAGTTCCCCGGTGGGAATGCCAAAGCTTCCTGAAATGGTATCTACACTGTCTCCTGACTTTACCACATAAATCGCCACAACATACTTCCCTGCTAGGTTCTTACTATTAAATATATGAAGGAAAAGAAGCCATGGTCCCCCAATATGCTCAATTTGGTTGACAACTTCTGACACTTTACGCCATAATATTTATATCAATGATACAAGGGGGGAAATTCATGTCAACCTTTCGGATTCTGCATCTTTCTGATCTGCATATTGGAAATACATTCCTTCCGCCTGAGGAGCTGGCATGTAAAATTGCAGATGATATTGCTCAAAATGGGGTAAAGGGGGTACGGTGTGTTCTGGTAACCGGAGATATCTTCAATGGTCCATCCGGCTATTCAGAGTCTTTGGTAAAAACAGCTGCTGCTTTTTTTCACAAGTTAATGGAACAGATCAATCTGGACCAGGGTGAAACTCCGTTATCCCTTCATGATTTTGTATTTGTACCGGGAAACCATGATATTTTCTGGAGTGACGACAAAACGGAACAATGGCAGAAATACAGGGACTTTTTGATTCTGTTTTATGGTTCCGTTCCTTCTTATTATGACTCCAAAGATTTTTCTGTGGTCCGGGAATATCCGGAAAACCAGATTGCCTTTCTGGGATTCAACTCTTGCGGCCTGGAGAAGAATATTCCGCATAATGCAGGTTATGGTTCCTGCGCTGCCATTTCGGAAGAAGACTATAATAAAGCCGGCATTGACAAAGATGCTTTATTAGCCCTACTGTCTAAAGGTGATAAACCGGAGTATGACGATTTTGGTGAGATTCCCATTGCACAGATTGCTTCTATGCGCAGACGGACTGCCCATCTGTCCGATTACACGCTGGTGGCTCTGTTCCATCATCATTTTTATCTGTTTCCTGACATAGCCAAAAACGTGGGCGATGCAGATGTGGTACGGAATCACGCCGCCCTGGTCCGGGGCTTACGGACCATGGGAGTGAAAACCGTTTTACATGGACATAAACATTTTGATCTGGAACGTCCTTTTATTAACGAAGATTACTATGACTCCGCTGACAGCATTATTGACGTATTCGCAGGAGGTTCCGCAGGAGCCAATGGTCTTCAGCAGCACACCTTCAGCATCATTGACTTTTTCCCCAGGCAGGATCCCATCAAGCTTGTTCAGAAGAAATTCATATACCGTGAGGATCATCTGGAACCGCTTAAAATAAAGCAGATTCCTCCGGTGAGTAAAATGCCCCGGTTAATTCGGCTTTTAGAACTTTTAAAAGAGCAAAATTATGACTTCAATAAAAAGTTCACAGATGCGTCCATGGCTTCTCAGAGGCTGTACACCGTATGCACCTGCGTCATCCAGTGGCTGGACAAAGCTCTGACCGGTTTTTCCGAGGTTGGGCGTTATCTTCTCGATGATCCTCTCTGCCTTCAGTTCCTCCTTTTTTCCGTTTACCTCCGCACTCTCAAAACACTGAAAAAGCATGAGCCGGAAGGTACAGGAAAATATGATGGAGTTTCCGGAGAATTCGATGGTCTGTACGAAGAATATTTAAAGCCTCATGTTCCTGACAGTTACCTTCGTCTGTTTACTTTCTCCAAACTCATGGATGCTGCCTCTTTCTGCGACAGGCTTCTTGATGAAAGCATGGAGCGCCGCGTAAAGCAGTATCTGGCATTTTCCATGGTAGGTATCTTCTTTGCAGACCTTTACCTGGTTTTAACCGAATATGCCGATGATTTTTACGGTCAAATCAGTCATAAGGTAAACATACGTCTGGAGCCCAATCAGTTTCATCAGCATGTTCCGGCGGCCAGAATCACCCTGTCCTCCGACTCCGACCGCAGAAGCGCCTATGTAAACCTCTGGTGTCGGGAAGCCACCGCCCATAAACTGGCAGTCCTGTTCGTAAAAGAATTTGATCTCGTTATCAACAAATTTGAGGATTACTTCAAACTGATCGGCCTGAAGTTATATTACCTGCTTCCAAAGATTGAAAAGGACCCCTCTCTGGATGCCCTGGATAACTACAATTTTGAGGCGTATATTCCTACGCTTCTCCCTCTCCTGACCGGAGATAATATCTATGACAGCAAGGAGGTCTTTGCCAGAGAGCTGATTCAGAATTCCATTGATGCGATTTCTGTCCGTATGGCCATGGACCGGACGTTCGCTAAGAAAGATTGTGCCATCCAAATTCAGTTTGGTACAGCAGAGCAGGGAAAACCCTTTTTTCAGATTACCGACAAGGGAACTGGCATGGACCGCTATAAAATTGAACGGTATTTTACCAGCATTGGCCGGAGCTTTTACTCCGGAGATGATTATGCTGAACTGGGAATTTCCTATAAGCCCATCAGCAGCTTCGGAATCGGCTTTCTTTCCTCCTTCATGGTCTGCCAGGAAATTGATGTCCAGACGCGGTCCTTCCAGGATGAAAAAGAGGGGCTTCGCCTTCATATTCCCAATTATGAAGGGTGCTTCTTCATTGAGCGGGACCCTTCCGCCCAGACAGGAACCAATATCCGGCTTTATCTGGATAATTCCACCAGTGAAAAAAAGATCACCGACTATATCAACCGGGTCATGCTGGATATCCAGTATCCCATTCATATTGAACGTTCCGGAACAAAACGGAATATGGTATTTCCAGCCCATAAAATACGAACGGAATTCTGTAAAAGTCCCTTCCGTTTCTTCGTTCCCTTTCATGAAGACGGAACTGTAAGGGAAATGGACTGGGAAAAGGAAATATTGAGCGGCAAAACTCTGGAGCAGTATCCCTATGGCATGTTTATCTTTCTGCCTAATAAAAGTTCTGCACCGGACTGCTTTATTCTCAACTCCGGCATTCTGATGGAAACCGACGACTGGGAAGATTTATTTAACCTCTCCCACACGCATCTGCTTTCCTATGAGGAAAAATTTAGTCAGGATTTTCAGAAATTCCATTTAGTTTTCAACTTTCCTTCTAACTGGATTCAAATGGATGTTTCCCGTGAAGAAATCGTTGGTTTTTCCCCATGGATGGAGCAGCAGCACCATAACCAGGCAGTAAAATATATTCGGGAGCAGATCATGCAAGGCCTTCAGAAGCAGGCAGACAGCTTCCTCGCTTATGCCCGTTCCCATTCTGTAAACATTCCTACTGTTTGTGCCAAAAGCTTATTCCGTTTTCTGTCCGATATTTCCGCCGGAGCTTCGCACAGGATACCAGATTCGGATAAAAATTATTTTTATGAGGCTGTTCTTGGCAAAGATAAAATCTCCTTTACTCTCCGACGCGGCCAGGGAAAAAGCACCTGTGACACTGCCAACTTCCCTCCCAAATGGAAGAAGCTCTTTCTGTCCTTCCACTTTAAAGACATAAAATTACCCTTTTCGGGACTGGTACCTCCTCCATCTGTCATTTTGTCAGACAGGGAGCGTCTGAAAGTAAGCTCCTATGATTTTCTCAGCCCGGTAATACCGGATTCCATCAAGGATTATCCGATTCTCTGCTGTGCTTTGTTTATCATAGAACTGTTTACAACACGTTCTGACAGGAAAACCGCTCCCTGGCACACATCTTCTATGCAGAGACGTATGGAACAATTCCTGCTCCAGCGCTTTACAGTCAGCGACGTGGAAACAGGGAAAGCCGTATTTTCCATGGAATACCAGAAAATACTCGATTATCTCAAGTCGCTGCAGTCTAGCCAGTAAATTTGTATCCGTCAAAAAAAGGTCACAATGGCCGCAGCCGCAGACCGTGCCCTCACCTCATATCATACCGGACTATTAAAAGCAAAACCGCTGCCCCCAGCCTGCATAGGTGCCGGGGGCGGCGGTATCTTTTGTGCTATAAGTTTTACAAATTTTTCTCAGCCAAAGCCGTAAGCCTTCCGTCCACCAAATCCACAAGAATCGTATCACCTGTGTGGACTCCATCGGAAAGAATCAGCTTCGCTGCCAGAGTCTCCACATTCTTCTGCAGGTATCGTTTCAGAGGTCTTGCACCGTACACCGGGTCATAGCCATTCTCAACGATAAACTGCTTTGCAGAATCAGAAAGGGCAATGGAAAGCTCTTTGTCTGCCAGACGTTTGTTGACGTCTGCCACCAGAAGATTGATGATTCCGCCGATATTTTCCCTGGTCAGCGGCTTAAACAGAATGGTTTCATCCAGCCTGTTTAAAAACTCCGGACGGAAGTGGGCTCTCAAGTCATTCATGACCATCTGCTCTGCCTCCGGCTTGATTCTTCCGGCTTCATCAATTCCCTCCAGAAGATACTGGGAACCGATATTGGAGGTCAAAATGATAATCGTGTTTTTAAAGTCCACGGTCTTTCCCATGGAGTCTGTGATTCGTCCATCGTCCAGAACCTGAAGCAGGATATTGAACACATCGGGATGTGCCTTTTCCACCTCATCAAAAAGAACCACACAGTAAGGTTTCCGTCTCACGGCCTCCGTGAGCTGTCCGCCTTCATCATATCCCACATATCCTGGCGGCGCTCCGATCAGGCGGGATACGGAATGTTTCTCCATATACTCACTCATGTCGATACGCACCATGTTGTTCTCATCATCGAACAGGTTCTCCGCCAGCGCTTTGGCAAGCTCTGTTTTCCCGACACCGGTGGGCCCCAAAAACAGGAAGGAACCGATGGGCTTTGTGGGGTCCTTGATTCCGGCTTTGGAACGGATAATGGCCTCTGTAACCTTCTCCACACCTTCATCCTGTCCAACCACACGCTTGTGAAGCTGCTCATCCAGATGAAGTGTCTTATTCCTTTCACTTTCTGTCAGCTTCGCCACAGGAATTCCAGTCCATCTGGAAATGATTCTTGCGATTTCGTCCTCGGTGACGCTTTCATGCACCAGGCTTAAATCCTGGTTTTTCACCCGTTCTTCCTCCTCACGGAGTTCCTTTTCAAGCTGCGGCAGCTTTCCGTACTGCAGCTCTGCCGCCTTATTCAAATCATATTTCTGCTGGGCGTCCTGAATCTGGCGGTGCAGGCCTTCAATCTCCTCTCTGAGACTGGAAAGCTTATCCACAGATGCCTTTTCATTTTCCCACTGGGCTTTTTGGGATGCAAAGGTGTCATGGAGCTCTGCCAGCTCCTTCTGCAAGTCAGAAAGCCTCTCCTGGCTTAAATGATCTGTTTCTTTCTTAAGGGCCGCTTCCTCAATTTCC
Organism: Clostridium sp.; assembly: GCA_021770825.1. Classification (GTDB taxonomy): domain Bacteria; phylum Bacillota; class Clostridia; order Lachnospirales; family Lachnospiraceae; genus CANRXD01. The sequence continues at coordinate 108,387 of JAETQD010000004.1, read as the reverse complement.
AGCTGCATGATCTTTCTGGAAAGCTCATCCAGCTCTGTCGGCATGGAATCCAGCTCTGTTTTGATCATGGCGCAGGCCTCATCCACCAGATCGATGGCCTTATCCGGAAGGAAACGGTCACTGATATAACGGTTGGAAAGTACCGCGGCCGATACCAGAGCGGAGTCCGTAATTTTTACTCCATGGTAAACCTCATAGCGGTCTTTCAAGCCGCGGAGAATGGAGATCGTATCTTCCACTGTGGGTTCATCCACATGAACCGGCTGGAAACGACGTTCCAGAGCCGGGTCTTTTTCAATATATTTCCGGTATTCGTCCAGGGTTGTTGCACCGATGCAGTGAAGCTCGCCGCGGGCCAGCATGGGCTTCAGCATATTTCCTGCATCCATGGAGCCCTCGGTTTTTCCTGCTCCCACAATGGTATGGAGCTCATCAATGAACAGGATAATCTGTCCTTCGCTCTTCTTTACCTCTTCCAGAACGGCCTTTAACCGCTCCTCAAATTCGCCCCGGTACTTGGCTCCTGCCACCAGAGCGCCCATATCCAGGGAGAACAGCTTCTTATCCTTTAAGCCCTCCGGCACATCACCGCGGACAATTCTCTGGGCCAGGCCCTCCACCACGGCGGTTTTACCGACACCGGGTTCACCGATCAAAACCGGATTATTCTTTGTTTTTCTGGACAGGATCCGGATTACATTCCTGATTTCTGAATCACGGCCGATCACCGGATCCAGTTTCTGGTCCCTGGCCCGCTCCACCAGATCTGCACCGTACTTATTCAGTGTATCGTATGTGGCTTCCGGGTTGTCGCTGACCACCCGCTGGTTTCCGCGCACCGTGGAAAGTGCCTGTAAAAACTTGTTCCTGTCAATTCCATACAGACGGAAAAGCTCTTTCATCGCCCGGTTGGGTTCCTTCAAAAGGCATAAGAAAAGATGCTCCACGGAAACATATTCGTCTCCCATGGCCTTTGCTTCGTCCTCAGCGCTTATTAAAACCTTATTCAGGTCATTGGTCAGATACACCTGGCCGCCTCCGGATACCTTCGGCAGCTTATTCACGGCCTGTTCTGCCTCATTTAAAAACTGCTCACCGGATATTCCCATCTTCGTTATGAGCTTCATAATCAGGCTGTCCTCCAGCCTCAGAAGACTCACCAGAAGATGTTCCTGATCGATTTGCTGATTTCCATATTCATAAGCTAACTTTTCACATCCCTGTACGGCTTCCACCGACTTCTGTGTAAATTTGCTGATATTCATATTCAAGCCTCCTTAGTTCATATGTGTCAACTTGTTATACATGGAATATAGCACGTATTGTTAGCACTGTCAAGCGTCGAGTGCTAATTTCATAAAAATTTCACACCCAGCGTAAAATGAAAAACTTATTGCAGACCCGTTTCTGAAGAAGAGCCTCCTATTGCGTTAGGGACTGCAATTAGTCCTGCAAAAAGGGAATGGCTTTTAGTCTTGCAATGAGGTATCATGGACTTGTCTGCAGCCCAAAGCAGATTGGAGGTTATTATGAAACATTTAACTCTCTCAGATCGTATCCGGATCGAGACCATGCTGGAAGAAGGGAAAAGCTTCTCCCAGATTGCAAAAGAGCTTAACAAATATCCCACTACCATTTCCAGAGAAGTACGCAATCACCGTTCCGTTGTTTTCCACTATTCGAATGAAATGACGCGGAAACGGTCAGAATGCGAGCACCTGGGGACCTGTACGCTCAAATCCCTCTGCGGAAATCCACGGTGTGATTCTCTCTGCTCCAAATGCCGCAGCAAGCGCTGTACGCTGTACTGTAAGGACTTTTCTCCTAAAGTGTGTGAGCTTCTTAAGAAACCGCCCTATGTCTGCAACAAATGCCCAAAACTCCGGTCCTGTTCCCATGATTTCTTTTTCTATCGGGCCAAATATGCGGATGACGCCTATCATGAAGTCAAATCTTCTTCCCGCAGCGGCATCAACCAGTCCCCTGAGTCTCTGGAACAGCTGGATAAGCTTATTTCTCCTCTTTTAAAGCAGGGACAGCCCCTTTCTCATATCTATCTCTCCCATGCCGCGGAAATTGGCTGTTCCCAGCGTACCTTGTACAACTACATTGATCAGAAACTCTTTACGGCCATTAACCTGGACCTGCCGCGCAAAGTTCGTTACAAACCACGCCACAAACACCATAAAGAAGCAGAAATCCCAGGGTACCGTGAAAATCGTACTTATGCGGATTTTGAAAGTTATATGGCACAGCATCCGGACACCCCGGTCGTAGAAATGGATGTTGTAGAGAGATCCGGTGGAAAAAACGAGAATGTATTCCTTACTTTGTTGTTCCGAAGCTGCCTTCTTATGCTTGTTTTTCTGCTTCCTGCTGACCGCAGAGAATATGTCAGGGAGGTTTTTGATTTTCTTTATGACAATCTTGGACCGGAAACCTATGCCAGATTGTTTCCTTTGATCCTCACAGACAATGGCTCCTCCTTTAAGGATCCACAGGTCTTTGAGCGGGAAACCGGGGACGGAGGGCATACACGCGTATACTTCTGTGATCCGATGGCCTCCTGGCAGAAGGGAAGACTGGAAAAGAATCATGAATTTATCCGCTATATCCTTCCCAAGGGCCGCACCTTTTCACCTCTTACCCAGGAGGACGCTACACAGATAGCCAATCATATCAACAGCACAGCAAGAGCCAGTTTAAACGGCCACACCCCGTTCGAACTGGCTCAACTGCTGTTAGGCAGGAAACTGATGGAACTCTGCCACCTGGTATCCATTCCAGCGGACCAGGTGGTACTGAAACCGTCGCTGATCAAGTAAACAGCATCTTACACTTCGGGCGTAGGCATCATAAAATCTCTACCAGACGGGTGGCAGTTACTTCTGCAAAAGTAACCCAGCCGTCCCCTTATACTGCCCTAAAAGGCTCTATTTGCATCATGTTCCCTACTTTTCAGTATAATAGAAACATCTCAAAATAACCAGCCTTTTCGGGATATTTTCAGTGTCTATTTGCGGTTACCTTTGCAAAAGTATGTGCACATAAAATCACATCCTCAAGCTTCCGCTTCGGAACATAATGGACGTCATTTTCATCACGATAATAGGCCGTGGACTCTCCCTCTTCAATTTCCTTGATTACAATGGTTTCTGCCGGCTTTCCAATGGCTACAATCAACTGCGGGGCAAGATTTTCCGGAAGCTGAAGCGCTTCTTTCACCTGCCCGGCCTTGAAATTCCCGATCATGCAGCCGCCAAGCCCCATTTCCGTGGCAGCCAGAAGAATCGTCTGGGCTGCAATCCCCACGTCTTTCTGGAATCTGGGGAGAGAATCAGAAATTTTGGTATCCTGACAGATAATAATAAAGGCGGTGGGACACATTCCCTCATGGGGCAGCTTGAGCTGCGGCAGGTTCCTCGCCCATCCGGTTAACGGCTGAATCCTGTCCACATCTTCCTTTTCCCAGGCCAGATAATAGCGGAACGGTTGGACATTAACGCTGGAAGCCGACAGCCTGGCACAGTTTACCATCTGAACCAGCTCCTCCTTTTCCACCCTTCTCGTCTCATCAAAGCCGCGGTAGCTGCGGTTCTTTTTCACCAAATCTAAAATCATGTTCCATATCCTCCTTTGTGGCATACTAGAATCACTTACAGCCATAAGTATACCATAAATTCTGCCGCAATTCATCCCGGTTTTTCCTGCCGGCTGTCCATTTCCGCCCAAACACAAACCTTTGGCCGCTTACCCTACATTTTCCCCATTCTTCCCCTTCCCTTTTCCCCAAAATCTGTTTATAATGAAACCACTACTGTTCGCCGCCCTGCGTCCGCGCCATAAAGCCGCCGGGGACCGGCGGGACACCGAAACATACAGGAGATATAAATATGAAACTTTTTAGCGCCGTATACCAGCTTCTCTGGGGCGATCTTGTGACTCTGCCGCTTCCCGGCGGAAACTCTGTCGGTCTTTCTCTGCTGGTTTTGATTTTGATTCCGGCAGGAATCTATTTCACGGTCCGTACCAGATTTCTTCCGGTCCGCCTGTTTCCTGAAATGGTACGGATTGCCACGGAAAAGCAGAGCTCCCGGGGAAAGAATTCCATTTCCGGCATCCAGGCTCTTATCATTGCCACTGCAACACGAGTCGGCATGGGAAACCTGGTGGGAGTTGTGGCGGCCATCTCCGCAGGCGGAGCAGGCGCCGTGTTCTGGATGTGGGTAACGGCTCTCCTCGGCTCCTCCACAGCCTTTGTGGAAGCCACCCTGTCCCAGCTTTACAAGGAAAAGGATCCCCTCTACGGCGGATACCGGGGCGGCCCTGCCTACTATATCCATAGCCTTTTTACAAGGAACCGGAAACCGCAGAGATATTCTGTCATTGCCGTGCTCTTTGCCATTTCCGGCCTGATCTGCTGGTGCGGCATCAGCCAGGTAATCAGCAACTCCGTTTCCTCTGCCTTTTATAATGCCTTCCATATCCCGCCCCTTACCACCACCATCATTCTGGTTCTTCTGGCAGCCGTCATTGTCCTGCGGAAGAATGCCACGGTAAAGGTTCTGGATATCATGGTTCCCTTTATGGCAGGCTGCTACTTCCTGATTACCGTATTCATTATTATAAAGAACGCAGGACAGCTTCCGCAGGTGTTCCGGAATATCCTTGAAGAGGCCTTCGGCATCCGCCAGGCTGTGGCCGGCGGCTTCGGAGCCGTTTTGATGAACGGAATCAAACGCGGTCTCTTCTCCAACGAAGCCGGTTCCGGCTCTGCTCCCTGCGCCTCCGCTGCCGCAGACGTGGAACATCCCGCCAAGGCAGGTCTTTTACAGGCATTCGGCGTCTTCATCGACACCATTGTGATCTGCAGCTGCTCCGCCTTCATCATGCTTCTGGTTCCCCAGGACCTGGTAAGCGGCCTTTCCGGCATGGACCTGCTCCAGACAGCCATGAACTACCATATGGGAACCTTCGGCGTTATTTTCATCGCGGTCACATTATGGCTTTTCAGCTTTTCCACCTTCATCGGCATTCTCTTTTATGCCAGACCCAATGTGGCCTATCTGTTCGGCGACAACTGGATTTCACAGACTGCTTATAAGGTTCTTGCTCTGATCATGCTGTTCATCGGAGGCCTGGCCGCCTACACCTTCGTCTGGGATCTGGGCGATGTGGGAATCGGTCTCATGACCATCTTCAACATGATCGCCATTTTCCCGCTGTCCGGCGAAGCCATACGCTGTCTTTCTGAATATGACAAAACAAGAGGCAGGGGATAATTCCCCTGCCATACCTTCATTTCGCAGCCTGCAAAGCCTGTCCGGCTTTCGGCATCATTATTTTTCTATCTCTTCTCAGTGCTCGGACTTAAGCCCTGCACCGCACATGGGAATCAGCGTATCCGGGGTCCGTCCGTGCTGCCTTACATACGCCAGGTATGCCGCATAGGTTCCTGCCGTTGTATGCTCACAGAAGACTCCTTTCTTTGCCAGAGCTTCCCTGGCTTCCAGAATCCCATCCTCCGGCACGGTCTGCACTTCGATTCCATATTTATAGATATACTCCAGGATTTCTTTTCCGCGCATGGGCTCGGCAATGGCAATGCCCTCAGCAATGGTGGGAATGGAAATGATCGTTTCCGGCTCTTTCTTTCCCTTCTTCCAGGCCTCCTCCAGGGGATTGCACCGCTCGCTCTGGACGGCCACCACCTTCGGCATCCGGTCAATGGCGCCGCTCTTAAGGAGATGCTCTAAGCCCTTCATCACGCCCAAAAACAGGGTCCCGTTGCCTGTGGGAATAAAAATATGCTCCGGGATCCGGTGAAGCTGCTCAAATACCTCGTAAATATAGGTTTTGGTCCCTTCGTAAAAGAATGGGTTATACACATGGCTGGCATAATAAATCCCTTCCTCATCCACCTTCCGGCGGCAGGCACCTGCACAGGCCTCTCTGTTTCCCGGAATTACATGCACCGCAGCACCGTGGGACTGAATCATTGTGATCTTTTTGGGAGAAGTTCCCTCCGGCACAAAAATCTCACATGCAATACCGGCCTTTCCGCAGTAGGCCGCCACACTGTTTCCTGCATTTCCGCTGGAATCCTGCGCCACCTGTTTTACGCCGATGGCCTTACAGTGCGCTGCCAAAACCACAGCTCCCCTGTCCTTAAAGGAAAGTGTCGGCATAAAATAATCCATCTTAAGGAGTACATCCTCATCCAGAGGCACCACCGGAGTCATTCCTTCTCCCATGGTAATCTCCTTCCAGGCATCTCCCTCCAGGGGCATGAACTCCCGGTACCGGAACAGCCCCCAGGTGTCCCGGTCCACTTTTTCCAGATCAAATTTCGGCGGCTCATACTCCAGTTTCCACAAACCGCCGCACGGACATTTCGCCTTTTTTGTGGTTACCTCTTCTCTGCGTCCGCATTCCGAACAAATATATTTCATTTTCCTGTCCTCCGATCATGAGCAGACTGCGCTCAGACTCCCTCAATAATTTCTGCCGCTTTCATTCCGCGGTCCACAATATGCTGATACTCTTCGGACATCTCGGAAAGCTTTGATAAATCCGGTTTCCTGTTTTCAAGGAATGCCCCTGAAATCTGGAACATAAGTGCTTCCCCGTAGGCATGTTCATCCATGTTTTCCTCGGACAGCACATCACCCTGGAATTTCATATCCTCGGTATCTTCCTCCTGGCCCAGAGCCATATTGGTTAAAGTTTCCAGCATGATCACAAAATGTTCCTCATCCCAGGCGGACAGATACATGCATTTGCAAAGTCCCTTTGTGAAAAACGGATAGTTCGCATAACAATCCAACATCTCATGAAACCGTGTCCGGTGACCGGAATTTTCAAACATACCGGCATTCTCCAGTGCCATAAAGCAAGCGTCTTTCCACAACATATAAAATCCCCCCTTCTTTTAGAAATATTATACTCATCAGAAGAGATGGGTTCAAGATTTCTTTCCCTTATTTTTCAAAAATCTGCCGGAATTCCTTGATCTGGCTGCGCCCGATGGGAAGGCACTCTTTCTCATAATGCTTAAGCCGCACACAGTATCCGTTATTGTAGCTGACCTGCATCTCCATCACATAATCCAGATTGATCAGATAGCTTTTATGGATCCTGTAAAACCGGCATCTTCTCAGATTCATCTCATAATTGTTCAGAGACTCATTCTGAAGGTAAAAACTTCCGTCGGCCATGTGTATTTTGCAGGAACGTTTTTCCGTCTCTATGTACACAATCTTTGCCACATCCAGGACCTGAAAGCTGGTTCCGGTGTTCACCATGATCTTATTGATCTCCCATTCCGACGGCGCCTGCTTTTCCTTTGTCTGCTCCTTCAGCCGTTCCATGGTCTTTTTTACCCGCTCGTAATCAAAGGGTTTTAAAAGATAATCCGTGGCTCCGATTTCAAAGGCCTTGACTGCATAGTCACGGAACGCTGTGGCAAATATGATCTGGGTGTCCGGACATTTCGTTTTCAGCATGGAGGCCATGGTGGTGCCGTTCATTCCGCCCAGATTGATGTCCACAAAGCACACATCAAACTGGTTCTCCTCCAGGATTTTCAAAAACTCCTCGCTGCTTTCCGCCTCTGTGATCTCCGCCTCCGGCTCACACTGGCTGACCAAATACTTAAGCTCGCTTCTTGCAGGACGCTCATCATCCACAATCGCTATTCTCATGACATTTCACCTCCTGATGGGGAATATTCATCCTGACATTGGTTCCAGCCTCGCTGGAAACAATCTGAAGCCCATATCCCTTTCCATAAATGCTCACCAGACGCTGCTGTACATTCATAAGCCCGATTCCCGTGTGTTCCACCTTTTCGCCTCCGTAAAGGCTCTGGATAATCCGGTAATCAATTCCCGGTCCGTTGTCTATGACGTCAATCCGCGTACTCTTTTCTTCCCGTTTCACCTGTACCGTCACCTTTCCAACGCCCCGCTCCCGCTTCATGGCCCCGTGGTGGATGGCATTTTCCACAATGGGCTGTAAAATCAGGTTGGGAACGCAGCAGGTCAAATCCTCGGCCTCCGCCCGGATTTCCACCGATAGCCGGTCCTCAAATCTGGCCTCCTCCAGCATGGTATAAGCCTTCACGTGCTCAAGCTCTGTGTCCAGAGTCACCATGTAGTCAATGTCCTCCAGCATGTTTCTGAAATAGGAGCTTAAGGCCAGAAGAAGCTCCCTTGCCTTCTCCGGCTTTTCCCGGCAGAAGTAAGAAATGGTATTTAAGGAATTAAAAAGAAAATGTGGGTTAATCTGGGACTGGAGCGTTGTGATTTCCGCTTTCCTCAAGGCTTCCTTCTGCTCCTCCATGGCCGCCAGCTTAATCTGCGTGGCGAAGTAATTGGCAAGTCCCGTTACGAATTCAATGTCTGCCCGGTACGAATACGCATTCTTCTTAACTAACATCACCAGAGCCGTCACCCTGTTGTCGTCTCCGATAATCGGAGCAGAAATGACCACGTTATTCTGGTAAAGGGGATAAAATCCATCCTCCGGGAGGGGGATTTTACTGATTCTCGTCGTCTTGTATGTTTTGGTGGCCGAAAGGAGCCTTGGGTAGTTGTCCTCCGTCAGGACAATGGAGCGGAAGGCGCTGCTGCACCCCAGAAAATCCATCCCCTGAATCAGCGCCACGCCCTGGCAGTGATACTCCTCCATAACGATGTCAATGATTTTCTGAATGTTCTCTCTTCCCTTATTCACCCGGGCCAGATAGGGAGCACACCGCTCTGCCGTACGCATGGCCAGGGATACTTTGGAGGCCACCTTTAGGTCTTCTGTGTTAAAAATCGACTTAAACACATTGAAGAAAATCACCATACCCACCGAGTTGATGATCACCATGGGAACAATGACCACCTCCACAATGTTTAACGCTTCTGCAAAGGGCTTTGTGAGAAGCAGAATCATCGCCACATGAATCAGCTCGGAAAGAAACGTAATGCCCAGAAGAAACCCGTTGGAATACTGCCTGTTTCCTTTTTTCCTGTATCCGATCACACAGCCGATCACGCCGTGAATCATGGCAGACAGAACACAGGCCATCGTGGAAATTCTCTCCGGGAAAATAATGTATCTGTGTACACAGGCAATCACCGTGGTTACGATTCCGGAAACCGGACCGCCTAAAAAGCCTGCGGACAGAACGCCGATGACACGGGCATTGGGAAGCGCACCTGTCACCTGGATTCCTATATAGTCAGAAATGATGCAGAAGGCACCGAAAATCATTCCCAGAACCAGCTTCTCGCCAAGGTTCTGGATTCTGGCCCCCTCCTCTTCCCGCTCCGTTTCCTCCTCGTTTAGCAGGAGTCTCTGGACAAATTCCATCTTGGTCATAAGAAAGGCCAGAACCACCAAAAGGCAGATATTAAAACAGATACTGTAAATCACATCAAAGATCATACGCATCCTCCACAACAGAGCCATTTTTAATAACAAAAGAGGCCACTGCAGTCAATTCTCTGCAGCAGCCCCTTTGCTCATGCCTATGCTGCTATTGTAGCACTTTTTTTCGATGTTGTCTTCTGGAAAATGATAATACAAACGAAGATTGCAATTCCGATGATATCGGTCGTCAATCCGCTGTCAATCAGCAGGTACGCGCCGATCAGGCTGACAATCCTGAGAACAATATTAACCTTTCCAAACAGGAAGCCCTCTACTGCAACACTGATTAAGAATACGCCGATGGCTGCGGTAATGGCAACCTGGATGGCCTTTCCAATGGGGGTATCAAGCAGTAACAGGTCTGTATTGTAAACGAACATGTACGGTAAAATAAATCCTGCCAGAGCAAGCTTTACGGAAGCCCATCCTGTCTTCATGGGGCTGCCGCCTGCAATACCTGCCGCTGCGAAGGCTGCCAGAGCAACCGGCGGAGTCAGGTTTGCAAACATTGCAAAGTAGAAGCAGAACATGTGGGCAACCAGGGCCGGGATACCAAGCTGTACCAGGGCCGGAGCTGCGATGGTAGAGGTGATGATATAGGACGGGATGCTGGGAAGACCCATTCCTAAGATCATACATGTTACCATTGTAAATACCAGTGTAAACATCAGGCTCTTGCCGCCGATGCTGATGATGGTATTGGCCATGTTAAGAGCAAAGCCTGTGATGGAGCAGGAACCAACGATGATACCTACGCAGGCGCAGGCGATGGCCACGGATACGGTGGATTTCGCACTGGCAACCATGGCATCCAGAATGTCCTGAACGCTCATACGTGTATTTTTCTTACACTCGGCAACGATGATCGTAAATACGATGGTGTAGAATGCTGCCATGATAACGGTCTTTCCGGAGAAGAACAGCATGTATACCAGGAAAATAATCGGAAGAGCCAGATGGCCGTACTCCTTCATAACCTGAGACATCTTGGGAAGCTGGTCCTTGGGAGTTCCCTTCATTCCAACCTTCTCAGCCCTCATCTGGATCTGGAACAGAATGCCCATGTAATAGATTACAGCCGGGATAATGGCGGAAACAAGAAGTTCATTGTACTTCATACCGAGGGTATCAGCCATGATGAATGCAGCGGCGCCCATAACCGGAGGCATCAACTGTCCGCCGACGGAACCGGTTGCCACAACGGCACCTGCAAATTCATCGTCATAACCGGATTTTTTCATAAGCGGAATGGTGAAGGAACCTGTGGTTACTACCACGGCTACGGCTGCACCATTGATCATACCTAAAAGACCGGAGGCAACAACGGCTACCTTTGCGGGGCCGCCCTTGGTGCCGCCTGCGATGGCATTGGCAAAGTCATTGAAGAACTGGCCCATGCCGCACTTGTTCATAACCTCACCAAAGGCAATGAACAGGAAAATATACGTGGACGCGACGTTTACCGACGACCCGTATATGCCCTCCGTGTTGGAGAAGAAATGGCTCATTAATTTCTGCCATGTATATCCTCTGTGTAAGAAGATGCCGGGAATGTCAATGGGGATTAAGCCCTGCTTGGTTCCCATTAAGCTGTAAATCATGAAAATAATGGCAATGATCGGAAGAGCCATACCGCAGACACGGCGGGTTGCTTCCAGAACAATCAATGTTAAAATCGTACCGATGATCACGTCCATGTTGTTGGGCTTACCGGCACGGTTGATGATGTTGAAATAATCCAGGCACATATAAATCGGAACTGCTGCCGCCAACACCATCAGCACATAATCGTACCATGCAATGACCTTACGGCTGGCTTTCTTGGTGGCCGGATATAAGGCAAAGGCCAGAATTAAAATCATTCCCACATGGATGGAACGGTGCTTTAAGGTCTCCGGCATATAAAGACCGGATGCAAAAATCAGGTGGTATAAGGTAACAATAATTGCAAATACCCGGTATGCCTTCTTTAAAACCGGGGAGCCGAATTTGCGGGTTTTGCTTTCTTTATCAAACTGCTCAAGGAGCTTTTCTTTCTCTTCCTCAGACATCTCTGCATCTGCGGCACTGAGAACAGGGTTTTTTAATTTCTCATTCTCGCTCATTTCATTTCTCCTTCCCCTGTGCAAAACAGTCGTCAGTTACTTTTCAAATCCATTCCGGATGCGCAGCACCATCTTCACATGATGGGGCATATCAGATCCCAGAAGAAGCAGCTCTCCATTGATTTTGATATTTTTTAACGCCGTCTGCGAATTGATCCAGTTAAACTGCGGGAACTCACTTTCAATGTCGTCCATATAAATCAGTCCGTCTTCATACCGGTAGGTACAGTCCATCTCCGCCGGAATCCCGGCCCCGAAGCCTGCAACTGCAATGGTATGGAGAATAAAACTGCCGTCCTCCCTGATCTCGTAATACTCATACCAGGGAATATGTTCAAAGGAATGTTCCCACTGGAAGGAAAGCTCATCTCCGGTCTTTACAGGAATCTCTGCATAGACCTTTCCGGTTTCCAGCTCTTCCACCACCAGAATTTTTTTCTGCTGCCGTGTAAACACGGCAGCAGAAATCACAATCAATATCACAAGTACCGGAACAATACGTTTTAATTTAGTTCTGAGGTGTCTCATAGCCATGATCCTTCCACCACTTGGCAGCGCCGTCGTGAAGCGGGATCTTAACATCGTCTACACCGAAGGTGATGTCAATGTTCTTGTCGGCTGTGTTATGGGATGCCTTGATGGTGGAGATACCATCGTCTGCAAAGATCACATCCAGCATATCATATACCATATCGTCGGACAGGTCCTTATTTACCAGCATGATGTTGTAAACGAATACGCTCTCAACATCCTCTTTGTTGTTGTATGTATCAGCAGGAATGGTGCTTGCTGCGAAGAACGGATACTGCTCGATCAGTTTGTCTCTGCCTTCGCCGTCGATGGGAACGATTACCATGTCATAGCTGAATGCCAGCTCGGAAACCGTTGCGTTCGGAAGACCGGAGGTAACGAATGCTGCATCACACTGGCCGTTCTTCATCTGGTCAATGGCTTCGCCGTAGGATAAGTAGTCAACCTTACTGTCTTCGTATGTCATTCCATATGCTTCATAAATCATTCTTGCGTTTAACTCAACGCCGGAGTTCGGTGCGCCAACACCTACACGTTTGCCCTTTAAGTCCTCAACGCTCTTGATTCCTGTGCCTTCTACGGTTACAAGCTGTACGTAGTTGGGCCACAGTCTCATCATGGCTCTTAAATCCGGCTCTGCGGTATCAAATGCGCCGAAGCCCTCATAAGCCTGCATTACGGAGTCCTGCATGGAAATGGCAATTTCTGCCTCTCCGTTTAATATCAGGTTGATATTTTCAACGGATGCGCCTGTTGCCTGTGCGGAGGTCTTATAACCTGCATTTCCAAGAGCAGTTGCGAATGCTCCGCCGATGGGGTAATAGATACCGCTCGTTGGGCCGGTGGCAACGGTAACGAATTCTTTTGTACGGTCAATTTCAACCTTGGGTTCTGCTGCCTCAGCCGGCTTTGCATCGTCCTTTGCTGCCTCAACGGCTGTGGTGGCTGCTTCTGTGGCTGCTGCGGCTGCTGTTGTTGTATCAGCGCTGCCGGAGCTTCCGCATGCAGTTAAAGATGCCAACATGGTGATTGAAAGAACAGCGGCTGCGATTTTTTTCATACTTCTCATACTTACCTCTCCTTTGCCATTTTGATTGCTGCAACTGTTTATAAACTTTTTAAATTTATGTGACAATTTTAATATTTTCCTCACTTTTCCGCAACCGATCTTGTGTGAAATGCACAAAATCACGTTTCAATGGTAAAATTTGACGTGCAAACGACAACAGGAAATGAAGACTTGCATTTTTCCTCTACTAACGGTATCATAGAGGGAGAAACAGTTCTCAGAAAGGGGCCAGGACATGAACAAAAAAACCGTGGTTTTAAACGCTGCGAAAATGAATTACGACGGCCGGCTGGATTTCTCCGTGCTGTCCGACGACGTGACGGTCTATGACGACACCGCGCCGGATGAGCTTTTAGAGCGGATCCAGGGTGCCGCTGTTGTTGTGACCAAGGAAATGCCCGTGAGCGGTGATCTGATCCGTCAGTTTCCGGAATCCGTAAAATTACTCTGTGAAGCCGGAACCGGATACAACAACCTGGACTTATCTGCCGCCCGTGAAATGGGAATCACCGTATGTAATATACCGGCTTACAGCTCCAAGCGAGTGGCCCATACAGCGATCATGATGCTTTTAAATTTAAGCTCCTCCATGCAGGTCCAGATGAACATGCTGGCCCATGGAAATCATGATAACTTTACAAAAAATCTCCAGGTAAACCATGTGGAAATCAATGAGAAAACGCTCGGAATCATTGGTGCCGGAAACATCGGCCGTGAGGTCATAAAGGTGGCACAGGCCCTGGATATGAAGATTCTGGTTTACACAAGAACACCAAAGGAGAACACGGAGTCCATCCGTTATGTGGATCTTCCCACACTTCTTAAAGAAAGCGATTATGTCTCTCTGCACTGTCCCTTAACGCCGCAGACCAGACATTTAATCAACCGGGAAACCCTGTCCTTGATGAAGCCCACAGCCTTCCTCATCAATACCTCCCGCGGAGCCTTAATTGATGAACCGGCTTTGATCGATGCCCTGAAAAGCGGCGTGATCGCCGGAGCGGGGCTGGATGTACAGGAGACGGAGCCCCCGGCTTCCGATAATCCCCTCTACACCATGGACAACGTAATCCTGACTCCCCATATGGGCTGGAAGGGGCTGGAGACCAGAAAACGTCTGGTGTCCATTCTGGCAGGAAACATTCATGCATTTTTTGACGGAAATCCAATCAATGTTGTATCTTAGAATGTCTGAAACACAGGAACCCCTGTGTCAGAGATAAAAAAAAGGAGGAACTATTCATGTTATTAATCAAAAACGGTACCCTGCACACAGCAGTGGCCAAGGAACCGGTTGTCGCTGACATTCTGGTTGACGGCGGAAAAATCGCAAAAATCGGTACAAATTTAAGCGCTGACGGAGCAGAAGTCATCGATGCATCCGGAATGAACGTATATCCCGGCTTCGTTGAAGCACACTGCCACATTGGCCTTGACGGTTATGGAATTGGCTATGAGGGTCAGGACTACAATGAATTAAATGATCCGGTAACTCCCCACCTTCGTGCCATCGACGGTATCAATCCTCTTGATCCCTGCATGACAATGGCTGCCAAGGCAGGCGTTACCTGTATGGCCACTGGCCCAGGCAGCTCCAATGCTCTCGGCGGTACCTTTATTGCCATAAAGCCCCACGGAAAACGCGTTGACAACATGATCGTAAAGAACCCCATCGCCATGAAGTGTGCCTTTGGTGAGAATCCGAAGCGCTGCTACCGCACCGGTACCATCACCAGCCGTATGACAACAGCCGCTTTAATCCGCGAGGCCTTAAAGAAAGCTTCCATTTATAAAGCAAAAGTAGAGGCAGCAGGCGACGACGCTTCCAAGCTTCCCGCTTACGATCAGAAGTCCGAGGCCCTGATTCCGGTTCTCAATAAGGAAATCCCCTTAAAGGCCCATGCACACCAGGCCAACGATCTCTGTACCGCTCTCCGCATTGCAAAAGAGTTCGATCTTAACATCACTCTTGAGCATGTAACCGAGGGCCATCTGATTACAGAGGAGCTGGTAAAAGAGAACGTACCGCTGGCTGTTGGCCCCACCCTTGGACATGCCACCAAGTTCGAGCTTCAGAACAAGACCTGGGAAACACCGGGCATTCTTGCAAAAGCCGGCTGCCATGTTTCCATCATCACAGACGCTCCGGTTATTCCGCTTCATTATCTGCCCTTATGTGCAGGTATGGCTATGAAGGCCGGAATGGATGAGTACGATGCTCTCCGCGCCATCACCATCAATCCGGCAGAGCATATCGGCATCGCCGACAGAGTTGGTTCCCTGGAAGAGGGCAAGGACGCTGATATCGTGGTTATGGACGGCACACCGTTCACCGTAGAGGGTACTGTAAAACACGTATTCATCAACGGTGAAGAGGTTTAAATCTTAAAAAAAGCCAAAAACAAGACCCGGGGATTTCAAAATCCCCGGGCCATATTATTTCCTTTTCCTTAATCCATCTCTTCAAAAACCGGTTCAATGGGATCGCCGTGTTTTTCATTTCCGGCTGCCACTCCATTGATCTCCGTAAGGAGTCCTGAGCTGTTCACCTTGTACTTGTTTCCGTCTCTGTCCTTCACCGTGGTGTTCTTTGAAACACGGCCGGAGGTATTGACCACGTAGGTGTAGTATCCGCCGTTGGAGGCCGGAATGCTCACAAGGATGTAGCGGCTGTCATTGTCTGCTTCCTGACGTTTTCCCATATAGTAAAGATAATTGTTCTTTACTCCGGTCACGCCGCATCCCGCATAGGTTCCTTCATTGAAATAGAAGGTGTTCTTGCTTCCGTCGCCCTCTTCCACCGTCCGCTTGCCCTTTAAGGCCGTTCTGGAGGACTCATCAAAATAGTAAGAGGTGTATTCCCCTGTATCGCCGATTTCTACCTTATGGAGTCCCTTCACGGGGTTTCCTTTCTGGTCAAACAGGTAGCTCTTTCCATCCACACGTACAAAGTCATTGGTGGATGCCTCACCGTACTTCGGACCCGTCTTCGGAATTCCTTCCTTACTGAAGTAGTACCAGACCACAGGCTCGTCCACGTTGTCCTGAAGCCGTTCCGGCGGCTCTAAGGACAGCCATCCGGAGATTGCTGCGCCCAGAGTGGCATTTTTAATGCCCTCCTCTGCAAAATATCTCCAGTCTTCAATGGAATCGGAGCTTGCAGTATCCGGCTCCCCTTCCATATAAACCCATCCGGTCTGCATCTGCCCTTTATCATTGAAGCAGTAATACTTTCCGTCAATCTTGCTGACGCGGTAATCGCCGCCGTCTCCCGTCTCAGGGGAATATTTTTTTCCGCTGGCTGCAAAATAGTACCAGTACATTCCCTCGTCGTTTTCCGGCCCGTATCCGTAATCGTCATCCCGATCGCTTTCAGGCGCCTCCAGATATCTCCATCCGGTTTTCATGGCACCGTCGGACCCAAGATAGTAAATCCCGTCGTCCGTCCATCCGGTCTGCATGATTCCCTCGGAATCAAACAGGTAATTCTTTCCGTCAATCTTCTTCCAGCCGTCCTTTACAAGCTTTCCGCTGTTTCCGAAATAAAACCATTCCTGTTCCCCGCTATCATCATAAAGCGGCTGGGTTTTAATCCACTTATTTGTAACCATAATACCGTTGGCATCCACATAATATTCTCCGTCTGCCCAGCAGTTGATGGCCATTTCTCCGTTATTATTAAGATAACGCCAGAGGTTGTCCGCTCCCTTTCTCCATTCTCCGGTCACCCGGTTCCCGTTATTGTCCAGATAAATCCAGGTATTGTTGGACATGGACCAGCCTTCCGCAGCATAGGCGTTCATCGTTAAAATTCCCAGACTCATTACGGCAGCCGCAGTCAGTATCTTCCAATTTTTTTTCTTCATACATCCATCTCCTCGCCACTGCGTCTATTTTCGCATACTCCCATCGAGTATACTACATCTGGTTTTTATTTTACCAGTATATTGTAAATAATTCAAGACAAATAATCTTTCAATTCTCTTACAATCCCCCATTTGACAGTCCCCTCCATATCACGTATAATGTCCACATAGGAAATCCAGACGCAGATTCCGCCGGAGGCATCATGGCCGCCTGCGGACATGGATCATATGATAAAAACCTTATATTAATAGAGAAAGTGACGGTATCAAACTATGTGGACAGCAGATGGATGGAACGACTATGAAGTCATTGACTGCTCAAAGGGAGAGAAGCTGGAACGCTGGGGAAAGTATATTCTGGTGCGTCCGGATCCGCAGGTGATCTGGGACACGGAAAAAAAGGCCCCCCAGTGGAAAAAGATGAACGGCCACTACCACAGAAGCTCAAAGGGCGGCGGAGAATGGGAATTTTTCAGTCTTCCGGAGCAGTGGAGTATCCGTTATAAAGACCTGACCTTCCAGCTAAAGCCCTTCAGCTTCAAGCATACGGGATTGTTCCCGGAGCAGGCGGCCAACTGGGACTGGTTCGGAGAAAAAATCAGACAGGCAGGGCGCCCCATAAAGGTTTTAAACCTGTTTGCCTACACCGGAGGGGCAACCCTTGCCGCTGCCAGGGCCGGCGCCTCTGTGACCCATGTGGACGCCTCCAAAGGCATGGTTGGCTGGGCCAAAGAGAACGCAAAATCCAGCGGCTTAGAGAACGCCCCGATCCGCTGGATTGTGGACGACTGTGTAAAATTCGTGGAGCGGGAAATCCGCCGCGGCAATCACTATGATGCCATAATTATGGACCCGCCGTCCTACGGCCGGGGCCCCAAGGGAGAAATCTGGAAAATCGAGGATGCTATCTTCCCGTTGGTAAAGCTGTGTGCAGAGCTTCTTTCCGATAAACCTTTATTCTTCCTTATCAATTCCTACACCACAGGCCTGGCGCCCTCCGTTCTCACCTATATGCTGGGAACGGCAGTGAAGAAAAAATTCGGCGGCACGGTCTGCTCCGATGAAATCGGTCTTCCTGTGACTGCTTCCGGCCTTGTGCTGCCCTGCGGCGCTTCCGGACGCTGGGAGGCAGATATTTAAAACACAGAGAATGGCATAAAGATTTTTTAACAGGCATTGTAGAATACTTTGTTCGATAGTATAATGAAGCTGCATAGCAAAAATTTTAGACAAAGGACTTAATACATATGAATATTATCATTGTGGGCTGCGGAAAGGTTGGTACAAGCCTTGCAGAACGTTTAAGCGCAGAAGGTCACGATCTTGTGATGGTGGACCTTTCTCCCGCAAAGGTGGAAGATGTCTCCAACCGCTTTGACGCCATGGGAATTGTGGGAAACGGAGCCAGCTTCAATGTACAGCAGGAAGCAGGCGTGGAAGAAGCCGACCTTTTTATTGCGGTCACCGGAGAGGATGAGTTAAATCTCCTCTGCTGTCTGATGGCCAAAAAAAGCGGCCGCTGCCAGACCATTGCCCGTGTGCGGAATCCTTTATACAATAAAGAAATCCAGTTTATCCGGGAACAGCTTGGAATTTCCATGATTATCAACCCGGAGCTTACGGCTGCCAGGGAAATTTTAAAGCTTTTAAAGTTCCCCTCCGCCATCAAAATCGACACCTTCGCCAAGGGACGCGTGGAGCTTCTGCGGTTCCGTTTAAAACCGGAGGTGGGCTTCGGCGGAAAAACCATTATGGAAATCATGAACCAACTGAAAACCGATGTGTTAATCTGTGCTGTGGAGCGGGATTCAGAGGTCATTATCCCCAACGGAAGCTTTGTTCTCCAGGACAGCGACATTCTTTCCATCGTTGGTTCCTTACAGAGCACCGCGCAGTTTTTTGAAAAGATCGGCCTCCGCTCTAAAAAGGTGAAAAACTCCCTTATCATTGGAGGCGGAACCATCGCCCACTACCTGGCCCTGGACCTTTTAAAGATCGGTTTCCGCGTCCGTATCATCGAACAGAAAAAGGAACGCTGTGACTATTTAAGCGAAATGCTTCCCGGAGCCGACATCATTCACGGCGATGCCAGCAATGAAAATCTTTTGCTGGAAGAGGGTCTCACCTATGCCGATTCCCTGGTCGCCCTCACGGGACTGGACGAGGAAAATATTTTCCTGGCCCTGTTTGCGAAAAAACATTCCAACGCAAAACTTATCGCAAAAGTGAACCGGATTTCATTCAATGAGGTCATTGACAGCTTCGATATCGGCAGCGTCATTTATCCGAAATATTTAACGGCTGACTATATCTTACAGTACGTCCGCGCCCGCCAGAACTCCATCGGCAGCAATGTGGAAACTTTATATAAGATTCTGGACGGCCGTGCCGAGGCTCTGGAATTTTCCATCAAGGAGGCATCCTCTGTCACCGATGTTCCTCTTATGGATTTAAACCTCAAGGATAATCTTCTGATCTGCTGCATCAACCGCAAGGGCACCATCCTGACTCCCCGTGGTCAGAATAAGATCAAAGTGGGCGATACGGTCATTGTGGTAACCACCAACCGCGGTCTCAGGGATATCCGTGACATACTGAAAAGTTAAAGGAGCGTTTCCATGAATTATTCCATGATTTTTTACATCATTGGCTGGATTCTCAATGTGGAAGCGGCTCTTATGATTCCTTCCGCCATTGTGGCCGCCATCTACCAGGAAAAAAGCGGTCTGGCCTTTGTGGCCGTCATCGCTCTCTGCCTGGCCCTGGGCCTTCTCCTGGTGAGCCGTCCCCCCGGCAACAAAGTCTTCTATGCCAAGGAAGGGGCCGTAACCGTAGCTTTAAGCTGGATTATCATGAGTCTCATGGGGGCCCTGCCCTTTGTATTTTCCGGCGCCATTCCAAATATCGTGGACGCCATGTTCGAGACCGTATCCGGCTTCACCACCACCGGAGCCAGTATTCTTCCCGCCGTTGAGGGCCTGCCCAACTGCATCCTTTTCTGGCGGAGCTTTACCCACTGGATCGGCGGCATGGGCGTTCTGGTCTTTTTGCTCTGTCTGCTCCCCCTTACGGGAGGCGGCTACCATATGAATTTAATGAAGGCAGAGAGCCCGGGACCTTCCGTAAGCAAGCTGGTTCCCAAGGTACAGGCCACAGCCAAAATCCTGTACGGCCTCTATCTTTTTCTTTCCATTGTGGAATTCATCCTCTTAATGGCAGGAAAAATGCCGCTCTTTGATGCCCTCTGCACCACCTTCGGTACCGCCGGCACCGGAGGCTTCGGCATAAAAAATGACAGCATCGGCGGATATTCTGTCTACCTTCAGGCTGTCATTACCATCTTCATGATTCTGTTTGGAATCAATTTTAATGTATACTTTCTTATTTATTTAAAGAAACCGAAGGAAATCCTTCACTGCGAGGAGGCCAAATGGTACCTGGCCGTCATTGCCGTCTCTACCCTGGTTATCACCGCATTCATCAGGAATTCCTTTTCAAGCGTCGCCATGGCATTTCACCATGCAGCGTTCCAGGTGGGTTCCATCATCACCACCACAGGCTTTGCCACCGTGGACTTTAACCTGTGGCCCACCATACCAAAAACCATTCTGGTGCTTCTCATGTTTATCGGCGCCTGTGCCGGAAGTACCGGAGGCGGAATGAAAGTATCCCGTATTGTCCTTTTATTCCGTGCCCTGAAGTGTGAGCTCTCCCGGTATCTTCATCCGCAGATTGTGAAGAAGGTCTATTTGGACGGGCGCGTGGTGGAGCATGAGGTACTTCGGTCCGTTTACATGTTCCTGATCGCCTACGTGCTGATTTTCGCCGCCTCCACCCTGTTAATCGGTGTGGATAACTATGATCTGACCACCAATTTTACAGCCGTGGCAGCCACCTTAAACAACATCGGACCGGGACTTGAGCTGGTTGGACCGACGCACAATTTCGCCCTTTACTCAAGCTTTTCCAAGCTGGTTCTGATCTTTGATATGCTGGCAGGCCGGCTGGAAATCTTCCCCATTCTCCTTCTCTTCACAAGGGAGACCTGGAAGAAATTCTAGCCCAGAGCCACATCCAGAATCATCATAATCGTAAAGCCTGCGGCAAACCCGATGGTTCCGATATTGGAGTGCTCTCCTCCGGCGGATTCCGGAATCAGCTCTTCCACCACCACATAGATCATGGCTCCGGCTGCAAAGGCCAGAAGATACGGAAGGAAGGGAACAATTACCCGGTATAAAAGAACCGTTGCAAGAGCCCCTATGGGCTCCACAATTCCAGATAAAGCTCCAAGAGCGAAGGCCTTATTGGTTCCCAGGCCTTCGCTTTTTAACGGCATGGAAATGATGGCTCCCTCCGGAAAATTCTGGATGGCAATACCGATGGATAAGGCAAAGGCTCCGGCGGCGGTGATTCCGCTGTTTTCTGAAAGCATTCCCGCAAACATCACACCCACAGCCATGCCCTCCGGCAGGTTATGAAGGGTCACTGCAAGAATCAGCATGGTGCTCTTTCTAAGAGCACAGGCAGGTCCCTCCGGCACCTCACAGCCCATGTGCAGATGGGGAATGGCCCGGTCCAGAAGCAGCAAAAAACCGATTCCCAAAAGAAATCCCACTGCTGCCGGAAGAAAGGCCAGCTTTCCCATGTGCTCCGACATGTCCATGGCCGGAATCAAAAGAGACCAGACCGATGCCGCCACCATGACACCGGAGGCAAACCCCAGCAGAGCTTTCTGCACCAGAGGGCGGATTCCGTTTTTCAAAAAGAACACGCAGCCGGCTCCGGCTGCGGTACCGAGAAACGGTATCATAATGCCCAGAATAATATTTCCCATATATGGTTCCTCCTTAACAAATAAAACCGGACATCACAAACGGAGGTCCGGCAAAGCAAAATTTCTAATCCATATGTTCCAATCCGCAGCAGCCCGGCTCCTTTGAGCACCCAGAACAGCCTGTGCAGCCGCAGCAGCTCTTTCCTTCCCGTTTCTGCTTTCTCATATACCGAATTACAAAACAGGCCAAAACGGCGATGAAAAGTAAAACCACCAGATCTGCAAGCCCCATACAACCACCTCAAATTCATCCATTCCGCCCTTACCGGAAGCACAATATTGATAACAGCTATCAATTTTAGGTGCATTATACGGCCCTGTCTGAGAAATGTCAACCTTTTTTCCCAAAAATAGCTTGAAATCCTGCTGACAACAATTTACAATGTAGTTGACGTTTGATTTTAGATTGGAGGAACACAATGAATTGTGCCAGAAAACTTACAGATTCTTTGTACTGGGTTGGTGTCAACGACAGGAGAATTGCCCTGTTTGAGAACGTATACCCGGTTCCCAAGGGAGTATCCTACAACTCCTACTTATTAATGGACGAGAAATGTGCCTTATTTGACACAGCCGATGCTGCATTCACCCACCAGTTTTTAGAAAATATCCGTGGGGTTTTAAACGGCCGTTCTCTGGATTATCTGATTGTGAACCACATGGAGCCGGACCACTGCGCTTCCATCATTGACGTTGTGAACTGCTACCCCGATGTCAAAATCGTCTGCACAGCCAAGGCAGCCGGTATGATGAAGCAGTTCTTTGACTTTGACGTGGACAGGCATGTAACTCCTGTAAAGGAGGGAGATACCCTTTCTCTCGGTTCCCATGAGCTTACCTTTGTGATGGCTCCCATGGTACACTGGCCGGAGGTTATGGTATCCTATGAAAAGACAGAAAAAATTCTGTTCTCTGCTGATGCCTTTGGTTCTTTCGGTGCCATTGACGGAAATCTTTTTGCCGATGAAATTGATTATAAGGGTGCATGGCTTCCCGAAGCCAGAAGATACTATACCAACATTGTTGGAAAATTCGGAATGCAGGTACAGGCTTTATTAAAGAAAGCTTCCGGCCTGGACATTTCCATGATCTGCCCGCTCCACAGCCTTGTGTGGAGAAAGGACATTCCATGGCTCCTTGACAAATATTCAAAGTGGAGCTCCTATGAGCCGGAGGAGAAGTCCGTGGTACTGGCCTACGCTTCCGTTTACGGCCATACAGAAAATGCCGTGGACCTCCTGGCTGCAAAGCTGGCTGAAAAAGGAGTTGCCAACCTCTCCGTATACGATGTTTCCAAAACCCATCCGTCCTACATCATTGCCGATGCCTTCCGCTGCTCCAACCTGGTGTTCGCATCCATTACCTACAATAATGGAATTTTCTGCAACATGGATACCCTGCTGCACCAGCTTGTGGCCCACAACATCCAGAACCGTACCGTTGCATTTATGGAAAACGGCACATGGGCCCCTGTATCCGGAAAGCATATGAAGGAAGCTCTTTCTTCCTTAAAGAATATCCAGGTTCTGGAAGAGGGAGTTACCATTAAATCTTCCTTAAAAGACGATCAGGAAGCTTCCATTTCTGCCATGGCAGATTCCATTTTCCAGTCATTATCATAATGCCCGGGGAAATGGATAAAATACATTTAACTAACACTTAAATTAAGGAGGACAAAAACATGAAAAAATATGAATGCGAAGTTTGCGGTTACGTTTATGATGAGGCAGTTGGCGATCCCGACAACGGAATCGAGCCGGGCACCAAGTGGGAAGACCTGCCGGAAGACTGGGAATGCCCCTTATGCTCCGTAGGCAAAGACCAGTTTAAAGAAGTTTAATAAAGGGAAAGGGGATTATTTTTATGGGGAATCAAGCAAATCAGAAAACACTTCAGATGATTGCAGATTTTTCCAACGCAAAGGGACCGTCCGGCTTTGAAGACGAGACGGTCCTTGCTGCCAGAAAACATATTGGCAGCGGCTTTGATGTGGAAGAAGACTGTCTGAGAAATTTTTATATGTACCGGAAAAGCAACACCGGAAACAAGCCGGTGTTCATGCTGGACGCACACAGCGATGAAGTGGGCTTCATGGTCCATTCCATCCGTCCCAACGGAACACTCCGCTTCGTTGCCCTGGGCGGCTGGAATGTGGGCTCCTTAGCCTCCTCCAAGGTCCTGGTCCGCAATGCGGAGGGAAGCTGGATTCCCGGCATTATCGCTGCAAAGCCGGTTCACTTCATGAGTGCTTCCGAAAAAGCCTCCTCCGGCGCCTCCGATATTTCTGCTCTTTCCATTGATATTGGAGCTGTAAGCGCCCAGGATGCAAAGGATAACTTTAAAATCCGCATTGGTGAGCCTGTGGCTCCTGATGTAACCATGGAATACGATGAGCAGCATGATCTCATGTTCGGAAAAGCCTTTGACTGCCGGATTGGCTGTGCCGCCCTCATTGAGACCCTGCACCGCCTCCAGGACGAAAACCTGGATGTGGATTTGGTGGGCGTTCTCTCTTCCCAGGAAGAGATCGGAGAGCGCGGAATCCATGTGGCTGTAAACCGTGTAAAACCGCAGATTGCCATCTGCTTTGAAGGCTGTCCTGCGGACGATACCTTTACAGAGCCCTATGCGGTCCAGACAGCCTTCAAAAAAGGCCCCATGCTCCGCTACATGGATAAATCCATCATCTGCAGCCCAAGGTACCAGCGCTATGCCCTGGATCTGGCTGACGCCTTAAGCATTCCGGCCCAGGCATCCGTACGGGAGGGCGGCGGCAACAACGGCGCCATCATTCACACCTCCTTAGATGGAATTCCAACCATCGTCATCGGCGTTCCGGTCCGTTACATCCATTCGGTTCACGGAATTGCCTCCTACTATGATTTTGAGGCCACCGTCCGTCTGGCTGTGGAAATTGTAAAATCCATGAATGAAGGCATTATTAAAAGTTTTTAATATAAGGGAGGGGTTTCAATGAAACATTCCATCGTATTCAGCAGTATGACAGGAAATACAGCAGCCCTTGCAGACCGCTTACATACTCTGCTTCCAGAAGAATCCTGTGTTTACTTCGGAGAAACGTCCAGAGAGGCTCTGGAGGCCGATGCAGAGGTGATTTTCGTTGGTTTCTGGACCGACAAGGGAAGCTGTGATTCCAAAACCCGTGTGTTCTTAAAAAAGCTCAACCACAAAACCGTTGTTCTTTTTGGAACTGCCGGCTTTGGTTCCGATCCTGAATATTTTAAAGAAGTCTTAAAGGCTGCTACCGCCGATGTTCCGGTCAGCAATACTGTGATTCCGGGCTTCATGTGTCAGGGAAAAATGAAGCCGGAGGCCAAAGCAAAATTTGAGGCGCGTCTGGCCGCCAATCCCGACGATGCTGCCGCCAAAAAGATGCTGGCAGAATATGATGCCGCTGTCTGTCATCCCAATGAGGACGATTTCAAGGCTCTGGAAGCCTGGAGCCAGACGTTTATTTAAACACACACGGCCGAAGATACCAAACCGGTGTCTTCGGCCGTTTCTTTATTTCACAAGCTGCACCAGAATGCCTCCCAAGGTCAGCATCAGGGCCCCGCAGGATCTTGTGACGATCTGTGCAAAGGGAAGCAGCTCCATGCGATGGGCACTGCTTAATACAGCAACATTTCCGGAACCGCCCATGTTGGTGGTACACATTCCGGCGGCAATGGCAGATTCCAGAGGATAAAAGCCCACAAGCTTTCCCAGAACAGCCGCTGTCAAAGTGATGACTGCAACAACAACCACCACAGCCACCAGATAAAGCAATGTCATGGTCTTTAAAATAGTATTCAAATCAATCAATGTAAATCCGATTCCGGTGAGGGCGGCAGCCGTCCAGCTATGGATGGCAAACTGGCCCCATTCCCTGGCCGCATCCTCCAGTTCATCGGACATGATTCCCGTCCCCTTGACCACCACCACTGCAATAATCATCCAGGCATAGGTGGGGATGATGGTCACATAGCGATGCAGAAGCGCCCCCAACTGGTAAAAGGCAAAGGAAATGACCATGCCTGTACATAAGAGCGCAGAGGTGGGCTTCATGGGAGGTGTCTTTTTCACCGGTTTTCCGTCATTCACCAGCATTCCGTTTCCTGTAAGTTCCGGATGTTTCCGCCCAAAATTATTTAAAAGACCGCCGAACACGATGGCCACACAGTTTCCCAGCACGGTGGCAGGCGCCATTTTCGTGAGAACCTCCGAGGCATCCACCTGAAGAGCCTGGGAATAGATGCTGGATAAGGGCACTGTTCCCGCAGTCATACCGCCGCTGGTCATGGGAACCCCCAGATAAAGAATTCCGTTAAAGAAACCGTCTCCCAGAAGAATTCCAAAAAGTCCGGAGGTCAGAATTCCGACAGCCAGGGAAATCACGGCCACCGGAAGCAGCTTCACTGTGGCCCTGAGAAGAAGATTTCTGTCAATGTTGAAAAGACTTCCTGTGATCAGAGCAGCAATATAGAAAATCAAAAATCCGCTGTCGTTGACAAAATAGTCCATGGTTTCAAAGGTCTGCTGGGGAATCAGCCCCAGGGCCTGTATCAAAGCCGCACCCAGAATACAGATCACCGAGCCGCCCAGATACGTCTTCACCACAGGAACTGTATTTCCTATGGTGTTCAGCCCTTCCCCAATCACCATCAGCACCAGAAACGCAGGCACCAGGCTTTTGGGAATACAGCCGGTATACATACAGGCTGCCGTCAGCAGAAATACAATCCCGTACAGATACAGGGGCATCCCCAGTATTTTGATGTCACTCTTCTTCTCCATCATCCGCTCCTCCATCCAGGCTTTCTCACTTTAAAAGCTTCTCAATGCATCGCTTCCATCGTCTACTGTCTTCTCAATATGCTTTACAATCACATCATAGCCCGCCTTCTCATTGATCTGTACGTGGACCCTGTCTCCCACCTTGTGCCCTAAAAGAGCCCTTCCCAGGGGAGATTCGGAGCTTATGAGGTTCTTCAAGGAATTTCCCCGGACTGTGGTTACAATCTTATAGGTTTCGGTCTCATCGTCCTCCTCAAAATACACATCCACCGTATTGTACAGGCCGATTTCGTCCTCCTTGGAATCATCAGAAATTACCTTCGCTGTTTTTATCATCCTCTCCAGATACCGGATCCGGCTTTCATTCTTATTCTTGTCCTTTTTCGCCGCATAATATTCAAAGTTCTCACTGAGATCGCCCTGGGCTCTGGCCTCCTTCACGGCCTCAATGGCCTCCTTGCGGACCACCAGCTTCCTGTATTCAATCTCCTCTTCCATTTTCTTTATGTCATTCTTCGTAAGCTCGTTGTACATGTCATACCTCCTGTTTCCTTATCTTTTTATCTTAATACGAAAGAATCAGAAAATCAACCTATGAAAAAATGAAAACCCCCCAGGGAAATCCCTGAGAGGTTTGAATGAGCATACGATTAACGTTTGCTGAACTGCGGTGCACGACGTGCAGCTTTGAGACCGTACTTCTTTCTTTCTTTCATGCGCGGGTCTCTTGTTAAGAATCCGGCTTTCTTTAATACCGGACGGTACTCAGCATCTGCATGAAGCAGAGCTCTGGAGATACCATGTCTGATTGCTCCGGCCTGACCGGAAAATCCACCGCCGCGTACGTTTACAACAACGTCAAACTTGTCTGCTGTCTCAGTAGCAACAAGGGGCTGACGAACGATGAGCTTTAAGGTTTCAAGTCCAAGGTACTCATCAATGTCTCTCTTATTGATGGTGATATTTCCTGTACCCGGGATAAGATATACTCTAGCGATAGATTTTTTTCTTCTTCCTGTTCCGTAGAATTTTGCGTTAGCCATTATGATTTCCTCCTTTCAGACCTCGATTAAAATTTGATTTCTAAAGCTTCCGGCTTCTGAGCTGCCTGCTCATGATCAGCGCCTGCATATACATGAAGCTTTGTAATCATGCTTCTTCCTAACGGTCCCTTGGGAAGCATACCCTTAACTGCTAACTCCACTACCTTCTCCGGCTTCTTCTCCATCATTTCTCTTAATGTGGTTTCCTTCATGCCGCCTACATAATCGGAGTGGCTGTAATAAATCTTCTGATCTAACTTCTTACCTGTTACTTTTACCTTGGAAGCGTTTACTACGATAACGTAGTCGCCGCAGTCCATATGAGGAGTATAGATCGGTTTGTTCTTTCCTCTTAAAACTTTAGCTACTTCAGATGCTAAACGTCCTAATGTATATCCCGTAGCGTCAACTACATACCATTTTCTTTCAATTGTTGCTGGACTAGCCATAAAGCTCTTCATGGGTTGACCTCCTGTTTGTACTTAACTAATCATTGTTCCTATATCGTAAAACACTGCTTCCGGGGCTTTGGCAACAGTATTTTTTACCGATGTCACAGTTATACATTATATTATACTATGTCGGGTGTGTCAACTGTTTTTTCTCCAAAAAAGTGCATTTTTTCCCGTAGATACAGGATTTTTCCGCCCATCAGAGCCCGTATTCCTCCAACAGTTTTTTCTGGTATTCGGGGTCGTCAATGGAACAAAGAAACTCCTCCATTTTTCCGTCTGCCTTCAGCTTCTGGTTTAAAAGATTGATCCGAGACTGTCCCGCCAATCTGCCTTCCTTTCTGCCCTTCTGCCTTCCATCCTCAATCAGCTCATCAATGGCTTCGCACATGTCAAACACCTCTTCCTCATTCTCTTTCATCCTCTGAGCCAGCCGTTTTTGTTCTCCCAAAAGAACCATCGCAGCCGTCATTTCCACAGAATCAAATTTTTTGAAAGCTTCCCTGTTTTCCTCCACATACTGATACAGCATTTTTTTATTCTTCCTATATTTTAGCATACCAAAAATATACTGTAAATAACTGTGAAACCTGTAATTTCAAAAAGCCCGGCAGGTTCGTACTCCCTGCCGGACTTTCCGAAAATATTCCGTATTTTATTTCCCAGATTTCTTCTTCGCCTCCAGATAATCGTTCAATTCCGTATTCTTCACATTGGTGATAAACATATGGCCCGGGGCGTGGGTGATCACAATGGGGGGCTTTGCCCGCTCCACAGCCGCCTGGGGCGTCACGCCGCAGGCCCAGAACACGGGAATCTCTCCCTCTCTGATCTCCACCGCATCACCGTAATCAGGCTTATTCACGTCTTTAATGCCGATTTGGGCCGGATCTCCCATGTGGACAGGCGCGCCGTGAACGTTGGGATACCGTCCGGTGATCTCTGCTGCCGTCCGGGCATCCTCCGGCTTCATGGGACGCATGCTGCATACCAGGGGCCCTTCAAATACTCCGGCCTTTTCACATTCAATGTTCGTCTTATACATGGGAACGTTGCATCCCATGGAAATATGGCGCACATCAATGCCTGCCTGTAAAAGTGCCTCCTCGAAAGAAAAGCTGCATCCGATTAAAAAGCCCACGAAATCATCCTGCCAGTATTCTGAAGCATCGGTCACCTCATCCACCTTCACGCCGTCCTTATAAATAAAATACCGTGGAATATCCGTCACAATATTGGCTCCCTCGCCCATGTCATGGACGGCCGGGCTGCCCTCAATGATCTCCAAAACCGGACAGGGCTTCGGATTTCTCTTTGCAAACTCTTTGAAATCCTCTGCATAGTTCTTCGGAAGAATCACCAGATTGGCCTGGGCATATCCGCCGCACATTCCTGCTGTGGGATAATCAATCTTCCCGCTGCGGATTTCTCCCCAGATATCTTCCGGCTTCCAATTGCGATAATCTGCCATCACACATCCTCCTTCCGGTCATTAACGGAACCGGACCACTTCTTTTTTCAGCTCCACAAGAAACTCGTCCCCGTTCACCACCACACGGTAGGTTCCCTGGTCCGCCCAGCCCGTTTTATCCTCATTGACAGCCGCAGCAAGGGCCACTGCCTGTACGTCCGATGCAGGGGCTGTCCGGACTTCCAGAGACTCCTTAAGAGCCTTAAATCCAGCCTTCTCTGCACAGTAAAGGTCCTGGGCCTCCTCAATGCTCACCTTCTCAAAATGAATCTTAAAGCCCGGCATGCACTGGGCCAGCTTCGGAAGGTCCACGGAGATCACGTTGGCAATCTTTGTATATCCGCCCGTAGTCTGATGGTCCGCCATCATGACGATGGGATTTCCATGGGACGGCACCTGAACGGCACCGAAGCTGATTCCATCGGTGATAATGTCGCCGCCGTTTTTATGTTCAATGATCTCTCCCTGCATTCTGCATCCCATGCGGTCATACTCATTGGAAACCGTATAGGTGCTTCCCAGGAAGGTGGCAATGCCCTTTTCCGTGAAAAAATCGTCCTGGGGCCCCATAAGTACGCGAAGCGTAATCTCCCTGGCAGCGAAATCATCCGGCTCCAGCTTTCTGTCCTTCATGTTGGGAAGCCATGTTTTCGGCGCTGCAAAGCCGATCTCGTCGCCGGCTCCAAGCTTTCTTCCTTCCAGTCCGCCCACCTTGGATTTTAAGTTGGTGGACTTGCTTCCCATCACAACCGGAACGTCCAGACCGCCGGCAAAGGCCACATAGGCACGGCTTCCGGAAAACATTCCCGCAAAGCTTAACACCTGGCCCGCTTTCACCAGAACCGCTTCGTATCTGGGCATGGGCTTTCCGTCCAGCTTGGCTCCCAGATCACCTCCGGTTACGGCAACCATATTGTCCTTTGTAAACTCCATCATCGGTCCCATCATGGTGACCTCGATGACAGCCTCATTCACATCATTTCCAACCAGAATATTGGCAAGGGATGCGGAGCGTGTGTCCATGACACCGGAAACGGCCATGCCGGTCTCCTGATACCCAAACCGTCCCATGTCCTGAATGGTGGTTAAAAATCCGCCGTTTGCGATTTTAATACCCATCACTCCACCTCCTTATCATAGATCACATAGCTGTATGTACCGTCTTCCACCTGCTTTTCGATCTTTTTATACTCGTCTTCGGTCACCGAACGGAATTTGATGTACTGTCCGGCCTCCAAAAGCACCGGTTTCTCGCGCTCAGAATCATAAAGCTTCAAGGGAGTGCGGCCAATGAGCTGCCAGCCTCCCGGGGAAGCCACCGGATAGACTCCGGTCTGCTCTCCGGCAATTCCCACGGAACCGCCCTCAATTTTTACCCTGGGACTTTTCAGTCTAGGAGTCGCAATTTCCTTACTCATACCGCCCAGATACGGGAAGCCTGCAATGAAGCCCAGCATGTA
The DNA here is from genome assembly GCA_021770825.1 of Clostridium sp. Taxonomy (GTDB): domain Bacteria; phylum Bacillota; class Clostridia; order Lachnospirales; family Lachnospiraceae; genus CANRXD01. The sequence goes on along the minus strand of JAETQD010000004.1, from coordinate 77,333 downwards.
GATCAGATATTCCTCTGACGTATGGATTTTAATGACCTCTTCCACAGTCTTTCCGTTGTGGCTCGCCACATTTTCGATATCCGGTCCCATCTCCCCGCCGTAAAGCACAGGAATCTCAATGACCGTTGGCGGCGGAATCTGGATCGTATCCATGGCGCCCATGATGACTTCAAACTTTTCTGTCAGTTCCTTAAACCGGATTACCTCCGGCTTGTATACCACAAGAAGGGAGCGGTATGTGGGAACTGTCTCCACAATACCTTCAATTCCCTCTTTTTCCACTGCAATTTTAAATGCACGGATTTTCCGGTTAATTTCCGGACTGATTTCATTTCCGAATTCCACGCAGACCGCGCAGTCGCCGGAAATGAGATATTTTACCTCACCCATAGACAAATCTCCTTCCTGGGAAACACTAAAATCAGCCAAACATGGTCAGAATGCTCGGAAGTGCCTTAATTCCCGAATAACCGGTCAGAAGAACCACACCGGCACCCAGAACAATCAGGATAACCGGATGCTTGTAATCCTCGCCCACAATGTTCTTATTGCGGCTTGCAAGCAGGATGGTAAGCAGGGTAAGCGGCAGAATCAGGCCGTTCAAAGCGCCTGCAAGAACCAGCAGGGAAGCCGGCTTTCCAAGGATTGCCATAATCAGCGTGGAAGCTGTAATGAAACCAATGACGAACCATTTCTCGTTCTCCATAATGAACGGATGGAGAGTCTTTAAGAAAGAAACGGATGTATAAGCTGCTCCGATTACGGATGTGGTAGCTGCAAAGAACAGTACCAGACCAAAAATCTTATATCCGATCATACCTGCACCCAGACGGAATGCGTCTGCTGCCGGGTTGGAGGCATCCAGGGTCACGCCGGGATTGGCGGTCACAACACCGAGCACGGCCAGGAACAGTAAAATTCTCATAACACCGGATACGGAAATACCCATGAGTACGGACTGGCGTACATGGGGCAGGTCCTTCTTTCCGGAAAAGCCTGCGTCCAGAAGTCTGTGGGCGCCGGAGAATGTGATGTATCCGCCGCAGCTTCCTCCGAGAAGTGTAATTAACGGAAGAACCAGGGCTCCCACATCACCGGGATGAAACAGGCAGGATACGGCCTCTCCCACCGGAGGTTTGGACTTGATTGCCACATAAAGCACAACCACGATCATAATACTTCCCAGATACTTGGTAAGCTTATCCATGCTGGCCTTGGCATCCTTGGAAAGGAAAATCAGGATACCGATAATACCTGCAACGAAGGTTCCCGCTGTGGTGGGAATGCCGAACAGTACGTTAAGCCCCAGAGCGCCGCCGCCCACGTTTCCGATGTTGAAGGCCAGGCCGCCGAGGGCCACCATGAACGCAATAAAATATCCCAGTCCCGGAAGCACCTTATTCGCAATATCCTGTCCTCTCATGCCGGATACGCCGATGACAGACCAGATATTGAGCTGTGTGGTCACGTCCAGAAGAATCGTGCAGACAATTACAAATGCAAATACCCCTCTGTACTGCGCTGTAAATGTAGATGTCTGCGTCAGGAAGCCAGGTCCGATTGCCGATGTGGCCATCAGGAATGCTGCTCCCATCAGAGTCGCCATATTGTTACTTTTTTTCTTTTCCCCCATGATCGTCTGTTCCCTTCTCTTTCATTAATCCATCAGATTTTTAATTGCAACACCCTCTGCAATCAGAGTTTCCCTGATATTTTTCACGAATTCCAGTGCTTTTGGGTTATCTCCGTGCACACAGATGGAATCCGCCTTGATGGCGATATCATTGCCGTTGATGGATTCTACCTTACCTTCTTTCACCATGCGGACCACGCGCTTGATGGCCAGCTCCTTATCCTTAATCACAGCGCCCGGAAGCTTTCTGGAAACAAGGGTTCCGTCATCGTTGTACGCACGGTCTGCAAAAACCTCGCTGGCCGCCTTAAGTCCCACTTCCTCAGCGGCGGAAATCATCTTGGAGCCTGCAAGTCCCATGAAGATGATGTTTTTGTCCACCTCATAAACGGCCTCACACATGGCTCTTGCCAGCTTTTCATCCACAGCAGCCATGTTGTAAATGGCACCATGGGGCTTCACATGCTGGATTTTCATGCCCTTGCTCTGGGTAAATGCCATCAGAGCGCCGAGCTGGTATTTCACATAGGCCTTGGCCTCCTCCGGTGTAACCACCATGTTTCTGCGGCCGAAGCCCATTAAATCCGGAAATCCAGGATGGGCTCCCACTGCGGTGCCGAATTCCTGTGCCAGAGAAATGGTCTTTTCCATCACGATAGGATCACCGGCATGCCATCCGCAGGCCACGTTGGCAGAAGAAACATATTTTAAAATTTCTTCATCCATACCAATTGTGTAATTGCCGAAGCTTTCCCCAAGATCACTGTTTAAGTCCACGTAATACATATATGCTACCTCCTTATATTGAGCTTTTAAATGCCGGTGCATCCTCCCGGCATCCATGTTCCCTTTCATTTTATCTGACTTATCCCCCTAAATCAAGCTACTTTTCAAAGTTTCGGTCCAATTTCCCTTTATTGGCAAAAAAATCGTGCAAAATCGCCCGGTTTTTGCGAGCGTTTTCGCACGATGTGATTTTTTGCACTTTTTTATTCTTCCCTGTCCAGCTTCCGCCGCATGGAAAATCTGGTGATACCGAGAAGAGCCGCTGCCTTCGTCAGATTATTTCCGCAAAGCTTTAATGCCTGGTCCATATAAATCTGCTCCAGGGCTGCCACCTCCTGCTCCAGGCTCACCGGCCCCTCCTTCAAGTCCTTGATGCCAAATGCCTCTCCGGTCCGCATGTCCGCTTTCCAGTCCGGTTTTTTAAGTTCCACATGCTTTTCCAGAACCGTGCCGTTACTGAAAAGAAAACACCGCTCAAAAATATTTTTAAGCTCTCTCACATTTCCCTTCCAGTCATAAAGCAGAAGCTCCCGCATGAAATCCGGTTCCACCTGGGTGATGTTTCTGGCAAACTGCATGTTGTAATAATTCAAATAATAGTCACACAGGGCCGGAATATCCTCCACCCGCTCCCTGAGGGGCGGAATCGTTAACTCCATCACATTGATTCTGTAAAAGAGATCTTCCCGGAATTCTCCCTTTTCCACCGCCATTTCCAGATTGCGGTTGGTGGCTGCAATGACCCTGGCGTCCACCTCAATGTCCTCCAGACCGCCCACCCGTTTGAACTTTTTATGGTCCAGAAAGGTCAAAAGCTTGGTCTGCATGGAAAGGGGCAGCTCTCCGATTTCATCCAGAAAAACCGTTCCCCCGGCTGCCAGCTCAATGAGGCCCTTTTTCGTCTTCATGGCTCCGGCAAAGGCTCCCCTGTCGTAGCCAAACAGCTCGCTTTCCATGAGATTTTCCGGAATGGCACCGCAGTTAATGCGTACCATCAGGTTATCCCGCCTGTCACTGGCTGCATGAATCAGCGATGCCGCCACCTCTTTTCCGGTTCCCGTTTCTCCGCGGATTAAAACATTGACGGAAGAGTTCTTTCCCAGAATCTCAATGTGCTTTCTGATTTTTACTGCCGCTTCGCTGACCCCTATAAACTCCTGGGCCTCGCCCTTCAGAAACTCCAGAGACTCCCGGCTTTTCACCTGCTCCATGGACCTGGAAATGATTCTGTCGATCTCATCAATGTCAAAAGGCTTTAATACATAATCGTAAGCCCCCCGCTTGGTGGCCTCCACCGCCTGGGCCACCGAGCCGTAGGCAGTCATGAGAATCACCTGGACATCCTCATCCACAGCCTTAAAAGTGGCAATTTCATCCATGCCGAAGCTGTGCTCCAGGCGGTTATCCAGAAGAATGGCCTGGGGACGGAAGGCCCGCATTTTCTCAAGCCCTGCCTTCACAGTTTCTGCCGACTGGGTTTCATATCCCCGGTCCTTAAGTCCCTCCTCCAGAGTAAACCGGATTAAAAACTCATCATCTACGATCAGAACCTTTTTCATCTGTCATTCTCTCCTCTGTCAAAAACTAAACGGACTGTGGTTCCCCTTCCCGGTTCGCTCTCCATCTCCACGTATCCATGGTTTTGTTCCATGAGCTTTTCCACGATGGAAAGTCCCAGTCCAACACCGTTGATGCTCTGTGTATAAAACGGCTCCATGGCCCTCTCCAGCTCTTCCTTTGTCATTCCTTTTCCATTATCCGTAATACTGATGGCTGTATATCTGTCCTTTTCCTCTGCCTCCAGGAGAATGGAGCCGTTTTCCATGCCATGGAGTGCCTTAATGCTGTTGGTCACCAGGTTATGTATGATCTGACGCAGCTCATTTTCATCTGCATACACCGTAACTGCATCCTCTGTCCGGACCGAAAAGGAGATTCCCTGCTGCTCCAGCCCACGTTCATAGAAGGAATCCATCTCCTCAAACAGGGGCTTTAAAGAAACCACCTGTTTGTGGTTTTCCTTTTTGGCTGACAGGGTGAACAGGTCGTTGATCAGTCCAGTCACCCGGTCAATTTCGTGGAGCATGCTGTCGCACAGCAGCTTTTCATTTTCCTTTTCCACCCTCCCCTTAAGGACCTGAACCCCGGACCGGATTCCGGTCAGAGGATTTTTAATCTCATGGGCCAGGGCAGCCGACATGCGGCTGGTGTATTCCATTTTCGTATAATTGTCCAGGTTCTTAAGGAGCGTCTCCAAAGTCCTTGCAAGCTGGCCGATTTCATCCCGGCGTTCCACCTCCGTGAACCTGTATTTCCGGTAGTCCTTACGGTTTTCGTCAATCTCCCGGCAGGCCGCGCTCATACTGCGGATGGGCCGCGTCAGGCTCCATGCCAGAAATACGCTGACCTGCACAATGATCAGAAGACATGCCACGGCTCCCACAATCACATACATCTGCTCTTCCAGAAGCTCATTGAAAAACTGTTCCTTATCCAGAATATATTCTAACTTCCAGTCCAGGAAATTTCCTCCGTTTTCCACATAAATCACCTGCTGGTTCTCCAAAAGAACCTTCTCCCCGGCAATGACCCGTCCGTCCGCTGCCGTAATCCGCAGGGACGGGTCTCCATAGCGGCTGTACTTCTCTTCTAACTCTGCCTCCGTGAGCCGTTCCTTCATATATAAAAGGTCCATGTTCACGTTCTGAAACGTGATCTGCGCCCGGGACTTCTGCTCCTCCATCTGCATGGTATATCCGTTGTATGCGGAAATCACCGCAAAAGCGCCGATTACCAGAATTCCCACAGCAATGAACGGCAGCATGATTTCGTTTTCTATTTTAAAAAACCATTCCTTAAACTGCACCGTCCACCGTTTCATACGCCTGTCTCCTTTTTCTGCTTCCCGGCACCTCGTTTCTCCAGAAGAGGAATCAATACATAGGCCGCCGTAGAACAGATGGTGGCCGGAAACGCCCAGTAAATTTCCATATCCATGGAAATAAAAAGCATGGAACTTAAAGTGCCCACAAAAAACGCCCCATATGCCCCTGCCCTGGTTCCATGCGGAAAGCACAGGGCACCGTAAATTAGCGGAGCCAGCACTGCGGAAAACAGCCCCCAGATATCAGCGCCGAAGGACAGCATATCCGGCGGCGGGTCAATGGCCAGCATTAAAGCTGCCGTACCGCCTGCGAAAATAAAAATCCTGGTCCAGAAAAGGATTTTCTCCTCTGTCATTTTCTTTCTGGAAACCTGAGCCATCACATCATAAGACAGCATGGAACCGATCAAAAGGAGCTGGGAATTGGCCGTAGACACACAGGCCCCGATCACGCTGATCAAAAAAATGCCGCTGAAATGGGAATACATCAGATGGGTTACTGCATAGACAAACACATCATCCGCCGAACAGTACGTCCGAAGCTGCGGAAACAGGATTCGTAACCCCAGCCCGATCTGTGTCAGTCCAAAGTACATCACAGCCAGAAACAAAAGGGAATACAGGATGGTTTTTTTCGCCGTGGGCTTATCCTTGGCTGCCACCAGGCGAATCATGTACTGGGGATTGGCCGCCAGCCCCATGCCCCATCCGAAAAACATGGTCAGATATAATAAAAAGCTGGACTTTCCGGCAAATCTGGCGTTCTCCGGAAACACGCCCTTGCTTTGTACCATCTCATACACAATTCCGTCACTCAAAAGCCAGTGTCCCTTGACCCGGCCCACGATGTCAAAATAGAGAACGCCCACACTGACGGAGAGCATAATGAGATTTAAAATATCTGATTTGGTTACAGAATTAAAACCGCCGAAGCTGGAATACAGAATGAACAGATACACAAGAAAAATGGCCACCGTATAGTCGATATTTAACAGACTGGCAGCCGCAATGCCAAAGCCCTTGATCTGAATGACCAGATAAAAAACATAACCGAAAATCATCAGCAGGGCAGAAAGAACCTGAAGGCCCCTGGAGTGATATTTCTGACCGATCAACTGGGGGATGGACACAATATCATTGTCATAAAGACGGTCACTGATCAAAAACAGCATGGCCGCACCGATGAACCACGGAATTACGGAGGAAGCAATGACTGCCGTGCCGTTGTGGTACACGTTTCCTGTGAATCCCAGAATCGTGGCCGCCGAGACCCAGGTTCCCACAAAGGTGAAAAACAGCCGGCGCACATCATTTTTCCGCTCACCCACAAAAAATTTGGAGACAGAATCACTTTCAGAAAAGGACAGCTTTCCAATCACAAGAAACACCAGTGAATAAACCACAAAATAGATCATCTGCATCAGAATACGGTTCATGCATCCTCCCCCTTTTCCTGAAAAAACATCAAACTCCCGTATAGACGGCCCTAAACAGCCCGTTCTCTTCCTTCCTAAGACGGTAAAATCCATACTGGGTCTCTTCCGAAACAGCCATCCCCTCCGGCGCCTCCAAAAAGACCTCCCCGGCGCCGTTCCGGTAGGCCTGATGGACCATTCTGCGAATCAGCCGCAGGATTTCTCCCTCCTCACAGAATTTCACACGCAGAACGGACCGCCCCGCAGTCAGGAGCTCTCTCTGGTCCAGCACATAGCTCCAATGTTCGTTTTCCCCGAAAATCTCCGTTTCCGGCTCGGTCTCGTACTGGATTCCCACCAGAGTCAGTCCCCTCGCCGGGGCTGTCTGCCCGGCCTGCTGCCGGTCCCTGGCTTCTAAAATTTCCTTCACGTGCTCCGGCGGGTACACCCCCATTCCCACCTTCATAAGCGTTCCCGCAATAATCCGCACCATGTTATAGAGGAACCCGCTTCCCCAAAGCCGGATGGTAATAATATCATCGCTGCCCTTATCCAGGGTAATTCCATACAGGGTCCGCACAGTCTCCTCCGCCTGGTGTCTGGCGGAGCAAAAGCTGATAAAATCATGCTCCCCCACCAGATAAGCGGCCGCCTCCCGCATTTTGTCCACGTCCAGAGGAAAATAGCAAAAATGTGCATAGAGCCGCCTGGTAGGCACATCCACCCGGCAGTTCAAAATTTTATATTCATAGGTTTTGATACAATTCTGCTTCCGCGGATGCCAATCCAGGGGCACCTCCTCCGAAGAAAGTACCCGGATATCTTCCGGCAGCCTCTGGTTTAAGGCAAAGCAGATTTTATCCCCCGGAATCCGGCTTTCCGTATCAAAAACCGCCACATTTCCCAGGGCATGGACACCGGAATCCGTCCGGCTGGCTCCGGTAATACAAACAGGCTCTTTCAGAAGATCTGAAAGAGTCCTGTTTAAAACCTCTTCGATTGTCACGCCATTGGGCTGGAGCTGCCAGCCGCAGTATGCGGTTCCATCGTAGGCAACCGTCATTTTAATTCGCTTCATACTTCTTTTCCTTTCGGAATCCGTTTCTCCTCTTACAGGACAATCTTCACCACAAGAATCAGAATGAAATATCCCAGATAAAATACATAAGTAAACTTATCCCGCGTTTCATAATGGAGGGGCTTCATTTTCGTTCTTCCCTCTCCGCCCCGGTAGCACCTGGCCTCCATGGCCATAGCCAAATCTGTGGCCCGCCGGAAGGCAGAGATAAACAGCGGCACCAAAAGAGGCACCATGGCCTTCGCCTTCTGAATCAGGTTTCCGCTTTCAAAATCAGCACCCCTTGCCATCTGCGCCTTCATGATCTTGTCGGTTTCCTCAATTAAAATCGGAATAAACCGGAGGGCAATGGACATCATCATGGAAACCTCATGAACCGGAACCCCCACCTTGCTGAGAAAGCCAAGGCTCTTTTCCAGTCCGTCCGTCAACTGGTTCGGCGTTGTTGTCAGGGTAAGGATTGTGGAGCCCATCACAAGATAGATTAAGCGGATGGCCATAAAGGCGGCAAACTCCACGCCCTCCCAGGTCATCTGCAAAAAGCCGATCTTAAAAATCGGCGTTCCCGGCGTCAGAAACAGGTTGAAGCTGACGCTGATCAGCAAAAGAAATACAACGGCCTTCAGTCCCCGTACCATGAATTTCACCGGTACCCTGGACAGGCGGATGGCCATCACCAGAAATACGGTGGCTGCCGCATAAGCCCACAGATTATCTGCAATAAACAGGGAGACAATATATACCAGTGTCCCGAACAGCTTCGTTCTGGGATCCATCCGGTGCAAAAGGGAATCCACCGGGTAATACTGTCCCAACGTGATGTCTCTTAACATGTTCTTTCCTCCAAATGCCGTGAGTCCGGCTCCTTAAGTTTCCGGCTCCGGGCAGTATGTCTGCTCTACTTTTTCCACAATCCAAGGATTGCATCCCTGGCTTCCTCCACCGTAGTAATATCCTGGTCCACGGCAATGCCGCGCTCTCTTAAGGCATGGACCACATAGGTGATCTGGGGCGCTGCCAGACCCATGGTCTCCAGCTCCTTATAATGGCGGAACACTTCCTTGGGCGTTCCGTCAAATACCTTCTCCCCATGGTTCATCACAATGAGCCTGGACACATATCTGGCCACGTCCTCCATACTGTGGGAAACCAGCACGATGGTCATGCCCTGCTCCGAATGGAGTCTTGCAACCAGGCCTAAAATATCGTCTCTTCCCTTGGGATCCAGACCGGCCGTGGGCTCGTCCAGAATCAGCACCTCCGGCTTCATGGCCAGCACGCCTGCAATGGCCACGCGGCGCTTCTGTCCGCCGGAAAGTTCAAAGGGAGACTGCTTGTAAAAGCTTTCGTCCAGTCCCACCAAAGTCAGTGCTTCCTTCGCCCTCGCATCGATTTCCTCCTGGGACAGTCCCAGGTTTTTCGGGCCAAAGCACACATCCGAAAAAACATCTACCTCAAAAAGCTGGTGCTCCGGATACTGGAACACAAGGCCAACCTTGCTCCTTAATTCCTTCATGGAAAAGTCTTCCCTGTATATGCTCTCCCCGTTATAAAGAATGTCCCCGCTGCTGGCCTTCAAGAGCCCGTTTAAATGCTGGGTCAGCGTGGATTTACCGGAGCCCGTATGGCCGATCAGTCCGATAAACTCCCCGTCCTTAATTGTCAGGTTCACGTCTTTCAATGCATACTGCTCAAAGATCGTATCCTGTCCATAAATATGATTCAGATTTTTAATCTCTATTGCCATGTTTCCTCCAAAGAGCCTGGCTTATGCCCCCTTCTTTCCAAGAATGGGTACCAGACTGTCCACCAGCTCATCAATGGTTAGGATTCCGTCGGGGATATCCATACCTGCTGCCTTGAGCTCCTCCGCAAGCTCCGTCACCTGCGGCACATCCAGACTATACTGCTTCAGTTCCTTCACCCTGGAGAAGACCTCCCTGGGGGTCCCGTCCATGACCACTTTTCCCTCGTCCATAACCACAACCCGGTCAGCTTCAATGACCTCTTCCATATAATGGGTGATTAAAAGGACGGTAATTCCTTCTCTCTGGTTCAGTTCACGGACTGTTTTAATGACCTCCCGGCGTCCGTTGGGGTCCAGCATGGCTGTGGGTTCGTCCAGGACAATACATCTTGGCTTCATAGCCATCACGCCTGCGATTGCCACCCTCTGCTTCTGACCTCCGGAAAGCTTGTTTGGAGACTGGAGCCGGTACGCAGTCATTCCCACTGCCTCCAGGCTTTCATCCACCCGCTTCCAGATTTCGTCTGTGGGCACGCCCATATTCTCCGGGCCAAATCCCACATCCTCTTCCACCACGTTTCCGATGATCTGGTTGTCCGGATTCTGGAACACCATCCCGGCCGTCTTTCTCACATCCCAGAGATGTTCCTCATCACTGGTCTTCATGTTGGAAATGTAAACGGTTCCGTCGGAAGGAAGTAAAATTCCGTTCATCAGCTTTGCAAACGTGGATTTTCCCGAGCCGTTATGTCCCAGGATAGCCACAAAGCTTCCCTCTTCAATATCCAGTGTCACTCCCCGGAGGGCGTGATTGATCTCATCCTTATCTGCCTCTTCGTCATGCCTGATATAGTCAAATATCAGATTCACTGCTCGTATGATTCCCATGGTCAGCCTTTCCAAAAAAGAAACTTCAAAATAATTGTTTACACGTTTCTAAAGTTTAGTTGATAATTCCCCTTTAGTCAAGAGTATTTGGAAATTTTCCCGAAATAGAACCCGCAGCTCAAAAAGCTTCCGGTAAAAAACAATACCGGAAGCTTTTTGGGGGGAATAAAATTAGGGGTTTATCACATTTTGGGGGGTTCCATCTAAATATGCTTTTATATTTTCCACAGTGATATCCATAATTCTCTGGCGCGCCGCCTGGGCTGCCCAGGAAATATGAGGCGTAATGATGCAGTTTTTCGCCTTTAACAGAGGATTGTCTCCTTTGATGGGCTCAGTGGATACCACATCCAGTCCGGCAGCGTACACCTTTCCGCTGTTTAAGGCATCTGCCAGGTCCTGCTCCACTACAAGCTGCCCGCGGCTGTTGTTAATGAGAATCACTCCGTCCTTCATCTTTTCAATATTTTCCTTATTAATAATACCTTCTGTGGACGGGAACAGGGGGCAGTGCAGGAAAATCACATCGGACTTGGAGAGAAGTGTGTCCAGATCCACGTATTCTGCCACCTGTTTTCCTGCCTCGCTGGGGAAAGAATCAAATGCCAGCACCTTCATCTCCATGGCATTCAGGATTTTTGCCGTAGCCTGTCCGATTCTTCCAAGGCCAATGATTCCTGCCGTCTTTCCGTACAGCTCGATCATCGGGTAGTCCCAGTAGCACCAGTCAGCATTGTTTTCCCATCTTCCTTCCTTTACAGTCTGATCATGATGTCCGTAATGGGAACAGATTTCCAATAAAAGTCCAACGGCATACTGGCCTACAATCTGTGTGCCGTATGTGGGTACATTGACAACGGCGATTCCTTTTTCCCTGGCATAGGTGTAGTCCACCACATTGTAGCCTGTTGCCAGCACTGCAATCAGCTTCATATTGGGGCACTTATCTATGGTTTCCCTGGAAATTGGTGTCTTGTTTATCACAACGATTCCGGCATCTCCGATTCTTTCTGCGATAATCGGCGCATCCACATACGAGGTTCTGTCGTATACAGTGACTTCGCCAAATTTCTCCAGCTCCTCCCAGCTTAAATCTCCGGGATTTTCCGTATAGCCATCCAGCACAACAATTTTCATTTTCTTCATCTCCTCATCCGCAATTCTTAATCTTCCACCAGTGCCCAGGCCCGGTTCAGAACTCTCTTGGTGTTGGCCAGCACGATCTCCTCGTCCTCATCGCCTACCAGGGTCACCTCCATGGAAAGTACCATGGGATTATCCGCACGGAAGAAGCCCTCCTGCTTTAATACAGTCAGATAATCCACCAGTTCAGCTGTGTCGTTGGCACTTTCCGGGAATCCAAACCGCGGGTGCTTGTCTCCGTATGCCGCACAGCCCTCTTTCACCACTGCGTTTCCGAAATGAAGGTGGGTGATGTAAGGTCTCAAAGTCTGAATGACAAACTTGGAGGTCTCGTAGGTGGTTGGGAAATGAGACAGGTCAATCAGCAGGCCGAAATTATTGTTGGTGGTCCTCATATCTGCTGCAAACTTAGCCGCATAGGGGGCGGGACCGATTAAAGCCGCTTTATCCATATCGAAGTCAAACACCTCAAGCTCCACCATCATACCCTTTTTCGCCGCATAATCACAGATGTTTCTGGTGGTCTTCAAAAGCTGCTCATAGGCCTGGTCCTTTGTCTCCTCTTCCCATTTTCCGGCCAGGAAAGCAATTCCCTTCGCCCCAAGATATTCAGCCTCGTCAATGGCGTCCATAAGGACTGCCTCCGCTGCCTGTCTTCCTTCTTCATTGATATCATTGGGGTTTAACTTCGGTCCCAAAAGGCAGGGCTGGGCCCCGAAGCATACCTTCAAGTGGGACTGTTCCAGAAGTTTTTTCACAGCCTCCCTTTCTTCGGCATCCTTGCACTTGGTAATTTCGATGGCATCAAAATACTCATCGGATGCAATTCTTTTGATGGATTCCAGCACTCCCATTTTTGGAAAAGACATCCAGCGGATGGTTCCCACCTGAAAATATTTATGTATGGATTCTCTCATTGTTCACCTCTCCAATCTTTACAAACTTCTTCCGCAGCTCACAATCGGAACACGGTCCACAACCTTATCCTGGCGTACCAGGTACACATAATCATGAAGGTTCATTGTGGTACAGCAATGACCGGGAATCAATTTTAATTTATCTCCTACCTTTAAGGGCAGATTTTCATAAATGGCACTGTGCTCCTCACTTACCTTCACCGGATACTGGAGGTATTCCTTGAACGCCGGCATTTTCTGGTCCACGCTCACAGACTTTCTTCCTGCATCGGTAATCACCACATCATCCCTCTTCACAAGAACCGATGTGAGTACAAACAGAGAATTTTTAAACTCCAGATCCAGAGCATCATAGGCCATATCCATGAAAATATAGCTGCCTGCCTGCACTTCTGTATAAACGCTGTCGGTTTTACGGAACTGAATGGTTCCGGTGCTGGCTCCGCTCACTTCCTTAACAACAATTCCCCGCTCTTCCACGTACCGTTTTAAAGTGGAAAGCCGCTCCTCCACCTTTTCGGATTCCAGCGCTCTCGCCTCGTAATTTTCCTCGTGGGAAAGATTTCCCGCATAGGCCTGGATACCGTCAAAGGTCAGGTTGGGACAGGACTCAATGATTTTCACCAGCTCATAAAATGCCTCCGGAGTGTCAACGCCGCAGCGCTTCATTCCGATTTCATATTCGATGAGGCAGTGAATGGTGGAACCCTGGGCCTCTGCCGCCTTCTGCAGGTCCAGAATGTTGTCCCCATTATCCACACATACCGTCAGATGACAGCATTTTGCCAGGTATGCCAGTCTGGCGATTTTCGCCGAATGGACAATTTGATTGGCAATCAGAACATCTTCAATGCCCGATGCGATCAAATCCTCTGCTTCGCTTACTTTGGCACAGGTGATGCCTTTGGCGCCTGCATTGATCTGCATGTGAGCAATGGCCGGGCATTTATGGGATTTGTAATGGGGCCGCATCCTCATGCTGCTTCCCTCCAGCATACGATTGCTCACTTCTATATTGTGCTCCAGCGCATCCAGATCAACGATCAGAGCCGGAGTTTCCAAATATTCTAAACGCATACCTAAACTTCTCCTTTTTTAATAAATACTCCATTCTTTGTTCCGGTAGCTGCTCCTTCCCAGAGAGCCGGCTCTCCTGACACAAACACATATTCAATGCCGGATAGCTTTACGCCGGGGTTATTATATGTGGACAGATCTTTGATGGTTTCGTAGTCAAAAATTGTGATATCCGCCCGGTTACCCGGTTTCAAAACTCCTCTGTCTTTTAAATTAAGAGCCTTTGCCGGACATCCTGTAATTTTATAAACTGCGGCTTCCAGGGGCATCATCCGGCTTTCCCGCACGGTCTCCAGGAATACCGGGAATGTACCAAAGCTCCTGCGGTGCGGCCGTCCCTCCTGCTCCACTTCGCTGTATTTATATGTGGCTCCGTCACTTCCAACACAAATCCATCGCTGACTCATGATTTTTTTCATATCCTCGGGACTGATGGAATGGGAGATAACTCCGGCACTGCCGCTGCACGTAAGAAGAATCTTCACTGCTGCATCCACGTAAGACATATTCCACAGCTTTGCAATAACGTCCAAGGTGCAGTCCTCAATTTCAGGAAGCTGATGATTCGTATTGCTGATACGGATGCAGTTTGCTCCGCCCCTGCGCTCAATTTCCTCCTGCATTTCCTCCTTTATTTTAGGAAGCAATACCGGGTCCCGCAAACGCTCCAACATGGCTTTTGTGCCCCCGGCATGGGCCCAGTTGGGAACCGTACGGCTAAGTCCGGTACTGGAGGCATCATACGGATACTGGTCCGCGGTGATATAGAGGCCATCCTGCTTTGCCTGTTCAATTTTTTCCAGTACTTTGGACGCCAGCCCCCAGTTTGCCTTTCCCATCAGCTTCACATGGGAGATATGCAGATGCACACCGCTCTCCTTCGTCACATGGAAAATCTCATCCATGGCTTCAAAAATATGATCGCTCTCATCTCTCATATGCACAGCCAGCATGCCATCATATTCTTTTACCACCTTAGCCAGTTCAATCAGCTCTTCGGTCTTACAGAAGATACCCGGAGAATATACCAGGCCCAGAGACAGTCCGAATGCCCCCTGTTTTAACATTTCTCCAAGAAGCGCCTTCATCTGTATCATTTCTTCCGGTGTGGCATCTCTCTTTTCGTATCCCACAACGTAAGCCCGCAGCGCATTATGTCCAACCAGAGTCCCCATATGGATGGGTCCTTTCACCTCTTCCATAAATCTGGCATAGTCCTTTACATCATAGAGCCCATAATGGTCCGGCGTGTACGTGACCGGAAGAACCTGGAGAATATTTCTCACAAATGTATCATGGGCCGGTTCTTCCTTTGGTGCGGGCACAATGGATAACCCACAGTTTCCGCCAAGTTCCATGGTAACGCCCTGATACAGTTTATTTTCCGCAGAATTATCGGTTCGCCTCGTCAAATCTGAATGACAGTGAATGTCAATGAATCCGGGAGAAACCACCTTTCCTGCCGCATCAATCTCCTGTTTGGAGGGCTGAAGCGGTGAGTCTGTAATTTCTGCAATAATTCCGTCCTTTATGCAGATATCTGCATGATACGGTTTTTCTCCTGTACCATCTACAATGAGGCCATTCCTGATACAATAATCATACATAAGCTACCTCCACCTGCTTAAGTCAAAATCCAGACGCCAACGAATGCCCATACAAGAATAAATGCACATACACTGGCACATGCAATCCATAATGCCCGAAGTACCTCTTTTGTGTTATCACACTGGGCAACACCCAAGGCGATTGCAAAATTGCCTGTGGGATACATGGAACCTGTGATACGGGTGGCTGCAATGATTGCGATGGCAAACATGGACATTGGAAGACCTGCTGCTGTGGCCACGCCTAAGAACATTTCGGCAATGATCTTGATTTCTGCAACTGCGGCTGCCTCAATTCCAAAGTCTCCTACAACAGAAGCAATCAGCATGACTGCGGTGGGGCTGTTTCCAACCAGACTTCCGAGAAGACCTGACAGAGCTTCAAATCCGCCGGCTCCC
The DNA here is from genome assembly GCA_021770825.1 of Clostridium sp. Classification (GTDB taxonomy): domain Bacteria; phylum Bacillota; class Clostridia; order Lachnospirales; family Lachnospiraceae; genus CANRXD01. The sequence goes on along the minus strand of JAETQD010000004.1, from coordinate 61,759 downwards.
GTTACCATGGTAAGAAGAACATCAATGGAAATAAACATTAAGAGCATACCTGCCTGGGAAGCAACTCCCTTCGTGAGATATTTTACCACATTATCGATGGAAATGCGATTTGTGATTCCAATTATGATGGATAAAATAATCATAACCATCAGTGCGTAGCTGGTTCCCTGTTTTGTCATGATTCCATATACAATCAGCAGTAAAAATGAACATAAGAATATGATCGCATTGACTTTCTCCTTCGGAGTCACTACTATGGTGCTGATATCTTTCATATCTTCGCTGATCACATAGCTTTCCTTACCCTCGGTCCTCTTCTGGGTTTTGATGGTTGCAAACCAGGCGCCGCCGATGAAGAATACTGCAAAAGGAATCGCTGCTCCCAGCATCAGCTCACCGTAAGAGAGGCCAGTCACTTCCATTGTAATGAGAGTTACGCCCGTAAGCGGTCCCAATACCAGTCCCATTTCTCCGCCAATTTTAAACAGGACGGCTGCCACGCTGGGGGTAATTCCCAGGTTAGCAAGAATGGGGATCATAATCGGTGCAATAACAGAGTTACCGCCGCCCATGGTGCCGAGAAGACCGCAGGATAATACGGAGCTCACCAGCAGAGCTGCTTTACCCTTTGCCTGGGTATTCACTCCGATTCCCTTGACAATCCAGTAAACCAGAGTCTGCGTGATTTTCGCCTCTGTCATCAATACTCCCAGTCCGCTTCCAACCATGATAATGCCTCCGATGAATGCGGTAGACGAAGAAAGGCTCTTCTGAAAAGCAGCCCCCAACAGCTTCACGTTCTGTCCCATTAAAAGGGCTGCAGCAATGATGCCAACGCTGCACGCAGCCGTGGTTGAATGTCCTTTCATTGCCAGAATAATCATTACAAGCAGTGGAATCAACGCCAGCAGTGAAGGTGGATTAATAATTGCCCAGCTTCCGGGAAAAATTCTGCCTGGTCACTTACAGTCAGGAAAATAGGGGCGAAGTCACACCGAAACATCCCACAGAGCTGGACCCCCACAAGGAAATCTTTCATACATACTCCATGGAATACCAGCAGTGGCACGATTACTGGTGGGGGACCTCCCCCAAGGCCTCTGTCACTGTCAACGAGGCCAATCTTCTGGAATACTTTCTGTCCCAGGAAGGGGAATGGGCGATTCTGCCTCTGTCCGTCGCAAAAGCGCTCCAGGCCCGCCATCCCTTACAGATAAGCCCCATCCAGGACCCGCCTCCGGACCGGACCTGTTACATGGTCACCAACCAGACACCACGCACAAAATGTAAAAACTCTTTGAAACTGTTCCAGGAACAACTGGATGAATTCCTTCATGCCTCCGCTCATATGGACCTTATCACCATGAAAGACAATAAAACAGAGGACAGGTGATTCACTCGCCTGCCCTCTAACCATGTTCCGTATTTAAATCCATTGAAAATCGCCTGCGGCGGTCCTAAGCGCCGGTGGCACTTGTTTAGGACGGACCGAGTTACATTTAATCGATGCAAAGTCCGGATGCGTTCAGATGCTTTCCTTCCACAACCGTATTGGCGGCCATGGAGCCGTCTGCATTGAGATAGTACCACTGTCCCGGAGCCGTCATCTTCCAGCCCACAGCCATGGAGCCATCCTCATTTAAATAATACCAGACGTCCTTAATTTTCTGCCATCCAGTCAGCATGATGCCGTCGCCGTTCATGTAATACCAGGTATCTCCCAGCTTCTTCCAGCCAATGACACAATAACCCTGTCCATCGAAATAATACCACTGATCGGAAATCTTATACCACCGGTTGACCACGTACTCTCCGTCCTCGGCACGGTACTTTTTGCCCTCTGCGTAGTTCTTCCATCTTCCTTCCGTATCTCCCAGATCGTCCAGAGGCTGATCACTGGAAGTAACGTATTCACTGGGTTTTCTGTATTGGGAATCGCTTTTGGTCTTTCCAACAGAGCGGATTTCGTAATAGTAGTAGCCTTCTTTTTTCATATACTCAGACAAATCCACACTGGTTCCCGACACATCCATGGAACGGACACGCTTCTCATCCCGGTAAAGGATGATCTGATATCCGGTTGCATAATCTGCCTTTTTCCATACAGCCTTATACTTGTTGGCGGCACTCCACCCGGCTGTCTCCGGTGCATCCAGCTCCACCACCGGATAATAATTGGCGATTACGGTCAGAGTATTTCCGGAGCCCTTTGCCGACGAAAAGTCTGCACCTGAAATCTTACAGGTCTTGGAGCCGTAGCTGGATGCAAACTCCCTGTCGTCGTCCACGGAAAGTGTAATTGTGGCTGTCACTTTTTTCCCCGGAGTCCATTTCTCACGATCCTTGCCCCAGGAAACGGAGTCTATGGAGACACCGCTGGTTTTGCTGGCAACCGTCGGCTCTAAAATCTCCCCTACCTCCAGTTTGTCTGTAAAGCTGATTCTCACAGAGCTCACGGTATTACTTGCAGCAAACACCGGAAACGCTGTCACAACGCCAAGGGCGGCGGCAATCAGCACACCAGCCAGCCCTTTCTTTTCATACCATTTTCCCATATCCTATAAAGACCTCTCTTTCCTATTTTTACGGTTTTTTCCACACACCGTTCAAATCCACATAAAATCCGCTGATATATTCATTCACAGCCTTATGTCCATCCGGATAAAAATAGTACATCTGGTCATCAACTTCCGTCCATCCGGTAACCATCTCGCCGTTATTTCCCAGATAATAGGTTTTGTCTGCAAGCTGAATCCATCCGGTGGCCATGGCGCCGTCGTCCTTTAAATAGTACCAGACGTTATTATAAGAAAGCCATCCGGTCCGCATGGCTCCGCTCTCATTCATGTAATAATAAGAGCCCTTTACCTCCTGCCATCCGGTCTGCATCACACCTGCACTGTCAAATAAATACCAGGCACCGCTTATGAGCCCCCAGCTATCCTTTAAGTAGGTTCCATCGGGATAGCGGAAATACCAACTGCTTCCCTGGGCAATCCATCCCACCTGATCGGTCTCCGGCTGGCTTTCAATAATGTCATTGATATTTGTTTTCTGTCCGGAGCCATCGGAAACCTCGTCAGAATCCACGTACAGCTCTTCTGAAATGGTCCAATCGCTTTTGCCGGCATATTTCGCTGTCTCATCATCAACCGGAATCGAGCGCACTCGGTACGTATAGGTTCCTTTTACAGTCATATACGGATAAAAATTATACGTGGTAGTGTGAAGGTCCGTCACCTTATGGACCTGCTTGCTTCCCCGGTATAAATATACATCGTAAGCGGCATCTGACACAGCATCCCATTTCGCATATCCGAACTTGGAGTTATTGGCCTTCGAGCTCTGCCAGACGGCATCGCCTGGAGCCTCTAACGTTCCCTCTGCCGGTTTTGTCTTCACTGTGACAACCAGTTTTCCCGTACTCTGGCGCTGGGCGCTTACATAGGTCCCGCCCTTTACTTTTATCTTGGAAGAAGAGTAGCTGCTGTTGAACTTATAATCGTTGAGAGCCTCCAGCGTCACCTTTATGGTATAAACGCCTCCCAGCTTCGCCTCGCTTACACTGCTGCTCCACTTTGCGGAGGTAATATCATACTTCTCATTGTTGGCAATCATTACCTCGTCCTTCCCATCACTGGTATAGCCCGTGTGAAGGCTTGGAAGGTCTTCTCCCGGCACCGGAGTAATATCCAGGGTAATACTTATACTGCTTATATAAGAAGTGGCTGCAAAGGCAGTCTGAGCCCCTAAAACCATAAGAAACATTGCTGCAAGCATCAGGCAGAGGCCTCTTCTTATCTTTTTCTTTACATCTATACGTTCCATTTTCCTCCCCCATTTCTGCGTGGTCTTTCTTGATCTGTCTTCATTATAACTGTATCCCATATCCCGCGTCAACTTAAGATATTCTTTCATTCTGCGGCAAAACAGCGGCGGAGGAATTTCCTGTAATGCAAAAGAGGCAGAGGGCCAACGGCCATCTGCCTCAGATTCATCCATTAAACTAATTCAAGAAGAACGGCCATTGCACCGTCACCCTTACGCTGGCCAATCTTAACGATTCTTGTGTAGCCACCGTTGCGGGATGCGTACTTCGGAGCGATCTCGTCAAATAACTTTGCCGGAAGATCAACCTTCTTGGTGTTTTTCTTTCTTCCTGCCAGAGTGGTCGGAACATCTGTTACACCGTACAGAGTCTTTAACATCTGTCTTCTTGCATGAAGTCTGGACGGCATATCCTTTTTGATCTCCTTCTCAACTTCATCGTATACGGTAACTTTCTTTCCGTCTACAACCTCTTTAACTCTCTTGCCGTCTTTGTCCTTGCGGGCAACCTTAGCGGTAACCTTAACGGTCTCGAAGTTGTCTTTTTCCTTAACTGCAAGAGCGATCATGCCCTCAGCAATCTTTCTTACCTCTTTGGCTCTGGCCTCAGTGGTAACGATCTTTCCATGATATAAAAGATTTGTTACCTGGCTTCTAAGTAATGCTTTTCTCTGATTGGATGTTCTTCCAAGCTTTCTATAACCTGCCATGATTTTAATTCTCCTCCATTTGTGGAACAATTACCCACGCATCTTCGGTCTTACTGGATAACTGCTTTCTTTCCATAAATCAGTTTCTCCAAGCGCCGCTCATTACTGCTCGTCGCTGGAATTGAGCTGTAAGCCCAGCTCTTTTAACTTTGCAAGTACCTCTTCTAAGGACTTTCTTCCAAGGTTTCTCACCTTCATCATGTCCTCGGAGGTGCGGCTGCAAAGCTCTTCTACGGTATTGATGCCGGCTCTCTTGAGACAGTTGTAAGAACGAACGGAAAGCTCCAGCTCGTCAATGTTCATCTCGAGAACCTTTTCTTTTTCATTATTCTCCTTCTCAACCATAACCTCAGCGGTCTTCGCATTCTCGGACAGGTCGATGAAGAGATTCAGATGCTCGCTTAAAACTTTCGCAGCAAGGCTGACAGCCTCATCCGGGTCAAGCGTACCGTTTGTGTAGATTTCCAGTGTAAGCTTGTCGTAGTCTGTCATCTGACCCACACGGGTATTTTCAACAGCCATGTTGACACGCTCAACAGGTGTGTAAATGGAATCCACTGCGATTACGCCAATCGGAAGGTCGTCGCTCTTGTTTTTATCAGCGCTTACATAGCCGCGGCCATTGGTGATGGTAAGTTCCATATAGAACTTGCTGTCGGCACCGCCGCTTAAAGTTGCGATAACCTGCTCCGGATTGAGAATTTCGATGTCTGCATCTGCCTGAATATCGGCAGCCGTAATGACACCTTCGCCCTCAAACTCGATGTATGCAGTTTTCGGCTCATTTGTATCGCTGTTGTTCTTGATTGCTAAGTTCTTGACGTTCATGATGATTTCAGTCACATCTTCCTTAACGCCGGAAATGGAGCTGAACTCATGCAGGACTCCGTCGATTTTCACCTGGCTGACAGCAGAACCCGGTAAAGAAGAAAGCATGATTCTTCTAAGGGAATTACCCAGAGTTGTACCGTATCCCCTTTCTAAAGGCTCTACGACAAACTTCCCGTATTTTTTATCTTCGGAAATTTCAGCAATCTCAATGTTTGGTTTCTCAAAATCGAACACAAAAAGCCCCTCCTTTTGGGTATGCAACAACTGCCGCGAAGCAGAGGAAGCATCCTCTGCTCCGGTGAATTATTATTTGGAGTACAACTCGACGATAAGCATCTCGTTTACAGGAACGTCGATTTCTTCTCTGGTCGGAAGAGCCTTAACAGTACCTTTCAGGTTCTCCTGGTCAACATCTAACCATGCCGGAATCAGACGGCCGCCTGTAACATCAAGGATTAATTTATATCTGTTGTCACCTTTGTGCTTTTCTTTGATTTCGATAACGTCTCCAGCCTTTACAAGATAGGACGGGATGTTTACGCACTTGCCGTTTACTAAAACGTGCTTGTGGTCAACGATCTGTCTTGTCTCTTTTCTTGTTCTGCCGAAGCCCATACGGAACATTACGTTATCAAGTCTGCGCTCTAAGAGGATCATCAGGTTTTCACCAGTCTGTCCGCTTAAACGCTCAGCCTTCTCGTAGTAGTTACGGAAAGGTTTCTCAAGTACGCCGTAGATGAATTTAGCTTTCTGCTTTTCTCTTAACTGAAGGCCGTATTCACTTACTTTCTTGTTAGCTCTTTTAGATTCTCTGTTGGATTTTTTATCTATTCCTAAATAAATGGGATCAAGACCAAGGGATCTGCATCTTTTAAGAACAGGAACTCTATCAACTGCCATTATTTTACTTCCTCCTAATTAGACTCTTCTACGCTTCGGCGGACGGCATCCGTTATGCGGAACCGGTGTTACGTCCTTAATGCTTGTTACTTCAAGGCCACATGCCTGAAGGGCACGGATAGCTGCCTCACGACCTGAGCCAGGTCCTTTTACCATAACGTCAACGGATTTTAAACCATGTACAAGAGCTGCCTTAGTTGCAGTTTCTGCAGCCATCTGAGCTGCATATGGAGTAGATTTCCTTGAACCTCTAAATCCCAGACCGCCTGCACTTGCCCAAGATAAAGCATTTCCCTGTGCATCTGTTAATGTCACGATTGTGTTGTTAAAAGATGACTGGATGTGCGCCTGTCCGCGTTCAACGTTTTTCTTTACACGCTTTTTTGTCACTTTCTTTGCAGTGGACACTTTTTTAGCCATTTTAAACTAACCTACTTTCTCAATTATTGAACCCTGTTTCCTGTCTTTAAAACATGCAACGTGATTCATCTCTACTGTTACTTAACCGAACAGTTATTTCTTCTTGTTCGCTACTGTCTTTCTCGGACCTTTACATGTTCTTGCGTTTGTTTTGGTCTTCTGACCACGGCAAGGAAGGCTCTTTCTATGACGAATGCCTCTGTAACAGCCGATTTCCTGAAGTCTCTTGATGTTTAAAGCGATCTCACGACGTAAATCACCTTCCACTACCTGGGACTCAGCAATCACTGCTGCAATGTTCTTCACTTCGTCGTCGGTTAAATCCTTAACACGTGTGTCAGGGTTTACACCAGCCTCAGCAAGAATACGGTTTGCACTTGTTCTACCGATACCGTAGATATAAGTTAAGCCGATTTCGACACGTTTTTCTCTTGGTAAATCAACACCTGAAATACGAGCCATGAGTGTACCTCCATTTAATTTAGTAGAAATATTGTTTGCCGGTACGAACAACGCACCCTGGCGAGTCATACCAAAGCCGCGCGAAAATATGGGCGATCAAGCGGCATTAGCCCTGTCTTTGTTTGTGTTTAGGATTCTCACAGATTACTCTGATACTGCCTTTTCTTTTAATGATCTTGCACTTTTCGCAAATCGGTTTTACTGATGATCTTACTTTCACAGTAATTCTCCTTTCCTTCGTAGTCCGCCCCATTCCTCCGTATCGGATACACACCAATTCCATACCTCAGGGGAGCGGCATTACGGGTTGCCATACCTGTATATAGACACCCCAAAAAAGGGCATAATACAAGCGTTCCAACAAAGTTCGCTTGAGCATTATAACACCTTTATCCTGGAAAATCAAGCATTTTCTTGATTTTTCTTTGTATTAATTGTTTCTTATTTATCTCTCCAAATGATACGGCCCTTGGATAAATCATAGGGAGACATCTCCAGTGTCACCTTATCACCGGGAAGGATTCTGATATAGTTCATGCGGAGCTTTCCGCTGATGGTTGCCAAAACCTTGTGTCCGTTCTCCAGTTCCACCTGGAACATGGCATTGGGCAGTTTTTCAACAACAACGCCTTCGATCTCAATTACGTCTGCCTTTGACATACTACTCTCTTACCTCCTGTACGACGTCTTTCATTCTCTTTATTACCTGGACATGCTTTTTATTTTTTCGGAGTGTCCTTCCGTTTCCGTCCAGCAGAAAAACATATCGGGGACCATCCTCTTTTATGACATAAATCCGGCCCTTATCGTTTCCCGCCAGAGATCTGGCCATCCAGCCTGGACGCATTTCCATGGAAGTTCCTCCTTACGCCTCATGCTCTCTGTCGGATGCCGGCAGAGAAAGGATTTCCGGCTCACCCTCTGTAATGAGAATCGTATTCTCATAATGGGCGGACAGGGAATGGTCGGCAGTCACGACTGTCCAGTCGTCATCCATCCACAAAACCTCCGGGCCGCCCATGTTGATCATGGGTTCAATGGCCAGGGTCATACCGGGCCGCAGAAGAATTCCCTTTCTCTTCATTGCGAAATTGGGTACCTCCGGGTCCTCGTGGAGATGGGTTCCGATTCCATGACCCACCAGGTCACGGACCACGCCGTAGCCAAAGCTCTCAGCATAGGACTGGATCGCCGCAGAAATGTCATTCAGATGATTCCCCGCCTTGGCAAACCGGATTCCCTCAAAAAAGCACTGCTTTGTCACATCCATAAGCTTCTGCGCCTCCGGTGACACCTCTCCCACAGCCCAGGTTCTGGCCGCATCGGAATGGTACCCCTTATAGATAACGCCTGCATCCAGACTCACAATATCTCCCTCTTTTAAGATCCGGTGGCGGTTGGGAATTCCGTGGACCACCTCGTCATTGACGGATACGCAGATAGATGCAGGGTATCCGTTATAATTTTTGAAAGAAGGAATGCAGCCGTGGCTGCGGATGATTTTCTCTCCCAGCTTATCAATGTCCAGGGTGGACATTCCCGGGTGAATGGCTTTTTTAAGTTCCTCATGGGTGGCTGCCAGGATTTCCCCGGCTTTCCTCATCAATTCAATTTCTCTCGGCGATTTAATCGTTACTGCCATTTCCTTAAGCTCCTAAAATTTCTGTAATATCCTTGAAAACATGCTCCAGCTCTTTTGTGCCGTCCACTGTATGGAGGATTTTTTCCCGGCTGTAATAGTCAATTAACGGCTGGGTCTGTTCATGATAAACCGCAAGACGCTTTTTCACCGTTTCTGCCTTATCGTCATCTCTTAAAATAAGGGCAGAGCCACACTTATCGCACACGCCTTCCGCTTTCGGAGCTGCATATACAATATGATACGTGGAACCGCAGCCGGGGCATGCACGGCGGCCGGACATACGGGTGACGATATTCTCATCCGGTACATGGACATCAATGGCAAAATCCATCTTTTCTCCCCTGGCCTTCAGCGCCTCGGTCAGGCATTCTGCCTGGGGAATGGTGCGTGGGAAGCCGTCCAGAATATAACCGTTCTTACAGTCCTCCTGGCTGATTCTATCCATAACCAGATCAACGGTCAGAGAATCCGGAACCAGAAGTCCCTGATCCATGTAGGATTTGGCCTTCATTCCCAGCTCTGTACCCTGCTTAATATTTGCTCTGAAAATATCTCCTGTTGAAATATGCGGGATCTGATACTTTTCAGCAATCCGCTCCGCCTGTGTTCCTTTACCGGCACCAGGTGCGCCTAACATAATAATCTTCATGCTTATCCCTCCATGGGCTTCATGAGCCAAAAAACGCAGTTATCCGAAAAAGCGGGCGAAAAAACTTCCGCCCGTTTCGGATACTTACGCTGCTGTCATGTTTCCAATTAGTCATTTAAGAATCCCTTGTAATTTCTTACAAGCATCATGGATTCCACAGCCTTAATGGTCTCCAGGATAACACCTGCGATAATGATTAAGGATGTGCCGCCAAAGGAAAGGCTGCCAACGGAGAACAGGCCGGATGCCATGATCGGAATGATACATACGATAACCAGGCCAACAGCTCCGATGAAAACAATATAGTTTAAAATATTGGTCAGGAAATCTGAGGTTGGCTTACCAGGACGAACGCCCGGGATAAAGCCGCCGGATTTCTTCATATTATTTGCAACTTCCAATGGGTTAAACGTAATGGACGTATAGAAATATGCGAACAGTACGATTAATACGATATAAAAGAGCAGACCAACGGAATATCCCGGATTCTCCGGCCTAAACCAGTTGGAAGAGCTTAACGCCAAAAGGATTTTTCCTCCGATGGTGGAATAATTCACCTGGAAGAACTGTGCAACCATCACCGGCATGGACATGATGGAGGAGGCAAAGATTACCGGAATTACGTTGGCGGTATTTACCTTAAGCGGAATGTAGGTGGACTGTCCACCGATCATTCTGCGTCCCTGCATCTTTTTACTGTACTGTACCGGGATGCGGCGCTCTGCACCATTTAAAACGAGAACAAATACAACCGTTGCGACAATAACTGCCAGCACGATGATGGCGGCCACAGTTGCAACTGCAACGGACTTGCCGGCCATGAAACGCTCGTACAGAGTTAATACGTCCTGCGGGAGGCTGGATACGATATTAATAAGAAGTACGATGGAAATACCGTTTCCAATGCCCTTGTCTGTAATTCTCTCGCCAATCCACATAAGAAGAGCAGAACCAGCCGTCATGGCTGCCACTACGGTCAGATAGCCCCAGAAGTTTCTATGATCCTCATAGAGCAGACCCTGTCTGCCGAGACCGATTGCCATGGCACTGGACTCAAACAGAGAGAGCGCAACCGTAAGATATCTTGTATATTCTGCAATCTTCTTTCTTCCATCCTCGCCTTCCCTCTGCATTTCCTCAAGCTTCGGAACTGCAATGGTCATAAGCTGCATGATAATAGAAGATGTGATATACGGGGTGATACTCAGCGCGAACAGAGACATGGAGGAGAAAGAGCCTCCGGTCACTGCATTGACAAATCCCATGCCGGAAGCCTGAAGATTGTCAAAAAATGTTTTCAGATAGCTGGGATCCACACCCGGAATCGGAAGGCAGGAGCCAATCCGAATAACAACAAGCATTATGAAGGTGTAAAGAAGCCGTTCCCGGACTTCTTTCACCTTAAATGCTTTTTGTATAGAATTTAACATATTAGATCACCTCGCAGGTTCCACCTACTGCCTCAATTTTAGCTTTTGCAGCCTCACTGAAAGCATTGGCTTTAACGTTAAGTTTCTTTGTTAACTCGCCGTTTGCAAGAATCTTAACGCCGTCCTGCGGGTTCTTTACGATACCGCACTCCATTAATGTCTCAACGGAAACTGTGGAGTCGTTCTCGAATCTCTCAAGTGCACTTACATTAATTCCAACGAAATTCTTGGAATTGATGTTTGTGAATCCTCTCTTCGGAATACGTCTGTATAAAGGCATCTGGCCGCCCTCGAAACCAGGTCTCGGAGCTCCGGAACGAGCTTTCTGACCCTTGTGGCCCTTGCCGGCTGTCTTACCATTTCCAGAAGCGTGGCCGCGGCCTCTTCTGAAACTATCGCTATGCTTGGAACCCTCAGCAGGATGTAAATTAGATAAGTTCATCACTGCACCTCCTTACTCTCTATCAGATTAGATTTCTTCAACTTTTACCAGATGTCTTACATTCTGGATCATGCCTCTAACTGCACCATTGTCCGGCAACTCAACTGTCTTGTGCATCTTCTTTAAACCAAGTGCCTCAACAGTTGCTCTCTGCTTCGGAACAGCACCGATAGGGGATTTTACCAATGTGATTTTTAACTTCTCTGCCATTTTATTATCCTCCTATTAGCAAACAACTTCTTCAACAGATTTGCCGCGGTTCTTTGCAACTTCTTCCGGAGTCTTTAACTTTAAGAGACCCTCGATGGTTGCCAGAACTACGTTTGTCTTGTTATTGGAGCCTAAAGACTTGGTACGGATGTTCTTGATACCAGCAAGCTCTACTACGGAACGAACCGGGCCGCCTGCGATGATACCAGTACCTTCCGGAGCTCTCTTAAGAAGTACGGATGCGCTGCCGAACTCTCCAAGGAAGTCGTGCGGGATACTGTTGTTCTCGTCTCTCGGAACCTCTACCAGGTTCTTGATTGCTGCCTCTTTACCTTTACGAATAGCCTCCGGAACCTCGCCTGCCTTACCAAGGCCTGCGCCTACGTGTCCATTGCCGTCGCCTACTACTACCAGAGCGGAAAATCTCATGGTACGTCCACCTTTTACAGTCTTGGATACGCGCTTGATGGCAACAACTTTGTCATTCAATTCTAACTGACTTGCATCAATGATTGTACGCTTCATGCTGTATTCTCCTCCCTACTAGAATTCCAGACCAGCCTCGCGGGCTGCGTCTGCTAAGGCCTGAATCTTACCCTGATAGATGAAACCGCCGCGGTCGAAAACAACTTCCTTAATGCCTTTTTCAATTGCTCTCTTTGCGATTACAGTTCCAACATATGCTGCTGCATCAACGGTGTCGGTGTTCTCTAACTCAGCCTTGATCTCTTTTTCAAGAGTGGAAGCTGCAACTAAAGTATGTCCAACGGAGTCGTCAATGATCTGAGCATACATATGATTATTGCTTCTGAACACTGCTAAACGCGGTCTCTCTGCTGTACCAGCAAAGCGATTGCGTAATCTATAGTGCTTTTTTCTGCGGATTTCGCTTCTTGACTGCTTGCTAACCATTTTTACACTCTCCTTAAATTACTTTTTACCAGTCTTACCAACTTTACGTCTGATAACCTCATCAGTATACTTGATACCTTTGCCCTTATACGGCTCCGGCTCTCTCTTGCTTCTGATTTCAGCAGCGTACTGGCCAACTTTTTCTTTGCTGATGCCCTTAACGATGATGACATTCTGGCCTTCCAGAACGGTCTCGATGCCTTCCGGATCTTCCATCTCTACCGGATGGGAGTAGCCAAGGGAAAGTGTTAACTTCTTGCCCTGCTTAGCAGCTCTGTAACCAACACCGTTAACTTCCAGCTTCTTCTCGTAGCCCTCGGTAACACCGTGGATCATGTTATGGATTAACGTTCTAGTGAGACCATGAAGAGATTTCATTCTCTTTAAGTCGTTCGGTCTTGTTACGATGATGTGTCCATCTTCTTCTTTGATTTCCATTTCCACCGGAAGTGCTCTTTCCAGTGTTCCTTTCGGACCCTTAACGGTCACTACATTGTTCTCTGCGATTGTAACAGTTACACCTGCGGGAATCGCAACCGGCATTCTACCAATACGTGACATGCCATTTACCTCCTACTTAAATTCTCGGAGCATGCTTTTACACACTCTGTTTTCAGTTTCTATGTTATTTGCTTCTGACATGCAAAAGCCACACCGGCGCCGCCCTGCCCGTGGAAGCGGGTTTTGCAGGCGGTGGGTGATAACAACATCTAAGGATGTTCGCTCAACTAAGCTCGCATTAGCTCGCTAAGGTTCGCGAACGGCGTTCTCACTAAATTCGCCCTTCGCCTTTGGCTCAGGCTCATTAAGTGTTCACAGCCTACCAAACGAAAGCAAGAACCTCGCCGCCAACGCCAAGCTCACGAGCCTGCTTGTCGGTGATTACGCCCTGGTTGGTGGATACGATGGCAATGCCAAGTCCGCCGAGAACCTTCGGCATATCTTCCTTACCGGCATATACACGTAAGCCCGGCTTGGAGATTTTCTTGATACCGGAGATGATTCTCTCGTTTTTATCCTTGCCATACTTTAAGGCGATACGGATTGTCTGGAATCCGCCGTCTTCAACGATATCATATTTCTTAATGTAACCTTCTCTTACAAGAATATCAGCGATAGCTAATTTCATCTTGGAAGCCGGTACATCTACTGTATCATGTTTTGCAGTGTTGGCATTACGAATTCTTGTAAGCATATCTGCAATCGGATCGCTCATAGTCATGATTATATTTCCTCCTTGTGGATTGTTGGTTTATCGCTGTGGTTCGCAGTTTCCTGCGCTGCACAGGTGTGTTCTTCGGCCTGGGGGATGGCCCTGTGGCCGGAGAACGGCATGCGTCTCAATAAGCACTATCTGCCGCAACACTTCGCCTGCGGCTCGCGCTCATCAAGTGCTCAATGCCTACCAGCTAGCCTTCTTCACTCCCGGGATCTCGCCCTTGTAAGCCAGTTCGCGGAAGCAGATACGGCAGATGCCGTACTTTCTCAAATATGCATGCGGACGACCGCAGATTCTGCAACGATTATATTCTCTTGTGGAGAACTTTGCAGGACGCTGCTGTTTAATCTTCATTGAAGTTTTAGCCATGGATAAATCCTCCTACTTATTTTGCAAATGGCATATTGAATAATGTCAAAAGTTCACGGGCTTCTTCATCGGTCTTAGCAGTTGTTACGAAAATAACATCCATACCTCTTACTTTATCAACTTTATCGTATTCAATTTCAGGGAAGATTAACTGCTCTTTGATGCCAAGTGCATAGTTTCCTCTGCCGTCGAATGCATTTGCATTTACGCCGCGGAAGTCACGTACACGGGGAAGAGCCAGGTTGATTAAACGGTCTGCGAACTCGTACATCTTCTCTCCACGAAGAGTAACTTTGCATCCGATTGCCATGCCCTCTCTGATTTTGAAGTTAGCAACGGACTTCTTTGCTTTTGTCAGAACTGCCTTCTGGCCTGTGATGATCTCCAGGTCACGAACTGCAGAGTCAAGGACTTTCGCGTTGTCTTTTGCTTCGCCTACGCCCATGTTGATAACGATCTTATCAAGCTTCGGCACTTCCATGATATTCTTATATCCGAATTTCTTTGTCATTGCATCAACGATTTCGTTCTGATACATTTCTTTTAATCTAGACACCTTGTTTTTCCTCCTCTCTGCTCTTAGTCGATTACTTTACCGGTTGTCTTAGCAACGCGGACTTTCTTGCCATCCTTAACTTCAAAGCCAACTCTTGTTGCTTTTCCGTCAACGAGCAGCATTACGTTGGAGATGTCCATGGCAGCTTCCTGGTGAACGATACCGCCGTTCTGATTTGCCTGGCTCGGTTTGGTGTGCTTAGTCACCATGTTGCAGCCTTCAACCAGAACTGTGTTCTTCTTTGTATCGACATGAAGGACCTTACCGGTCTTATCTTTATCTTTGCCTGCGATAACTTTAACCATATCGTCTTTTCTGATCTTATGCATTATCTGGCACCTCCTTATAATACTTCCGGAGCCAGAGATACGATCTTCATGAACTGTTTCTCACGAAGCTCTCTTGCAACCGGCCCAAAAATACGGGTTCCTTTTGGAGTCTTATCATCCTTGATAATAACTGCTGCGTTCTCATCGAACTTGATATAAGAACCGTCTTTACGACGTGCGCCTTTTACTGTACGAACAACAACGGCCTTTACAACATCGCCCTTCTTAACAACGCCGCCTGGTGTTGCATCTTTAACGGAAGCTACGATGATATCACCGATATTAGCATATCTTCTTGTAGAGCCGCCCATAACACGGATACAAAGCAGTTCTCTTGCACCTGTATTGTCGGCAACCTTTAATCTGGTTTCCTGCTGAATCATGCCTTGATACTCCTTCCTCGAATCACTTATCTTGCTTTCTCGATGATTTCAACAAGTCTCCATCTCTTATCCTTGGATAACGGTCTTGTCTCCATCACTTTTACTGTATCGCCGATACCGCACTCATTCTTCTCATCATGAGCTTTTAACTTATATGTCTTCTTAACAATCTTACCGATTAACGGATGTTTTACGTGGTCTTCGATAGCAACGACAATTGTTTTGTCCATCTTGTTGCTAACTACCTTACCAGTACGTGTTTTTCTAAGATTTCTTTCCACGACGGATAATCTCCTTTCAATTTTCGGTTTGTTACACGCGTCGGCGTGTGTCATAATAGCAGCCAATATATCCGGCGGACGGATTTCGGCAGGCTTTTATGAATTAGTTAGCAACCTTTGCTTTTGCTGTGATAACAGTCTGAATTCTTGCGATGTTCTTGCGAACCTCTTTGATTCTGCTTGTGTTATCTAACTGATTGGTTGCGTTCTGGAATCTCAGATTGAAAAGTTCCTTCTTTGCTGCAACTAATTCTTCGTTTAACTCTGCAGCTGTCTTCGCATTTAATTCTTCTACATATTTATTAGTTTTCACTGTTATCACCGCCTTCTAAGTCTGCTTTGGAAGCGATCTTACACTTACACGGAAGTTTGTGCATGGCAAGACGAAGAGCCTCTCTTGCTGTTTCTTCAGGAACGCCAGCGATCTCAAACATAACACGGCCTGGCTTAACAACTGCTACCCAATACTCAAGAGCACCTTTACCGGAACCCATACGAGTTTCAGCAGGTTTTGCTGTAACCGGCTTATCCGGGAAAATCTTGATCCAAACTTTACCACCACGCTTGATGTAACGAGTCATGGCAACACGGGCTGCTTCGATCTGATTGGATTTGATCCAGCACGGTTCAAGGGCCACAAGGCCGTACTCACCGTTGGAGATTGTATTTCCTCTTAAAGCTTTACCGGCCATAGTTCCACGGAACTGTTTGCGGCGCTTTACTCTCTTAGGCATTAACATTATTTATCGCTCCCTTCCTTATTTCCCTTCGTAGGAAGAACCTCGCCTTTGTAGATCCAAACCTTAACGCCAAGCTTGCCGTAGGTTGTATCTGCCTCTGCGAAACCATAGTCAATATCTGCTCTTAATGTCTGAAGCGGGATTGTTCCCTCGCTGTAAAACTCTGTACGGGCAATATCTGCACCGCCAAGACGTCCGCCTACGGCTGTCTTGATACCAAGAACGCCAGCCTTCATGGAACGGCCCATGGTGGACTTCATGGCACGACGGAAGGAAACACGGTTCTCAAGCTGCTGAGCGATGGACTCTGCAACAAGCTGTGCATCGCGGTCAGGTCTCTTGATTTCCTTAATATCTACAAACAGCTTCTTATCTGTCATCTTCTGAACTTCAGCTTTTAATTTCTCAATCTCTGCTCCGCCCTTACCGATAACAACACCAGGTTTAGCTGTGTGAACGATGATTTTAACTCTGTCAGAAGCGCGTTCGATTTCGATTTTGGAAACACCGGCGCTGTATAATTTCTTCTTCAGATATGTTCTGATCTCGTGATCCTCTACGAGGTTGTCAGCGAAATCAGCTTCAGCATACCATCTGGAATCCCAGTCTTTAATAACACCGACTCTCATGCCGTGTGGATTAACTTTCTGTCCCATAACTGCCTCCTATCTCTCATTCAGCACAATCGTGATGTGGCTCATTCTCTTTTCGATTCTGTAAGCCCTGCCCTGTGCTCTCGGTTTTACTCTCTTCATGGTCGGTCCCTTGTTTGCGTAGCATTCCTCCACATACAGGTTCTCGGCACTCATACCATTGTTGTTCTCAGCATTTGCGATTGCTGATTTCAGTAATTTCTCTATTAAGCTAGAAGCATATCTGGGATTGTAAGTTACAATACCAAGTGCAGTCTGCACGTCTTTGCCTCTGATGGCATCTAATACGAAACAAGCTTTCTGAACGGATACTCTTGCGTAAGACAGCTTTGCAGATGGTCTTGTATCCTTCTGAGCATTTCTTTCTCTCTTAATCTGACTTCTATGTCCCTTAGCCATTGATAAAACCTCCTTTCAAAGCGTCTTAATTATTTACGACCGGACTTCTTCTCGTCTTTTCCATGGCCTCTGTAAGTTCTTGTGACAACGAACTCACCGAGCTTATGTCCTACCATATCCTCTGTTACATATACCGGAACATGCTTTCTTCCGTCGTGTACTGCGATTGTATGACCTACCATCTGCGGGAAGATTGTGGAACGGCGGGACCAGGTCTTAATAACCTGTTTCTGTCCTGCTTCGTTCATAGCGTCTACTTTTTTAAGTAAGCTTGCATCAGCAAATGGTCCTTTTTTAAGTGAACGAGCCATCGTTTTACCTCCTATTGATTACGCCTTACCGTTTCTTCTTCTTACAATCAACTTGTTAGACTGTTTGTTTTTCTTTCTGGTCTTAAGGCCAAGAGCAGGCTTGCCCCACGGTGTGCACGGACCCGGACGGCCGATACCAGTCTTACCTTCACCACCACCATGCGGATGGTCATTGGGGTTCATAACAGAACCGCGGACTGTCGGACGGATGCCCATGTGACGCTTTCTACCAGCTTTACCAATCTTGATCAGGTTGTGATCGCCGTTGCCAACAACACCTACGGTTGCGCGGCACTCGATCGGAACCATTCTCATTTCGCCGGAAGGTAAACGAAGTGTTGCGTACTTTCCTTCTTTTGCCATTAACTGAGCTGTGTTACCAGCAGAACGTACTAACTGTCCGCCCTTGCCAGGATGTAACTCAATGTTGTGTACCTGTGCGCCGACCGGGATTAAGGATAACGGTAAGCAGTTACCTACCTTAGCCTCTGCGTGCTCGCCGCTCATTACCTTCATACCATCGGTAAGGCCCTGCGGTGCAAGGATGTATGCTTTCTCGCCGTCTGCATAGCAGATTAAAGCGATGTTAGCACTTCTGTTCGGATCGTACTCGATACCGATTACAGTTGCCGGAATTCCATCTTTGGAATTTCTCTTGAAGTCTACAATTCTATATTTCTTTCTGTTTCCGCCGCCCTGATGTCTAACGGTGATCTTACCCTGGTTGTTACGGCCAGCGTTCTTCTTTAAGGAAACAAGCAGTGCCTTCTCCGGAGACTTCTTTGTGATCTCAGAGAAATCGGAACCAGTCATGTTTCTTCTGGAAGGTGTATATGGGTTATAGGTTTTGATTCCCATTTTTTGCTCCTTTCAACGCCCTCTGGCGTTTCTTGTTTTTGTTCTCGCGACTTGACTGTCGCATAATGTTTGGCTGCCGGATTTGCTAATCCGCTTTCAGCTTACAGTCCCTGGAAAATCTCGATTTCCTTGCTGTCTGCTGTCAACTTAACGATTGCTTTCTTTGTCTTAGCAGTCTTACCAACAACCATACCACGTCTGCGGTTCTTACCGTCGTTGTTCATGGTATTTACGCTGTCAACCTTTGTTCCCGGGAACATTTTCTCAACAGCCTCTTTGATCATGCTCTTATTTGCATCCGGATGAACCAGGAAAGTATACTTCTTCTCGCTCATAGCGTTCATGCTCTTCTCAGTTACAACCGGTTTGAGGATTACGTCGTAGTACTGTACATTTGCCATTATGCGTACACCTCCTCGATAGAAGCTACGGCAGCCTTTGTTGCTACCACTGTGTTATATTTCAGAATGTCATATACATTGATTGTATTGACAAGGGAAGTCTTAACCTCCGGGATGTTTCTTGCGGAAAGAACAGTGTTCTGATCGTTGTCAGCAAGAACCACCAGAGCCTTGGATACCTTCAGGTTGTTCATAACAGCCTTGAAGCTCTTTGTCTTGATCTCATCGAACTTCAGCTCGTCAACTACAACGAACTTGTTCTCGTTTACTCTGCTTGTTAAAGCGGACTTGAGAGCAGCTCTCTTCTCCTTCTTGTTGAGACGGATTGTATAATCTCTGGGAGTCGGAGCGAATACGATTCCGCCGCCTGTCCACTGCGGTGCTCTTGTGGAACCCTGTCTTGCATGGCCGGTTCCTTTCTGTCTCCACGGTTTTCTTCCACCACCGGAAACTTCAGAACGGGTCTTTGCTTTCTGTGTTCCCTGACGTTTATTTGCAAGCTGTGCAACAACGGCCATGTGTACGAGATGCTCGTTCACTTCAACACCGAATACGGCGTCGTTAAGCTCCATTGTGCCAACTTCTTTACCTTCCATATTATATACGGATACGTTTGCCATTTCTATTTTCCTCCTTTCCTATAAAAGCTTACTTACCAGCTTTTACTGTTTCCTTCAGTGTTACTAAGGATTTCTTCGGGCCTGGTACAGCGCCCTTAACCAGAATTACGTTGTTCTCAGCATCAACTCTTACAACTTCCAGGTTCTGGGTAGTGATCTTCTTGCTGCCCATGTGACCCGGCATGCCTTTGCCCTTGAATACGCGGCCCGGAGTTGTTGCAGAACCGTTGGAACCCTGATGACGATGGAACTTGGAACCATGAGCCATCGGTCCTCTGTGCTGTCCAAGTCTCTTAATAGCACCCTGGAAACCTTTACCTTTGGAGATAGCTGTTGCATCCACTTTATCGCCTGCTGCGAAGATGTCAGCCTTAATTTCGTCTTTTACATTGTACTCTTCGGAATTCTCAAATCTGAATTCTCTCACATATCTCTTGTAAGATACGCCAGCCTTGTCAAAATGGCCTTTTACCGGCTTGCTGACAAGTTTCTCTCTCTTATCAACAAAACCAACCTGTACAGCCTTGTAGCCGTCATTTTCCTCTGTCTTAACCTGTGTTACTACACACGGTCCAGCCTGAAGAACTGTTACCGGAACGAGAACGCCTTCATCGTTGAAGATCTGAGTCATTCCGACTTTTGTAGCTAAAATCGCTTTCTTCATTTTCTTACCTCCTGTTACTAATCTACAGCGGAACGCAAAACCGGTATCCGGTGCGTTCATCCTAGAGCAGCCCAACATAGGTGGAACACTATGACATTGCAGTTTACAATGATGTTGATTCCCTTTCAGGATTAAGTGTTGCTTTTATATCAGAACCATTCAGGATTTTTCCAATTCATTCTCCCGGAGTCGTTTTATTAGTTCAACATGCCCTCGGGAAACCCCAACGACCTCTCTTCGCGCAGGGCCACGTTCCATTGAGTCGGACCCCTTCGCTTTGCTTCGTTTGGGCAGCGGCTGCTGTGCAGCCTTACTTGTTTTTCATCTTGATGTCGATATAAACACCAGCCGGCATTTCCAGTCTGGACAGTGCATCTACTGTCTTCTGGCTCGGGCTTGTGATATCGATGAGTCTCTTATGAGTTCTCTGCTCGAACTGTTCTCTGGAATCTTTGTATTTGTGAACAGCTCTTAAGATTGTTACAACCTCTTTCTTAGTCGGCAGCGGCACCGGTCCACTCACCTGAGATCCTGTCTTTTTTACTGTCTCGATGATCTTACCAGCGGACTGATCGATTAACTGATGGTCATACGCCTTTAATGTGATTCTCATAACCTGACTTGCCATAAAAAAAGTCGCCTCCTTTTCGCACTTTTACGAAGTACGACAAGCGGTGACTGTACACGGTCTCGCGTGTATCCTGCGGATTCACACGTTGTTACTGCCCCTTACCCTGAGCAGCTGTTAATTTGGTACAGTGACTTGTCGCCAGTTTCCTAACTTGACATTCGCTCCACGGAAAACCTGCCACATTCGGGCAGCAACCTCACGCTTCATAGCTATCATGCCACAGCTACATTAACATACCACAAGTGCGGAGAAAATGCAAGCACTTTTTCCGCACTTTTTTGCTTCTTTTGCAATTTGTGGATATCTTCCTATTTATATAGAAGAAACAGCTTCACTTATCACCTGTTTACGCGGCATCATCTGCCTTAGTCTCTTCCTCTAAAGCTTCCAGCTCCTCTTTCACTGCATCGGCGCCCCGGAGCAAAACATCCACCGCTGCCTTAAGCTGATTGTCCTCTTCTTTCGGAATTTCAATCATGCTCTTTAAATCCTCACGAAGCTCCACTTCCACATCCGGTTCAATGCCCAGCTCATGGATGCACTCTCCTGAGGGTACATAGTAATAGGCCGTTGTCAGCTTCAGGGCACTTCCATCCGGCAGTTCAAACACACCCTGGGCAATTCCCTTTCCAAAGGTTTTTTCACCCACCACAACGCCCCAGTCATTGTCCTTTAAGGCTCCCGTAAGAACCTCAGAAGCACTGGCGCTTTGGCCGTTTACCAGAACCACAATGGGAACGTCCACCTGATGTCCATCCTCCGAATAGTAAATGCTGTCCGGAACGCCTTTTCCTTTGAAGCTTACAATGGTGTCTCCTTCCGGAAGCAGATAGTCAGCAATGGCTTTGGCTGCATTCACCACACCGCCGCCATTGTTTCTCAAGTCCACAATCAGTCCCTTCATTCCCTTTCCATCCAGGGAATCCACTGCTGTCTTAAACTGGTCTCCCGATACCTCTTCAAAGGAAGACAGGGAAATGTAACCGATCTTATTCTCCAGCATGGTATATTCCACTGTGGGATTTTCCACCATGGCCCGCTTCATGGTCATTTCCACGTAGTCCTCAACAGACTCCCGGTAAACCGTAAGGCTCACCTCCGTGCCCTCTTCACCCTTGATATAATCGCTGACCAGAAGACTTAAATCCATGCCGGATACGTCCATGTCGCCCACCGCAGTCAGAACATCTCCCGGCAGCATCCCGGCCTTTTCTGCCGGAGTCCCCTTAAAGACTTTCACCACCGTTATGATACCTGTATACACGTTCTGGCTCACCTGAACGCCGATTCCGCAATATTCGCCCTCGTTGCTCTCCACAACGCTCTCGTATTCCTTCTCTGTATAATACACCGAATAGGGATCCTGGAGGGAATACATCAGGCCGCTGTAAAGCCATTCCTCCGGATCCTCCCTTTCTTCCTCATCAAACAGAAAATACTTATTGATCAGCTCCTGCATATAGTTAAGCTTGGGGCCGATCTTCGCCATGTCCAGCTTCCCATCGCCGGAACCCTCATCGGCCGCCTGCACCTGTGAACTCTGATTCAC
This sequence comes from Clostridium sp., assembly GCA_021770825.1. Taxonomy (GTDB): domain Bacteria; phylum Bacillota; class Clostridia; order Lachnospirales; family Lachnospiraceae; genus CANRXD01. The sequence continues at coordinate 39,360 of JAETQD010000004.1, read as the reverse complement.
ATTGACCCCTCGGGCCACAATCCAGATTCCGGCAGCCATCCCCACTGCAATGAGTCCGGAAAAGACTGTCACCAGTGCTCCCACCAGCACACCTTTCCAGAATTTATTTTTTGTTTCTTTCTCTTCCAAGTCTTTCTTCTCCTGTCCTGTCATAAACTGTACGTCCTGCTACGGACTCACGTACTGACGCGGATTCACATATGTACCGCCCACACGGATTCCAAAATGCAGATGGGGTCCGGTGGAATATCCGGTGGAACCCACCTTTGCAATGGTCTGCCCCTGTTTCACGGTCTGCCCCACAGACACCAGAAGCTTTGATGCATGCATATAAACGGTGTAAACCCCGCCGCCATGGTTAATCATTACATAATTTCCGGCAGAATAGCTGTAAGTGGAAACCACCACCTCGCCGGACGCCGCCGCCACAATGGCTGTGCCTGTGGGAGCGCCGATGTCGATTCCCTTATGGTTGGAGGAAGCCCCTTCCGTAGGTGAGGAACGGCTGCCAAATCCTGATGTAATCCTGCTGCTTCCAGGACATGGCCATGTGAAGCTAATATCTCCAAGTTTGGTGGTTTTATACGTTTTTCCAGCTTCTTCCGCTTTCTTCTTCGCTTCCTCTTCCTTTCGCTTGAGCTCTGCCTCAATGGCTTTTATGGACTGTTCCTGAGCCTCCAGATCTTTTTCATACTCAGAAAGCTGCCCCTCTGCCTGTGTAATCTGGCTTTCATACTTCTTAAGCTCCGTCTGCTTGGCCGATAAAAGCTGCTCCACAGACGCGTGCTTGGCCTCCGTTTCCTCCTGTAAAGAAAGAAGCTCTGCGTGCTCCCCCTCCAGAACCCGTTCCTTTTCCGCGATCTGCTCCTTGGTAGCCATGTACTCGTCAAGCATCTGCCTGTCATAGGAAGAAATCTTGGCAATATACTCCGCCTTATTCAGAAGCTCCGACAGAGAATCCGCCCGCATGAGGAGGTCCACATACGAGCTGTCCCCTTTCTCATACATATATTTTATCCGCAGCTTCATGGATTCATACTGCTTTTTTTCCACCTCTTTTGCCTCGGCAAGCTCCCCCTGGGTGGTTTCGATCTGGTCTTCCTTGGTTTCGATGTCCGTTTCCAGCCTGGAAAGCTCATCGCTTATGGCCTCCAGACTGGCATCCAGCTTTTTCACATAAGCAGCCGCATCGCTTTTTAAGCTCTCCAGATTTTTAATGGTGTCCTCTGTCTTTTTCTTCTCCTCTTCCAGAGCCGTCCGCTTTTTCTTTGCATCCTCCAGACCGCTTTTTGTGGCCTGGGCCGGAAAAGCCGTGCACAGAACGCAGATTCCAAGGAACACGGCTCCCAACAGTCTTTTATGTCTCTTCATATTGTGCTCCTACACCCGCAGATGCCTGCGGATGGTCATGAAACTAACGATAAAGCCAAGTCCCCCGCCAAGGGCCAGGGAAATCCCCGCCATGGACGGATAAATGGTCTCGATGGGAAGGAACTGGATAATTCCCGAAAGAAGCTGGAACCGCAGCGCCACATATTCCACAGTCTGACGGTACAGAAAATACATGGCCGCCAGGGGAATTGACGCTCCTAAAAGTCCCAAAAGTGTTCCCTCCACCACAAACGGCGCCCGTATCATAAAATTCGTGGCACCGATGAGCCGCATGATTTTATTTTCATTTTTCCTGAATTCCGCTGCAACGGAAATCGTGTTGCTGATTAAGAACACAGCAACGGCCAGCAGCATAAGAATCATGGCTCCGAACAACATGGTCAGAATCTTATTGAAGCTGGATAAGCCTGCGGCGGCGCTGTTGGAGTAGTTGACCTTCCTGACGCCGGAAACCGATTCCAGATACTGAACCACCGGTCCCTGGTCCGCAATATCATAAAGATAAATTTCATAGGATGCAGAACCCGCCAGAGGATTGTCTTCGGCAAAGCCCTCTGCCAAACTGCTGTCTTCCCCGAAATATTCGGTTTTAAAGCTCTCCCACGCCTCTTCCGCCGAAATGTACTTCATGTCTTTGATCTGCGCTCTACGGTCCGCCTGGATGGTTTCACCAATTCCGTGAATCTCCTCCTCCGTGAGGCTTTCATCAAAAAATACCGAGATTCCCATAGTGGATTCTGCCGTCACCACCATGTACTGGATATTGGTAATCACCGAAAAAAATACGCAGAATAAAAAAATACATGCAGAAATAATCGCGGTCGAAGCAAGAGAGAACCAGATATTTCTGCATATATTCACTATGCCCTGCTTTAAACAGAACCAAAATGTGCTAATTCTCATACCGGTACCCGCTTTCTTCCTCATCGCTGATTATGACGCCTTTGTCAATGGTAATCACACGCTTTTTCATCATATCCACAATTTCATGGCTGTGGGTCACGACAATCACCGTCGTTCCCTGCCTGTTGATCTCCTCCAAAAGCTTCATGATTTCCATGGCATTGTGCGGGTCCAGATTTCCGGTGGGCTCATCGGCCAGCAGCACCTCCGGCTTATTGATTAAGGCTCTTGCAATGGCAACCCTCTGCTGCTCCCCTCCAGAAAGCTGATGGGGATAGGATTTGTACTTGGACGAGAGGCCCACCATTTTAAGCATCTGCGGAACCGATTCCCGGATGGTGCGTCCGGAAGCTCCAATGACTCTCTGGGCGAAAGCCACATTTTCATAAACCGTTCTATCCTTTAAAAGCCGGAAATCCTGGAAAACCACCCCCAGCATTCTCCGGTATTTGGGGACATATCTCCTCGGCATCTTTCCAAGATCCATATCATTGACAACAACACGGCCGGAGGTTGGTTCCACTTCCTTTAAAAGAATCTTTAACAGAGTGGATTTCCCCGAACCGCTCCGGCCCGTGATAAAGACAAATTCCCCGTCGTCAATGGTAATATTGAGCCCCTTTAAAGCGCGGCTGCTCTTTTCATAGGTCTTTGTCAGTTTAGAAATTTCTATCATAATCAGTAATCCAGGTTCTCCATATACTTCATGTATTTTACAACCATAAGGGCGATCTTGAAGGTAATGGCATCTTCAAACACGCGAAGATCCAGGCCTGTGCTCTTCTGAAGCTTATCAAGACGGTAAACCAGGGTGTTTCTGTGGATATAGAGCTGTCTTGAGGTCTCCGATACGTTCAGGCTGTTCTCGAAAAACTTATTGATCGTGGTCAGAGTCTCCTCATCAAATTCATCCGGATTCTTTCCGTCAAAGATTTCCTTGATAAACATGCGGCATAAGGGCAGAGGAAGCTGGTAAATCAAACGTCCGATGCCGAGATTGGAATATGCCACCACATTCTTTCCGCTGTAAAAGATCTTTCCCACATCCAGGGCCATCTTGGCTTCCTTATAGGACCGGGATACATCCTTAATCTCATTTACAATTGTACCAAAGGCAATATGTACCTTGGACATGGCTTCCGTATTCAGCATATCGAGAATCGTGTTGGCCGTTTTCTCCAAATCCTCGTAGGTTTCGCCCGGCTTCACTTCACGCACCAGAATAATATTTTTTTCATCCACGGCGGTGATGAAGTCCTTGGTTTTCGTGGAGAACAGACTTCTCACAGTCTCCAGCGCATTGACATCCTTTTCATTCTTTGTCTCAATCAGGAAAACCACACGCTTTACGTTGGTTTCAATATGGAGCTTCTTTGCCCGGTTATAAATATCAACCAGAAGAAGATTATCCAAAAGCAGGTTCTTAATGAAGTTATCCTTATCGAACCGCTCCTTGTAAGCTACCAGAAGATTCTGGATTTGGAAGGCCGCCAGCTTTCCAACCATGTATACATCATCGCTGCCGCCCTTGGCAAGCAGGATATACTCCAACTGATGCTCGTCAAACACCTTAAAAAACTGGTAACCGGAAATCACCTGGCTGTCAGCCGGTGAATCCACAAAAGCAAGGATGGAGCTTTCATACTCTTCTGCATGTTCTAATGTGGAGGCCAGGACTTTTCCCTCTACATCACAAACGCAGAGGTCAATTCGTGTAATCTCTTTCAGCCCCTCAATGTTAGACTGTAATATTTGATTTGAAATCATAGTGTCCTCTCCTTTTCACAAATATGGACATTTACCCACATACTATTTTAATGCAAAATCACAAAAAAGAAAAGGGGAATTTTGTATTTTTTCACAAAAAAACGGACCGATACAGGTAAAATGTACCAGTCCCTTCTTCAGATTCTTAATTTGCAATGGTTTTTCCGGTCTCGCGTTCAAAAATGTAAAGCCTTTCGGTATCCACCGACAGTTTGATCTTTCCGCCCACCTTACAGGCCGGAGCCTGACTTGCCAGGCAGAATCCCTCTGTCTCATTTTCCATAAATTTAAGGGCCGTTCCCGTTTTGCAGCTTTCCATTCCCTGGAATGTAACTGTAAGAACTCCATTACCGCTTCCGGAAGCATCTTCCCCCGGCACAAGGCCGTCTGCGCGGATTCCCACAATGACCTCTCTTCCGAAATACGCGCCCTTGGCCAAAGCTTTTCCCTTTTCATCCGGCAGAAGAATCTGCCCGCTCTTAAGCTTAAGTCCCACCTGGTTTTCCTGCCCCCAGACTGTGGCAAGGAAAAAGTTCATCGGCGTCTGTCCCACAACACCGGCCACAAACCGGTTCACCGGTTTCTTCTCCAGATTCTCATAGGTATCATCCTGGCAGATCATACCGTCCTTCATGACGATCATTCTGGTCGCCAGTGTTCTTGCCGTCTCCTGGTTGTCTGTCACATAGATCACAGTCATATCCATTTTCCGGTATGTTTCCAACAGCTCCTGCCTTAAAACCGCCTGAAGCTCTTCCTCCAGGTCCGCAATGGTGCTGTCCAGAAGCAGTATTCCCGGACGGCGCACCAGCGCCCGTCCCAGAAGAACCCGGTATGTTTCTTCCTTTGTCAGCTCAGCCGGCATCCGTTCCAGAATGGAATCCAGCTTCAAAAGCCCGGCCGCCTCTTTCACTCTTTCGTCAATTTCACCCTGGGCCATTTTCCCCCTGCGAAGTGCAAAGGAAAGATTGTCCAAAACGCTCATTTCCGGATACAGAATACTGTTTTTAAACACCATGGCAATATTTCTGTCCCTGGGCTCAGAATCCGTCATATCCTTTCCGTCGATATAAAGAGAGCCGGAACTGATTTCCTCAAGCCCGGCTATCATACGGAGCAATGTGGATTTTCCGCAGCCTGTGGGCCCTGCCAGAATCAAAAATTCACGGTCTTTGATTTCCAGATTAAAGTCTTTCACCGCCTGCTGACCGCTGGGATAAATCTTACTTACATTCTTTAATATTAAACCAGACATGGATTTCCTCCCGCTTCTGTATCATCTCTCATATAACGTATACCCCCGCCAGGATATACTTCTGCTATAATGGTACACAAATCAAAATCTTTTTTCCATATTGTAAATCACCAAAATATTAAGAAAATTTCCATGAATTTTGCATATGGCATCTGGTTTATTATGAAAAATGTCCCGTTTTATCATAAAAACGGGACATTTTCTATGGCTTCTTTGTAAAAAATGACGGTCAGCTTATTTTACTGCGATGGCTTCCATCTCAAGAAGTACGCCCTTGGGAAGCTTTGCAACTTCTACGCAGGAACGGGCCGGGCAGTCCTTCTCAAAATACTTGGAGTAGATGCCGTTGATGGTTCCGAAATCGTCCATGCTCTGGATGAAAACAGTGGTTTTTACCACGTTGTCGATGGATGTTCCGGCAGCTTCCAGAAGATTCTTCATATTCTTCATAACCTGCTCAGCCTGTGCTTCAATTCCTTCCGGAACCTCTCCGGTTGCCGGGTTTACGGGAATCTGGCCGGATGCAAATACAAATCCGTTGGCTTCGATAGCCTGGGAATACGGTCCGATGGCGGCAGGTGCGTTTGTTGTGCTGATTACTTTTTTCATTTTGATTCCTCCAATACTCTGATATTTTTTTCTGTGATTTCTATTTTACCCTCTTTTAAAAGATGGCCAACAGCGCGTTTAAATGCGTTCTTGCTGAGCTTAAACTCCCTGGCAATCACCTCCGGAGAGGCCTTGTCGTTAAAGGGCAGAACCCCGTCAAACTCCCTGATCACCTGCATCACAAGCTCTGCATCGGAAAAGATCTGGTTATGGGCCTTCTCCCTGGCGCTCAGGTCCAGTTTTCCGTCCGGCCGCACCCTGGTGACCCTGGCGTGCACTTCCTGTCCCACTTGAAAGCCCACAAACATTTCCCTTTTGGGAATCATACCGTGATACCGTCCGTCCACAGCCACAAAAGCGCCCAACTCGGGATTGATTTCAAAAATGAAGCCTGTGACTTCATCACCTGTATGGTACGGGGCATCGCTTCTCAAATAAGGATATACCTTCATGGTGGCCGCCAGGCGTCTGCTCTTATCCACATAGAGAGCCACCAGGCATTTTTCACCCTTTCTCACCGGATGGGTCTGCTCTTTAAAAGGAAGAAGCAGGTCCTTTTCCAGTCCCATATCCAGGAAGGCCCCGATTTTTGAGGTTTCCTTCACCTCCAGAACCGCGGTCTCTCCCAACGTTACCTTGGGAACTGCCGTTGTGGCAATGATTCTGTCTTCCGAATCCTTATAAAGGAATACGGCCAGCTTATCTCCCGGCTTTGTTCCCAGGGGCACCTGCTTTTTGGGAAGCAGAACACCTTTGTCCTCTCCCAGATAAACGCCGAATTCCTTTTCCTTTATTACTTCCAATGTCTGGATTTTTCCAAGTTCCATCATGTCTTTCGTCCTCGCTTTTCTGTCCGCTCCACCGGACTGTTATGGTTTTTCTTTCAGCTCCACGTTGGCAAAAATACCTCCGTCTTCTCCGCAAAGGGAGATCACATGGCCATCCTCTGTAAGGCCTCGTTTTAACACAATCCTGTCGCCCAGAACTGCCGCCCTTTTATATTCGGCACGAATCTCTCCGATTTCCGTTCCATCCGGCAGGGTTTCCCTTGCCATATCCACATATTGGGCATTGTTTACATGGTGATTTGTGTCGATCTGGTGCTTCATCACCAGAAGACTTCCCACCTCTTCCATTTTTTCCGGAAGCGCAATCTTTCGCGCCGCATAGTCCATGGAAAGCCTTGGCTCCTCGGCTCCATAGGCATCCACATCGCCTCTGGTCACCCGGATGGGCTTTCCTGTCTCTGTGCTTATAAGGAACCAGCAGGAGTTAGCCTTCACCAGGTATTCTCTTTTTTCGTCCAGAATCACAAAATTTCTCAGGCCATAAATTCCTTTGATCTCATAGGGCCAGGTGGCGATATAAATCTTATCCCCCAGCTTCGGCCGCTTTATAACCTGTATCTGCCAGGAGGACAAAAGCCACGCCTTCTTCTCCCGTTCCAGATAGGAAAGTCCCACCCCACAGTCCTCAGACTGGAAGGTCGAGCAGTCCTGGAAATAATTCATGATTCCTGTAACAGATAATTGGGCATCCACGTCCGTTTCGCTGTAACGGACGCGGCTTTGAAATTCATACATACAATACTTCCTTTCCGCTCCATTATACCGATATAATGGCTGTATTGCAATATGGGAGCGAAAAAGATTTGTTATTCAAGCCCATACTCAGATAGCAGCTGCTTCTGGTATTCTGCATCCTCTGTTGCACGCTCCAGGTCTGTAAGGCGTTTTTCTTTAAGCAGGCGGCTGTACAGGGCATTAATCCTTTCAGCACTTCGTTCTTCTCCCAACTCCTGCCCCTGCCGTCTTCCATCCTCCAGCCCTTCCTGATAGCTCAGAGCCTTTTCACTTCGGATATGAAGCTCCTCATCATATTCTGTCAAAATCATATTGTTCACCTCTGCTTGATGCTTTTTCAAAAAATTCGCCAGAACATCCTCTCTGATGCAGGTTTCCACAGCCTGATCAACTGCCGCTGTCAAAGTGAATCCCCCGGAAAGGAATTCACGGATTTTGGCAATCAGATAGGAATACTCATACAATTTCCGGCAGCTTTTCATCAGTTCCTGATTATGTCCAAAATTAATGTTAAATACTATGGCACGGCACTCCAGAGCATACGCCCCGTCTATCCGTGCCGGAAAGGAATCCGAAAGCTTCAGCACCATCCGGTCCGGCGTTTCTGAACTTCCATTGTAAAATACAATATACTCCGGCGCCGGAAGCTTTAGCTGTGACCGGGAATAGATATCCAGCTTCTTCTCCGCCACATATCCCTGGTAAAGTCTTGAAAAGTAGAAAAGCCCCCGCAACGGCATATTGGGATTCCAGGTGCTTTGGTGCTCATAGAGATTCATGCGGTTCTCCAGCAAAAACGACAGATCATTCTTCATTCCCATGTAAATGATATCGTCTATGGTGTTTACAGTCAGCTCCTCTGGTTCCGTATAATCTGACCCATTCACCGCATTATAAAGTTCCAATAGCGACTGCTTATCCTCAAAAATCATAGGAAACAGTCTGGATTTGTGGTCACGCCGTACCTGTACATCTGCCATACTTTCTCCTCCTATTTTACTATATTTTATTTTCATTTGCAAACGTGTGGAGTTGAATTCAGAAAAAGAATCCGGAATCGGAAAGATAAACTCAGAACCACAGACACCAGGGAGGTATCAAGCTCCTCTCGCTAGATTTTGACATGCACAGTACAATATATGACCATAAAGTCCAAAATATGACATTTTTTTTCAAATGCATTTCCGGTATTTTATAAATTGAAAAACCGCCATGCCATCCCTTTGGCACAGCGGTTCTTATATGGGGGTATTGCAATTTCTGTGGATATGTATTAAATTGCTTTGGCTCCAGTCCGGCCATGTCAAGGGGGCGGCCCCTCCCTCACGGCAATATGCCAAATCAGGATAATCCACATCCTCTATACAATAATGATTTGTGTAAAAATCTGTTACAAAAAAAGAGACCCAAAAACATTGTATCGACAATGCTTTGCGTCTCTGTTTAACCTGGGCTACAAGGATTCGAACCTTGAAAATGACGGAGTCAGAGTCCGTTGCCTTACCATTTGGCGATAGCCCAATATGTTTTGCAGTTCTTTTTCTCAACTGCGAGATTCATTATACCTGCATTTTACCATTTCGTCAAGCTCTTTTTTCATTTTTTCCGGTTCTTTTTTCCCAGCCGCCCGCGCGTGACCTCACTGCACACGCGGGCGTATGGCCGCTGCCAGAACACAGCACAGAGCAGCCGCTCCCAACAGGCCATAAGCGGCCGGAAGCCCGGCACTTCCCGAAACATTTCCCGTTATCACAGGGAAGACCGTCATTCCTATGGCATAGACCGCCTGGTAAAAGCCCATGGCTGTGGACTTCTTTTCTCCCGGTACCTCCTCCATGGCTTTTGCCGTCAATATGGAAAACAGGAAGCCGGAAGCCATTCCCGGAATCAGCTGAAGTATCAGAATCACCGGAATGCTGCTGCAGACCGGCACAAGCAGGCAATAGGCCGCCAGACCGGCGAAAATTCCGGTAATCCAGAAACGGCTGCTCTTCTTTTCCGACAGACCGGAGGAAGCCGCATAGGAGGTACCCACTGCGGAAACCATATAGAGAATGGAAGAAATCCCCAGAAGCCTCTCCGAAGCGCCAAGCCCTCTTAAAATCTGGGCCGTAAAGGACATGGTGGTAGCCATCTGAATTCCCTGCTGTACCAAAGCCAGACACGAAAAAAATATCAGACAGCGGTTGGCACAGACCATTAAAAGTTCCGGGACCGTCACCTGGGAAACCGGCTTCTTTTCTTCCTTTAACATCAGGCATAAGGCGGCGCCGATGACGCCTGCCGCCACTCCCAATCCGCAGATGGCCTTCATTCCTATTTTTTCATACAGAACCGTGCCTGTCACAAAAGCCCCAAGAATTCCTCCATTATAGGCAAAAACGATCTTCCCGGCCGCCTTCTGCTGCTCCCCGGGACTGTAACAATTCGCATGCATGACCATAAACGAAAGCCAGGTGGACGAAGAAACGCCTGACAGCAGACTGGCCGCCAGAAACCCCTGCGCTCCCGGAAAACACACCCGGATCCCGCAGGCAGCACCGGCTATGGCCATTCCCGACACAAGAAAAATCTTGTGTCTGCCGATTTTGTCTGCCAAAAGTCCCACCGGCAGGCGCAGGAGGAATTGGGTTCCTCCATACGCTCCTGTTACGATGCCGATCAGTGCAGCCGTTGCCCCCAATGCAGTCAGATAGGAGGTCTGAAACGGAATATAAATATACTGTGCGTAAAAGAACAGAAAGGAAGCAATCAAGATGATTTTTCGATTTTTCATGGCTGTTTTACCTGCTCTCTAAAACATAGACATGTGCCGTGAAATCTCCCTTGTCGCTGCCGTTATTGTAGATAATGGTGCCATTGTCACGGACATTATATCCGGTAAATTCCAGTTCTTCCACAAAACCGGCGTTCATCAGCTCATCCCCGTAATAGGTCTCTTCCCGTCCGCTTATACGGTATTCCAGGTCCGCCGTCTTTTTGTCCCGGGATACACACATCCACGCCCCGTCTCCCTGATTTTCAAAAGGACTCCGCAGGCGGTAGAACCGGCCCAGCTGGATTACCTCACGGTACTTTTTAAAGAACGCAATCTGTTCTCTCATCTGCACCTGTTCCATGTCTGTCAGTGTATTCACATCCAGTTCATACCCAAAGGTCCCAAAGTAAGCCACAGCCGCCCGAAAATCCATGCTGGTGACGCGTCCCACCTGATGATTGGGAACGGCGGAAACATGGGAGCCCATGGAGATTACCGGATAGCAAAGGCTGGTGCCATACTGAATCTTGATCCGCTCCACTGCATCCGTATCATCACTGGTCCAGCATTGAGGTGCATAATACAGCATCCCCGGGTCGAAACGGCCGCCTCCGCTGGCACAGGATTCAAACAGAATCTCCGGATATTTGCCGGTGAGCCGTTCATACAGGGAATAAACTCCCAGAATGTAACGATGGAAGAATTCGCCCTGGCAGTCTGCTTCCAGGCTGGCACCAAAGGCTTCGGTTATATTACGGTTCATATCCCATTTGATATAGGAAACCGGCACATCATCCAGAATCGTCTCCATTAAATCACCGATATACTGCACAACTTCCGGATTGGAATAGTCCAGCACATACTGGTTGCGTCCCACTGACATCCGGCGGTCCGGTGTATGTACCACCCACTCCGGATGCTTCTGATACAGTTCACTGACGCGGTTGACCATCTCCGGCTCAAACCACAGACCAAACTTCATTCCCATGGCAGTGATTTTCTCCGCCAGGCCCCGGATTCCGTCCGGCAGCTTATCGTAATTCGGCGTCCAGTCACCCAGGGACTGGCTGGCATTATTTCTCTTTCCAAACCAGCCGTCATCCAGCACGAACATCTCCACGCCCAGCTCTCCGGCCTTCTTTGCAATCTCCAAAATCTTATCCTGATTAAAATCAAAATAAGTGGCTTCCCAGTTGTTGATCAGAATGGGACGTGTCCGCTCTCTCCACCGTCCATGGACCAGCCGTTTGTTGTACAGATCATGGAACGTCTGGCTCATACCGTTTAAGCCCTGGCAGGAATAGACCATCACAGCTTCCGGCGTCTGGAAGCTCTCTTCCGGATGAAGCTTCCAGCAGAACCCGGAAGGATGGATGCCTGCCATCACGCGAAGCACCTCATAGTGGTCCACCTCTGCCTGCATCAGGAAATTTCCGCTGTAAATCAGGCTGCATCCATACGCTTCCCCATCACATTCGGTGGTGTTTTTCCGCTTAAAAGCCAGAAACGGATTATGTACCGCACTGCTGGCTCCCCGCAGGCTTCCCACCGACTGGATGCCCTTCTGCAGCGCACGCTCGGAAATATACCGTTCGCGCGCCCAGGTACCGTCTAGCTGCAGCATGGTAAAATCACTGTCAAAGAAATCTATGGAAAGGGAAAGGGCGCGGTCAAGCGCAACCGCATCCTCCCCATGGTTTTCAAAACGGACGCTGCGGGCGATTGCGTCGTAACCGTCAAATATGGTGTAAAATAACCGCATTTCCACCTTAAGGAGCTCATCTCTTAAACGGATGATCAGTGTCTGTGCCTCATCCTCCGACTCCGCATAGGTGGCCGGCAGCCCTGGAAGCTTCGGCTTTCCCGCTGCAATTTCATGACCAACATAAACGAAATCCGTAATGCTGCTGCCGTTTTTCTGTTTAATCTGATAGGCCGGATCGCGGAAATCCGTGGTCCCGTAGGCCGGGTACTCCTGCCGCACCGTATCGAGAGAAAAACAGAAATTATTTTCATAGGCATAAGCTGTATGACAGTGGCTGCGCTGTTTTTGCAGATACAGATACGATCTGCCTGTATGTACCTGTTTTCCAAAGTACAGATGTCCCAGCTGTCCATTTTCCATCACGTGGAAAATGTAACTGATTCTTCCATTGCAGAGATGGAATTGCTTTTCTTCTTCCCTGTATTCAATCTGCATGTTTATACGCCCTCCTGGCTGTACCTTTTATCCAGAGCAAAGCCTGCCGCAGTGCAGATACCGGCGATCACAGCAATCAAAGCAGTGGATCCGGCAGTCCATCCGCCTGCCTGAGCCAGACCCAGCGGAGAAAAGATCACATAAGTGTCAATCATCAGCGCGATGACAGCGCCGCTGGCAGTAAACCGGTATTTCCAAGGTGTCACGTCCACATCTTCCACCTTCTCCATTGCAAAAGGAGTTTTCTGCGGAGCAATCTTTCCGATCACCAGCATGATGATGCAGGTAATTACAAACAGAATGCCGGACTGGTGTAAGTAAAACAGGTCAGGCTTAATGACAAACTGCAGCACGCCGTATACAATAACGAAGAATGCAAGACCGATCTTTGCGGCAATGGCAGGTACATCCTTTTTGATAAATCCGATGAGCACGATGGTGAAAATCGGAACATTGAAGAAACCGTTGATGGTCTGGAAATAAGCGAACACACCGCCGGATGCATTCATGATCCAGGGAGCGATGAACATACATAAAACAGCTACGATGGAACCAAAAATTTTGCTGACACGGATCAGATCTTTTTCTTCGATGTCCGGATGCATCGGCTTATATACATCCAGGGCAAACAAGGTGGAAGAGCTGTTTAACAAGCTGTTGAAGGTACTTAAAATAGCACCAAACATGGCTGCTGCCAAAAGGCCCAGAAGCGGCTTCGGAAGAACTTCGCGGACCAGAAGCGGATAAATCATATCGGCCATCTCAACTTCATTGCCGTACAAAAAGAATGCCAGGATACCGGGAATAATGATAATAATAGGAGTTAAAATCTTCAAAGCTGCTGCCAGGATAAATCCCTTCTGGCCTTCCTTTAAGGACTTGGCTCCAAAACCACGCTGAATAATGGACTGATTTGTGCCCCAATAATACATATTTACCAGCAGAAGACCGCTGAAAACTGCGGAAAACGGAAGCGGGTCACTGCTGCTGCCGATGGAATTGAGTTTTTCCGGACGCGCAGTCAAAAAGGTATGGAATCCCTCACCGAAGTTTCCGCCGCCAAGAGCAACAATGGCAAAAACAGGAATCAGGATACCTGCAATCACCAGCAGAATTCCATTGAGTGTATCGGATAAAGCAACGGCTTTCAGTCCGCCGAAAATCGCATAAATGGCGCCGATAATACCAATCAGCCAGACCATGATCCAGATACCGGCAGTTGCTGAAATATGGAAGGTACCGGGAATGTCAAAAATTGTGCTGAGGGCCAGTGCACCGGTATACAGGGCAGTGGGAGCCAGATTCAGAATGTAGCAGAGCATGAATAACTAGGTCACAAAATATTTGGTTCCCTTATCATAACGCAGGAAAACTGCAGTCAGCACGATGGTGATGCCGGAGGTAACTTCCCATCCCATGACGGACATGTTGGCGCTGTATGCCTGGGAAGACATGCCTACGAAGCTGCTGGCATTTAAGTTTGTAAGTAACAAAGAACCTGCAATGATACCGCCGGTCAGGCTGCGGCCGCCAAGGAAATAGCCGGAGCTGGTTTCCAGATTGTCATTTTTCGTTTTCAGATAGGTAACAACTGCGATCAGAATCGTTACCAGCAAGAATGAACCAATTACTTGAATATTCATAAATAAACCTCTTTTCTCTCCTCAATCGTATAGATAAATTTTGTGTAAACGCGCGTTTATAAATTTTCTTTTTATAGCAGGTCATCCTTGTGGGACGGCCTGCTTTTATTATCCCATTTTTCTTACTGTCTTTTTCTCCACCAGCCGCGCAGGGCAGATACGGATTTTATCCCCCGGCTCTTCGCAGATCAGCTTCATCACTGTTTCCGCCAAACCTTTTAAAGAGATTTCAACAGTAGTCAACTCAACGCCCATATAGGGCAGGATTTCTGAATGATCGAAACCCACCACCGCCACATCCTCCGGTACCGATTTTCCCATATCCATCAAAGCACGGAATACGGCAATCGCCATGGCATCATTGGCCACAAATATGGCCTCCACCTTTTCCTTCTCAATCAGGTGTCTGGCAGCCTGATAAGCGGCCTCCTCCTGATAAAGTCCCGGTTCAATCCACCCTGGCAGAACATCAATACCGGCTTCCTTCATCGCCCGGCGGTAACCGCAAAGTCTTTTCTGGGAAGACATACGCTCATCTCCGGTAATATGTCCAATACAGCGGTAACCATTTTCAAGCAGATATCGGACAGCATCGTAAGCACCGCCCTCATCATCGCTGTATACGCAGAATGCTTTTTCTGTTTCTTCCAGCCCTTCCGGCGGGTCCACGATCACCATACGGAATCCCTGCTTCATCAGCTTTTCCAACTGCGCTTTCTGGCTCTCAAAACCGGCAAAAATTCCGCCGCTGATGGCCCTTGACCGGAAAAGAGAAACGGCAAAATCATATTCTGCCTGGTCCGTTACCACATATACGGATATGATATACTGACGCTTCTTGGCGGCATCAATCAACTCGGCAATCATTTTCATGAAATAGGGAGAATTGCTGCCTTTCCATCGGTGGGTGTAGTTTCCTTCCCGCTCTTCATCATAAATGAACAAGGTAATAATGTTATTGGATTTTCCGGCCAGGTTCCTGGCTGAGTAATTGGGGATATAATTGTATTCTTCAATTACTTTCATAACCCGCTGGCGTGTTTCCTCCGGGACATTGCTGTAATTATTGATTACTCTGGAGACTGTACTCCGGGAGACGTTGGCCAGTCTGGCGATTTCTTCACTTTTCATGAATCCCTCTTTTTGTGAACGCGTGTTTATGGTTAATATATAGCACCAGATTTCACATGTGTCAACCAAATTCCGAAGGGTTTCCCACACTTTGGATAATTATGCCAAAAAAGCCCTGCCATTTTTGTGAAAAACCCCCAGAGACTGTCCTCTGAGGGTTTCTGTCGTTATCTGCATTTACTTATTTCTGCGGCTGGGGAATTGGAACTTCCTTCGGAATGGGGCACTTGTAAGTCTTTCCGTTCATCTGCTTTTTAAACTCTTCCTTTGCCTCTTCCACAAGCTTGGGATCATCCACCAGTTTCATAGCTGCAGCAGCCATGACTTTGGAACCATAGAGCATGCCCTTCATACCGATGCTCATTCCTGCACAGGCTGTGATCTGCCAGCTATGTCCCGGCGCAGCCAGATTGCAGGTGGCCGTCATGACCTGTACACAGGGAACAATATGCTGGACATCACCCACATCGGTGGAACCGTAGCCGTCCTCATGGAGTACCGGGGAAACAAAGGCACATAAGGGGCCGTTTTCAAGAACGCCTGTGGCCTTCACGGCTTCGTACTGCTGACTCTTTCCGTTCAAGGTCTCGGCAAATGCCTTTTCCTCCTCTGTCCATTCAGGGCTTGCAATCTGTTCCATCACATCGTGGGTCAGAGTTGTCAGCATCACCGGATTCAGGGTGTTATAACATCCGCCCATGAATTCGATTTCCAGCTTGGTCTCTGTCATATGGGCTGCGCCCTCGGCAACCAGTACCAGACGTCTGTATGTATCTTCAACGGCCTCACGGCTCATGGCCCGCACATAATACCACACGCTGGCATTATCCGGCACGATATTGGGAGCTGTACCGCCTTCCTTAATTACATAATGGATTCTCACATCACTGGTCACGTGCTCCCGCAGATAATTGGCTCCCACGTTCATTAACTCAACGGCATCCAGTGCGGAACGTCCGTTGTGGGGATCTCCTCCGGCATGGGCTGTGATTCCATGGAAATGGAACACGGCACTGTTTAATCCGGTCATGGTGCCAAGAGTCACATGGTTTGTGGTGGCACCATGCCACGAAAACGCTGCATCCAGATCGGTGAACGCACCTTCCCGGGCCATGAATGCCTTTCCGGTCAGAACTTCCTCAGCCGGGCAGCCATAAAATACAACGGTTCCCTCTTTTCCTGTGGTCTCCAGCTCAGCCTTCATTCCCAGGGCAGCGCCGAGACAGGCAACTCCCAGAAGGTTATGGCCGCAGCCCTGGCCAGGTGCGCCGGGAGTGACGGGTTCTTTTTCTGTGCTGACCTTCTGGCTCAATCCCGGCAGAGCGTCATACTCGCCAAGGAAACCGATCACCGGATGGCCCTGGCCCCATGTGGCACGGATGGCTGTGGGCATACCCACGTAACCGATTTCCACCCGGAATCCGGCGTTTTTGAGTACCTCGGCTGTCCATTCGCAGGCCTTTACTTCGTTAAAAGCCGTCTCCGGATTATCCCAGATCTTTTTTGCAAGGGTTGTAAGAATTTCCGCATTCTGGTCAACTGCTTTTGTTGCAATGGTGTCCATCATAAACTTTCCTCTCCTTTACACAAATCGCTGGAGGCACAAAATCATGTGCAAACTTAACAAATACTTTTGCTTTGTGTCCAACAATTTATTGATTTTTAATTAATTTTATTCCCAGACAGCAAAGTTGTCAACTCTTTTACCTGTTATCGCCATTTTTTTGTCTCCGGACGGACAGGTAGATTCTTGTTTCTTTTTCCGGTCAGTGATATAATTACAGACATTAAAATTATAAAAAGGAGAACATCAAACATTAAGAAAAAATTACTCACAACTGCATGCACAGCACTTTTGGTATTTTCCATGTCCGCTCCCGCCTTTGCTGCCGGATGGCAGAAGGATGCCAACGGCTGGTGGTGGCAAAACCGCATCAGAATCCCAGAACACCTCCGCATCCAGCGCACAGTACAGCGATAATTACAGCGGTGTGTACACCGTTCCTTTCTATGAGGGAGACGGAAGCGTAAGCTCCCAGACCGTAACGGTTACTTATAATGGTTCTTCCAACAGCCTGACAGCCACCTTCTCCCGTCTTGGCTTTACAGAAACCTATACCTTTGCAGGCACCGATTTCCGCGGTTTCACATTCTTTGAGCTGGTTTCCGAGTATGAAAAGGATGCACTTTTCTTCTCCGCACCCGGTGTTTTGGAATGGCCGTCCGCTGACGGAACAATGTCTGTTTCCAGAAACTAAATCGGATTTCCAATCTGCCGCAGTTCGTCTGCGCTCCGCCTCGTCCGGTGTGAAATGGGTGTCATCGGCACCCGGCACCCGTGCGGGGCGTTTTTCATTTCTATGGAGGGCATTTTTTCTATAAAAAAATGGAACCCTTTTGCTTAAAGGATTCCATTTTCTCACTGGGCTACAAGGATTCGAACCTTGAAAATGACGGAGTCAGAGTCCGTTGCCTTACCATTTGGCGATAGCCCATCGAACTAACAGATGTATTATATCCCGACAGGCCAGATTCGTCAATAGTTTTTTCAATTTTTTTAATAACCTACCGGAGACAGGGGAACTACCTGCTGAATCACCGCATCCGTGGGCGCGGGCTCCGTTTCAAAGCCCGGTCCCACCGGACCTGACGGATAATAGGCGGACGCCCCGCTGGTCTCCGGAGAAGTAGTCTCCGGGACAATGGCTGCCGGGGCAGTGGTCTCCGGTGCTGCTGTTTCCAGAGGGGACGGAACCGTTGTCTCTGGCACCGCAGTTTCAGGAGCTGTTGGCGCTGGTGCCGCGGTTCCTGTGGTCTCAGGAGCCGGTTCCACCGGCGGTTTCACAGTGGATTCCTGCAGCTCTGTCTGAGGCATGGTCCAGGTCTCAGTCTGGCTTTCCGTCAGACTTTCTTCGGTCTCTTCTTCCTGCCTGTTCTCAGGTGCCTCCTCTCCTTCCGCTTCCTCCTGTGCCTCTCCGTTTTCTTCCTCATCACCGGACGCAGATTCTGTTTCTGTTTCAGTCAGGCTCTGCAGCTCCCGGCTCTCTGTCTCTGACTGGTCAGCCGTTGTTTCCTCTTCTTTCGTCTCGGTCATCTTCACCGTTTCATCGGCCTTTTTCTGGTATATCTTTCCGGCTGTCACCATGGAAAATGAGGTATTGTACTTCTGTTCCAGTATTTCAGCCGACAGTTCTCCCATGGAAAGACTGCAGAGCCGCTTCTCATCGGCTGTTTTCAGTCTGGTATTTCTATCCACAAGATCTGCTGCCAACGCCGCTTTGGAAAAAGAGCAGCCGCTTTCCCCGGCAAGAGAGCGGATCCTGGCATCCTCGGCCACGGTTCCCACATACACCGTTCCCTTGGCCTGCTTTTTCTTTAATAATGCATCCGCATACACACAGATTTCCTCCGCCATGCGTTCCGCATTGAGCCGCACGCCTTCTCCCCGGGATTCTATGGTAAATAAAACACCTTTCTTTTCCTCCAGGCATCCGCTTTCCAGGCACTGGAGCAAAATTTCCCGGCAGCACTCTTCTAAATCTGCCTTCAAAAGCTTTTTGTCGCCTTCCTGCACTTCAAGAACCGTTCCCTTCCGGTTCAGAGTGAATTTCATGACAGTTTCCGCTTCCACTTCCAGCACGGCGGCTTCCTTTTTATTCTGGCCGGAGGAAACCACGGCCAGAATGCAGGCCACGGCCAGGCAGATGCCAAGGGCAAGTCCAGCCCACAAAAGCCATGATTTAAGGGCCGCCTCCGATGGCTTTCCTTCGCTGTCATGTCCGGCCTCTCTGCGTTTCACCGTTTCCTTCTCCTGCTTTGGCTCCTCTTCAAACTGTGTATTTTGTCCGTTCATATCATTCCCCTTCCGTCCTTGGGATTTTATCCCAGTCATACTCCACGTTCATGAGGAACAGTCCCTCCGGCGGTACCGTTGCTCCGGCCGCTTCCCGGTTCCCCGCATTTAAAATTTCCTCCATATCCTCCGGTTTCCGTTTGCCAAGCCCCACTTCCAAAAGCGTCCCCGTCAGAATCCGCACCATGTTATACAAAAATCCATTTCCCGTATAGGTTATAATCACCTTGGTCCCGTCTCTTTTGATATCAATGGAATCCAGCCGCCGGACTGTGCTCTTTTTCATCTTCCTGTTGGAGCAGAAGCTCTTAAAATCATGCTGCCCCACCAGGTATCCGGCTGCCTGTTCCATCGCCTTAAGATTCAGCTCCTGTCCCAGTCCGTACACATATTTTCTCTCAAACACCTGCTTCTTATCCGATGTCTCCACATAATACGCATACGTCTTTTTAACGGCCGAAAGTCTGCTGTGAAACCGTTTCGGCACTTCCTTTGCTTCCACCACACGGATGTCCTCCGGAAGATACCGGTTTAAATATTCCATGGCCATCCCGGCCGTTTGACAGAGCTCCTGGTCCACATGGAAATTGGCTGTCTGTCTTCTTGCATGGACCCCGGCATCGGTGCGCCCGGAGCCGTGAACCTCAATGGGGCTTTTACTCCATTTTAAAAGGACAGCTTCAATTTTGGCCTGAATGGTGTTTTCCGTATTTCCCTGCCTCTGCCAGCCGTCATACCTGGTACCGTCATATTCCAGCACCACCATGATATTCTTTTTCACAGCTTTTCCTCCTATACAGCAAAAATCCCCGGTCCGGCGTCCTTTTACGCCTTTCCCGGGGACCTTCAGGTTCCATAAATCCCCTATTCTGTCAGCTCAGACGTACAATGGGGACATCTTGTGGCATGAATATCGATTTTGGACTTACAGTACGGGCAGACCTTCTCTGTTGGCTCGGCGGGAGCAGCGGGGGCCTCCTCCTTGCGGGACAGGGCCGTCTTCAGCTTACCGATCTGCTTTACAGCCATAAAAATAACAAATGCCATAATCACAAAGTTGATTACCTCTGTGATAAACAGTCCATAATTGATCGTTGCGGCATTGGCAGCCTGTGCGTCTGCCAGAGTTGCATAGTGCTCCCCATTTAAGGAAATAAACAGGTTGCTGAAGTCCATTTTTCCAATAAACAGGCTGATTACGGGCATCACCAGATCACTGACCACAGAGTTTACCAGGTCCTTGAAGGCGGCACCGATGATCATACCAACTGCCATATCAATCATGTTTCCCTGAATGGCAAATGACTGAAATTCTTTCAGTATCTTCTTCATACGCTCCTCCTGTGTGTTTTCATAATATGTCTTATTTTATCAATTTTTTTCCCGCTTGGGAATACCTGTCACAAAAATTTTCACGGATAATATGATATTATAACAGTCAAGATGCAAACGTGGTGAAAAATGGGTGATTTTTCGTCCCTTCTGTTTCTGTCCATTGCCCTCTGCGCGGATGCCTTCACTGCCGGTTTCGTCTATGGGGCCGGGCATGTGAAAATTCCGCTGCCCTCGGCTTTCATTATGACAGCCCTCTCCTCCGGGATTCTGTCCGTTTCCCTGGTTTCAGGTTCCCTTCTTAAGCCCTTTCTCCCCATGGAGGTACCTGTCTTTTTAAGTGCCTGCCTGTTAATTCTTCTGGGCTTCTCCAAAATCACAGCAAAGCCCACAAAGGATACTGCCAGGCATGCCAACCAAAAAGAGCCCGAAATCCTGTCCTGTTCCGAATCCTTTTTCCTGGGAATTGCCCTGTCCCTGGACAATGCAGCTGCCGGACTGGGAGCCGGACTTTCCGGAAGCTCCTTTCCCATACTTGTCACATTATCTCTGGTTCTGGGGCTGTTCTCTGTTCTGGGAGGCTGCTTTCTGGGGAAAAAGGCCGGTTCCTGGTCCAATGTGGACTTTTCAAAATACAGCGGAATCATCCTGGTAATCCTTGGGCTTATGAAGCTTATTTAAAAGAATCAAAAGTTCATGGGCTGCCATGGGCGCCGAAGCAAGGATTAAAAGCTCTCTCCACTCCCCTCCCGTAAGGGCTGCCGTCTGAAACACTGCCACCAACTGGGGAATTTCCGTCACCATGACCTGGAGAAAGACTCCGATTACAACAGCAGCAGCCATCAGCTTATTTTCTAGATGATTCATACGGAATACGGATTTTCCCACATCCCGCATCCCCACCGCGTGGAAAAGCTGGGAAAGTCCCAGAACTGTAAATGCGTAAGTCTGACAGTGGGCTAAAATCCTGGTATCCGATAAAACCATGGCCAGGTTCCCTATGGTGATTTCCCTTCCTCCATGGGCCAGCAGACTTACCGGAAGCTTCAAAAAAGCCGTCAGGCTGATGATGGCAATGAGAAAACCATAAAAAACCGTACATGCAAGACCGCCTCTGGAAAACAGACTTTCTGTGGACTTCCTGGGCGGCTCTCTCATAAGCGCTTCTCCGTCATTTGCATCCGTTCCCAGCGCCAGCGCAGGAAGCGAGTCTGTAATCAGGTTAATCCATAAAATATGGCTGGCCTTTAAAGGAGACGGAAGGGAAAGAATAATGGCCGTAAACATGGTCATAATTTCCCCGAAGTTGGAGGAGAGGAGAAAAATCACGGATTTTTTAATGTTTTCATAGATGCCTCTTCCCTCCTCCATGGCCTTTTCTATGGTGGCAAAATTATCATCCGTGAGAATCATGTCGGCAGCCTGCTTTGCCACATCGGTGCCGCACTGGCCCATGGCAATCCCCACATCCGCAGCCTTTAAGGATGGAGCGTCATTGACGCCGTCTCCGGTCATGGCCACAATCTTTCCCGATGCCTTTAAGGCCTTTACAATACGGACCTTATGATCGGAAGAAACCCTGGCAAACACAGAAACCCGCTCCGCCCTTTCCTTCAGTTCTTCATCATCTGCCCTGTTAAGCTCTTCCCCGCTCATACACTGAGACTCGCGGGAGGCAATTCCCAGCTTCTTTGCAATGGCCAGCGCCGTGTCCTTATGATCTCCTGTAATCATCACCGTCCGCACATGGGCCCTCTGAAACATCTCCACTGCATGGGGGACCTCTGGCCGCGGGGGATCCGCCATGGCCGCCAGCCCCAGAAAGATCATGTCCGTTTCTTCCCGGCCGTCTCCGTCAGTCCTGGCCGCTCCCAGAACCCTGAGGGCTCTCCCCGAAAGAACATCAATCTGCTTTGCAATCCGCTTTTTCTGGCCGGCACCCAGTTCCCTCACCGACGTTCCCGCCAGATACCTGCTGCACCGGGACAAAATGATGTCCGGCGCTCCTTTTGTATAAGAAACAAGCCCGCTCCCGGTTTCATGCACCGTGGTCATCATCTTCCGCCCGGAATCGAAGGGATTTTCCCTGACTCTTGGAAATTCCTTTTCTAAAAAAGAGACCTCCACTCGGTTCTTTCTCCCATGTTCCAATAACGCCAGCTCCGTGGGATCTCCCAGGGGACCTTTCTTCGTGAGCTTCCCATCATTGCACAAAAGGAAGGCCCGAAACAGCTCCTCCTTACTTCCTCTTTGTCCCAAAAGCTCTCCTGCATCCAGAAACTCCTCCACGGTCATCTTATTCTGGGTGAGGGTGCCGGTTTTATCTGAGCAGACCACACTGACAGCCCCCAGTGTCTCCACCGATGGAAGCCGCCGCACAATGGTGTTCACCTTCACCATTCTGGACACGGAAAGGGCCAGTACAATGGTCACCACAGCCGGAAGCCCCTCCGGAACTGCTGCCACTGCCAGGGAAATGGCTGTAATCAGCATTTCACCCACATCTCTTTTTTGAAGGACAGCCACCAAAAACAGCACGCCGCAGAGTGCTACTGCCAGAATGCTCAAAACCCCTCCCAGATCGCCCAGGCGCTTCTGTAAGGGCGTGGCCTCCTGGGGCGCCTCATGAATCAGCTTTGCAATTTTCCCGATCTCTGTATCCATTCCTGTGGCCGTCACGATTCCCTGGCCGCGTCCGGCCGTCACGTTGGTGGACATATAGGCCATGTTTTTCCGGTCTCCCACCGGAAGACTTTTTTGTGCGGTAAACCAGGCATCCTTTTCCACAGGCACCGACTCCCCGGTGAGCGCCGATTCTTCAATCTTCATGTTTTCCGTAAAAATGAGCCGCAGGTCTGCCGGGACCTGCCTTCCGGCATCCAAAACCACCAAATCGCCGCAAACTAGCTCGGCCGCATCAATTTCCTGCTCCGTACCGTCCCGGATTACCACAGCCTTTAACTTTGTCATTTTTTTCAGGGCATCCAGGGCTTTTTGGGCCTTTCCCTCCTGAATGACACCCACAGCTCCATTGAGTAATACCACAGCCGCAATAATGCAGGCATCGCCTGCCTCTCCCAGAAAGACAGAGATCACCCCTGCCGCCAGCAGAACATATATGAGCGGGTCCATGAACTGGGACACAAGACGCATGGGAAGGCTCGGTCCCTTCTCTTCGGCAAGCTCATTGGGGCCGCAGGCCTGCCGTCTTTTCTTTACTTCCTTTATGGAAAGTCCTCTGCTGTCCCCGGAATCTAAAAGCTTTTTGGTTTCAGCGATGGTTTTTTCTTCAAACAAAAAAGCCCCTCCCATCCTCTTTTTTCTGTTGC
This sequence comes from Clostridium sp., assembly GCA_021770825.1. Lineage (GTDB taxonomy): Bacteria > Bacillota > Clostridia > Lachnospirales > Lachnospiraceae > CANRXD01. The sequence continues at coordinate 15,605 of JAETQD010000004.1, read as the reverse complement.
CAGTTTATGAGGATGGGAAGGGAATTATGTGCTGCTATTCGTACAGCGGATATTTCTCACAGATTTCTGTCACAGCGGCACGGATTTCATCTGCCTTGTTTTCAAAGTCTGTGGCTGCCAGCCAGATTAAGTGAGCGATCTTTTCCATATCGCTTTCCACCAGGCCTCTGGATGTAACAGCCGGAGTACCGATGCGGACACCGGAGGTCACGAAGGGACTTCTCGGGTCATTGGGAACTGTGTTCTTGTTAAGGGTGATATATACCTCGTCGCAGCGCTTCTGGAGCTCTTTTCCAGAGATATCCATGCCGCGCAGGTCAAGGAGCATTAAATGGTTGTCTGTGCCGCCTGTGAGGACATGGAATCCCTCTTTCTCCAGAGCAGCAGCAAGAGCCTTGGCATTCTTTAATACCTGCTCCTGGTAAGCCTTGAATTCCGGCTTCAATGCCTCGCCGAAGCAAACAGCCTTTCCGGCGATCACGTGCTCAAGAGGACCGCCCTGGGTTCCCGGGAAGATAGCCTTATTGAAGTTGAACTTCTCGGCTGCCTCCTTGTTTGCCAGAATCATACCGCCTCTGGGTCCTCTTAAGGTTTTATGGGTTGTGGTGGTTACCACGTCTGCATAAGGAATTGGGCTCGGATGAAGTCCTGCTGCCACAAGACCGGCAATGTGTGCCATATCCACCATCAGATATGCACCGCACTTATCAGCGATCTCGCGGAACCGCTTGAAATCGATGGTACGGCAGTATGCGCTGGCGCCTGCGATAATTAACTTCGGCTTTGCCTCCATTGCCTTTTTCTCCAGCTCCTCGTAATCAATATAGCCCTCATCATTGACACCGTAGGGAACAATATTGAAATACAGACCGGAAAAGTTCACTGGACTTCCGTGTGTCAGATGTCCGCCGTGGTCCAGATTCATACCCATAACCGTATCGCCCGGCTTTAACATAGCAATAAATACAGCCATGTTTGCCTGTGCACCGGAATGAGGCTGTACATTGGCATAATCACAGCCAAAGATCTTTTTCGCTCTCTCAATGGCCAGTGTTTCCACCACATCCACACACTCGCAGCCGCCATAATAGCGTTTTCCGGAATAACCTTCCGCATACTTGTTGGTGAGAACCGTTCCCATTGCCATCATAACCGGCTCGGAAACGATATTCTCAGACGCGATCAGCTCCAGATTTCTTCTCTGTCTGGCGCATTCAGCTTTAATCGCTGCCCCAACTTCGCTGTCGTACCCTTCGATAAACTCCATCACTTCATTAACCATTGTGACGCCCTCCTTCATTTTAATATATAATTTTTTATTACAGCCTGCAGAGTTCTTGTACCATTGTACTCATTGACATCCGGATAATACACGATATCAATGGTCTGTCTGCCGGCCTGTTTCCGTAAAAATTCGTCCCCGTCTGTAAAGAGAAGGCCATCCATGGAAAGACCGTTCTCTGTCACCAGACTGAGCTTTGCCAGATTTCTGTTTTTCCCCAGCACCCGGACATTTCGTATCATGAGATTCTTCTGGGCGAACTGGGGCTTTTCATTCCCCTGGCCAAAGGGCTCTAAGCGTTTTAATTCATCCACCAGCCCTTCGCTGATATAGTCAAGCGGCATGGGCACGTCAATCCAGATTTTCGGAATGAAATCCTCTTCCTCCAAATCCGCATCGGCATTCAGCCGCCGCCGGAATTCTTCGATATTTTTTTCTTCAATGGAAAGCCCCGCCGCCATGGGGTGCCCTCCAAATTTGGGAAGTAAATCCGCCACCCTTGAAAGTGCCTGGAACATATGATATTTTTCGATGGAGCGGCCGGAGCCCTTCACCATCTCTTCCCCTCTGGTCAAAACGATGGATGGCTTATGAAAATGCTCTCTCACTCTCCCTGCTATGATTCCTGCCAGGGACTCATGGCAGTCCGGCAGAAACACCACCAGAACCTTATCATCCCTGTACGTTTCCTCCACCTGCCGGATGGCCTCTTCCTCGCCCTTCCTTGTCATGTCCTTACGCAGGTCATTTAAAGCCTTAAGCTCATCGGCCAGCCGGTCTGCTTCCTCTTCCTCCCCGGAAAGAAGCAGCTCCAAAGCCGTTTTTGCCGTCTGAAGCCTCCCGCCTGCGTTGAGACAGGGACCAATCACAAAACCAATATGATAGGCACTGAGAGCCGTAATATCCAGGTTGGTCTTCTCCACCAGTTTTCTAAGACCCGGATTTTTCGTATGGGCCATCTGGCGCAGTCCGTATTTCACAATGATTCTGTTTTCATCCTGAAGCTTCATCACATCGCCCACGGTGGCAATGGCCGCAAACTCCAGAAGTTCACGCCATTCTTCCATTGGAATCCCGGCCGCTTCATAAAGCTTTTCCAGCAGCTTATAGGCCACCACGGCCCCGCAGATTTCCGGAAACGGATACCGGTCTCCCTGTTGCTTGGGATTTACCACAGCATCGGCCGGAGGGAGAATCTGTCCCTGTTCCCCAACCGGAACCTCATGATGGTCCGTCACCACCACCGTCATGCCAAGCTCTTTAGCCAGGGCAATTTCTTTTGACGCGGAAATCCCGTTGTCACAGGTGATAATCGTATCAATCTGGTCGGAAGCCGCCTGCCGGATAATGGCCTCGTTGATGCCATATCCGTCCTTGATTCTGTCAGGGATTTCATAATCCACCTGTTCCGGATTTCCCCCCAGGGCTTTCGCTGCCCGCTTAAGCCCCACCAGCAGAAGATAGGTAGAGCAGACGCCGTCAATATCATAATCTCCGATCACCCGCAGCCGTATTCCCTTACGAAGCTTGTCCGAAAGAATCTCCACGGCTTTTTCCATATCCGTCATGAGCCCGCCGTCATAGAGCTCGTCCAGTGTTCCATAAAGATACCGTCTCATGGATTCTTCCGTTTCCAGTCCCCGGTTTCTCATAATTCTGACAGAGACAGGCGTAACACCAAGCTTCTCAGCCAGTCCGTTAAAATCGGCCCTCTTGGTCTGCACCATCCAAATCTCTTTTTTCTCTCCCTGCTGCATCTGTTCTTATGTCCTCTCTGTCTGCTCCGTTAAAACCCGGCTCCGTGTTTTTTAAGCCAGTCTCTCCGTCTCTTATAATCCGGAAGCTCACGCTCCACCACGGCCCAGAATGCCGGACTGTGGTTCATTTCCACCCGGTGGGCCAGCTCATGGACCACAAGATAGTCCATAATCTCCTCCGGCATCCGCACCAGCTTCCAGTTGAAGCTCAAATTTCCCTTTGCGCTGCAGCTTCCCCAGCGGGTCTTCTGCTCGCGGACCGTAACGGTTCCGTAGGAGACTCCCATTCGCTCTGCAAAACAGCGGCATTTTTCTTCCAGCACCGCCTTTGCTTTCCGCTTATAATCGCTTTTCTCTTTTTCTGTATAGGAAGGCTTTAACGCCCTGATTTTTTCATATTCTGCAAGCCTTACGACAATCCAGTCCTTATGTTCCTCCACAAACCGGTCCGCTTCCTTCACCGGAAACCGGTAGGGCGCCCGCACCGTGATGGTTCCGTCCTCGGAAACGCCGAGGGATATGGTCTTTCTTCTGGTATTTATTAGCTTATAGGAAAAGGTGGCTGTTTTCCTCTGCTGCATCCTCAATCACCTGTCTTACAATCTTTAAAAACCTCTGCATTCCTTCCCCAAAGGCCGGACAGCAGGTTTCGGTATTCCCTTTCAAAACGATTTCCGTATCCTCTGCAATCTCAGTCAGGCAGTCATAAAGGGCGTCCAGATTTTCGCCGTAATAGTCCGGAAATCCAAAGCTTGTCTTTAAATACTGATGAACTTCTGTTTCTGTACCGCACCAGGCAAAATCCAGGGTCACGCTCCTCATGTCCTACTCCTTCGGATAAAGCTTCTCAAACGTCTTATAATGGTCCCCGGTATAAAAAACCAGACCGTCATTGGAAAAAATGATCCGCTCTGCTCCCCGGTTTCCGCTTATATAATTAATGTCACACTCAAAATACTTCCTGCCCTCACTCTCCGGCAGAAGTTTTTCATAATTTCCGAACCGGTCACCGCCGATACTCTTTCCCGGCGCCACATTCTGAAGCTCTCCCGCTTCCCCCGGTTCCTTTTTCCATCCCAGAGCCTCCGCTTCCTTTTTGGTAATAAAGTTGGACGGCAGCTCCCCATAGAGATAAATATACAGGGCCACTTCTTCCTTTGACGTATAGGTTCCGTCCCTGGAAACCGTCTCTTCCTCCGCAGCCTGTACCGTCCCTTGAGCGGCCGTGCTGCCGCTTACACTGCCGCCTGTGCCGCTCACACTGCCTGCACAGCCCGCCAGGGAAGCCGTCACAAGAATTGTAATCAATACGGCGGCAATCCACCCGGAAAGCCGTCTGATTCTATCACTCATTTTCACCCTATCACTCCGATCTCACCACCGCTATTCTATCATTTTCCCCACCGGAACGCAATGGAGATTCCCCGGGAGAGTAAAGGATTTTTCAATAGATTGGGGATTAGGCAACTGATTTTTCAGATACTTCTCCTATAATGTAAAAAAAAGCCCTATAATCTCACCGATTATAAAGCTTTGATTCAGCGCGCCAGAGAAGATTCGAACTCCCGACACTACGGTCCGTAGCCGTATGCTCTATCCAGCTGAGCTACTGACGCACACTGAGCAGTTCCGGTCACCCGTCCCTCACTCAACAGGATAGATTCTACTACATTTTTCATTCTCTGTCAACCATTTCTTTCATTTTTTTCTGTACAACCCCGATTTCCATTACCATATGGCCGGTTTTACATCCTTAGGAAGGGGGTTGGGATAGGTTTCGCCGTCCAGCTCCTCTTCCCAGTCTTTTTTCGCCTGAACCAGAAGCTCCGGTTTTTCCAGAAGCTCTGCTCCCGTATAGGCCAGGACCCTGGCTGCCGCCATCATTCCTTTATGGGCTGCTGAGGCCTTTCCCTGTGCCACAGCCTGCCAGGAATGGAGGGCTGTTCCTGCCGCATAGCAGTTGGTATACACATGTCCCACCGGAACCACCCAGCTCACATCGCCCACATCCGTGGAACCGCCGCCGCCGTAGGAAGAATTCTTATCCACAATGAAATCCCAGAGGGGAGTCTCCAGAAGCTCTTTTCTTCTCTCCTTGCCTCCGATCTCTGCTGCTGTGGCCTTAAGTCCTTCTTTATCCAGCTCTGTGATGACCTGCTGGAATTTTTTTGCATAGGAAAGCTCTTCCTCCGTAAAGCCCACCGGAATTACATGCTCTAAATTTTCCTGAATCATATCATTGAGCGTGTCGTTGTTGATCAGGTTGGAATAGGCCGCCACCTGCTTAATCTCCACGGTGGTGCCCGTAATCAACGCTGCACCCTTTGCAATGTCGCACATTCTCTCATACAGCTTCTGCACCTGAGTCACCTTCGGCGCACGGATAGCATACAGAATCTGAGCCTCTGACGGAATCACGTTGGGCGCAATTCCTCCGGAATTTGTGATGGCCCCATGGACCCTGGCTGCATCAATCATATGCTCTCTCATGTAGTTGACGCCGATGTCCATGATCTCCACCGCGTCCAGAGCGGACCGTCCCAGCTCCGGCGCTCCTGCCGCGTGGGAAGAAATTCCGTGGAAGGTAAAGAATGCCCGGAAATTGGCCAGATGGAAGCCGCCCTTCATGACCTTGTTCATGGTGTAGGGATGCCAGGTAAGGGCAATATCACAGTCGTTAAAATATCCGTCCCGCACCAGATACGCCTTTCCGCCTGCATTTTCCTCCGCCGGACAGCCATAATACCGGATGGTTCCGGAAAGGTGATTCTCCTCCATATAAGTCTTCAAGGCATCTGCTGCCGCCAGGGACGCCGTACCGAGAAGATGATGGCCGCAGCCATGTCCATTGTCCTTTCCGGCAATGGGACACCGTGTCACCTGGTCCGCCTCCTGCTGAAGACTGGATAAGGCATCAAATTCCCCCAGGAAGGCCAGCACCGGCTTTCCGCTTCCATACTCGGCAATAAATGCAGTCTCCTCTCCGGCCAGATCTGCTTTGATGGAAAATCCCCGGGATTTTAAATATTCCTGCTGGATTCCGGAAGAATTCCGTTCCTGAAATCTGGGCTCTGCATATTCCCAAATGGTATCACTGATTTTCGTATACTCCCCTGTTCTCTGCTCCAGAATCTCTGAAATCGCAGTTCTGAAATCTGTACCCATATACTTACCTCTCTCTTTTATATCCTCAATTACGGATGGCGCTTTCCTGTCACCGTCTCTGCTGTAATCTTCCATACGGCCGTCACTTCCACCGCCCGGTCCGGAAAACAGGTTTCATCATAAGAAATCCCCTCCGGTGCACCGGAATGGTTCATGATAACGGCCAGTCCCTTTCTCTTTGCCTCCGGTTCCTCGATAATCTCTGCAGTTCCGCTTCCGCATACGCTTTCAAAGCTGGTGCTGGATTCGCAGGCAGGCTCTTTTACCAGTTTGATTTTATGTCCGCCGAAAATCGAAAAAGAAACGTGGGGATTCTTTTTTATCTGTTCCAGCTTCGTCCCCTGGGATGCCCCATGAAAATAAAGCACCAGTTTTCCCTCTTCCATTCTGGCTCCGTAGTTTAACGGAATCAGATACGGGAATGGCTCATCACAAAATGCCACAGTACATACGTTTTCCCGTTTCACGATTTCAAAAATCTCCGTCATGTCTGTAAGCTCTCTGTCTTTTCTTCTCATACTTGTTTCCTCCAATCACTTTTTCTTATAAACAACTTTTCCGCCCACAATGGTCATCTCCGGCAGAATGTCACGGATTTCCATGGGATCGCAGGTAAAAATATCCCGGTCAAGGACAACCATATCTGCCAGGTATCCCGGTTTGATGCGCCCCTTAAACGCCTCACAAAACTCATTATAGGCCGAACCCGCCGTATAGGCATCAACGGCATCGGAAACATCCACACATTCCTCCGGGTAGAATCCCCTCTCAGGATACCCGTTCTTGTCCTTTCTTGTGACGGCAGAATACAGATTCGGGAACGGATTGCAGTTTTCCACCGGAGAATCTGTTCCATAGGAAACGTGGATGCCCAGCTCCTTTGCGGTCTTAAATGCATAGGAAGTGGAAGAAAGCACCTCCCCGCACCGGCTGGTTACCACATGCATATCATAGTCCAGGAAAATGGGCTGATAGGCCACCAGAATATCGTCTTTTGCAATCCGCTCCATCATGGGCCTGTCGGTAATCTGGCAGTGAATCAGGGTATGGCGCAGCGGATTCTTTCCGTCACGCAGCACATGCTCATAATTTCCGATCACGTCTTCAATGGCTTTATCGCCGATCACATGGGTCACCACCTGAATTCCTGCCTGGTCTGCAATCCGGCAGATGGCCTCCATATCCTCGTTGCTTCTGGTCTCCACACCATAATTTCCCGGGTCGTCCAGATACCCATTCCGCATGGTTGCCGTCCTTCCGCCCAGGGAGCCGTCCTTAAAAAGCTTCACTGGTCCCAGAGCCAGCATTTTGGGGTTATCATAAACGCCGGTTTTAAATTCTCCGTTCTCCACATAATTCTTAAATTCTTCCACCGAGTGGACACAGACCTGATGGCGGTAACGGAGTTTACAAAGGTCCGCATCGTAAACTTCATGGAGCAGCTTAAAAACATCCTCCATAGGAAGCTGCCCGTTTCCCACATCATTGGACTGCACGCTGGTGATTCCATGGGCCAGTGCATAGTCTGCCGCCTGGAGAAGCAGCCGTTTATTGTCTTCCAGCGTATATTTGGGAATCAGATCAGCCGCAAGGGCAATGGCATTCTCTGTGAAAATTCCATTGGGTCTGCCGTTTTCATCGGTTTCAATGGTTCCTCCGTCCACATGAACCATGTTTTCATCCAGCCCCAGAAGTTCAATCACCTTACTGTTGGCAGACGCCACATGGCCGCAGACGCGCCGCAGCACAATAGGAATTTCCGTTGAAATCCGGTCCAGATCATACCGGGTCGGCATCCGCTTCCCATCGGTAAACAAATCCTGGTTCCAGCCCTTGCTGAGAATTCCGTTCTTTGCCTCCTCCGGCCGCTCTTCCATAAATGCCTTCACACGGCCAATCAACTCTTCCATAGAAGTCACGCCAATGATCTTTGCCTGTGCAAATCCCATTCCCACATTCAAAAGATGCATATGGCTGTCGTTGAGACCCGGAATCACCGTTTTTCCCTCCAGATCAATGACCTCTGCCTCCCCTGCTGCCGCCAGAACCTCGTCCTTCGTCCCCACAGCGCAGATTGTATCGTCCTTGGCATACACCGCCTCTGCAAACATACCGCGGTCCACGTAAATCTTTCCATTTACTAAAACCAGCTTACTCATCATTCCTCTCCTTCCCAGCCAAATACTCACCTCCATTTTATCGGTTCCTGTCTCTTTTCGCAACCTTATTCCAAAAAAAGACGGGCAAAAAGCGTTCGCTTCCTGCTCGTCTTTCCTTCTGCTCTTCTTCTATTTTTCTCCGTACAGATGACATGCCACAAAATGGCCCCGCTCCATTTCAAGAAGCTTCGGCCGTTCAGTACGGCAGCGGTCTGTGGCGTACTTGCACCTGCTGGCAAACCGGCAGCCCTCCGGCGGGTCAATGGGGCTTGGCAGCTCCCCTTGAAGCTTGATTCTTTCCTTTCCCTCTTCCACCTTCGGGTCCGGAATGGGAATTGCCGAAAGAAGGGCCTTTGTGTAGGGATGTAACGGCCTCTGATACAGGGAATCGGAGTCGGTGATCTCCGCCACCGTTCCCAGATACATCACCGCCACCCGGTCCGAAATATGCTTTACCATGGCCAGGTCATGGGCGATAAACAAATAGGTGAGTCCCTTTTCCTTCTGGAGCCGAATCAGAAGATTTACAATCTGAGCCTGAATGGAGACATCCAGGGCGGAAATGGGCTCGTCACAGACAATGAAATCCGGTTCCACAGCCAGGGCGCGGGCAATGCCGATACGCTGTCTCTGTCCGCCGGAAAACTCATGGACATACCGGGTTGCATGCTCCGCATTCAGTCCCACGGTCTCCAAAAGTTCCTGCACCTTTTTCTGCTCCTCTTCCTTGCTCTGACACATGTGGTGGGCCCGAAGCCCCTCGGCAATGATGTCATGGACCTTCATTTTCGGGTCCAGAGAAGAATAGGGATCCTGAAAAATAATCTGCACTTCCTTGGTAAATGCCTTTCTCTCTGCTCCCCGAAGGCCATGAACATCCTTTCCCTTATATAGCACCTGTCCATCGGTTTTTTCGTAAATTCCAATGCAGGTCCGGCCGCAGGTAGTCTTTCCGCAGCCAGATTCTCCAACGATTCCCAATGTTTCTCCCTTTTTAATGGTAAAAGAAACATCGTCCACCGCCTTTAACGTTCCTTTGCCAGTCTTAAAATACTTTTTCAGGTGACTGACTTCCAAAATTTTATCTGTATTTTCCATCCCGTCAACCTCCCCTAGGATTCCGTTTCCTGTCCGGCAAGCGGATGGTACAGCCAGCACTGGGCTCTGTGGCCATCCTCAAACTCATAAAGCGGCGGCTCGCACTCTTTGCATATCTTCATGCAATGGCTGCATCTGGTGCTGAATGCACAGCCCTTGGGCGGATCGATCATATTGGGCGGCGTACCCTCAATGGATTCCAGAGGCTGCTCCCCTTCTGTGTCCAGTCTCGGTACAGCCTTAAGAAGCGCTTTGGTGTACGGGTGCTTCGGATGATAGAAAATGTCATAATGACTTCCCGTTTCCATCACCTTTCCTGCATACATTACCACGATTTTCTTTGCAATGTTGGCAACGATTCCCAGGTCATGGGTAATCATAATCACCGCCATGCCGAATTCCTTCTGGATATCCTTCAAAAGATCAATGATATCGGCCTGAATGGTCACATCCAGAGCCGTTGTGGGCTCGTCTGCGATCAAAAGCCTGGGCTGGCAGGCCAGGGCAATGGCAATCATGGCTCTCTGGCGCATACCGCCGGAAAACTCATGGGGATACTGCTTAATCCGCTTTTCCGGATTTGGGATTCCCACAAGTCCCAGAAGTCTTTTGGCTTCCTCATAAGCCTCTTTCTTTGACATATTTGTATGGACTAGAAGTTTTTCTGCAATCTGGCGTCCAATGGTCAGTGTGGGATTTAATGCCGCCAGGGCATCCTGAAACACAATGGCACAGTCCTTTCCCCTGTATTCCTGCCATTCCTTCTGGGATTGCGTTAAAATATTCCTTCCTTCAAAAAGGATTTCGCTTCCCTCTTTAATCTCCCCCGGAGGTGTCTGAATCAGGCCCATGATGGTTTTAGCCGTCACAGACTTTCCGCAGCCGGATTCTCCCACAATGGCCACCGACTCACCGGCGTCCACCGTAAAAGACACGCCCCGCACAGACTGCACCTCGCCGGCATAGCTATGGTAGGAGACCTTTAAGTTTTTTACTTCCAAAAGCTCACTCATTTCATACCTCCTATTTATGCAGCCTCGGGTCCAGGGCATACTGCAGGGCATCCCCCAGAATATTCAGGCACAATACGGTCAGCAAGATAAACATACCGGGAATCAGCGCCAGAAGCGGGTCATACAGAATATACTGCTGTGCATTCTGCAACATACTCCCCCAGGATGACTTGGGAAGCGCCACGCCATATCCCAAAAAGCTCAGCGCCGACTCGTCCAGAATGGCTCCGGCAATGCTTAAAGACGCCGCCACAATGATCTGGGTTGCCATATTGGGAATAATATGTTTTAAAATGATGGTTCCGTTTCCAACTCCCAGGGTCTTTGCGGCAATGACGAAATCCCGCTCCTTTAAGGTCAGAGTCTGGGCCCGCACAATCCGCGCAACGCCTGTCCAGGAAAACAGCGCCAGCATAAGCACCAGCGTCACCATATTATTGGGGACGAAGGAGAAAATAACAATGATCATCAAAAGGCTGGGAACCGACTGGAACATATCCACAAAACGCATTAACAGCATATCCACCTTCCCGCCGGCGTATCCGCTGACAGCCCCCACAAAGGTTCCCGCAACCACCGACACCACCATGGTTGCAAATCCCACCAGCAGGGAAACACGGCTGCCGTACAGCACACGGGTAAAGGAGTCCCGCCCCAGCTCATCGGTTCCAAACCAGTGTTCCTTGCTGGGACCTGCCATCTTGTTTAAAACATCCATGTAATCCGGGTCCTGGGGTGTGAAGGGCGCCAGCAGAGCTGCCACAATAATAATTCCCAGAATCACCAGACACACCACAGCCATTTTATTTTCCCCCAGGGCCTTTTTCAGGTGGTAGAAAAAGCCCCGGTCATAGCTCACGGAAATCTCATTTCTTTCACGCTCTGCCCTGGAGAAATCCTCTGCCCGCAGAGCCGCCTGATTTAAAGGTGATAACAGCTTCGCCATTTTCTACTCCCTCCCCTGTTTAATTCTCGGATCGGCAAATCCATAGAGGAGATCAGCCAGGAAATTTCCCAACAAAAGAATTGTACAGGAAAACATGGTGATTCCCATGATCATCGGGTAGTCTCTGTTGTTAATTGCAGACATTCCCAGGGTACCGAGGCCAGGCCAGGCAAATACGGACTCAATGATGAAGGAGCCGGTAACTAACGTACCAAACCGGGAACCTACGGTGGTGATAACCGGAAGCATACAGTTTTTAAGGACCTGTCCGTACATGATTCCCCTCCGGGAAATTCCCTTGGAGACTGCGGTCAGAACGTATTCCTCCTCCAACTGTGCAATGGTGTTGGACCGGATATATCTGACGAACACTGCCATATTATTTAAACTTAAAACGATGGCCGGCATGATTCCATGCTTAATCACATCCCAGGTGGAAGTGACTCCAATGGTCCGCATTCCGGAACTGGGGAGCAGCTTAAGCTGCATGGAAAATACAATGATCAGCATGATTCCCAGCCAGAAAGCAGGCACCGAGATTCCCAGATAAGTGAGCCCGCTTATGATATTGTCCGCCAGCTTGTTTTTATGGGTTCCCGCTATGAGCCCCAGAGGAATGGCCACCACCAGGGAAAGCAGTAACGATGCCCCCATCAGTCCTGCCGTACAGGGGAGCTTTTCCAAAATCTGGTCCAGGACCGGCTGCTTGTTGTTGATGGAAATTCCAAGATTTCCGTCTGCAACCTTTTTAGCCCAGCTCACATACTGCTCCACCACATTGCCGTTGAGCCCCAGGGACTCCCGCATCCGGTACAATTCCTCGTCTGTCATTTTATGTCCTGTGGCTCCCGGAGTCATATAAATGTAGAGCGGATCGCCCGGGGCAAAATAAATGACCGAGAAGGAAAAAACAGAAACCAGAATCCAGACAAAGAGCATTTGAACAAACCGTTTGAGAATGAAATTTCTCACGATGTCTCTCCTTTCCATACGAAATGCCGCCCTCTTACCAAAAGAAGGCGGCATTGCTCCAGATTCAAAAACCTATTCCATTACCAGTTTCGTGTAATCCTCGAAAATCGGAGTACGCTTAATTGTATCTGTTCCTTTGATGTTGGCTGTTGTAACAAATACATAGTTCGGATAAGCAATCGGATAGCAAGTCATCTCTTCTTTTGTCTTCTCCTGAACCTGCTTGTAAAGTGCTGCACGCTCCTCCTCTGTGAATACGGAACGGGCATCCTTCCATAACTGAGCCAGCTCATCACTTACTGCCAGGTTGACACCCCATGTACCATCAAACATTCCGGCAACGACATTATCCGGGTCACCCACTGCGCCATAGCCATTGAGATAGAACTCATAATCGCCGTCAGTACCGAATACCTTCTCAAAGAAGCCGGCAGACTCCAGCGGAATCACATCAAGAGTAATTCCCACGTTCTTCAACTGCTGCTGAATGATCTGTGCGGATTCCTTCATGTATACACGCTCGGAGTTAAAGTACAGGGTCAGAGTCTTTCCTTCCAGACCAGCTTCCTTAACCAGCTCTTTTGCTTTCTCCACATCCTGGGTATAGCCTTCAATGGAATCATCGTAGAAGGTGTTCACATTACTGAAAATGGTGTTGGCCGGAACTGCCATGCCATCGCCATATGCGCCTGCAATGATTTCTTCACGGTTTAAAGCAGCAAATACAGCCTCAACCGCCTTCGGATCATTGAAGGTATCGCAGAACTTGTTCACTGCCATATAGTTTACACGGCCCTCCGGATATTCAACTACGCTGTAGTTGGAGTCAGCCGCATACTTGGAAACTGCCTGAGCATTTGCAAGCTCCATGAAGTTTACCTCGCCGTTCATTAAAGCAACTTCCTGAGCTGCCACATCAGAAATAATTCTGAATGTGATCTTGTCGATGGACGGAGCACCCATGTAATAATCTTCGTTCTTTTCCAGAACCAGGTACTGATCCTGTTTAAACTCGGAGAGCTTATATGGACCGGAACCGATTCCTGCCAGATTTGCCTCTGCACCAACGATGTTGGTGTTACCGCCAAATACGTGCTCTGGAATCAGGTTCAGGCTTCCCAGAAGGTCTGTGTAGGATGCAGATGCCATGGGAAGTGTAATCTTTACAGTGAGATCATCCACTTTCTCGAAGTTTACCGGCTCGTCATTTAAAATAACCACGTTGGTGCTTCCTGCGCCGTTGTTGGTATCGGCATTGACAGCCATGGTGAAAATCATATCGTCGGCTGTAATGGGCTCTCCATCATGCCATTTTAAACCATCTTTTAATTTTAATGTTACAACAGTACCATCTTCAGATACTTCATAGGACTCAGCAAGATAATATCTTGTTTCATCCACGTCAATCACATAAAGCGGATCATAGAGAGGATTCAGCATGATAACGCCCTCTTTATATCCTTCAAGCAGCGGGTTTAAGTTTGCCACACAGCTTGCGCTGGGAATGATCAGATTGGTTTCCTCTGTCTTTGCTGCTTCCGTTTCAGCCGCTGTTGTCTCAGCCGCACCTGTTGCTTCTGCCTGTGCTGCTGTTGTCTGGGCAGCGGTGGTCTCTTCTGCCTTGCTGCCGCAGCCTGTCAATGCTGCCATTGTCATTGCTGCACATAAAGCCAGGCTTAAAACTCTTTTCTTCATATATACCTCCATAGATATTTAATGACTCATCTGGCGTAATCCCCTTCATAGCCATAACAGTCTCGTATGTATTTTATCTATACTGCTTCACATAGTCAAATTTAAAAACAAAATACAAAATTCATGATTCATTTAAAATACCTATGCCTTTCCTTATATTTCCTGGAGACAGCTTCAAATTTCTCAATACAACAAAAAAAGCCTTGATCTCTCAAGACTTTTTAAGTGCCGGTGACCGGACTTGAACCGGTACGGGGTTGCCCCCGAGGGATTTTAAGTCCCTTGCGTCTGCCTATTCCGCCACACCGGCAAACGCTGAAATAATATGGATAACATTTTTGTTATCAGTGGGGCCTATAGGGCTCGAACCTATGACCCTCTGCTTGTAAGGCAGATGCTCTCCCAGCTGAGCTAAGACCCCAGATGAACAAACGACCCGGATGGGATTCGAACCCACGACCTCCGCCGTGACAGGGCGGCGCTCTAACCAGCTGAGCCACCGGGCCGTACTTTTTGTTTGCTTTGTACCTTTTGTTCAGGGTAGTGGACCTTCAGGGACTTGAACCCGGGACCGACCGGTTATGAGCCGGTTGCTCTAACCAACTGAGCTAAAGGTCCAAATAGGAAACACTTTAAACATCAATCATTTTATGATTAATGAAAGCCGATGATCGGACTCGAACCGATAACCTGCTGATTACAAATCAGCTGCTCTGCCAATTGAGCCACATCGGCACAAATGACCCCAAGGGGATTCGGACCCCTGTTACCGCCGTGAAAGGGCGATGTCTTAACCGCTTGACCATGGGGCCGCGTTAATACATAAAAAAACTCCCCGAGTAGGACTCGAACCTACGACAGCGCGGTTAACAGCCGCGTGCTCTACCGACTGAGCTATCGAGGAATGTCTCTTTCCAAGAACGATGCTATTATATAATAGATGTGGTAGGTTGTCAAGCAATTTTTAAACTTTTTTCAAAGCCTTTTTTAGGTATTTTTTTACCTTGGAAATCCCTGCCCCCGTCGGCGCAGATTCCGGAATGCTGGTCCTTCCTCTTCTCCCCTGCTTCTCCCCTGACGACTGATGCCCTCAGCTTCCAAAAAAGCCTCCCAGGCCTTACCAAGCCTTGCCAGACCGCTTACCCGACCGGAACCTTTCCGAAATTCCCGTCAGAGCTGCTTCCAGTCTCCAATTTCAGGCAATCGCCAGCGCCAGGGAGCAGAGACTCTCAATTGTGCCAATTTCTCCCCAACGCAAAAAGATCAAAGCTATTGCTTTGACCTTCATATTTACGTACCTTCAAAACCACATATTGAATCATCTTTTCCTTCAGAATCTTCCACAAAACCTTTCTGGATAAGCCCTCGACCGATTAGTAACAGTCAGCTCCATGCATTACTACACTTCCACCTCTGCCCTATCTACCTCGTCGTCTTCAAGGGGTCTTACTTCCTTACAGAATGGGATATCTCATCTTGAGGGGGGCTTCACGCTTAGATGCCTTCAGCGTTTATCCC
>JAETQD010000003.1 GCA_021770825.1 Clostridium sp. | reverse complement strand
TTCTAGGCAGTGTCGTCTTATCGTCATCCCGGGCAAGAGTTTATCTAACATATGTTCGATGAACTCTTGTTCTTTTTTCTCCATTCCAAAATCGCAATTTCCTATAAATTAAAAAATACCGTGTATCCATTCATCCGGATACACGGTATTTCGGTTTAATGGCCTGTCATACGCAGCAAAAATTTAAATACGGTTCTGACGAACGGCTGTATGAAGAACAACTGTGTAAAATGCGCAAACGGAAAATTGAAGCAAACAAGCTTCAGCCAGTTTGCCAGCAGTGTTATAAAGGAAAAGCCCTGATAGTATGGATAATAAAACCATGCGGCCAGGAAACTCATGGCGGGACACATCAGTCCAACCGTGGCACAGATCACAGCGCTCTCGAAAATCATCGGATGGCTTTCCTGCGGGTTAAACACCCGGCAGGCCAGTTTAAAGGAACAGGGACTTCCCATCATGCATTCCAGTCCGAATGCAAAGATAAATTCCACCAGAACAATCGCCCATATCGGCAGCATTTTTCCAAACATATAGACTCCGCCCTGTGCACGGATGGCCTGGAGCACAGAGGTTTCCCCTGTCACGTTCATCAGCGTATTGCCGTTTATCACATATAAGCTGTAAAAAACATACGCGTGAACGGTCACCAGTACGGTCAAAAAAGCAAAAACTTTCCTTTGAAATTGTGTTGTCGGCATTTCTAATCCTCCTGATTTTACGCACAAAAAACACAAGTAATGCTGAATATAGTTACCGTAATCAGATTTACGTGCTCAGCACCACTTGTGTCGTTTATGTGTCGTTATTTAATTGCAAGGGAGATTTTACCACAAAGTTCCCAAAAAAATCAAGAACTTTTCGCTTCTATGGCTATTCCTCTGCGCTGTCCTCATCCAAAATGTAAAATTCTGCCTTATGGCACGACTCACACCGCAATACATTCACTGCCATGGAACCGGAGGCCAGGCGGTTTAAATCACTGAAAAAGAAGGTTTCTTCCCCCAGCTTAAGCTTCATGGAGCCGTGGTTCAGCATTTCTCCGCCGCACCGCAGGCACTTCTTTCCGGTGAGGCGTTTCTGCCTTTCCTCTTTTTTCTTTTCCTCATTTTCTTCCCGCACCTTCTGCATCCGCTCCACAAACTCTTTTAACTGGTCGGCAGACTCTGCCCTTCCCGTTTCATAGGCTAAAAATCCCAGCTCCACGTTGGAACGCCCGCTGTATTTGTCAAAACATTCCTTACATACGGACTGGTTCACGTTCCCACAGTACAGAAGCCGTTTCTCCCATCGTCCCAGGGGCTTTTTGCAAAACACACATTGTTTCTCCATATGAGGTCCTCCCTTTCCTACGGCTGCCTTTTTGCCAGAAAGAAACAGCCGCCATAGCTTATCCAGATTGTCTCATCGTCCGCCAGAAAGAAATCACAGCCGAACGCTGCATCCGGCGAAAGAATGGAAACTCCGGTCACTTCCGGAATCTTCCGTTTCCATCTGTACGCCATTTGCCAGACAGGAATCCTCCGAGTAGGTCAGCGTATAGGTGAGATAGTTTTTAATTTCCTCCCCGGACAGGGCATATACGCTGGCGGTCTGGCAGTCCTTTACCTCCCAGGTCCCGTACCAGGCCGGAGATTGTGCCTGCACGCTCTCCTTTTCTTCTGCGGTTTTCTCAGGTTCCAAAACCGCCCGGCTCTCTGGGCCTGGCAAAACCGATGTCTCCTTTTTCCCGCAGCCACACATCAAAAAAGCCATTGCACTTATGAAAATCAGTACTGCAATCTTCTTCATGGTCTGACCCCCGTTTATTTACCGCCTGGATGGCATTTTATGGTTCCTTCTTTTTCTTTACTATAACAGATTTTCCTCTGCCATACTTTAACCTTTGCTTACAGTTCTATGTTTTTTCCATGACGATCTCCGGCAGAAAAAGTTCCGCCCTCATCCGGTGAGAACAGCACATTTCTGCATCAAAGTCCACACCTGATTTGCAAACTTTACATGTCCCTCCGGTGTCAGGTGAACTCCGTCGTGGGCCAGGGGCAGTTCCCACCCGGCCGTATCGGCAAACCGGAGCCCATACCGGTCCGCAATGGCCCTGTAACAGGCGCCAAATTTGTGGGATTCCCTGTCATAGCAGGTATACTCCTCCCCACAGCAGCCAATATCCGTGGGCGGCGGGGCCATGAGAAAAACCATTTCCCCTCTCCCATTCACCGCCGGGTGTTTTAACACATGCTTTATAAACCGCTCCATACGGGTTCCGATTTCCTCCATATCCGGGCGGTAAGCGTTTAACAGGTCATTGCTCCCCAGCATCAAAAATACAAAATCCACCGGAGCACTCTCAGAAAGCAGATGATCGAACCGTTCCAGAAACCATGGACTCTCTGGAATTTCCCGTCCATTCATCCCCTCGTTGACCACTTCCCATCCGGAAAACTTTCCCAGAATCTCCGGCCACCGCTCACTCTCCGAAAGCCGTTCTCCAAGCATGGAGCGGGCATCGTCTCCTTCCATTCCGGTGTTTACGGCTTTGTTTCCTCCTCTGTATGAAGCACCACCCTGGAGCTGTAACTGCCTCCCCGGTGAATACGGTTCTTGGCAGTCTTACATTCCACGCTGTTAAATCCATCCCTGGTATTCCTGTTGGGGAAGATAAAATTCTTCGCGCTGGAGGTGATGGTAACCCGCAGCCTGTGGCCCTTTAAGAATGTATGGGACAGCTTGGTAGTACGAATACGGACCGGATATACCTTTCCTGCCTCTAAAAACTCCGGACGGTCAAACTGATTCCTGTACTTTGCGCTGATGACGCCGTCTGCCAGCTTCATGGAACGGCCATTCTGGTCCACATCGGTAATGCGGACCACCAAATCCGTGTCCTCACAGTTGGAAGACAGATAAATTTCTGCCAGTGCATCTCCTGTGACGGTCAGATTCTCCTTAAGAATCTCTGTGGAATAGCAAAGCACATCGTCTCTGGTTTCTTCCCTGGTATAATCCTCCGGCACCTCCAGTTCATTTTCTGACATGTCCACGATGTGGGTGGACGGGTGTTTCGGGTCATATCGATAGCAGTCGTACTGCCCCGCCTCCGGTTTCACATAGGACAGCTTTCCCTGATTGGAAACGGCCGCGTTTTCCCCGTCTCCGTCCAGATACAGCACAAGCTCCCTGGTCCCCGGCACCGGCCAGTTTTCTGCCGTCTTCCACCGGTTGGTTCCCATGGTGTAATATTCCACTGTCGGGGTCTTTTCAATGCCGTTGTCTATGCCCTTTAAATAGTGCTCCAGCCAGGCAAAGCTTAAAAGGTCCATATCATAGCGGAGCGCATTGTTTCCCAGGGCAAATCCATGGATATCATAATCTGCATTTCCTCCGTGCATCCACGGACCAAGAATCACCTTTTTCTCTTTATAGTCCTCATAAAGCTCCAGGGCCTCCGTAGTCCCCATGCCGTTATCATCAAACCAGCCGGACATAATTAGCGCCGGAACACGGCAGCTCTTCGTCCGTTCCTTCCAGTTTCCGCGGGCCCATATTTCATCATAATCCATATGGGAAATCCAGGTTTTCAAAAACGGCACGTCATATCCCAGAGCTTTTTTCGGCAGGTTCTCCAGAGGCCGGATATCCAGCACCTCCTCCCAGTCATCCCGTACCATAAGCTCTGGAGCACTTCTCTGCCCCGACACCATAAATGCCCAGGCCAGCATTCCTGAATTGAAGCAGCCGCCTCTCCTTGGAATGTCCACAAAAGGACTCCCTGCACATACACTGCTTAACATGGCCTTCAGATGGGGATTTTCACTGGCTGCTGCCGCCCACTGGACATACCCCAGGTAGGAGCCCCCTGTCATTCCCACACTTCCGTCGCTCCACGTCTGGCCTGCAATCCAGGTCAGCGTGTCGTCGCCGTCCTCCACCTCATGGTACATGGGGAGCCATTCTCCTTCGCTGTCCTCCCGGCCCCGCACATCCTGAACCACCACCGCATAGCCTCTCTGGACAAAACGGTAATAGGAAGCTGCATTGTTTCCCTTTCCATAGGGAGTCCGCACCAGAACAGCAGGAACCTTTCCGGGCAGTACGGACGGATCCAGAGGCCTCGGCAAATAGACATCGGTTGCCAGCAGGACACCGTCCCTCATGGGAACCATTTCGGTCTGTACCGGCTCCACACCGTAAATCCGGTTTCCGTACATTTCTTTCCACTGGGATACAATGGTAAAATCCTCCATGCCCTCCCGCACCAGCACGGAACACTGGTCTCTGGACGGGGTGACAAAGGCTGCCATGGTTCCGTTTTCCACGATCAGGTCCCTGGGATATTTTACCTGCCGCTGTGCATAGGTCCGTTCATCCCGCTTCTCATACCGTTCTCCATAAATGGTGACAAAGCATGTCTCCCCGGCCGCTTTTGCAGCCTGTAAGGCAGTCTCGCAGGCTCCGGCGTGCAGAATCGCCTCCCGCACATTGATTTTTCCAAAGGTATACAGGGAAGTTTCCTCTTCTAATTTTTCTCTTTCTTTCAAACATCCGGTATATGTATCCAAAGCCCGGTGGAAAATCTGCTCCCCTTCTTTTTCAAATGTCCCGTATAAAATACCGGACACGTACAATCCCCATCGTTCCATTCCGTTTCTCCTTACGCTCCGATGATCATTTTAAGATTCCCTTTATTGCCCAATACGGAAAATCCTCTCCGTATTCTCTCTTGCATGGCGAATCAGGACCTCTTCCTCCACATTCATGTACTTTGCCAGCTCTCCCGCCACATATACGATATTCTCCGGCACGTTGGTTCTTAAAAGCCCCGGCACATTCCGCGGTGTCAGATAGGGGGCGTCTGTCTCTATTAGAACACGATCCAAAGGAAGCAGTTTCACCGCCTCCCGCAGCTCTTTTCCTCTCCTGTCATCGCAAATCCATCCTGTGATTCCGACGGAAAATCCCATGGATAAATACTGGTCCAATGTCTTTTTATCGCCGGTAAAGCAATGAACCACCGATTTTCTGCAAATTTCCGGATGCCTTTTAAACCGTTTCGCAAATTCCTCTGCCGCTGAACGCTCATGAAGAAACAGCGGCTTATCCAGCTTTTCTGCCAGTACAATATGTTTTTCCAGGCAGCGAATCTGATTTTCCCGTGTGGAAAACATTCTGTCAAAGTCCAGACCGCACTCGCCCACTGCCACAATCCTGCTGTTTCCGGCAATCAGCTTCTCAATCTGCTCAAAATCCTCTTTTCCCGCTGAGTCCGCATTGTGCGGATGGATTCCTGCTGTGCCGAAGGCATCATACTTCTTAACGAATTCATCAATCAGCCGGTTCTCCTTCCTGTCCGTGCCTGTCAGGATGCAGCACACCCCGGCTGCGGCTGCATGGTTCACCACCTGCTCCGGTTTTGGAAACTGGCGGCAGAATAAATTCACTCCTATGTCGTAATATTTTATATTTGTCATTTTTCAGTACCTTCTTCTCCTGTTATGACCGTTTAAACACGTTTCTGTCTTTACAATTCCTTTTAATCCCCCAGATAGTACACGGCTGTAAAACATCCTCTTCCGCTATGGTACAGGCAGTTTCCGTACACCTCCTGCTGATCCGGCGTAATTTCCTCCTGAAGCGCTGAGGCTGTCACCAGGTTCACCATTCCTCCGCAGACAGCACCTTTTAAAATAAATAAGTCGCCCTCATAGACTGGCTTCATTATGGTATCATCACTGGACGCATACAGCTCATAGAGCCCGGTGGAATAATTGTAATAGCTCCTGATATCCGATGGGAAATCATCCGGAATTGTGCCTTTTTTGTACATCCGGTATCCCTTCTCTCTGTCGTATTCCAGGATTTTCCTTTCTCCAGTCAGCTCATTGGTGCAAAGCTCTGCCTTTCCTCCATTTTTCACTTCCTCCCACTGCTCACGGGTAAAGGTCACCGGAAGGGAAAGCGTACCCCAAACCCGGTAGTAGACGCCGCAGTCTTCGGCCTGCTCCATATTGGCCGCAAGCCCGGTTTCTTTATTTTGTGACAGCCAAGGCAAGTAGGGAGCAGGGTCAAAATTTTCCATGCTGTAAGCGGCACCGTTTCTCTCTTCAAAAGGCTCGTTCTCTATCTCCTGCAGCAAACGGATATTTTCCTTTTCCACATTTGAAAACACCTCTTCGGAAAAGCTCTCCGGCTCCGTATTTCCCCGGTACCAGAGCTTTTTCTCCATATATTCTGTCAGCACCGGATCTTTAAACTTTCTTCCATGAGCAGCGTAAATGGTGTTTCGCATGAGCCGCAGATCTTCTGACGGATAGGCGCAAAGCTCTGCCCTGCACAGATACCGCTCAAACAGCTCCTGCTGCTCCTTCATGGGATAATATTCTCCAAAAATAGCCTTGGCCTCTTCTGGAAGTTCTACCCGGCTTTCCTTTTGGGAAATGGAAACTGCATAGTTTCCATCCCCTTTTTGGGGCAGGGTCACAGTAACTGCACATGCAGTCTCAAACAGGACCATTCCGTTTTTATACGCAGACACGGTGAGCTCTGTTTCATAGACGTTCTTACCGGGCACAGTCTCAATCGCTGTCCGGGCATGAAGTGTCAGCATGTTCTCATCCACACTCTCAGCAAATCGGGGCTGGTTTCCGCTGCAATACAGCCGCATCACATTGGAACAGAATTCGTCGCTGCCTTCTTCGGGGTCCACATATGTCTGCATCCAGTAATTGATATCCCCAGCCTTATAAAACGTTTCTGTAAAAAGCGTCCTGTCTGCATTTAAGTTCTGTATGATCACAGATTCTTCTTTTGTTTCCCTCGCAGTCTCCTGCGTATCCGGCATTTCCTCTTTTGCCTGCTCCTCCTGCGTATCCGGCATTTTCTCTTTTGTCACAGCCTCCGCACGTTCATCCAAGATGGAGGTCTGTTCTTTCCTGCATCCTGACAGAACGATCACCGATATGCCAAAAGCCAGCAAAATGCAAACAATTTTTTTCATAGAACACCTTCTTCCCATCCCTGACCGTTTCCAGTGCCTGAAGCTGCATCAAAGAACTTCCAGGTTCATTTGCTTCATAAAAGATTCCAGTGCCTTAAAATGCTCCCCGTCCGATGAGGCGTACAGCATCTGCTCCCCGCCGAGGACACAGATCACCTCGTCCTCCCAGTTCCCATAAAAGGAAAGGTCCATCCACTGGTGAAGCTCATATGGCTTTTTCCTGTAACAGGAAGCGATCTGCTCAAGCTGCTGCTCCTCCAGATAAAAAATCTCTTCGCTGCTGTAAGCAAGCCCCCAACTGGCCGCCTGGAAATTTGCCATTGCACATAAAAAATCATACAGGTTTTCACATTCCAGTTTGAAATTTTTTTCATCTGAAGCGCAGTATACAGGTGGATTTCCGGCTCCCAGGTCACTCTTTTTAACGGCCCACTGCGCCACATATTGATTTTCCGCGTAGAAAATCAGGTATTCTCCCGCATCAGTCAGTTCATCCGGTCCAAGCAGACGGTTCTGCTGCTGATTCAGGGGAACAATCTTCCCCAACTGGAGATAATATTGTTTTAATGTCTCCGGCAGACTCCCATACCGTTTACAGGCATCCTCAATTTTCTCCTTTGAAAATCCGTTATCCCTGCAAATTGAAAACCGGCTTCTAATCTCATCAAACATGTTTTCCCACTTTCTTTCAGGAGCCAAACTAGTTCCTGTAATGTACCCTCGCCTCTTCATACCGGTCCTGCTGCTTTTTCTCCTCCGCAGGATACCCGCAGGCAATCAGGGAAAATACATACAGATTTTCAGGAATCTCCAGCACTTTTCCCGTCTTTTCCATCCGCTCCGGCCGCGGTGCAATTCCGAGCCATAGTTTAACGTATTTTTGTCTGTTACCACATAAAATTCCCATGGCTGCTGGTTCCCGGCAGACGGAGCCGCCATGGCTGCACGAAGAAGCAGTTCGATCTTGTCCGCTTCCACTGGCCGGCTTGTATACTTCCTGATACTGGTTCTGTGAAAAATTTCATTCATGATTTGCTATCTCCTCCTGTTCTTTATCCATGCACCCTGAATATCAATATTTTTTCTCTCGAATTCTTTCCCGGGAACAAATCCGTACAGTCTATTTCATCCCAAAACAGGAATTGATCCTGTGTCATCAGATAGGAAACATATTCATCGGACGGATAATAAAAGAACAACAGTATTTCTCTTGGATACTCATAGTAGGAGTCCATAATTCTTGCTGCCGCCTTATGCAGGATTTCCACGGAAAACGGGTTGAAAAAGTAAAACCTGTCTGCCTGTTTATCAACCTCATAGGTCTTTGCATCCGCCAGTCTGAATTCTGTCCTGACAGAAGAAACCGCAGTCCTTTGATTCCCTATGGCGCCTGCGTAAATCCGCTGGTCATATTCAATTCCAATGGTTTTGCAGCGGACCTGGTATGACAAGTAAAAATCCACCCGCCCTTTTCCGCACCCATAGTCAGCCAGCGTATTTTTCTTCCCGATATATCCACTGTCTGCAAGACGCTCCAGAACACCGTACGGTGTGGGCTCATAGGGATAGTGATACTGGTCCGCATGGCTGTCGTCACGTCCGGTTGTCTTGATTTTCAGCAGTTTATCCCACATCAGTTCTTTTGGGTCATTCATCCAGTTCCACCTCCGCAGGCGGTCTCTGTGATTCCAGTATCTGAAGTGTTCTCTGGTCCTTCCTGCCGTCAAAATATTTGTCCAGAACCGCCTGAAAGGTTTTTTCCTCCGGCGCCGCCTCGGCAAATAAAGTCATGGAGGAGCAGAGCTTTAAATCGTCCGGATATCCCATAACGTTTCCCGGGTCATTGGATTCCAGTGCTAACAACGCCTCCGATATCTCCAGCAGTCGGTCCCTTAAACAGGCATTCTCCATGTATGCCTTCGCCTCTTTTATGGATGCAATCCCATAGTATTGGGACATGGAGCTGAATCCAAGCCCTGTAATCTGTGGAAATATATACCAAATCCAGTGGCTTCTTTTCCGTCCTCTCCTGATTTCCTCCAGTGCAGTTTCGTAATCTCTTTCCTGTGCTTTTATAAACCGTTCCAAATTAAATTCATTCATCATACATTTCCCTGTTTCAGGCTCCGTCAGCTTAGTGGGAGCCCCGCTGCGGAATTTTCCTGATACTATTCTGTTACTATAACATAGCTGGCATCCCCATAAAATCCGTTTTTGTCCAATTGCTCTTCCTTCCACTCTGCGGTAATCTCATATATCCGTTCCGGTTTCAGGCCAATGATAAATATCTCCTCATACCTCGCATCAGAAAGCGTTTTTGCATCTGCATTGCCCAGGTCTGCCGTATCATATACTTTTACAGTTATGCTGTCCGGCATTACTTCCCAGGATACCATATAGGATACACAATCCAGCTTATTATATTGCGGAAGCTTAAGCCTTTCTTTTTTCTCCGCCTCTTCAAGCGGCCCGGCGCCGCAGGCAGCGATGCACGTCATTTCATCCGCGTTCTTAGTTTGGCAGTACCAGGTATAGTTCCCGGACCTCACCTCAAATTCCCCATATGTGCTGGATAGAACATCCTGCAGTTGAATGCTCTTCTGATTTCCAAGCTGCAGCGGATAGCTTTCCATGACGGATCCGCTGTATGTGACCCTAACCCGGTCTCCCGCCTGCGCCTTAGCTGCCTCTTCCTCCAAAGATACGCTTACACGGTCTCCGGAACTGCGAATCGGAAATCCTTCATCCACTTCCACGACTGCACTTGTGCCATGGATTTCCCTTATTGTCCCCTCAAAGGACTGGCTGCTCTCGCCAAATGCAACATCCTGCACGGTCTGTCCATCGCCTTCATAATATAAGACCAGGGTTCTCTCATCGTCCAATTGGAATACCTCACCGTACAGGCCGAAAAGCGGACCCGCTCCTTCTCCCCAGGCCGCCTGAATTTCCGCCTGGGTGAAACCAGATAAGCTCTCTTTTAGCTGTTCTTCTGTCATGTTTTTGGCTTCTTCCAGTGAAACCATCGTTTTCCTGCTGCTGCACCCGGAAAGCATCACCATGGCGGCTGCAAAAATCAAACAGTGTTTCTTCCATTGTTTCATAAACGTAACCTCTCCTTCCAGAATCATAACCGGGTAACGCAAAGTTTTCTTTTATTATACTGAATTTTCCAATTCTCTTTTTTAACTTTTGCTTACGGTTCCATGACAATTCCAGAAAGAGGCAGATAAGACCAAAGTTTCTATCTAGCTTTCCATCAATATGAGATACTCCGTTGTGCCTTCCTCAAATTTCTTTGTCTCTGTTCTATGAAAACCATGCCGTTCATAAAAACGAATGGCATCCACATTCTTTTCTATGGCCCATAAAAAGCAGACGGAAAATTCATTTTTTGCAAATTCAATCAGCTCCGCTCCTACACCCTGGTTCTGGAAAAAAGAATCCACATATAATTCCCTGATTTCCTTCCCCTCGATATGAATCATCCCTTTCACAATCCCATCATCGTATACCCATATATGGCCGAGAATATCAGGAGCTGCGTATTCTTCAGCCACAGATAATACCTGGAGCTCACCAAAGGAATAAGCATCATTTTTAAATATCGGGCGAAAATTCACCCGTTTTACAAACACCAGAATTTCAGCGATTCTGGAAAGGTCCTGAATGGCTGCTTTTCGTATCTTCAGCGTCATTATGATTCTCCTCTCTGCATCATTTCTCCAGCTCTGTCATACCAGCGCCCCGGCAGAAAGCCTATCACTGTCTGGAAACAAAAAGACTTCTACCATGACATCTGCCACAATAAAAGTCTTATCTTAACACTGCGGTCTCGAAAGGGCGATGTTCTGGCCTGCGGGACCAGGGAATCGAATCTTTAAAAAGAAACCGTTAACTGCATTTTAAATGGTTCTTCCCCATAGACTGCATGAGGAACATCCTTCGGCATAATGAGTGTTTCTCCCTCCTTCAGAATATACACCTCACCGCCTACGGTAAATCTTCCTACGCCGTCCAACACCGTTACCATCGCATCCCCGCCGGATGCATGGGTGGAAATTTCTTCTCCCTTATCGAAGGAAAACAGGGTCATGCTGACACACTCATTCTGCACCAGAGTTTTGCTGACCACCTGCCCCTTCTGGTAATCTACCAAATCCTTCAGCTTCAGGCTCACCTGTTTTTCAATGTTTTTGTACATACTGCACCTCCATAAGATTCTTTTTCGTTTTGATACCCTTGCATATCCCATATAACAATTTTCCCACAAATTGGTACATTCGTCAAGGCCGTTGTTCACTTCATCCTCTGTATTCTGCTCCACAAAATGTACGATCTCATCCATCACGCTGTCGGCTTGAGTGCTGTGAGGCACGATGGCCACGCAAGAAGGCTCTTTATCACCATCCGCTTTTCCTTTAGGGAATGAACCCATGGGGCATCAAGCAATCGGTATTTGCATCACAAACTCCAGGGTCTCACCGTCAATGATTGCTGAAAAATTTTTGTGATAAGCGGTATCACCGATATCGACTTGCCAGTCCTTTGCCTTGATCTCTTTTCCTGCTTCTGATTTCAAATCAATTTCATCATCGGAAGTATATTTTTGTGATAACCGATAGACACGAATCATCCGGGGATTTCCAATACTTTCCGGTCTTTCAATATGATCAATGGCAACCCTAAGAACCGCTTTCTCTTCTTCAGAAAAGGCATTGCTTTCACTTACATACTGTTTTAAGTCATTTTTATAAGCCAAAAGTTCCTTGTCCCGGCCTCTTTTCACACCAGCTCCGATTACCAATACCAACATACATACCAGACTCACCCCGATGAAAATTCTTCTTCCATTCAACTTTGTCTTTCCCTCCTCGTCGGAACATTCCGTCCCGCCTCATTTCCATTCCCGTCCATTTCAATATTATTCATAAATACTGCATACGCTGCCTCTATGAAACTGGATTCTTCTTTCATATCAGCAACATAGTCGATTCCATTCAGCAACGGATATCCCACAGTCCCATGGGCAACCCAATAACTGAATTTCCAACGGCAGCCTAAGCCATCATACCAAAAACAGCGAATCAAACACTTCCTTCGTTTCCTCACTCATCTTTCGGACAGTGGAGCTGATGGAGATTACTTTCGGACTGCCGTTTTTATCCAACATCATCGGCTTCTGTTTTGCCTTTGTCGGCCCGAACAGCAACTGCGGCAGTTTCTCCTTGGGAATCGGCCGCAGTTCAATGGATGAGCCCTGGGTGCCCACAGCCGCAGTTTCGGAACAGCAGTTAAAGGGACGCTGATGGCATCTGTGCGGTTTCACAGGAGCCTTGCCATAATATTCTCTCCAATTCCAGTCTTTCTCCTCCGGTATCAACGCTCCACAGGGAGTCCCCAGCTCCCGAATCAGGTACTCATATGCCGGCTCGATTTTCTCAACCGGGAGTCTTGCCACCACACACAAGGTTCCTTCGCTCACCGTAACCGGATAAATAACATCTCCCTCTTTTACACTTTTTATAGAAGGCATCTTCGTATGGACACTGCCAAATACAACCTGGATTGGCCCGTTATCCTTTTCTTTTTTTAATTCTCTGATCTGCTCCTTCGGCCAATATGTAATGAATCCTGCCATATCTGCTTTCTCCTTTCAGCATTACCGTTTCAAGAAATCCCTAAATTCCTTTAATTCTGTTTTCTTTTCCTCCGAAAGACAGTTGAATCCAATATTATGAATTGCAGCCTCTAAAGTATATAAATGTACCAGGCAAACCTGTGGATATGTCTCTTTCAGTTTTAAAAATGCTTGTTTGGCGCCTGTTTCAGTAAGTTTCTCAGCAGAATCAATCCCAACCGTTGTCAGCTTTCTTTCCATTTCTTTGCCAATATTCATCATAGATGTTAATTTAGACATACTTTTCTCCTATTTCTACTCCAATTTTACCTCAGCAAACTTGGGGTTGTCAAAACAGCAATGAAACATTACCATACAAAACAATTCTTAAGATTCCCACAATAACAAGATGTGCAGAGTAATAGATATAGAAAAGTCATTTTGTCCATTGTACTGTTTTAACAGCGGATATACCAAAATGACAAATAGCTGTTCCAGCCCTCCGGCTGTATCGGTTGAGCAAAAGTCAGCGTGGGATTGGTGTGGTATCTTTATCTAAGTGATACCCCAGTTTCCCAACGGGATACTGTCCTGCCGGAAACATTTAATGCTTCTGCCAACTGTTCCTGTGTAATACCTTTTTCTTTGCGAAGCTCTTTTAAAAAGCTTCCGATCTTCATTTGATCCACATCAAGTCCTCCTTTCATCATCAAAATAGAATCTGTTGCCTACAAATAACACGACACAAAGCGAGAAATGCCGTGTTTTTGTTAATAGACACAGTTGTCTAGGGGCTTTTTTTCTACAAACTATCGTTTGTTCCCATTTTTATCAAAATTCTTTCTAAGCGCCATTTCCGTAGGGAAAATGGAACCCACCAAAGCAATAAGCTGAACCGCACAGATGATTTCTCCCAACGTTCCTATGTTATCTTCACTTCGACCAATCACAAAAAACATTGGAACAATAGATAATGGCAACAGAACCCATCCGCAGATATACCATATTGCCCCACAGTATTTATGGGCAAATTCCCAAGTATCTCTATTTTTCATGGACATTGCTGTTCTATATCCAAATACAGAATTTATCTTTTTTGGTGCTTTCTTTAAAAAAAATTTGCCAAAACCTATCATCGTAAGTGGAATCAGCGTATCCATAACTAACATAAAAATCCAAAATCCCATACAGTACAGCCTCCACAAATTCGCTAAAATGCTCTGTTCATCTATGATAAGCAGAAATTTCACTATCTTTTCAAAAAACCAGCCAGACAACAGGACCATTTTATGTTCAATTAGACCACCTGTCTGCTCTTCTATCCTCGCAGATTTTTCAGCGCTCCCGGATTATTTAAGAGAACCGTTCCAACAGTCTGACACGTTTCCATTTCCGGGCAGTCACCACACGTTGCCACACCTTTTTTCAATGCACACTGACGAATGCCGCAAAGCTTATCGCAGAATACAGTTTTTATCCCCTCAACGCGGCAGCCTTGACAGTTGATATGCTCCGGCAATATGGGAGCATTATTTAACCTGGCCCATAGTTTTGCAGTTTTTTCACGCAATACTTGATCATCATTGATAGTTGCAAGATATGCGTCACATTTTTCACAATCCAGCCCGCAATATGCAATCATCTTTCTCATGGTTATGTACCTCCATTTTTTGCCCTGTTCAACACTCGACAATGACCGTCTATTCAACTACTACATTGTAATATTCTTCTCCGTCAGTTTCGTCTGTGTATGGTACGGCATAAACTCTTTTGCCGATTACCGACCTTAACTTTCGGATATCCTCCAAATCAAAGGAACCAAATTCCTGATAGCAGACCGTTTTACTATCTGCATTTAATTGCTCATAAAAATCCGTAACAAACACAAGAAAATCGTCCAATAGCGCCTCAAATGGAACCTGTGTAATATTTCTGGGTGAAGCATCTTCTTCACCATAGCATTCTGGCTCCATCTCAAAGGAAAGGGATGTAACGAAGATATCCTCATCTTTATTCCCATATGGCGATTTCGTCTTATAAATCCCCTCTTCCATATTCTGGAAATCCGATCCTTTATATTTTTCCGGCGTATAATTCTTAAAGTTTTTCATGTCGCTCCTCCTCCATATTTTTCTTTATCTTTCACTCATATCTCATCTATCATTTCGACAAACTGGAAGTTGTTTATCCAAAATGGAATGGAATGACTATATCAAGTAAAAATGCAAGAACTATACTAATTGTTCCCATTAGCACAGAACTTCTCAATGTGTCCCTCCTCAAAACAGTAAGTCCAATAATAAAGACTACCAATTCTAAAACAGAGCGTGCTTCGAAATATCCCCATCCATATACGAAAGTCATGTTAAACAATACTGCTAAAATCAATATTGATAGCATAAATGCCGGTTTGCTTTTCCCTTTCGCATACCAACAGACAAATGCAAAGAACGGAGAAATAATGGTAAAGCCAAACCAAATCATGGCGTAGCTTCTTGGGAAAAAGCCTGCGACATAATTTGAATACAAATAGTAACTTGTAACCAAACCAACAAAAAACGCAAAAACATTAACGCTTGCTCTTATTGCAGAATTACTATAAATAGAAATACACAGTGCAATCAATACCCAAATTGCAAAACGCCCAAGGAAATTATGAACATCTAATGCTCCATCTATTGCCATAAACACACTTGGCAGTTCAGCTTGACGAAAATCCAAAAATTTTGAAAAAGTCCCCAAAGCTATTCCAAGGAACAATACAGCTATGGTATTTATAATTTTTCTATTACCAGATATAGGATTTTCTGCACTCCTTATATCATTCAAAAACTTGTTCATAGGCATCTCCCAAATTCCGATTTATCGAACTCCATATCTTGGCAGTAAATAGGGCTATTTTCCCATTTTATGTCCCACAAATATAAGAATACATAAAATACTGCCAGAAATCAATGGTTTATGATATCTTCTCATTCTACAAGAAAAACCGGACATTCATGCCGCACATCCAGCATAAATTATCCGGTTTCTTATCTTTACTTTTCTGCTCCTGTTTCCAATAGCGGAAAAATCTCTAATATTTATGGACGTATATTTCGGTTACGCGGCAAATTTCGGTTCGGGGTGGAAAAAAACCTTACGCTCACTACTCCGCCTCATCCACAGATTTCGCTATGTCCGTTCTTAGATATTTATTTTCAAAGCTCACCCACTCGGTTGCCTTATATGCGTTCTCCCTTGCTTCCTTAAGGGTTGCTCCATTGGCTGTGACTCCCAGCACACGGCCACCGTTGGTTATGAACTGGCCTTTGTCGTTAAACTTGGTTCCGGAGTGGAAGACATAATATCCGTCGCGGCCCTCGAAGTTTTCCAGGCCCTCGATAACAAATCCCTTTTTATACTCCACCGGATATCCGTCGGAAGCGAGAATGACGCAGACCGTTGCCCGGTCATTGTCAAACTTTAAGTCCACCTGATCCAGGGTTCCGTCGATGCAGGACTCGAAGACCTCCACAATGTCATTTTCCAGTCTCGGCAGCACCACCTGGGCCTCCGGGTCGCCGAATCTTGCATTATATTCCAGCACCTTCGGTCCGTCGGCAGTCAGCATCAGACCAAAGAAAATGATTCCCTTAAACTCTCTGCCCTCTGCCTTCATGGCATCCACGGTGGGCTGGTAAATGTGCTTCTGGCAGAACGCATCCACCTCTTTGGTGTAGAAGGGGCTGGGAGAAAAGTTTCCCATTCCTCCGGTATTTAAGCCCTGGTCCCCGTCCTTGGCTCTCTTGTGGTCCTGGGCGGAGCTCATGATCTTTACAATATTTCCATCCACAAAGGACAGTACCGAAACCTCACGTCCGGTCATGAATTCCTCGATGACAATCTCATCCCCGGCGGAGCCGAACTTTTTATCCAGCATCAGAGTGCGGACGCCCTCCTTTGCCTCCTCCCTGGTCTGGCAGATTAAAACGCCCTTTCCAAGAGCCAGTCCGTCAGCCTTTAAAACGATGGGCATTTTTGCGGTTTCCAGATAGGCGATGGCCTCCTCGGGATTTGTGAAGGTCTCATAGGCGGCTGTCGGAATGTTGTACTTTTTCATCAGGTTTTTGGAAAATGCCTTGGAGCCCTCCAGGATGGCAGCATTTTTTCTCGGTCCAAAGACTCTGAGGCCTGCTTCCTCAAACTTATCCACCACGCCGCCAACCAACGGGTCATCCATTCCGATCACCGTCAGATCAATCTCTTTTTCCTTTGCAAACTCCACCAGCTTATCAAATTCCATGGCTCCGATGGGAACGCACTCGGCCACCTGGGAAATTCCCGCATTTCCCGGAGCGCAGTAGATCTTATCCACCTTCGGGCTCTGGGCCACCTTCCATGCAATGGCATGCTCTCTTCCGCCGCTTCCAACGATTAAAACTTTCATTCTCAATTCCTCCTGTAACCATACACAAATCAGCCCACGCCGCCATTTCCCTGACGGCCCAGGCTGAATCAAGCTCCAATTTTTACTTCTATAAAAGATGGTTTGCGATCATGTGGATGGCCTGGGGCAGAATCTTCCACTCGGCCTCCTCCATCACACGCCTCTGCAGAATCTCCGGTGTATCCCCGGCCTTCACTTCCACGGCCTTCTGTAAAATGATGGGACCGGAATCCATTCCCTCATCCACGAAATGCACCGTAGCACCCGTAAGCTTCACCCCGCGGGCCAGTGCCGCCTCATGGACCTTCAGTCCATAATATCCCACACCGCAGAAGGACGGGATCAGGGACGGATGGATATTTATGATGCGGCTGCGGTACTTGGCAATCATTGCCTCCGGAATCTTCACCAAAAATCCGGCCAGCACGATCAGGTCCAGATGGTAGGAATCCACCCTGGAAACCAGTGCCTCGTTGAAGACCTCCCGGTCAGAAAAGTCCTTGGGGGAGATGCATTCTGCCGCAATGTTATGCTTTTTTGCCCGCTCTAAGGCATAGGCCCCGGCATTATTGCTGATCACCACTTCCACTTTCGCGTTGGTGATGGTTCCATTGTCAATGGCATCCAGAATGGCCTGGAGATTGGTGCCTCCGCCGGATACCAGAACACCGACTCTTAACATAAGGTCACACCCTTTTCGCCGGCTTCGATGGAGCCGATCACATAGGGAGTGTCACCGGCTGCCTTCAAGGCTTCCATGGCTTTCTCCACATCGGCTGCGTCCACAGCCACCACCATGCCGATACCCATGTTGAAGGTATTGTACATGATCTTCTCCTCGATCTCGCCCTTTTTCTGCATCATTGCGAAAATCGGCGGAACCGGATAGCTGTCCTTCTTAATCACAGCCTGAACTCCATCCACCAGCATTCTCGGCACGTTCTCATAGAAGCCGCCTCCGGTGATATGGCTGCATGCGTGAATCTTAACACCTGCCTCCTTTACGGATTTCAGCGCCTTCACATAGATTCTTGTGGGAGCAAGCAGGGTCTCTCCGAGAGTCTTTCCAAGCTCCTCATAATATGTATCTAAGCCTTCTTTTGTAAGCTCCTTCTCAAACACCTTGCGGACCAGGGAGAATCCGTTGCTGTGTACGCCTGTGGAAGCCATACCGATCAGTACGTCTCCGGCCTTTAAGCTTTCTCCGGTGATCATGTCCTTCTTGTCGCATACGCCCACTGCAAAGCCTGCCAGATCATAGTCCTCCTCCGGCATCAGGCCCGGATGCTCGGCAGTCTCGCCGCCGATTAAGGCAGCCTCAGACTGTAAGCACCCCTCTGCAACGCCCTTTACGATATCTGCAATCTTTTCCGGGTAGTTCTTTCCGCAGGCAATGTAATCCAGGAAGAATAAGGGTTCTCCGCCTGCACATGCAATGTCGTTGACGCACATAGCCACTGCGTCGATGCCGATGGTGTCGTGCTTATCCATGATGATGGCTAACTTCACCTTTGTGCCGCAGCCATCGGTGCCGGATAACAGTACCGGCTCCTCCATCTCCTTGATCTTAGCCAGGGAAAAGGCACCGGAAAAGCCGCCGAGACCGCCAAGAACTTCCTCGCGCATGGTCTTCTTTACGTGCTCCTTCATTAACTCCACCGACTTGTAACCAGCTTCAATATCAACTCCAGATTTCTTGTAATCCATGGTTTTCCTCCTCGAAACGTTTGGTTTCTCTCTCTTATTTCTTCATGGAAGCCAGATATTCCTTGTAACCGATCTGACTTAATTTTTCGTCCTTTGCTGCCACTTCGTCCTTCATTTTCTCAGAATATGCCTTTAACCGCTCCAAAAGCTCCGAATCGGAAGTTGCCAGAATCTTTGCTGCCAGAATTCCTGCGTTCTTTCCGCCGTTGATGGCAACCGTAGCCACCGGAATACCGGACGGCATCTGTACGATGGAATACAGAGAGTCCACACCGCCCAGATCAGACGTCTTCATGGGAATACCGATTACCGGCATGGGGAAGATTGCAGCGCACATACCCGGCAGATGAGCTGCCTTTCCTGCGCCTGCGATAATTACCTTGATGCCCTTTCCTTCGGCAGATTTTGCATAGTTAAAGAAAATATCCGGTTCTCTGTGGGCAGAAATGATGGTCATTTCAAATTCAATACCCAGTTCCTTCAGCATGTCCGCAGCCTGTGCCATAATCGGCATATCCGAATCGCTGCCCATTACAATACCAACTTTAGCCATTGTCAACTCTCCTTTGTTCGATTAAATGATAAATGCCCTGGGGCCATCGCAAATGCATGCGATATTTATAAGTTATTCTAATAAAAACTAGCAACATGAATATTTTTTCTTATTAATCATCATACTAGTTTTTTATTCCTCCGTCAAGAGCAAAACAAAAAGATTATGGTATACAGCCATTTAGAATCGCTTCGCGCTAGGCCGTATGCCCGCCGCTGCAGTCCAGGGCCACATTTAACTCCTCCAGTCCGGGAAGCACGAACCGCCCGTCTTCAATGATGGAGGTCTTCGTTCCGTCCGGGGCCACAGCCAAAATCCGCTCCAGCTCCTTATAGGGAATCGTGATGTCCGTATGGACTCCGAAATAAGCTTTGGAAACATCTTCTTTTCTTAAAATGGAGACCTCATTATCCCTGGCCACCATCTCTTTTCCGTCCGGGTTATACATGGGGCTGTCTTCGGACCAACTGTAACAAGTATCGCCCACAGCAAAGTGCGGCCCCATCTTCTCCACAATCAAAATGGGAAGACGGTCCAGAATATGGAACTTTTCCGCCATGGCATAGGCCGTGGTGTTGGTTCCGATGGCAAACTCGCCCAGGGGAAGACTTTCATGCTGGTTCATGATCACCTGCACCACCAGGTCATGGCCGTCGGAAACTGCTTTTTTCCGTTCCTCTGCGGAACAAAAGTCCGGAAGCGCCTCCACAAAATTATCGCAGGCTGCCGAAACCACACGTCCGTCCTTAAACTCCATGGTCAGGTTTTTAAACTGGATGTCCCGGATATACACACAGCCCACATTCAGAACGCCTTCGGTTCCGCCAAGCTTCGGGGATGTGAATACCTCTCCCACGGGAATGTTCACATCGGCTACACAGTTTTCAAATTTTGTCTGGGATGCCGGATCCTTAAGCTCCATGAGGTTTACCCGCATGTTGGTGCAGTTATCGTCCTTCCCCAGAATCTCCACATACTCTGCCCCATCCAGCACATCAATGAGGGCCTGCTGGATTTTCTGGTACTTTTCGTAATCCAGGGTGTTGATTTTAATGGTCTCCGCAAAAATTTCCTCAAAATCCGGGCCAATGGCAGGAACCGGGAATGCGATAATGGTGAAGCTGGTTTCATCGCCGGGCATATACTGGTTTGCCACAGGCATGGACATATTTCTGTATTCCAGATACAGCTTCTGCTGCTTTTCCGAAAAAGCCCAGGCCTCCTTTTTGTTGGCAGGGGCAAAGCCCTCTTCTCCGAACACCTCAATGACAGCCGGGCCCGCATAGTCGGCCGCCTCCTTTTTATACTGCTCATAGGCAGTTTTAAGAACCGAAAGCTTCCGGTCGCGGAAGGCCTTGTCCAGATATACGGCGCTGTCATAGCGGTGGTCATAGTCGTACTGCTTATTGGGGGAGGAAGAAGTATATCCCCCGCGTCCGGCCGGATTTTTGTTGACGCTGTTTACGGCCCCGCGGGTGAAGATCACCGACAGGCCCTGGCTCTCAAAATTTTTAACCGCTTCCCGCACCATGCGCTCAAATCCCAGGGGGTAGCGGATGGACACGGTTTTCTTTTTGGAAAGATCGCGGCCCATGACAGAAAATCCCCGGATATAGCCTTCGGTGAAGGTTTCCGCCATTTTCTTTATGGTGTCCTCAGGCAGGCGGTTTAAAAATCCTGCAATGGCAAGCTCCGCCTCCGACACATATTCGCCGAACCGGTATAAATAGGAAAGGTCCGAAAGGTCCCGTTCCATGATGATTTTCTTTGCAAAGTCCAGAGACGGGTCCACGCTCTCCCGGATCCGGTAGGTCAGGGTCACATCGCAGTAATCGCTGATGCACCAGTAAAGCACATCGTGAACGGATTTTTCTGCGGGAATTCCCTCCTCCTCAAACAGGTTGTAAATTTCAATGAGAGCCTCATTTCCGATCACCATGTCCAGAAGCCGTCCCTCAAAGGCATAGATAATATCTCCCCGGATTTCCGTATAAAGAAAGGACAGAAGCTTTCCAAGGGGTTCTCCCAGCACGGAAACCGCATACGCAGGATTTCCATAGCTTCTCTCATAATTTCCCCCGGTCACATCCTCATACAGG
Source organism: Clostridium sp. (assembly GCA_021770825.1). Classification (GTDB taxonomy): domain Bacteria; phylum Bacillota; class Clostridia; order Lachnospirales; family Lachnospiraceae; genus CANRXD01. The sequence continues at coordinate 215,634 of JAETQD010000003.1, read as the reverse complement.
GCTTCATTGGTCCATGTAAGCGTTTCCCGGTCCCAGGAATTAAAACTGCCATCCAGAACGGCCTCCATGACCGTTCCGCACCGTCCGATGAACCGTGACATTTCCTTAAAAAAATCCCGGTATGGCTCTTTTACGGTTTCCTCCTCCATGAAGCCCCGGATCCGTGCCATGGAAAGCTCATACCGTTCTCTTATTACCTGATCTTCCATTGTAATGCAACCTCCAATCCCTTTACAGTGCAATGATAATCATGAACAGCCAGATCAAAATGAGCACTCCGGCTGCCACCAGGCTGATTTTCGCCAGCAGATAGTTCTTTTCCTTCTCAAAAAACGAAAAAATCCCATAGGCAAAAGAAGAAACTGACGTGATAATACTGCAAAAACCCAGAGCTGCCGCCATCAGCGGCGCATTTCCCTGGGTATGATACGCAAAGCCAACTGCCGCCGCCATGAAAACAAAGGCCGCCGCCGCCAGACCTGCCGCCACAAAGCTTGCCTTTGCAAACGGCTTTTTAATATAAGATACTTTATTTCCAATCCGTTCCACTGTACCTGTTCCACACTCCTTTTAGCATGCAGAAAATAAGATATCCCACCAGTGCACCGATGGTATTTAAAAGCAGATCGTCCACATCAAAGCTTCCCACCCGGCACACAAGCTGGACCGTCTCAATACAGAGACTGAACACAAAGCCGAGAACCGTTGTAGTGTACCACTTTTTCACCGACTCCCATATAACCGGCAGGAAAAAACCAAAGGGCACAAAGGCTGCCATGTTGCCCACAATGTTTAAAAGCACGGCCCGGTATCCCAGCAGATGTCTGTAAACAATAAATCGCCGAATTTCCTTAAATAAAGTCAGGTTGTAGGAATACTCTGCCCTGACGTCAGGACTTCTCCCCATCTCTTCGGCGAAAAACAAAAAATATGTCAGCAGAACCAGATACAGGACAAACAATAGAAACCCCAGCTTCCGGTGTCTGTTTTTTTTCATGATATAATCTCCATTAATCTATCTATATTAAACAGGCCATTGGCCTGAACGTTTCATAATCAAATTTCCCCCACGACAAATACGGATAAGATGCTGCTTTCACAGCACCTTATCCTGTATCCCTTGTCTAAAACGTAATTTCAGATTTTCTCTTTAAAAGCAGCGCACCGCTTATGATCGCGATGATTCCTGTGGTCACGCCCACAGAAGCGATGACGATACCGACAGCAATGCTGGCAGCACCTGTGTTTCTCATGGTCTTGTAGATTTTCTCCATGGTCTGCTCTCCTTATTTTACGCCATACTGTTCGTAGTATGCATCAATAGCTGCCTTTAATGCATCATCAATGATTACTTTTCCCTTATATTCTCTGTTGTAAAGATGCTCCACCACTTCCTTCATGGTAACGATGGCTGTGGTCTTGAAGCCATACTTTTCCTGAATCTCAGTGAGGGCGGATTTTTCGCCCTGGCCGCGCTCGCAGCGGTCCACGGAAACCACCAGACCAAGAACGTCCACAGCCCCCTGGGCCTTGATGATCGGAAGTGTCTCCTCGATGGAAGTTCCTGCTGTGGTTACGTCCTCGATGATAACCACCTTATCGCCGTCTGCGATGGGGCTTCCCAAAAGAATTCCCTTGTCGCCGTGGTCTTTCACTTCTTTTCTGTTGGAGCAGTACTTGATATCTGCATCAAAATGTTCACTTAAGGCCATGCTGGCAGCAACGGTCAGCGGAATTCCCTTGTAGGCCGGTCCGAACAGCACGTCAAAGTCTGTGCCGAAGGTATCGTTGATGGCCTTTGCATAGTACTCACCCAGCTTTCTGAGCTGTGCTCCTGTGCGGTAAAAGCCTGTATTTACGAAGAACGGGGTCTTTCTTCCGCTCTTGGTTACGAAATCGCCGAATTTTAAAACGCCGCAGTCCACCATGAATTCAATAAATTCCTGCTTGTATTTTTCCATCTTTCTAACTTCCTTTCTGTATTCCTGCTTTAAAGGCTGCTTCTATTTCACTGCACCGATCAGTTCTTTAATGTCTTCCACGTGATAGGTTCTCATGTACTCTTCGATTCCTGCTGCAACCTCAACGGTTGTGTTGGGATTCACAAAGTTTGCTGTGCCGATGGACACTGCAGTGGCACCTGCCAGAATAAACTCGATGGCATCCTCTGCTGTCATGATACCGCCCATTCCGATTACCGGAATCTTCACGGCATTGGCCACCTGGTATACCATGCGGACAGCCACCGGCTTGATGGCCGGGCCGGACATTCCGCCTGTCTTGTTGGCCAGCGCAAAGGCACGTTTATGAATATCAATTTTCATTCCTGTGATGGTGTTGATAAGGGACACCACATCGGCGCCTCCCGCCTCCACAGCTTTTGCCATCTCGGAAATATCGGTCACGTTGGGAGACAGCTTCATGATTACCGGCTGCTTTGCCACCTTTTTAATGGAAGCCGTAATATCCTCGGCCACCTTGGGATCCTGACCAAAGGCCAGGGCACCTGCCTTTACATTGGGGCAGGAAATATTGATTTCCAGCATGTCCACATCGGTTTCTCCAAGGCGTTCCACCACATCCAGATAGTCCTCCTTGGTCTTTCCGCAGACATTTACAATGATCTTTGTGTCATACTGCTTTAAGAACGGAATGTCCCTTTTTATAAACACATCCACTCCGGGGCCCTGGAGGCCGATGGCGTTTAACATTCCGCCGTACACCTCAGTCACGCGGGGGGTGGGATTTCCCGGCCACGGAACATTGGCGATTCCCTTGGTCACAACGGCGCCCAGCTTATTCAAATCGATCATCTCGCCGTATTCCATACCGGAACCAAAGGTACCGGAACAGGTCATCACCGGATTCTTAAGCTCTACTCCAGCTAAATTTACCTTTGTATTCATGCTTAGTCCTCCTTTCCTTTGTCTGCCGTGTCTTTAGCGGTATCCAATACTTTCACGGTGCCGCACATGCAGCCTCCGGCAATCCGCTCTCTCTGCTCATCCACAGATAAAAGCTCCACATCGTCCGCCAAAAATACCGGGCCGTCCTTACAGATTCTCGTGTTTCTCACATTGCTGTGCTCGTCCACCTCTTTTGTATGGCAGACACAGCCAAGGCATGCACCGATTCCGCAGGCCATTTTTTCTTCCAGGGAAATCCAGCATTCGATGCCGTTTTCTGCCGCGTAAGCTTTTAAGGCCTTTAACATGGGGGTGGGGCCGCAGGCGTAAATCACATCGGCCTTTAAGCCCTTTTCTTTGATGGCGTCGATGACATTTCCCTTTGTTCCAACGCTTCCGTCCTCAGAGGCGATCACCACTTCCGCGTAGTTTCCGATTTCGTCTGCCAGGAAGGTGGCAGAATCCCGGTATCCAAGGACAGCATATTTTTCGCAATCCAGATGTTTTGCCAGCTCCAGCATGGGAGGAATTCCGATGCCGCCGCCGATTAAAAATGCTTTCTTATTTTTCAGTGTAAATCCATTTCCCAGGGGGCCCATGATATTTAAGGTATCACCTGCGCCGTATCTGGAAAATTCGAGGGTTCCGGCACCTGCAATCCTGTATACAATTCGCAGTCTGCCATTCTCCTTATCTGCCTCGCAGATACTAATAGGTCTCGGTAAAAGCTTGGAGCTGTCATTGGTGTAAACGGCGATGAACTGGCCCGGCTTTGCTTCCTTTGCCATCTCCGGTGCGTTTAACCACATGCTGTAAATTCCCTCGGCAAGCTTTTCCTGGCTGTGGATGGTTACATTCACTTTCTTCTGTGCCATGGTTTCCTCCTTACAATACGCTGTTGATATCAGCAATCATGTCAAGTACGGCCTGTCTGGAAGCCTCTGCAAAGTGCTCCGGGCCGAACTTGGAGTATTTTTCCTGCTTGTAGGCTGCGATGATTCCGCGGGAGGAATTCACCACTGCGCCCAGACCGTCCTCATTGAAGCAATGGGCCAGGTCCTTTGCAGTACCGCCCTGTGCGCCGTAGCCCGGTACCAGGAAGTACGTATGGGGCATTAACTTTCTTAAAATTTTGCTCATTTCCGGATATGTGGCGCCCACAACGGCTCCCACATTACTGTATGTACCGTCCATACAGTTGTCGCCCCATTCAACCACCTTCTCAGCCACCAGCTCGTAAAGCGGTCTTCCGTCGATGAGTCTGTCCTGGAATTCTCCGCTGGACGGATTGGAGGTCTTAACCAGTACAAACAGTCCCTTGTCCTCCTCCCGGCACACATCCACGAAGGGCTTCACGCCGTCAGTTCCCAGATAGGGGTTTACTGTGATAAAATCCGTATTGAAACCAGAACATACATTGCTGCCTACTTTTACTTTTCCGATATGTCCCACTGCGTAGGCAGAGGATGTGGATCCGATGTCACCGCGCTTCACATCACCGATCACAAGAAGGCCTTTCTGCTGACAATACTCCACAGTACGGGCATATATTTTAAGTCCCTCAATGCCAAACTGCTCATACATAGCAATCTGAGGTTTCACTGAGGGAATTAAATCATAGGTATTATCAACAATTTCTTTATTGAACTGCCAGATAGCTTCTGCAGCTCCTTCCAATGTTTCTCCATACTCCTTAAAAGATTTCTGAACAATATGAGACGGAATATAACCTAACATGGGGTCAAGACCAACACAGATAGGCGCCTTTGTTTTCTGAATCTTCTGTACGAGCTGACTAATCATAGTTTCCTCCTTCAATGTAGTTCCATTAACTTACATCACCTTATTCTTATAAATTCTAGCATAAGACAGGGCACCTTTCAAGTCAAAAACCGGAACCCGAAAAAAATTCCACATTTTCCCACGTCAGGAAGAAATAATGCGACTTTTATTAACTGTGAAAAACAATCGTACAAATGTACTCACCGTTCTTATAAGCTTTCTTTAAAAACTGTTCCTCGGTCACGGTTTCCATGTTCATCCAGAATTCCTCGGCTCCCAGCATAATATGGGACAGCATGATTCCCATGTTGAAGTCCCGCATGACGGTAAAGACCTTCATCTGGGGGAACATTTCTTTTTTGGCGAAAATATACAGCCGGTCTGCATAAACCACAAACCTCCATGGCTGGGAATTGAGGGAGGAAGGCGCCAGTCTTGCCCCCTTCAAAATCTTTTTTAAATTTTCTCCCGGCTCATCCTTATACACACAGAGGCTGGAAAGGGGAAGGCGCTTGGCTCCCTCGCTGTCCCGGTAAAGCTTTTCCTCTGCTTTTCCAAAGCCAATCACCAGAATCCTTTTAAGACCGTCCTTCTGGGCGGCCCCCACCTTGGTTTCCCCAAGATAACAGCTTCCAATCTCCTTTGTGGTTAAATAGAGGACTGCCTGCTCTGCCACATATCCCGCATTGCGGCAGGCGTTCTGTTCCTCTTTGCAGTAAACAAGAAGATAGTAAGGCGCTTCCACGGACCACAAGCCCTTGACCTTCTCCCTGCGGTTCCAGTGCTCATGGATTTCAAGATCTAATCTGCTCTCTCCATCCAGGGGCGTAATATTTGCAATAAACTTCCTAAGCTGTACTAAAATCTCTGCATCCAACGGCTCCATCCGGAACTTTCTCACGGATTGCCGGTTAAAAATTGCCTCATAGATACTCATGTCCGTCTCTCCCCTAACACTGCCTTCTACCGGCAGCTCTCCAAATCATTCAAAAGCGCTTCAAATACATCCATTGCCTCGTTGACCACATCCGGCTTTTCCATATCCAGCCCGCAGAGCTTCAAAAGCTCCACCGGGTTTTTAGAACAGCCGCCCTTAAGGAACTCAAAATATCCCCGGAGAACCGCCTGGTCTCCCGCCAGAATCCGTCCGGCAATGGCCGTGGCCGCCGCAAATCCGGTGGCATACTGGTACACATAAAAGGGCCTGTAAAAATGCGGAATCCGTTCCCACTCATAATCAATGTCGGAATCCACCTCCACATCCGGTCCATAGTAGGTTTCATTTAGCTGATGGTATAACTTACAGAGTACATCCTTTGTGAGGGGAATGCCCTGCCAGCACATCTTATGGGTTTCCCACTCGAACTCTGCAAACAAAGTCTGACGAAATAAGGTGCTCCTGAACCGTTCCAAAAGCTGGCCGATCAGAAACTCCCGCTCTTTTTCATCCTCCGCCCGTCCAATGAGATTTTTAAGGAGCAGTACCTCATTGCAGGTGGATGCCACCTCCGCCACAAAAATCCGGTATCCCGCATAAGTGTAAGGCTGGTTCTTTGCCGAATACCAGGAATGGAGGGAGTGCCCCATTTCATGGGCCAGGGTCAGGACGGAATTTAAAGAGTCGTCATAGCTCATGAGCACGTAGGGATGAACGCCGTAGGTGTGAATGGAATATCCGCCGCTTCTCTTTCCCTGGTTCTCATAGACGTCAATCCAGCGGCCCGAAAACCCTTCCTGTAAAATTTTACCATATTCCTCTCCCAGAGGCTTAAGCCCGTCTGCTATGAGCTTTTTGGCTTCCTCATAGGGGTATTTCCTGTCGTAATCCGCGGTCATGGGCGCATAGAGGTCATACATATGAAGGCGGTCTAAGGAAAGCCGTTCCTTCCTGAGAGCCATATACCGGTGCAGGGAAGGCAGGCGCTTATTCACCGCCTCAATCAGGTTATCATAAACTGCTTCCGGAATTTCATTGGCGGAAAGATAAAAGTCCCTGGTGGAGGAATACTTCCGCACTCGTGCAAAGAAGCTGGCCTGCTTTAAGTTTCCCTCAAAAGCCGCCGCCACCGTGTTGGCAAACTGGCGGTATACACTGTAATAGCTATGGAACGCCGCCTCCCTCACAGAACGGTCCCTGCTCTCCAAAAGACTTCCGTATTTCCCGTGGGTCACCTCTGTGAGAACTCCGTTTTCATCCTTCACCGGCGGAAATTTAATGTCTGCATTATTAAATAAGGTAAAAACAGAAGACGGCGTCTCCGCCATTTCCCCTGCCCCTGCAAGCAGTCTTTCCTCAGCCTCTGAAAGCATGTGCTCCCGTTTGGCCATAAGCCTTAAAAGCACCAGGCGGTAGCCGGAAAGTTCTTTTTCCTCTAAAAACTGCTTCATCTTCTCTTCCGGAACGGAAAGAATCTCCGGCTCTGCAAAGGAAGATGCCTCCATGGCCTTTAAGGCCAGGGTTCTGGCTTTGGAAACCAGCGCCTGGGCCTCTCCTAAGGACGTGTCCTCATCGCTTTTCTGCTGGGCATAGCAGAGCAGCCGGGACAACTTTTCATCCAGTCTTTCATCAAAAACCAGATATTGGAAAAGCGCTTTTTCGGACTCTCCCAGACGGCCTTTGAACCGTTCATAGGACGGAATTTCCGCCTCAATTTCACCTGCCAGAGCCTCTGCGGCTTCTTTGGAAGGAATCAAATCCTCCAGATTCCATTTATATTTTTCTTCTATTTCTGAACGCTTTTTAAGCCCTTCGCCCATAGGCTCTCCTTTCTGCCATTTAAATAAGCCCTGACATCAGCGGAACTGCCACCACGGTCATGAGTCCTGCCACAGCGATGGAAAGACTGCTCATGGCTCCTTCCACCTCTCCAAGCTCCAGAGCTTTTGCTGTGCCGATGGCATGGGCAGCGGTTCCTAAAGCCAGTCCCCTGGCGATGGGGTGCTTCACACCAATGATCTTAAACCAGAATTCGGCAGCCATGTTCCCCAGGATTCCTGTGACAATGATGCTTACGATGGTGATGGTCACAATTCCTCCTGCCTCCTCGGAAATGCCCATGCCGATGGCTGTGGTGATGGATTTTGGAAGGAGGGACACATAATGCACATGCTCCAGCTTAAACACCAGTGACATGAGGAAAATGCTGACTACACTTCCCACCACGCCGGAGGTGATTCCAAGAATCACAGCCGCAAAGTTTTTCTTCAAAAGCTCAAGCTGCTTGTAAAGCGGGATGGCCAGACAGACCGTGGCCGGGGTGAGGAAATAGCTGATGTAGGAAGCGCCCTCGTTATAGTCACTGTAAGAAATACCTGTGGCCTTTAAAAAGGCAATCACCAGAATAATAGCCAACAGCAGGGGATTTAAAACCGCCCATCCCAGTTTTTTCTTTAACCACATTCCAATAAGGTATGCGGACACACTGATAAACATTCCAAAATACAACGGCATTTTATTTTCCCTCCTTCTCTTTTCGATTCAGCACAGCCTCCGCCGTCTTTCCTGTGATGGTCATAACAAGGAAGGTGGACAGCACTGTGATTGCGATAAAAGGAACCAGAATGGCCTTGAGCTCCTCAAATTTTTCAATCAGCCCCACGGCCGCAGGGATGAACATTAAGGGCATCAGGTCCAAAAGCAGGTTTCCGGTGGCTGCCACGTCGGAAAGGGCGATGGTTTTGGAACATAAAAGCCCCAAAAGGATAAAAAGCCCGTAAACTCCGGCAGGGACCGAAAGGGGAATGAACATGTTCAAAAGCTCTCCCACCATGGTAATTCCAAATATGATCGCAACTTCTTTCAGGTACTTCATAAGATGATCTCCTCTTTTTGTTGATGCCATAATTTTAGCACCGTCTTCCGTCCGCGGCAATAGAAAAAAAGCCACAAAAAATTGATTGAAACCGGCCCGATTTCTGTACTATACTGTAACCATCTTATTTAAGGAGCAAACGCCATGGATATCACCGTCACCTCATATTTAAATTCTTCCCAGAAAGAGGCCGTTCAATCCCTTGTGGAGGCCGTAAAAATAAAAGAACCTCTCACCGTTTCCTTTCCCATGGAAGACGGAGAGCTTTTTCTTCTTGGTTTTTGCGGGGAAAAGCTCTGTGCCGTTCTCTCTTTTATAAAGGAAGGAGAGCTTTCCTATGAATGCTCTGCCTTTACCCATCCGGATTTCCGCCGCCAGGGCTTTTTTTTTCTTTTGCTGGAGGAGGGCCTTTCCATCCTGCCTCCTGAATCCGAGCTTTCCTTTTACACCGACGGAAACAGCTCCGATGCCTTAAAGACCTTGGATGCCATCGGCGCCGTGCTCTGTTCCAAGGAACACATGATGACGCTTTCCCTGGAAAAGGACTGGGATTTTTCTTCCTCCGGACTTACGGTTTCAGAAACCACAGAGTCCGGCTTCCCTCTCCTTTTATTTACGGACGCCTTCGGCTCTGTCCGCATTCTGGTTTATCCGTCCCGCTACTATCTTTATCATTTTGAGATTCAGGACGCCTTCCGAAACCAGGGCCATGGGACCGTACTTCTTCGTAAGGTTCTCTCCTTCCTGACTGCCAGAAAAAAGATGCCCATTTTTCTTCAGGTATCCGGAGACAACCTTCCCGCTATCCGTCTTTACGAAAAGACAGGATTCCAGATTTCTGAAACCCTGTCCTGCTTTCTGTATTAAATTTTAATGTTTATCAAAGGTAAGGGGGGAAGGGCCGCTCTCACGGTCCTCAATTTTCCGGCGGATTGCCAGCATTTTCCGGTCCGTATCGGCGATGATCTCCGCACAGGCCTTTAAGTCCTCGCTGATCTCCCCGGGATCGTCCAGATTTTTCTTGTACTTCATCTGATGGTCCAGGCTGGCCCAGAAATCCATCGCCATGGTCCGAATCTGGACCTCCACACGCATCTTTTCCTTACGGTCCGAAAAGAACACGGGAATTTCGATAATCATATGGTAGCTGCGGTAGCCGTTGACCTTCGGACAGCGGATATAGTCCTTTACCATCAGGACCTCCACATCGTCCTGCCGCGCCAGCATTTCTGCCACTTCATAAATATCATCAATGAAGGAACAGATCACCCGGATTCCGGCCACATCGTAAAGATTTTCCGATACGGACTGCACGGTCAGGGGATGTCCTCGCCTCTGGAGTTTTTCCAGGATGCTTCGCGGCTTTTTTACTCTGGATTTGATCATCTGGATGGGATTTCTCTGGTTCCGTATGGCCAGATCATCATTCAGGACTTCAAGCTTTGTCTTCACTTCCCGGATGGCGCATGTATACATCATCATAAGCTGCTGGAACTGCTTGGCTTCACTCAGGAAGTTCTCCGGTATTTCGATGACTCCCGGTGCATTTACCGCAGACTGGACCAGCTCGCCGTTGGGGTTCATACTAATGTTCATTGGTACACCTCGTTACTTCTGTCTATTGCTCTTCTATCATCATTATACAGGAAACTGCCCTGTCCCACAATGTCTCAAACCTTAATTTTCTATAAAACTTTCTAAAGTCCAGCTTCTTTACAAGGGGCCGGAATCGTGTTATGATAGCCATATACCATACTACATATACCAAGATTTTGGGAGGGTAAAATTATGAAAACATTAGGCTATTACAATGGGAATTACGGTCCTCTGGAAGAAATGACCGTGCCGATGAATGACCGTGTTTGCTATTTCGGTGACGGCGTTTACGAAGCCACACTGGCAAAAAACGGTAAGATTTTTGCGTTAAAAGAACACCTGGACCGTTTCTTCAACAGCGCCGGACTTTTAAAAATAGAGATTCCCTATACAAAGGAAGAGCTTGCTTCCATTCTTTACGACATGCTGGCAAAGATGGACGATTCTGAAATCTTCGTGTACTGGCAGATGACCCGCGGAACCGGAATGAGACAGCATCAGTTCCCGGCTGCCGGAACAAAGGCCAACCTGTGGATTTTCATGAAGCCCGGGAAACACGGAGATTCCTCTAAAAAGTTAAAGCTTACTTTCACTGAGGACACCAGATTCCTCCACTGCAACATCAAGACCTTAAACCTGCTTCCCAACGTAATGGCAGCAGAAAAGGCAGAGTCCATGGGCTGTGACGAGTGCGTCTTCCACCGCGGCGATGTGGTGACCGAATGTGCCCACAGCAATGTCTCCATCATCAAGGACGGCGTATTTAAGACCCATCCCACAGACCACTATATCCTTCCGGGAATCACCAGAATGCACATCATCCAGATCTGCAAGGACAACGGAATTCCGGTGGATGAAACTCCCTTCACCATGGCAGAGCTGATGGATGCCGATGAGGTCATCGTTTCCAGCTCCACCAAATTCTGTGCTCCCGCATACGAAATGGACGGCACTCCCGTGGGCGGAAAAGCTCCGGAGCTTGTGAAGCTGTTACAGGAAAAATACCTGGAAAAATTTGAGAACGAGACAAAATAGATTCAGAAAAAGAAGGCTTGCCAAAAGATTATTTCTCTTGGCAAGCCCCTTTCCGATACATACGGTACTGGTTTCTTCCTCTCTTCTTCGCTTCATAAAGGGCCTGGTCCGCCCGGACAAACATCCAGTTATAGGTACGTCCCGGCTCATCTCCCGGAAGAAAACAGACTCCCGCGCTGCAGGTCATGGAGTAATCATATCCGGAAAAATCCACTTCTCTCGCCGCCTTTACAAGTTTGTTCGCCTTCTTTTCCAGATCGCTGCGGCTGATATCCTTAAGAAACACCGCAAACTCATCGCCTCCCACCCGCATTAACACATCGCCGTGGTCAAACACCTCCACCAGAAGACGGGAAAAGGCTATCAGAGCCTTATCGCCGAACAGGTGGCCATAGGAATCATTGACATTTTTAAAATTATCAATATCAATGACCATCAGTCCGCAGGACTCTCCCGGCTTCTTCCCGGCCAGGTACCGGCTGACCATCTCTTTTCCGTAAATCTTATTGTAAAGCATGGTGAGGGAATCCCTCTTGGCCTGGTTCTCCAGGATTTCCTCCCGCTTACGCTCTAAAGTCACATCCCTGGCGCTGACTAAAAGAATTTCCTGCCCGGTTTCCTCATCCCAAAGGTATGTGCCGTCTAGGATTTTCCTGGCAATCCGGCCGTCCTCCTCCACAATTCTGACATCCACGGGACCGTTCATCTGTCCGCTGAAAAACTCCATGCCCTTTAGCCTGTCCTCCGGGTGGATGGAGGACGCCTGCTCCAAAGAGGCCAGATAGTTTTCCATCACCCGGCTGATCTGGTAATATTCATCGTAGATCACCAGACGGTCCTTCTTTATAAAATACTCATAGATCTGTATTCCGCAGTTTTTCAAAACCATTGCCAACTTTTTCATCTTTTTATGATGCAGCAAATGGCTGGTCCGCTTCATGGTCTCCCGCCTCCTCTCTGTGCCGTTTCAGGATTTTTCTATATTCCCTGCTTTTTACAGATATCCTCCAGACAGCACTTCTGACAGTAAGGCTTTGTCCTGGCCGTACAGACCTCCCGCCCATGATACACCAGGCGGTGGCAGAAATCACTTCCCTCCTCCGGCGGAATCAGCTTCCAAAGCTCCATCTCCACCTTTTTGGGCTCCTTGATTCCATCCACCAGTCCCATCCGGTTCACCAGACGGATACAGTGTGTATCGGTTACGATGGCCGGCTTCCCGAACACATCCCCCATAATCAGATTGGCACTCTTTCTTCCCACCCCTGGCAGCTTTAAAAGGGCGTTGAAATCATCCGGCACCTTTCCGCCGTAATCCTTATACAAAATCTTCATGCAGGCGCTGATATCCCTGGCCTTGCTGTGCCCTAAGCCGCAGGGCTTTACAATGGCCTCGATCTCATCCGGGTCAGCCTCCGCCAAAGCCTTCACATCCGGAAACTTTTCATACAGCTTTTCCACCACCACATTGACTCTGGCATCCGTACACTGGGCCGCCAGCCGCACACTGACCAAAAGCTTCCACGCATCGTTATAATCTAAGGTGCATTCTGCATCCGGGTATTCCTTTTTTAACCGTTCAATGATCTCCCCGGCCAGTTTTTTTCTTTCGTCTTCCATACCTTTCTCCTCCCCATATGATTCTGCCATCTCTGCTATCAATAAAGAAACGTATTAAACTCTGAAAACAGGTCTTCAAGATTTTTTAAATGCTCCGTTGTTTCTTCCATATGGGTCAGGGAAAGTGCCGTACACACAGCATTAATTAAGGCCAACGCTCCCACGTGTGAGGCCGCATAATAGTAGGACTTCATTGCACAGGAGAAAACAAGATCGGCTTTCGGAAAAACAGGATTCGCCGGACTGTCCGTGATAAGCACGCAGGGAACTCCTCGGTTTGACATAATTTCCAATGCTTTTACCGCCTCTTTGGAATAGCGGGAAAAAGTGATAGTGATAAAGAGATCTTCATCCGTAATGCGGCACAGAGTATCTGCATAGGCTCCAATCGACGGGGTTACCGCTACCGCATTTATGTTCTGCTGGTTTAAATAAAGGACTGCATACTGGGCCAGGATTGCCGACGAGCGGAACCCTAAGATATATACATTTTTCGCTTTATTAATCATCTCGATAAAAGGAGCAAAATTAGCCCTGTTCAGAGGGTTATTCAATGTCTGGGAGATATTTGCCGCCTCGCAGGAGCAGACACGGTCCCATATATCAGATTCATCCCGGATTTCTTCCGCTCCGCTTTCCAGCGTGCTGTAAGTGGTCATTTCTGATTGCACATATTCGGACAGAACCCGCTTAAAGCTTCCAAAACCGTCAAATCCAAGCAGTGTACAGAACTTTATAATTGTGGCCTCACTGACTCCAATCTCTCTTGCAAGAGCAGTTACAGACAAAAAGGGAATATCTTTATAGTTTTCCAGTACATAAGAAGCAACAGTTTTCTGGGCCTTTGATAAGGAACCATATTCCGACTGTATCTTCTGAAGCAATTCTTTCATAAACATCTCCTTAAGGAAAAATAATTGTAAAAATATCCATTATTTTCATTATACTCCTTTAAATAAAAAATAGAAAGTATAAAATATCACAGTATGAAAAAGAGCTGCAAAACTCCATGTACATAAAACGGGCGGAGCCTTTTTCATGTGCTCCGCCCGCCAGGAAAAAAATTATGTGTGAGTTATACCCAATATGGAACCTTTGTGCCCTTACCAAGCTCAACCGCCTTACGATAGCAGCGGGTTACAACTGCCAGATCAAGAATACCGGTGCCAATTGCATTCATGTAAATAATCTGATCATCGTTTTCACGTCCTGTTTTTGTATTGTTAAGAATCTGACCTAAAGATGCGTCAATATCCTCATCCCTGATGATTCCGTCTTTCCACATAAGAGCCAGAGTGCTGACCATACGATGCTTAATTGTATCCCAGTTATCAACAACAATCTTATCGGCTTTCTTTACACAGTCATATGTAACTTCGTAGTCGGCCAGATTCATAAGAAGGCTTCCCTTTTTCAGCCATTCTGCATGGATAAACGGCTCGTTTGCAAGCGTTACGCAGACAATAATATCGCTCTCGCGAACTGCATTCTCAGGATTTGCTACCGGAATCACTTCCAGGCCGGCATATTTTTCGGTCATCTCATTTTTAAACTTTTCTGCATTCTCCATGCGAATATCATACACATATACTTTTTTGATGGTCGGACGGGCAATCAGAGCAGCCTCAAGCTGTGTACGTCCCTGCGCGCCTGCGCCGCAGATTGTCAGAACGGAAGAATCCTTCTTGGAAAGCAGCTTTACCGCAACGCCGCCGGAAGCGCCTGTACGCTTTGCGCTGACTTCCGTACCGTCAGCGATGCAGACAGGAAGCTTCGTATCCGGGTCATTTAAAATAACGGTAACACTGGCACGGGGAAGGCCTTTTTTGTAGTTCATCGGGCCGCTGCCAATCCACTTGATACCGGCCATATCATACTCGCCGCCAAGATATCCCGGCATAGCATTGATGCGGCCAAGGGTATTCTCATCTTCCGGAGTGGAACCCCAGCGCATAACGCACTTACCGGGAACCAGTGTATCTCCCTGTTCGGTAATCACATAGGCGCGCTCCACATCATGGATAACAGAAACCATATCGCCGCCGCCCAGTTCCTCCATATCTTTGTTGTTCAGGAATAAAATGTCAACTTTACTCATTTCTTTGCATCCTTTCTATATAAAAATTTTTTTGTACTTCACTTAACGTTGTTCCAGCTTTGGATTCTTAATCCACAATGTAAATCTCATTACCAATATAATGATAATACTTCCTGCACAGAGAAGGAGTCCTGCCTTCAAAGCGCCCAGATTTTGAACAATATACGGATACGTGGTAGTAATCAGTCCGCCGCCGATAAACGGGCTGTTAAGCGGTCCGCCCAGGGCGTAAATGGTCCCTGCTTCTGTCTCCATCTTCGGATCTGCTGTACGCAGCAGCATATAACCGATAGCGGCTACCCCTGTATATGTACCATAACGGATAATTCCCTGCTCAAACCAGCAATCCTCGAATACATGGGAGCTGAGCCAGAAGAACCAAATCAGCATGATGATCATTACTACAACAGAACCTATTAATAACGGAGCCCAGTAAGCAATTACCACCGGAATTTTAATGGAAGCCATAGCAGCCACAATCAGAATTTCAAGAGCCATGCCCTGGATACGCTGGAAAATTCCACGGTCAAATAAATTGCGAAGTTCTGTCCTCTGGACAATGGAGTTGATAATCCATCCTCCGACCATGGCAAACGGGAACAAGGGAAGGCCGGTATATCCAAAAATTTTTCCAAATCCCCAGACAATGAGACGTCCAATCAGGATTGAAATACCGATTACACCAAGGTGGAAAGCAAAGGGTTCGATGACATCCTGGCTGACAGTCATGTAAGCGGCGCTTTCCCGCTCACCCTCGGCAAAGATTTCCCTTAAATCTCCTGCTGCCGCCGGCTCCGTAAGAACCTTTGTATACTTCTTACGAACGCCATAGTTAATAATAAGCATTCCGCCGAAAATACCGCAGAGAAGACCAATCGTTGCGATTGTCGGAGCAAGGTCAGCGCCATCGGCCCAGTTTAACATTGCCGGATCCTGGAATACGCTGGCCATACCGCTGGCTGTTCCATGTCCTCCTGCGAAGCCAATCTCAAACAGAGAGCCGAAAAGAGGATTCACTCCGAAAAGCGGCGTAAGCAGGAATGCACATAAAAGACATGGAATACCAACCTGCATAAAACTGCATGACCAGAGCCAGCCCAGGCCGGTAGCGGCATCGTGAAACATTTTCCCGCTGTTTTCGCTCCGCTTAACTCCCAGCATCATACATGAAAACACTACGGTAATCATGGGAGTGGGAAGCGCACCGATGGAGCTCATCATATCGCTGTTAATAATGTTGAAAGCATAGGGACCTAAAAGTAAGCCAATCAGACCAGCGAGGAGGGAGGCCGGAATAAATGCCTTCCGAAGGAACGAAACCTTTAGCCGGATAAGCGCCGCCACCACCAAAAGGACTCCAATAATCGCAACATAGTAAAGAAGATTATTCAGAGTTCCGCTTGTGATTTTTTCAACAGGTATCATAGGGTTGCTCTCCTTTCTGTTTCAAAAAATTTACGAAGTCCTTCCATAGGTGCGCCACAAAGATGTCTCATTGATGTCCTCACGATGTAAAAGAATATTTTTATCATGTTTGTATGATAACATAAATATTCTTATTTTTCAACTATAAAATAAAATATTTTTATTTAATTCAAAAAAGGCAGGCAAGCTGAAACCAGCCTGTCTGCCTTTTTTGATCTAATCCGGTTCCCGGAACAAATCACCATGTGCTTCCACACACTTAAGGAACCGTTCCCCGTACTTTTTATATTTGAACTCTCCCACGCCGGAAACCGACAGCATTTCTTCTTTTGTTTTCGGCTTCACCAGGCACATATGTACCAGAGTTTTATCAGAAAATACAATATACGGCGGAATCTTCTCCTCCTTCGCAATTTCCGCCCGCAGCGCACGAAGCTTTTCAAACATCGTCTGCTCTGCCTCTCCCATATTTGCCGCAGCAGCAGTTTTTCCGTTCTTTTTCTTCTTTTCCTTCGGAAGCCGCTCCTGCTCCTTCGCCATCTTCATTGTAAGTGATTCCTCACCGTCAAGGACAGATGAAGACTTTTCTGTCAGCTTCACCAACATATATTCGTCATTGGTGGTCCGCAGATACTCGTTCAAAAGAAGGAAATTAAAGATCTGGCGCAGGCGGTAGGCCGGAACCTTCGCAAGCGATGCATAATATGCATTCTCCGCCATCCGGTACTGCCGGATTTTCGCTGTGTCAGCCCCATGGACCGTATCTAAAATTACTGTAATTCCATACCGCTGCCTGCAGTCCTTAACACATCCCAGGATTGCTTTCGCTTCTTTTGTGATCTCCACTGTCTCAAACTGCGTCAGACAGTTTTGGCAGTTTCCGCAGTAATTGGAGCCGTACTCCCCAAAATACCGCAGAATATAATCTCTCAGGCACTCATTGGTGAAACAGTAAAAGGTCATTCTCTTTAATCGTTCCCTATCTCTTTCCACCACTATGGCCCGTGTCACCTCGTCCAGCTCATCGTTGTCCCGGTTGTTGTCAATGAACAATTGATTGGTCACCACATCCTGGCCTCCGTAAAGCAGAATACATTCCGCGGGCTCTCCGTCACGCCCGGCACGCCCTGCTTCCTGATAATAGCTCTCCATGTTTTTCGGCATATTATAATGAACCACGTAACGTACATTACTTTTGTCGATTCCCATCCCGAAGGCATTGGTTGCCACCATAATCTGCGCCCTGTCGTAGATAAAATCCTCCTGGTTGTTTTTCCTCTCCGCATCCGACAGCCCCGCATGGTATCTGGTCACGGAAAATCCGTCCTTCATGAGCCGCCCGCAGACCTCCTCTACCAGCTTCCTTGTCAGGCAGTACACAATCCCGCACTGCCCCGGCCGGCATTCCACAAAGTTTTTTAAAGCTCCGTACTTATCCTTTGGAGAAAGGACCCCGAAATACAGATTGGGGCGGTCAAACCCCGTGGTCAAAACTGTCGGCTCCTGAAGACATAAAATATCAATAATATCATCCCGGACCTCTCTGGTTGCCGTGGCTGTAAAAGCGGCAAGCACCGGACGTTTCGGCAGCCGCTTTACAAAATCTACGATTTTCAGATAGCTTGGCCTGAAATCCTGGCCCCACTGGGATACGCAATGGGCCTCATCGACAGCCACAAGGGAAATGTCAGCGCAGAGTGCAAAATCCAGAAATTCCGGTGTCACCAGCCGCTCCGGTGCCACATAAATAATCGGATACCGCCCTGCCTTTGCATATTCAAGGGCCTTGCGGTACTGGCCTGCAGTCAGGGAGCTGTTTAAATATGCAGCGTGGATTCCCGCCTGGTTTAAAGCCCCCACCTGGTCCTTCATCAGGGAGATCAGGGGAGAAATCACAAGCGTAATTCCCCTTCCCATCAGGGCAGGAATCTGATAGCAAAGAGATTTTCCGGCCCCCGTAGGCATGATTCCCAAGGTGTCTCTTCCACTTAAAATACTGTCAATTAACAGCTCCTGGCCCTCCCGGAAGCTGTCATAGCCGAAATATTCTTTCAGTAATTCCAGTTTTTCCATCAAAAGAACTCCTCCGTATTCCCATCCATGTTCCTTTTCACATTCCGCAAATGCCATCGTCTGCGAACCATTCCTAAAATACAAGGCGCCGGAACTCTGGTTTTCACACCAGGACCCGGCGCACTTCTTAAGCCAGATATGCTTCCAGCACGCGCATACATTCCTTCACGTCCAACGGTTTTGGAATATGGGCATTCATTCCGCATTCCAGACAGTGTTTGGCATCATCGGAAAAGGCATCGGCTGTCATGGCGATGATCGGAAGGTCTCTATCCGGGCGGTCTAAGGCCCGGATGGCCATTGTCGCATCATAGCCATCCATCACCGGCATTCGGATATCCATCAGCACGGCATCATAATAACCAATGGCCGAATTCTCAAATTTCTCCAGACAGTCCATTCCATTGACCGCCCGTTCCAGGATCAGGCCAAATGCAGAAAGAATCTCATTTGCCACCTCCCAGTTAATATCCATATCTTCTGCCAGAAGCACACGCTTTCCGACAAGCATCTCCACCCGTTTTTCCTTCTCCTCTTTCTCCGTCTGATGGAGCCCCTCGTACTGGTGAAGCTTCTCATAGAGGGTAGATTTGAAGAGCGGCTTTGAAATGAAGCCCTCGATCAGATTTTTATCGGTTTCACTCTCCACATCGTTCCAGTCATAAGCAGAAATCAGAAATACCGGAATCTCTATTCCAACGCGCTCCCTGATCTGCCGGATGGTCTCGATGCCATCCATGTTCGGCATTTTCCAGTCCATGAGCACAAAATGGTAATCTTCCTTCCGCTCATGGTGTCTGGAAATCATTTCCACAGCCTCCATTCCATCTCTGGACCATTCCCCGTGGACACCCAACTCTTCCAGGCTGGAGACTGCACTTAAGCAGAGCTGTTCGTTATCGTCCACCACCAGCACATTCCACGGAGGAAGCTTCATACGACTTTCGTCCACGCTGGCCCGCTCAAAATCCAGAATCACATGGAAGGAAGTTCCCTTTCCCTGCTCACTGGAAAACTCAATGGAGCCCTTCATCATATCCACAATGCTCTTTGTGATGGACATTCCCAGTCCGGTTCCGGTAATGTGGCGTACCGCCTCGGATTCCTCTCTTGCAAAGGTGTGGAAGACCTTTTCCTGGAACTGTGGCGACATGCCGATTCCCGTATCCACCACCTTAAAGTGGGTCCGGACAAAGTCCTTCCCCCTGGGAGACGGCTCCTGATATACATAGACGTCAATCCGCCCTCCCTCCGGCGTAAATTTCACCGCATTGGACAGAAGATTCAACAGCACCTGGTTTAATCGGATGCTGTCACAGCATACCTGCTCGGCCTGAATTTTCTGAATGAAAATATCAAAGTACTGCTTTCTGTCCTTTACCTGGGGACGGATGATGTTTACAATATCGTCCATGGTATCCCTCAGGGAGGCCGGAGCTATGTTGAGACTCATCTTGCCGCTTTCAATTTTCGACATGTCCAGCACATCATTAATAAGACCAAGGAGATGCTTGCTGGAAAGCTGCACCTTTCTTAAGCATTCCTCCGCCCGGGCAGGATCCAAAATATTTTTCCGGGCAATTTCCGTCATTCCGATGATGGCATTCATGGGAGTGCGGATATCATGGCTCATGCTGGATAAGAATTCACTTTTTGCCCTGTTGGCACTGACAGCCTCCTCACGGGCCTTGGACAGTTCCAGCATCTGGCGTCTTGACAGCCTGTAATACAGGTAAAAGATCACGGACATGGTCAGAATAATGACCGCGCCGGAACCGACCATGATGAAAATACGCACAGAATCCAGTTTCACAATGGCTTCCCGGATGGCTCCGCTTGGCATGACGGAGATCAAATACCAGGTGGCATGTCTGGAAAGTGGGGAACAGTAAATCTGGCGCTGCTGTCCATCCACAGATATCTGGGCGGAATAAGCCCTTCCCGTGTCCATGGCCTCACGGACCTCTCTTATGTACTCCTGGCTGTCCTTCCCGTCAAAGGTTTCAAATTTTTCACGAATCCGTTCAAAATAATTCTCCCGGAACGCATCGGCATTCCGAATCACAAAGTCCCCGTTTCTGTCGATGATATGGGAATATAAAAGGCCATCCTCGTCATATAAAAACAGGGCCTCGTTTAAGTACTCCATTGGAACCCCTGCCACAAGGGCCACACTCGTTTTCCCGCCACCGACCGGATAGGCTGCCTGTTTCCCAAGAAGAAGGACTTTTTCTTTGTCTTCTGTCAGTCCCTGGGCTATCACATTTCCGTCTGTTTTTAGGAAATTCTTCATATCTTCAACGTCCGAACAGGTCACAGGGTCTCCGTAGATTCTCTCAATGGTACCGTCTTCCATACAATATCCAAGATAGGCGAAATTCCTGATCCTTGCCCCGTTTTCCAGTGCCTTCTGTACGGCTTCCTCTCCGGCCGCCGTTTCCGGAGGTGTCTGGCGTATGATTCCCTCAACCTGCTCCAGGCGGAGGGTGATGATGGACCAGAATTTCTGCTGTATCTGCTCATTCATTTCCGACATATAAATGTCACTGACCTCCACAATGGATTCCCTGGTCTTTCCTGCCATGAACACCGTCATCCACACAAGCACTGCCACACAGACGGCAATGGCGCAGAAAAAACTGCCTTTGATAAATTTCACTGCCCTTTTATCCATGTTTTTCTGCTCTTCCATCCCCCTTAAAAGCCCTCCGAATCCTATTGCATATTTTTCTCGATACAGCTAAGAATTTTCTCCTGGACCGGTAAAATATCCTCCAGAACGGCCTTTGCAGTTCCGGGATCCCCTGCCCTCAGCAAATCCACAATCCGGCTGTACGCCTCAAAAATAGGAGTCAGCGACAGATTTCCGGCCATTCCCTTGATGGCGTGAGCATTATCTGTGGCCTCTTTATAATCGGCCTCCCCTTCTTCAATGGAAACCGGGTACTTATCGATGGATTTTACAAATGTCCCCAACAGTTTTCTGTAAAGAGCCTCGTTTCCGCAGAGACGCTCCATCCCTTCCTCAATATTCACTCCCAGCTTTTTCAACTCAAAAAATAACTCCATATACCTCTTTCTCTCTTTCTTTGACAATCATTTTCCTATTCTGAAACACAGAATCGAAAGCTTTTTCCAAAAAGTTTCCTGCCTTTCATTATACAATAAATTCCTCCATACTTCAATTAAATTGTACTGGCTTCCGGCTGTTGGAAACTGTCTTGCCGTGAGCCCCTTTTATATATTATAATAAAGATCTAAACTACCACAAGAAAGGGGACTGCGGAAAATATGATTGAGACAAGACTTCTATATTATTTTTTGCATGTGGCAAGAGAACAGAATATTACCAATGCAGCCAGAGTTCTTCATATCACCCAGCCGACCTTAAGCCGTCAGATGGCTCTGCTGGAGGAGGATCTGGGAGTCAGCCTGTTTGTGAAGGGCAGCAGGCCCCTTACCCTGACCAATGAAGGTCTGCTGCTGCGAAGGCGGGCGGAGGAAATTCTGGAGCTGATGGATAAGGCCGAGGGAGAGCTTTCCTCCCAGGAAGAGCAGATTGAGGGGACTTTATCCATTGGATGCGGGGAACTGGCCTCCGTGAAGTTTTTAACCCAGTGGATTTTTGGCTTTTCCCAGAAGTATCCCCGGGTGGTCTTCGACGTTTACACAGCCACTGCCGACCAGATCAAACGACGCATGGACCAGGGACTGACCGATATGGGGCTTTTATTGGAGCCCGTGGATATAGAGTCCTATGAGTATGTGCGGATGCCTGTCAAGGAACGGTGGGCCGCCCTGATGCCATCCGGAGCGCCCTTAGCCGGACGGGACCATGTGACCGCCGGGGACCTGGCCCAAATCCCTGTCATCATGCCCAGCCGCCAGAAGGTTCATGACGAAGTGGCAAACTGGTTTGGCAGCTATTATAATACCCTTCATTTGGCAGGGATAAGCAATCTGAGCACAAATGCTGCCCTGATGGTCCATGCCGGGCTGGGCTATGCTCTCATTGTCGAAGGGGCGCTTCCTTTTTTGGACTCCACGGACATCTGTCTTGTACCGCTTGAACCGGAGCTTTCCGCCACTTCTGTGCTGGCATGGAAACGGAAACAGCCGTTTTCTCCGGCTGCGGGCAGGTTTTTGGAGTACATAAAATGCCTTTTGAGCATGAAAAGAGAATAAAAATCACCGGCATGGGGCTGCGCCGGACTGCTGGTTCTCTCATCCGGCTGCAGAGGTTTCTGGAGAAGAGCCGGAAACCATCAAATCCTCCCTTAAATTCCGTATTTTTGGTATAGCTTCTCCCGGTACCCGGCATCTTTTGACACCCTCTCCAGGTCCTGGTACCGTTTCTCCGAAAGCAGGGACAGGGTCAGACTCCCAAGCCGCCGTTCTCCTTCTGCCCTCCCTTCTGCTCTCCCGGCAGTTTTTCCATCCGCCAGGCCATCCTCATAAATCAGTTGTTCTACTTTCGTCATAGCCATTGCCTCCTTTATCCTTTTACTATATTCCTGATCAATAATTTTGTCGGAAAACGTCAGAATTCCCGCGAGTACCCGCAATGCACTGGTATGGTCCGGGATTCTTTTGGCAAGCTCCACAGCCTTTACAGCCAGCTCACTGCCGGAAGATTTGTCGGCAGAATGCCCACGATTTTCAGATGGGCAAGCCCGAAGGGAGCCAGACTCTTCCCGACCAATGCTTCCCCTGTTACTTTAGAGGCAACATCTTTGTTCTGATACGCAATTTCACCCACTTAAGCAATCCTTTCATTTTAATTATACGTATTCTTTTCTTCTGCACGCAAGTGTGTCCAGTATAAAACCGAAATATCAGATCATTCGCCTCACCTCCGTATCTTCCTATCAACAGGGAGCTTTAAAGAATCATAAGAATCTCAGATTAAATAGAAAATCCATCCCGAATAGATCTTCGGGGAAGTGTTTAAAGTATAATTCTCTTTTCCGCCATTGTCAACACCAATTTCTTCTCTCACCCACCGAAACCCCTAAGAAGCGGAAAACCCATCACGGTTCAAAATCCCCATGACAGGCTTTCCTATTTCTCTTAATTATTCTAAAACCGCAATCCGGCACTCGTAGGGAGCTAACACCGTATCCCCATCCCTGGCCTCATGGCCGTTATGGTTCATTACCATGCGGATTCGGCTGTTCTCACCCTGGCGGTAAACGATCTCAACACCGTCTTCGCTTTCCTCTGTCACGATTCCGCTTTCTGCCATAATGGTGTCCATCAGATGCTTTAACACTGTCTCTTCCAGTCCGCAGCCCAGATAATACACCTGGCCATGGCCCTGCTTTTTACGGGTCACCGCCGCATATCCGTCATAGAACCTGTCTCCGTAATGATACAGCACCTCTGCATCCGTCACTTCCAGCATATCGCGGAAAATTCCGCCCTTTCCATCGGCTCCGCCCATGGCTGCAACTCCAATTACCGGAAACTCCTGTCCCTCCTGAAGACTTTCCGTCTCTACCACTGTCACTCCGGCAAAGTCACTGTATCCCACCGGAATGGCTTCTCCGAAGGTAAGGTTGTTATGGACATCCTTTACCGCACTCCGGTAGGTCATGACAAGCGTTCCTCCGGCCCTTGTAAAAGCCTGGACCTTTCTGGCAAAGGCTTCCTTTCCAACAATCATCTGCGGCAGAATCACCACTTTGTATCCGGAAATATCTGCATCTGCCGGGATCACATCCACCGAAACATTTTTGTCATAAAAAACCTTATGAAACTTCTGCATTTCAGCCGGGCAATCCAAAAGGACACTCTGCTTCTGAATCCGGAATGCCGCCAGAGAATCATAGTCATATACGATTGCCGCCTCACTCTTCACCGGCTTTTCCAGTATATCCTTATACCGGATAATACCCCTAAAAAAGCTCTGTACCTCATAGAATTTGCGCCGCTTCACATTGTCTGCATCCAGTATGCCATAGCAGAACTGCTCTGCTCCCTTTACGGCTCCCCGGTATCGGAAGTACAGCATGGAATCGCACCCATGGGCAAATCCCTGGTAAGACCACAGCTTCGCCTGGCCCGGCCTCGGAGAATATCCGGTCACATCATGGCCCTGTGCTCCCATGATGGCCTCGGTAATCCAGAAATTCTTCCGCTTCAGGCCGCGCATATAATCCAGTCCAAAAGCGATCTCACTGGGTGCAATCGGTTCCCTCTGGCCGCCCCAGACCGGATAGTTATTGTAGGCTGCAGCATCCAGCTTCTTTGCCACATCGGAATAATCCACATGCTTTGAAAGACCTCCGCCCGGGAAATCATGAATGACCACCGCATCCGGTGCAATCTCCTTAATCAGACGGATCTGGAAATTGGCAAAATCCACGATGCTTTTGCTTCTGAACCGCTCCCAGTCCAGGCGGAGCGCGGGGTTATGCGTGGTGATGGTCGCCGCAGGGGCAGGAATCTCATCGAAGCTGTTATATTCCTGAGACCAGAATGTGGTTCCGTAGGTATCATTCAGCTTATGAATATCCCCTGCAAATACCCCAGACAGGTACTTCTGGAAAGCGTTCCGGCACTGCGCGCAGTAGCAGACATCACTTCCCTCATGCCCCAGTTCATTGTCGATCTGCCATGCCGCAATGGCATCCTCATTCTTATAATGCTCCACCAGCGCGCGGATGATCTTTTCCGAATGCGCATACATCACTGGCGATTGGAAGCAGTACACATGACGGCCGCCGAAAGTACGTTTTGTCCCGTCCTCAAACTCAGACAATATGGACGGCTCCTTTTTTGCAAGCCAGGCTGGAATTGCCGCTGTGGGAGTTCCCATGATCACCTTCAGGCCCCTCTCCTTCGCCTTTGCAATCACATGGTCAAAGAAAGAAAAGTCGTACTGTCCCTCCTTCTTTTCCATCAAATGCCAGGAAAATTCTCCTATCCGGATTACATTGCATCCCAGTTCTAAAATCGTATCCAAATCCTTTTCCAACAGGGAAGAATCCCACTGTTCCGGATAATAGTCCACACCTAACCACATATTCCTGTCCCTTTCTTTACACTCAAAACCATCCGCTGGCATGGATAATCAAAGACTTCCAGTTCTTCGGCATCCGAAAATCCGCAGGAATGGTAGCAACGACGGGCCGCAATTCCTTTGGGATCCCCTTCGCGGAACGTAATAACCTGAAGTGTCTCCCCATCTTCAAAACATTCTGTTACCTGCTCAATCAGCCGTTTCCCCACTCCCCTTCTCCGGAATTCCGGCATGACTGCCAAAAAGGTAATCTCCTTTTCCTGATAAGAAAAAGAAATCATACCTGCCAGTCTCCCATGTTCTTCTTCTAAAAGGGCCTCTTTCCGGTCTATGGCTCCGTAAAGCGCTTCCAGAAATTCTTTTTCTATATACCCGGCAAAATCTTCTTTCACCAATTCCATCATGGAAAGCACCTGCGGTACATCTTCTTTTGCAGCATACCGTATCATTCACCCTCACTCCTTTTCCGGATAATTCTTATCTTTCCAGTACCACCATTTCAATTTTTCTGGTTCATGGTACTCATGCTCTGCAAAATACACAGCACAGCGAAATACATACAGTACACATCTGTCGTCCTGAAATCCCTTTTTCAGACAGTCCAGGCGATACAATTCCTCAGGGTCCTTCCCCCTCAAATCTGCTATACAGTGGATTCCAATATTCTGCAGGTGTTTCTCCATATCTGCACCCACGCCCGGCAGTTTCCTCAAATCGCAAACCTTATTGTCCTCACAAAGCATATTCTGGCATTGACTGCGCTTATGCTTTGGCTTCTCCGGAATCTTCATCCTAAAGCCTCCTAACAGAAGGGACATGAACATTTTTCCGGATTGCTCATGCCCTTTCTTCGTTTCACAACATCTTTTCCTATTTTCAGAATATCATAATAAATACGACATCTGCCTGTCATGTTTCGATTTTCTTTGTGAGCAGACAAACCATTCTGATATTTCCTTCAGCATATATTCATCAATATCCAGAAAAGAGATTCCCAGCTTTCCGGCAACCAGCCTTCCCAACGTTGTTTTACCGGCTCCCGGCGAGCCCAATATCATAATCCCTTTCAGCATGATCTGCTCCCTCCTCAGCTCAATTTTCCTATTCACCTATCCCCCACTGACCATTGACTCGCTTTTTCTTTTCCACATGCAGCATATAGGCAAAATAAATACCGCACAGGGTAATCTGCACCAGAGACGAGGCAGGCGTCGCCATCCCGATATGGAACAGACTCGCCCAAGCCTGACGGCTGACAATCCAGCTTACGGGCAGTCTTACGCCAAAGGCGCCGACAATGCCCTGCGCCATGACAAACATGGTATTTCCGGTGCCGTTAAAATAGCCAATGAAACTGAACAAAAAGGAGGTCAGCAGACAGTCAATGGCATAGGCTTTCAGATATTCCGCGGCGGCGGCGACAACGGCATCATCCCTGGCAAACAGCCCCGCCAGTAAATCTCCATGGAAGAAGGTGAGGTATCCCATAACGATACCGGCGGCCAGGGAGGAAGCGATGCCGCACAGCAGAGCCTTCCGTGCCCGTTCCGGCTTTCCTGCGCCCATATTCTGGGCGACAAAGGCAGACATGGCCTGCATATAGGCAGAAGGCACCAGCATTACAAAACCACAGAGCTTTTCCGCCACTCCTACGCCCGCTGACGCAACCAGACCAAGACTGTTGACGATTGCCGTGATTGCAAGAAAAGAAATATTCACCAGCAGGTCCTGTAAGGCAATGGGAATCCCCAAAGCGAGAAGCTACCGGATATACGTGCCTTTGGGGCGGATGTCTTTCCTATGAAGGATAAACGGCAATGCCCGCCTGCGGATGATGGCAACGGACAGCACCACACTGGCTGCCTGGGCAAACACCGTAGCGATGGCCGCGCCGGCAGTTCCCATCTGAAATCCTGCGACCAAAACCAAATCACCGATGATATTTAACACACAGGCAATGGCGACCGTTACTAACGGCATGGTGGAATCGCCGATTCCTCGAAAAATACTTCCCACCAGATTATAGGCAACGATAAAAATTGCACCGACGGAACAAATGGTTATGTAGGAAACAGTCTTATCAAAGGCTTCCGCGGGCGCCTGCATGACCTGTGCCATGAATGGTGCGGCAATTACCATAACGACAGATACAGCCAGAGACAGAACTCCGAACAGCCAGATGCCGCTTCCAATAATTTTACCTGCCTCTTCCTTTCGCCCCTCACCGATTTTTCGTCCGACCAAAACAGTCAGACCCATGGCAAGCCCTGTAATCACAACTGTGACCGTGTGCATGACCATGGAACCGGTGGCGACGGCGGAAACATCGGCACTGGTTCCAAACTGCCCCACAACCAGCAGATCAACGGCGCCATACATCGTCTGCAAAAACAGCGCCATCAGCACCGGCAGCACAAAACGGATCAGGGGGGTAAAAATCTTTCCTTCTGTGAAATTCTGTGCCTGCTTCATAAATCCTCCAAATGTGTAAAAAGCTGGATAAGAACCGGGCCGCCCCGACATCTTATCCAGCTTAGTAATCATATTTACAAGCCCTCCGATGAGCAGTTACAGTATAACATATACGGCTGAAATGTCAAGACTTACGGCTGCAAGGGGATTATTTTATCCACTTTTCTATCGCTTCCGACAGCTTTGACAGCTCAATGGGTTTTGCAACGTGGTCATTCATTCCCACAGATAAGGCTTTTTGGATATCATCCGTAAACGCATCTGCACTCATGGCAACAATCGGTATTGTTTTCAGGTCCTCTCTGGCGGAAGCCCTGATTTCCTTTGCCGCCTCATATCCATTCTTGACAGGCATTTGAATATCCATAAGAACCAAATCGAAGTAATTTTCCGGTTTTTCCAACAGCATATCCACGGCCTGCTGTCCGTCCCTTGCCGTTTCTGCTTCAATACCGATATACTCCAGCAATGTCTCGGCAATTTCCAAATTCAGATCAATATCTTCTACCAAGAGAACCCTTTTGCCGCTGTAATCTTTTTGTCCCATCGCTTCAATTTCCGGCGTCTCTTCTTTCCCCTGCTCCTCAATCAGGGATTTCAGAACATAAATTAAGCGTGACTTAAATAACGGCTTCGCGATAAAAGCATTGACGCCTGCTTCTCTTGCTTCCTGTTCAATTGAGGACCAGTCATAGGCAGAAAGAATAATAATCGGGACATCATTTCCAAATTGTCTCCGTATCTCTCTTGTGGTTTCCACTCCGCATTTTCCAGGCATTTTCCAGTCCAGAATCACCACGGCATAATCCTCTGCATTTTCATGCGCTTCTGATACTTTCAGGATTGCCTCATCTCCGCTTAATACACCGTCTGAAACCATGCCAATACTGTTCAGAATCTCACAGGCATTCTCACAGGCATCCGGCTCGTCATCTGCCACCAGCACCCGCAAATCCTTCAGGCATTCTGCTGCTTCCGTTTTCTCGTTCTGCAGTTTTAAATATAACTGCACGGTAAATTTAGAACCCACTCCGAGAGTACTCTCAACCTGAATCGTACCGTTCATCATCCTGACAATGTTATTTGCAATGGACATTCCCAGTCCTGTTCCTTCAATATTCCGGCTGTCTGCGCTCTTTTCACGGGTGAAGGGTTCAAAGATTGTTTCTACAAATTCCTCCTTCATACCAATACCGGTATCTTCAAAGATAAACTCATAATATCCGCTTCCATGTATGCGGGATGGTTTTTCGCAAATATGGAAGGTAATCGTACCTCCCTCTGGCGTAAACTTCACAGCGTTCCCCATAATATTCACGAATACCTGCTGTAAATGCAATGGGTCTCCAATAACCTCCTCATGGGTAATATTAGAAATATTTACCTTGAGCTGCTGATTCTTTTCCTGAATCTGCGGATGGATAATGGCCAGCAGGTTTTCCACCATTTTTGCCAAATCAAATTCTTCTTCGGACAAGGTAACCTTTCCATTTTCAATTTTGGACATATCCAATACGTCATTGATCAGCGCCAGCAGATGGCGGCTGGAAAGGGTAATCTTATTAAGGCAGTCCTTGACCCTTTCCGTATCATCCATATTCATAGCTGCCACAGCAGTCATGCCCATAATGGCATTCATAGGAGTACGGATATCGTGGGACATCCTGGAGAGGAAATCACTCTTGGCATGATTTGCTGCCTCCGCCGCCTGAAATGCTTCCTTTAAAGCTGTCCGGTTTCTAAGCTCCTCCCGCTTCAATTCCGTTACATCCTGAATCGCATGTAAAATGATGGTTGGAACACCGTTTTCCCGCTCCAAAGTTAGAATCGATATATGCTCCCAACGCTCACTCTCCCTCTGTATCCGGTACTCGAACTGCAGATACGGAGTATTTTTATCCATATGTGCCTGAATATAATCCTTTCCTATGACAGTCGGCATATCTTCCACACCGTCTTCCGCAATATACCTGGGTGAGAAATAAGCCACTAACTCCGAATACTTTCCCTTTCTCAGCCTTCCATTATCCCTGTCCTTAAAATATTCATAGGTATCATTTTTCAAATCCACCACTACAAACCGGGTAAATAAATTCGTCACTCCGTCAACAATCCGGGACATTTCCTGCTTTTGTGATATCAACAGCTTCTCTTGCTTCCAATTCAGGAAGATCAGACCAAGAATATAGATACTGAATGCGATAATCAGGCAAATTACCATCTGTATTCCGGCAGCATTGGCACTTTCTATCATACCATTTGTAACTGTAGACGGAAATGTCTGCATGAGCATCCAGTCATTCTGGGAAATCCCTATGAGATATGCATTTCCTGTCCCCTGCCTGCCGCCATACCTATAACCATAGGACTCATGGTTTTCAAATGCCTGCCGGATGCCTTTAAGCGCTTCCTCGGATACCTTTATGGTTCCCGGCAGCGCCTCAAGTATGTTTTGGGGAGCTTTATTGTCGCCAAAGCTGGAAATAACCGTTCCATCCCCTGTACAGAGATATGTTTTGGCCTGTGTACCAAAAAATTCCGTAGAAAGAATTCTCTGCATCCCTTCTTCCCGGTATATTCCGTTTAATACTCCAATAATTTCCCCCTTATAACGCAAGGGAGTATAGAAAACCACCAGTGTTTCATTCGTAATTCTGGAGTGAAGGGTCATTGATGTACCAGAGTTTCCTTTCATTCCTTCTATAAAATATTCACGGTCTGAAACATCTGCTATTTCGCCCTTAGGTGTAAGATTTATCCCATTTTTATCTACGAATTCCACATACTCAAAAACGGAATTTTCAGTCATCTCCTTCAATGCGGCCGCATCTACTTCTGGGGCTTCCAATGACTTTTCATATAGATATGCCATGGTATGAATACTATTCTCTGCACTTGTCAGAATGTCTTCAATCCGTTCTGCCATCTGAACGGAGACATCTTCCACATAATTTTCATTTTGCCGGATAATACGCTCATTATTATTCTTTGTAAAAATAACAAATATAATGACAACAAATGCTAACAGAATACAGGCAAACAAAATCTGCATCCTCATTTTTCGATTATTATCAGGCTGCATTTTTCACACCTCTTACCACTGACATTATTATTTAAGTCCTTACTCTGAAGTTTTCTCTTTCAGAGTGAGTTTGAACACTTACTGCACGTTTATTATAGCGTGCTGTTTTTCAATTTTCAATAGTGCTCTGAAGAAGAATCCTGCCCGGAGGGCTTTTTTATTACATGGGAGGCTCCAGAGGGGGGTCCTATGGAACAAAAAATGGACAGTGCCTTTATCTCACAGGATAGAAGCTCTGTCCATTTTTTATGAAACCGCCTTCCGGCTCATCTCTGACAGGATACGCCCAATGTCTGCATCCAGACAGACGGAGCGCTCCGCGATTTCCCTCGGTGCGTATGCCTGCCCGAAGTTCACGCAGGCATAAACAGCATCTGGGTTTTCCAAAGAATATTTCCAAAAGGGATATTTGATAATAGCCGGCGTATTGTTTCCGACCCCCAGCTCCAGATACAACACCTTCCCATGCCTGTGCCGCTGTAAAAAAACCGAATACCGGATTCGGGCGGCATACCAGCCCTCATCCTGCACAAAAGTATCGTCGCAGCGCAGGTTCATAGTCATGGGTGCGCCGCATACCGGGCAATGGGGTATCAGGTCTGACGGAATTTTCATATCCCTCTGTTGGGAGACCATCTGCCGGATTGTGTCCTTGTTATCATAGGTTTTGTTGTGACAGGCTTTGGAACATTGCCACAAACCATAATCACCCTGCGTATAAAACAACCTTTGCTTATCAAAGCCCTCCCGCTGGAACTGGTGGTCCACATTGGTGGTCAGAACAAAGTAATCTTTGTTCCTTACCAAAGAAAGCAATTCCTGATAAACCGGGATAGGCGCATCCACATAGCGATTATAGAAAACATGACGGCTCCACCATGCCCAATATTCTTCCAATGTGTTATAGGGATAAAAACCGCCGGAGTACATGTCAGTGATCCCATATCTCTGATAAAAGTCTGAAAAATAACGTTCAAAACGCTCTCCGCTATAAGTAAGTCCTGCGGAGGCAGACAGCCCCGCACCAGCGCCGATCAGGACAGCATCCGACATCTCCAATGCCTGCTTCAGCCGCTCAATCTGCCCGGAGCAGCTTCCTGTAAATTCTTTCATCCTGTTCCTTGAAAACATTGAATATCACCTCGATTCCGCTTCCGGTTTCTTTCTTGTATTCCTGCACGGTCTGCACAGCTACCTCTGCCGCCTTATCATTCGGAAACATGAACACTCCAGTGGAGATACAGCAAAACGCAATGCTGGGCGCCTGGTATTCATCGGCCAAAGCCAGGCAGGAACAATAGCAGGATTTCAATTGCTCACAATGCCGCTGTGTCAATTTCCCCTCCACGATAGGACCGACTGTGTGAATCACATACTCACAGGGAAGGTTATAAGCAGGCGTGATCTTGGCCTGTCCGGTGGGTTCGGCATAGCCCTGCCGTTCCATCAGCTCGGCGCATTTCAAACGGAGCTGCACTCCCGCATAAGTATGGATGCAGTTGTCGATACAGTTGTGGCAGGGCTGGTAGCAGCCGGTCATACCGCTGTTGGCAGCATTGACAATGGCTCCGCATTCCAGCGTGGTGATATCTCCGCGCCAGAGATAAATTCCATCCTGAACCGGATGCAGATCAGACAGGCTGGTAAGCTTCTTCACCGCCAGTTCTCCCTGCAAATAAGCGTCCTGTACCTCAAGAAATCTTCTGCTGACAGCTCCCGGATGACGGACATTCATCAATCCGCGCAGCAGGATTTTCTGATGTCCGGCATCTGCCGGAATCTCTTGCGGCTTAAAGGAAGGACGCTCCCGCAGCAATTCCTCAATTAAAAATCTTCTTCGTTCTTCCTGATTCATGGTATTACCCCCGTTTCACAATGGCTCTGGCCGGGCAGATTTCATAGCAGTTACCACAATGCAGGCAGTTTTCTGCTGAATAACTGCAGGCTTAGCAGAGATGTCGATGCACTTTTGCGGACATTTGGAATAGCAAAGTTTGCAGCCAATGCAGGTATCTGTGACAAAATACCCCTCCTGCACTTCTTCTGCGCCGCCAAAGGTAAAGCTCGCACGCTCAATCGGCTTTTTCGACAGATCGAACCATTCTCCGCTGCCTTCATAGATGACAAAGACGGTCAATGGACTTCTGGATGCTGCATCCGGATATATTTCCTTCATATAGGGATTCTTTTCAAACAGCTGCGGCAGCCGTTCACTGCCCAGCTCCCGCACCTTCCCCCGAATAGAAAGTGCGGCGCAGTGCATGGTGTCCTTGCCCTTCATGCCGGTCAATGCAAGGGCTCCACGCTTTTTCAGGCGGTCATAAAAGCCTTTTCCTCTGGCGGTCAGAAAGTAAATACCGCCTTCATCAACATCCATCATATCAATCGCCGCCGTGACCGGCAAGCCTGCATCATCTACTGTTGCCACAACCGTGGTATGTATTTCCTGAACAAGATAAGATAGATAATCTCTGGTTTTCATGTTGGAGCCCTCCTTTTCAAACTGCGTCCTTCCGAGCCGGGCACGATACTGGCGGCAAAGCCCTTCAAAAATGTTTCCACTGGCAGGCTGACACTGCCGGTCAGGGATTTCACCTTGCCGCGAAGATTTTTATTTGACGGTTCTTCTTAAAACTCGTAGGGAGGATTGCCGGAGAAGTCGGCAATTACGCCGTGAGGTTCTTCCAGATAGAACACCTCAAAAATGGGGTTATCGGCGGTCTGGTACTGCCCCTTGACAATCGGATTGTTCATGCAGCCTTCCTTAACTGCCATATTGTTCTCGAACACTGCCTTGCCATGCAGACGAATCCATGCATAGCTGGGGCTGGAGACGGACACCTCCACATAAGGATTGGCCTGCATATCCTGGTAGACGTCCTTGGTGTTGTTGGTGCAGAACCAGAGCTTCCCGTCCTGCTCGAAGCAGAACATGAAGGGACGGCACTTGGCCTTTCCGTCACGGCCAACGGTGGCGAGATACTGGACAGGGTTTTCCTGTAAGAATTCAACGACTTTTTTCATGATAATTACCTCCAGAACGTATTTATGTTTTAGAAAGGCGGAGAAGCAGTCATCCGGTCACCGGGAACCATCTCCCCTGATCTTGGGAAGTATATTGTTGAATTTACATTCGGGGATATCTATGAGCGGAGCGGCACGTTAGCCAGCCTTCTCACTGCTTTTACCCCACCTCCGCCAAAATTATATATTACATTTTTTCAAGTAAATACGCCTCGATATACTGAACTTTAATGTCCTCAGTCCTAATTTTCAAAAGTAAATCCTATCTGCACATTGTCCTCTTTTCCGCAAATTTTGTAATGATTGTTTGTATATTCCTCAACCACCGTTTTCCAGAATTGACTTTGCATCTATAACATAACGACCCGAACCAAGAAACACATCCCCTGTCAATGCTGCTTACTTCATTGACATATGCCCCTTCTCTATATTACATTTCTCCATTCAAATACAACTTAGAAATAAGGGTATGAATTTTCCCTTTATTCGGCATAGAACAAATCGCACCTTTCCGAGTTTTAACAATAAATGCAGCAGCATTTGCTCCAATTGGTTCTTTTCCAAATTATCTAACCCATGCAACATCATACATGATTACTATCCCCTTTTCTTACCTGTATTTCCTGCACAATTTTATTATATGTTTTCTTATTCAACCTATAGAAATACAAGACTACAGCCGTTACAATCCAAAGCATCCCCGGAACTGTTGTAAACGAATGCTTGATAACTGACAATACTGCCGCATTCTGCTGCTGGTTTGCAACATATCCGAACATGCCCAAAATTCCTGCAAGCACAGAAGTTCCAATCGCCATTCCGATTTTGTTTCCCAGTGAAATAAACGCATACTGAAATCCATCATTTCTAAGCCCGGTCTTCCATTCTCCATACTCCACACAATCCGGAACAATCGCATAGATTGCAGTATTAAAACCTGAAAAGAAAAATTGTGACAGACAAGAGAATGCATAAAATGGAACGGGGGACTCTCCAACTGTAAAAAAGTACATGCAGAACATGCTAATCCCTGTCAACAGTGCAAAAATAGATGCAGACCGCCCTTTATTATTAGTAAGCCGAAATACAAACGGAAAGCAGGCCGCACCAATAATGGATGGAAGAATGATAAACATGGAATAGGTGCTAAATAACGCTTTATTTCCCTCCACATAGGTAAAATAGTATAATGCATCCGCATTTCTTCCATAAAGTGTCACACCAAACAGAAACTGCCCTGCAACAGCGATCATATAGGGACGATTCTTCATCACGGCTCCTAATTGAACCTTTAAGGAAATCTTTTCTTTCTCCGGTACTTCCACCACTTCTTTCGTTTTTGCGAAGCAGAAAATATGACATAAAGCAAAAATACATCCATATAAAACGGCGATCAGCAAATATCCCCTTTTATCATTTCCATTGCCAAGTGCCTCAATAAGCGGGACCGTCACAATATTGATAATACCAATCGCGATCATTGCGCTGACAGATCGAAATGTATTGATTTTAGCCCGCTCCTCTATATTTTGTGTCATCGCTCCGCACAGCGTCCCATAAGGAATATTCACACAAGTATAACCTAATACAAGAATACAATAGGTAATTGCCATATAGATAATCTTGGCAGCTGATGACCAATCCGGATGTGCCCAAAATGTCATGATCAATACCAACGCTGTCAATGGCGCCGCAATCAGCAGCCACGGTCTGTATCTCCCCCATTTTGTATGTGTTTTATCACTTAATCCGCCAATAACCGGATCATTAATCGCATCCCAAAATCGTGAGAACAGCATCAGGCCTGCCACTGCTCCCATACCAATCCCAAAAACATCCGTATAGAAAATCATCAGGAAATTTCCTACAAACATCCAACTGAAATTACATCCTACATCGCCCATACCGTATGCAATCTTACTAATCAACGGCACTTTTACGTTTGTATCTTTCTGATTCATTACGCTCCCTCTTTATCAATTATAAATGCTGCTGAACTCTGCTTTTCCCATCTTTATCAACCCTTTTCAGGCACCTGCTGAATACGCTCACGCAGGTGCCATGTCCGCTTTTCCCTCTTTGGATTCTTCTCTTATTCCGCAATACGGATAACAGCCTTCACAATATCCGCTTTATTGTTCACGCTGTAATCCATTGCCTTCTGCGCTTCGTCCAGCCCAAACACATCCGTTACAATTCCCTTCAGGTTTACTTTTCCTGCCGCAACCGCATCAATCGCCATTGGATAAATATGACGATACCGGAAAACCGTCTTAAAGGTCAGCTCTTTATCCAGTACAAGGCTCATGGGAAGTGTCATCTCTCCGCTCTTGCTGTATCCTACAAGAACAATATTGGAGCCTTTTTTAGCCATATGAATCGCCTGCCTTGTTGTAATTTCTGTGCCCGCTGTTTCAATTACCAGATCCATACCAGATCCATCTGTCAGCTCCTTCGCCCGTTCCAGGACATCCTCCTTTGCTCCATTAATAACTCCAGTTGCCCCCAGTTCCAAAGCTTTCTCAAGACGCTTCTCCATAATGTCCACCACATATACTTCCGATACTCCTCTTGCTTTCAGCGCCATCATGGAAACAAGACCGATGCAGCCTGCGCCCATGACAACAGCCCTCTGTCCAAGATGTGCATCTCCCTGAATCGCCGCATGGAACCCCACTGCTAAGGGCTCGATCAAAGCTCCCTCCAAAGTACTTACATTGTCCGGCAGTTTGAAACACAGATCTGCTTCGTGGGCAACGTATTCCTGAAATACGCCATCTACAGGAGGCGTTGCAAAAAACACCACATCCGGACACAGATTGTAGCGCCCTGTTTTACAAAACTCACAATGACCACAAGTCTTTCCCGGCTCCAGTGCGACTCTGTCTCCAACTTTCAGATGTTTTACATTCTTGCCGACCTCAACAACCGTTCCTCCCGGTTCATGTCCCAGTACAAAGGGTGGCTTCACCACATAATCCCCGATAGCCCCTGTTTCATAATAATGCAGGTCACTTCCGCAGATGCCCACATATTCCAGTTTTACCAGTACCTCGTCATCTTTTGCTTTTGGAATATCCCGTTCTTCAAAACCCATCTTCCCGATTCCCAGCATTACAGCAACTTTCATTTTTCCTTCCATTGTTATATCCTCCTATTTTACTTACTTTTATTTATACTTTATTAAATACTTTAATTATGTTTCTTATTTTATATCTTCTCTCCAATTTTGTCAATATTCTCCTATCAATCAAGTATTATTTCGTCATTATATTCAAAAACGCATCTTATGTATTAGTAAAACTGCATCAAAAAAGGAGACTCCATTTCTGAAATCTCCTGCCGAAGCACCGTGTGCTGCTTATATTTGTCTTACAAAATTTTCAATTACTTCAAGCGCTGCTCCAAGTGCTGCCGCCCCAACCTTATATCTGCAGCTATTGACAAATTGCCGATCCTCTGTAAATGTATTCCGCTCTGATACTTTATTCCATATATCCGGTAAATAAGGCTCTACATAGCTTCCCACATATCCTCCCAGAATAATATCACAATCAAGAAGCATACGGATGTTATTCAAAGCCACCGCCAGATAGCCTGTATAGGCATCCCATATTTCTGTCGCCTTTTGGTCTTTCCTTTCTAATAGTTCAAAGAACTTTTCTAACTTTCCTCCTACCGCGCCTGACAAAATCGCTGCACTGCAATACGCATCCAGGCATCCTTTTTTCCCACAATAACATATCTTTCCATCCGGGATCACAGTCATATGCCCAACTTCCCCGCATCGGAAATGATTCCCCTGTACGAGTCCATTATTATCAAAAATCGCCCCTCCAACTGTATTGCTTAAAGACAAGTAGAAAAACCGTTTCCGTTCATCCGAACGGATTCCTTCCGCATAAGCCCCTGCATTCGCATCATTTAAGAAACAGCAGGGATAGTCAAAAAAGCTGCTCACGGAATCAAAAGGTATCATTTTTACTCCAAGGATGTGCGAATACGTGATCAACTGCCTATCCAAATCAATGATTCCGGGAAAAGAAATGCCCATACCCAAAATCCTTTTACGGTCAGCGTTGCTTTCCTCCAGAAAAGATTCCAGTTCATCATTTACCCTGCGATAATAAGCCTCCTCATGGGTATACGGCAGAAAAATACGCACATGGTTTAAAATCTCCCCTGTAAGGTTAGTGAGCACAAAGCTAATATGGTTTTTTGTAATATCTAATCCAACAGCCTGTTTCACATTAAACGCAGCCGATAGCGCCTTTGCACGTCTCCCTCCCGTAGACTGCAATTCTCCTGTTTCTTCAATGAATCCCTTCTCAATCAGCTCCTTTGTAATCTGTGTCACAGTGGGAAGACTCATCTTCATATCATACGAGATATCCGGATTAGAAACAGTTCCATGCTTGCAGATATAGCGGAAAATACGATTTCTGTTTTTTTTCTTTACTTCCATGTTTGTTGTCTGCTTTATTTCCATGTTATACCACCCATACTTTATTAAAGTGTTTTCTTTAGTATAACACCTCACCATCCAAAAAGCAACTTTACCATTTTGTCTTTTCACTTTTATCTATGAATTTGATTTATCATTTTTATTTCACCAAAATTACATCTTAAAGCTGCTTCCTCATGCAAAGAACGTCTGTCTTGATATCAGTATTTTACCAGAATTGATTCTGAAGCGAATTCCATATTGAATCATCGCAAAGGAATTAGATGTTCCTGCATATCGGAAAATAGAGTCAAACAGCGTATTTATGTTCAGCCAAATCTACGGTTGAGTATATCTCTCCTGACACTATCAAAGATTTTTCTGTACTATAATCTTCTGCTAAAAAGTACATTCCTCTCACTGTTTTTACCCCAGGAGTAAAAATATGGCTGTGCTACCAGTCCAACCAAACGGATAACATAGCCACATACCAGCCCCATGTCCCTGGAAATACCCGCATTATTGGGCTTTCTTTGAAAGCAGACAAACGGTTTCTATGTTTCCTGAGATGAGAACTTTATACTGCAAGACAAAAGCGCTGGGTTTTGCCGGAAAGTATCTAAAAGATTGATGTTTTACCCCACCTCCGCCAAAGTTATATATTACATTTTTTCAAGTAAATACGCCTCGATATACTGAAATTTAATGTCCTCAGTCCTAATTTTCAAAGGCAAATCCTATCTGCACATTGTCCTCTATTCCGCAAATTTTGTAATGATTGTTTGTATATTCCTCAACCACTTTTTTCCAAAATCGACTTGCGGGAAGGTTATTTCTCCAATAACAAACTTCCCAAAGTCCCCGATGCTTATCGAACAATTGAGTAGCAATGGTTGTACCAATCCCCATCCTTCGGTATTTCAACATAACAAAAAATTCTCCGATAGACCGCGCCCCCGCTTCCTTACGGTAGTTGCAATGCGGACAAATCAGGACAAACCCCGCAATTTTGCCATCAACGCGTATCAGATAGGGAAACCGCCCTTCCTCATTCCAATAATCGTCGATGTGATCATACCCATAGTACCCGAATTCACTGATATCGTCATTGCTGAATTCCGAAAATTCATAATTATAGAGTTCCATGAGGCGTATCAATAGCGGCTTTTCTTCAACCGTCATGAGTTGTAACGTAACATCCATATTTCTTTCCTCCACAAATCCTGATCTTTCGTTTTCTTCGATTTCTCACCCAAATCCCTATTCGACACAATTCAGCCTTTCGCCGAAAGTTCAATTTTTCTTAACCCGCCTGCTCCAAGGAAACATATCTTCAGTCCCAACAAACAGAAAGCACAGAAACATATCAACCTCTAATCGCCCAAACCCATTGATTTAGCGGGCCTTCCGGGTGAGCAGGCAAATTGTTTTAACATGCGGTGAAAGTTATTTCTTATACTAAATAGCGAAACAATCATCTTTTGCTAAAAGGTTTATAGCCAACTTAGGGGGGAGATTTTTACTCCTCTATATCTTTCTTCTCCCGCATACAAGAAGTACCCTTTTGTCAATAACTACTATTGGTTCTTAACCTCCCAATATCCTGATTTATCGCTTCCAATTCTTTCTATTAAATCTTTTTTTCGCAAAGAATTCAATGTACGTTGTATCGTCCTCAACGATTTTGATGTAGCATCTGCCAATTCCTGTCTTGTGAAATAAGGATTCTTTCCAAGAATGCTGTAGACTGCCTGCTCATTCTTGTTCAAGGAAATATTTACAGTGCCACTTTCAATGCCATTTACAGTGCCGTCTATCTTATTTTCATTTTTCCGTTCAAAAGCATTTTTTGCTTTTTCTATAAAATATAAAAAAAGTATATCACGCAAAAGTGAATTTTTCAATTCAAGAATACGGTTTTGAAATACAATATTTCTCTCAAATAAGTCACTATTCGTAACAAAACGGCATTGCACTTCCAATCAGTTAAATGGAATGCAATGCCGCTCTTTTTTCCAGTTTTGCGAAAACATATCCTTTCGCCAAAATGTATATCTTCCGTTCCCCACAGTCTATCCCCCTGGGTAAATCAAATTCCTCATACTCATTCTGCGGAAACAGAAACACACATCCATTTTTGCCCCAAATCGGCGAAAACCTTTGATTTACCGGGCTTTTCTAGTCAGCAGAGCGACTGTCTCCACATGCACCGTCATCGGAAACATATCCACCCCCCATGCCTCCACTGCCTGGTACCCTTCCTTCTTAAACCAGGCCAGATCCCTCGCTAACGTTTCCGGCCCGCAGGAGACATAGACCACCCGCTTCGGGGCCAGAGTGGCCACTGCATGGATAAACTCTTCGGTGCTTCCGCTCCTTGGCGGGTCCATGAAGACCACATCGGCCTTGGCCCCTTCAGAGGCCATCTGGACCATGAATTTCCCCGCATCATTGTTATAAAAACGAATATTTTTAATCTGATTCATCTTGGCATTGGTCACTGCGTCACGGACGGCATCCCGGTTTAATTCCACGCCGATCACATTTCCAGCCTTTCCTGCGGCCACCAGGCCGATGGTGCCGATTCCGCAGTAGGCGTCCACCACGGTTTCCTTTCCCGTAAGCCCGGCTGCCTCAATGGCCAGGTTATATAACCGCTCCGTCTGTATGGGATTGATCTGGTAAAAGGATTTAGAAGAAATCCTGAATTTTCGTCCGCAGAGCTCATCCACGATAAAGCCCGGACCATACAGCACATGTTCCTTATCCCCAAGGACCATGCTAGTGCCCCGGTTATTGACATTCTGCACCACCGTGGTGATTTCCGGATGCACCTTTCTGAGGGCCTTCACAAAATTATTTTTAGACGGAAATACCGGGGAAGCCGTCACCAAAACCACCATGACCTCCCCGGTCCTATGGGCGGTCCGCACCAGCACATGGCGCAGAAACCCATATCCGGTGTCCTCATCGTATACCTTCATTTTAAAGGATGGAAGCAGCTTCCGGACCGTCTGAATGATGGCATCCGCCCGCTCATCCTCAATGAGGCAGGTTTCGACCGGAAGAACCATATGGGTTCCCTCTTTATA
The DNA here is from genome assembly GCA_021770825.1 of Clostridium sp. Lineage (GTDB taxonomy): Bacteria > Bacillota > Clostridia > Lachnospirales > Lachnospiraceae > CANRXD01. The sequence continues at coordinate 174,149 of JAETQD010000003.1, read as the reverse complement.
AACGCCGGAAATAATATTCCCTTTCCGGTCCCTGGCCATCACTGCATGGACCTTGTTGCGGTAATGGAAGGGATGTTCCATTCCCACAATGGGATTCACCTTGCAGAACGGTTTTAAAAGGACGGATAATTCCTTCTGCTTTTTCTCAAGCTGCTTTTCATAGGGCATATCCAGGTACTGACAGCCGCCGCACTTTTTAAAATTCGGACACTGATTCATAAACTTTATCTCCATATTCTTGATTTTTTTACCCGATACTTTATAATAGTAGATTATAACTTTTTTCTGGTTAAAGCGCCAGTATTTTTAGAAAGGATATGAATACATGGATTTTTTTGTTGATAAAACCGTATATGAGGGGGCTCCCAAAAACACAGAGGGCCGTCTCCAAAAGGAGCTGAAAACATATGAACTGCTGGATTCCTTAAAGATTCCCTATACCCGTGTGGACCACGAAGCTGCCTTCACCATTGAATCCTGTCTGGCCGTGGAGGAGGTCCTGGGAATTCACATCTGCAAGAATCTGTTTTTATGCAATGCACAGAAAACGAATTTTTATCTGCTGCTGATGCCGGGAAATAAGAAGTTTAAGACAAAGAACCTGTCTAAACAGATCAACTCCGCAAGACTTTCCTTCGCAGACGATGAACATATGGAGTCCTTCCTTCATATTACTCCCGGATCCGTCAGTGTCCTCGGACTGGCCAATGATACGGAGAACCATGTACGGCTTCTAATTGATTCTGATGTGTTAAAGGATGAATATTTCGGCTGCCATCCCTGTATCAACACCACCAGCATGAAAATAAAGACAGCAGACATTCTGGAAAAATTCCTGCCTGCTGTCCATCATGAATATACACTTGTAAATCTTCCTTGGGAAGAGTAACCGTTTACTGCATCACTCCGCTTCCGTCAAAGGTGTAGGATACGCCGTCAATGACCATTGTTGTATTGGAGACCATGGCTCCGCCGTTTGCCGGATCCAGATAATACCATTTGCCATCCGGCTTCACCCATCCTGTGTAGCGGTTTCCTTCATTGACAAAGTACCAGATTCCGTTTTCATTCTGCCACTGGCCCGGAGTCAATCCGGTGTCTGAAGACTGGGGTGCATAGTCCTTAAAGGCAAATTCCAGGCAGACATAGCCGCTTATTCCGCTTACGGTTCCTTCCTGGGTAGACTGCCATATGGTACGGTTGGGGTAATAGTTGTCGCCGCCGTATCTGGCCAGCCAGATCTCATAGGGAATCTGGGCGGTGTCCATTTCTGTGGTGAATTTTGAGTAATCGCTGTATACAATGGGAGTATAGCCGGATTCTGCAATCACCTGGCAGAAGGCGTTGACCACATCCGTCAGCTCCTGGGTGGAGAGGTCAAGGATGTAGCTGGATTCGATATCCACGGCGATGGGATAAGTAATATCATATTTCTTTGCGGTCTCAACGGAAAATCTTGCAGCTTCCCTGGCTTCCTCAACGGTTTTCGTCTGCAAGTATACATAGGGAGCGACATGGAGGCCGTTTGCCCTGGCTTCCCGGATATTCTTTTCAAAGTATTCGTCCATGGTATAACCGCCCTCATAGCCATAAGAGACCATGCGGATAAAAGCAAAGGATACGTCGTCCTGCGCCACCTTGCTCCAGTCAATGTCGCCCTGCCATTTGGAAACGCTGATTCCGCGGAGGATAGCTCCGGATATGGAGCTGCCGTTGTTGTCTATGTAGGCTCCGTTGACTTTGGTCCATGCCGGGATTGACTCAGAAGTCCCCGGAGTTTGGGAGTTTTCCTGAACGTCTTCAAAGCCGGGACCGATTTTATTCATGTCCGATTCGGACGCACTCACGGCGGCAGAGGCAGTGACAGAAAGCTGCATGGTAAGGCATGCGGCAAGGAGGGGAAGTACAACCGGTTTGCAGTTAAATTTAAAATTTTGCATTTCTCTAAAAATCCTTTCTCAGAGGGATATGTTCTAAAGGGAACAGCAAACGGCACGAAAATTTTCCGTGCGTCTGTTTTCTTCGTGGATAAGTATACCACATTCTTCCGCCTAATCTCTTAAAAAACAATTAAATTTTCATTACCCAGGCCATAATTTTCTGCGGCAGAATTTACGCATTTTTCCTGCCTTTCCACCTATTTACTTCCTGGATTTTCCATGTTATTATTAAAAAAGTGTCTTTCAGCACCTAATGTTACATACAGGGAGGGATTATGAACGTACTGAAAAAATTTGCCGCCTATTATAAGCCTTACAAAAAGGTATTCTTTCTGGACCTGCTTTGCGCCACCTTTATCAGTGCTGTGGATTTGGCCTTTCCGCAGATTTTAAGGCGGGCTGCCAACGACTGGTTCACGAAAGATCAGGAAGCCATTTTCCATTCCCTTGGCCTTCTCCTTGCCGGTCTTCTCATTCTTTATATTTTGCAGACGGCCTGCAAATATTATGTGACCTATCAGGGACATGTGATGGGAACCTGGATTGAGAGGGATATGAGAAAGGAGCTCTTTGTCCATTACGAAAAACTCTCCTTCTCCTACTATGACAAAAACAATACGGGACAGATGATGAGCAAACTGGTTTCCGATCTGTTTGAAATCTCGGAATTCGCCCACCATGGCCCGGAAAACGTGTTTATTTCTTCCATTAAAATCATCGGCTCCTTTGTTTTCCTCTTTTTAATCAACGGAAAACTGGCTCTGCTTTTGGGCGTTGTGGTGATTCTCATGGTCGTCTTCTGCTTCATGCAGAACGCCAGCATGCAGGAGACCTTCATGGACAACCGGAGAAAAATCGGCGACATCAACGCCAGACTCCAGGACACTTTGTCAGGAATCCGCGTGGTCCAGTCCTTTGCCAATGAGGACATCGAACGGAAAAAGTTCCATTACAGCAATGAGAATTTCGTCCGCTCCCGTGACAACAACTACCGCGCCATGGGTAAATTCCACTCCGGAACCCTGTTTTTCCAGGGAATCATGTACATGACCATTCTGGTGGCTGGCGGCTACCTGATTGCCGTTGGGGAGATGGCACCGGCAGATCTGGCCATGTATGCCCTCTACATCGGAATTTTCATCAGCCCCATTCAGATTCTGGTGGAATTTACGGAAATGCTTCAGAAAGGTCTCACAGGCTTCAAGCGTTTCCTCGCCGTTGTGGAAACGGAGCCGGAAATCGTGGATGCACCGGATGCTGTGGATTTAAAGGATGTGAAGGGAGACATCGCTTACAAGGACGTAAGCTTTTATTACAACAGCGGGGAGCCGGTTCTCACGGATGTTTCCTTTACGATTCCCCACGGAAAGTCCATCGCTTTGGTGGGCCCCTCCGGCGGCGGAAAAACCACCATCTGTTCTCTTCTGCCCCGCTTTTATGATGTGGCAGAAGGAGCCATCACCATTGACGGTAAGGACATCCGCCATGTCACCTTAAAGTCACTCCGCAGCTCCATTGGACTGGTGCAGCAGGATGTATATCTGTTCGGCGGAACCATCCGTGAAAATATTGCCTACGGAAAGCCGGAGGCAACGGACGAAGAAATCATGGAAGCCGCCAAAAAGGCCAATATTCATGACTTCATCATGGAGCTTCCCGATGGCTATGACACCTTCGTGGGAGAGCGCGGCGCCAGACTTTCCGGCGGCCAGAAGCAGCGAATCTCCATCGCCAGGGTATTCCTTAAAAACCCGCCGATTCTGATTCTCGATGAGGCCACCAGCGCCCTGGATAACGAAAGCGAACGCCATATCCAGAAGAGCCTGGAAGAGCTTTCCAAAAACCGCACCACCATCACCATCGCCCACCGCCTCTCCACCATCCGGAACGCGGATGAAATCATTGTCATCAACGACCAGAATATTTCCGAGCGCGGCACCCACAGCGATCTTTTGGCAAAGGGCGGCCTGTACGCCAAATATTATGAAATGCAGTTTGAGGGACTGGAATAAAATCCCGCGAAAAAAGGACCTGCCAGGCAATTCACCCGGGCAGGCCCTTTTCTTATGAAACCGTTACGACTCTGTAACGGTATTTCCCAACAGTTTGATTATAACCAGCGCCCCGATCATCAGAACGATTCCAACAGGAAGGGCAATCCATGCAGTCTGCACAAAGCCCGCCACAATGTATGTGACAAAGGAAATGGCAGCCGCCGTCACCGCATAGGGAAGCTGGGTCATTACGTGGTTCACGTGCTCGCACTGGGCGCCTGCCGAAGCCATGATTGTGGTGTCGGAAATGGGAGAACAATGGTCTCCGCACACAGCGCCTGCCATGCAGGCAGAGATGGAAATAATCATGAGCTGCGGGTTGCTGTTTTCAAATACGGCAACCACGATGGGGATTAAGATACCAAAGGTACCCCAGGAGGTTCCGGTGGCGAAGGCTAAAAGGCAGCCCACCACGAAGATAATGGCCGGAAGGAAATTCAAAAGTCCTTTTGCACTGGAGGCCACCAGGGATGCCACATACACATCGGCGCCCAGGCTGTCGGTCATGGACTTTAAGGTCCAGGCAAAGGTAAGAATCAGGATGGCCGGAACCATGGCCTTAAAGCCCTCCGGAATGCAGGCCATGCAGTCACTGAAGCTTAAAACTCTCCGGAGCTGGTAGAGCCCGATGGTAATTACCAGACCGAAAAAGCTTCCCAGAGTCAGTCCCAGAGAGGCATCGCTCTCGGAAAATGCCGTCACGAAATCGGTTCCTGAGAAAAATCCGCCTGTATACAGCATACCGATCACGCAGCAGATGATCAGGGAAATGATGGGAATTAAAAGGTCCATCACCTTTCCGCGGGCCACCACGTGCTCGTCCTTGGCATAATCGTAGGGACGGCCCGGTGTGGTGTAGAGATCACCCTTCACTGCATTTTTCTCATGGGTCTTCATAGAGCCGAATTCCACCTTCATGACCACCATGCCAATCATCATCACGATGGTTAAAAGGGCATAGAAGTTATAGGGAATGGCGCGGATGAAAATGGAGAATCCGTCTTCGCCCTCCACAAATCCGGTTACGGCTGCCGCCCAGGAGGAAATCGGAGCGATGATGCAGACAGGAGCTGCCGTTGCATCGATCAGGTAGGCCAGTTTCGCGCGGGATACGTTGAACTTGTCGGTTACCGGACGCATGACACTTCCCACGGTCAGGCAGTTGAAATAGTCGTCAATGAAAATCAGAACGCCCAGAAGCACCGTTGCAAGCTGTGCTCCCACACGGCTGTGAATTTTGCTGGCGGCAAACTGGCCGAAGGCCGCAGAACCGCCTGCCTTATTCATCAGACTTACCATGGCTCCCAAAATCACCAGGAACACCAGGATACCCACATTGTAGCTGTCGGACAGAACCCCGATGATGCCGTCCTCAAAAATGTGGACAATGGTCATTTCAAAATTCAGGCCGGAATACAGAATGCCTCCCATTAAAATTCCCACAAACAGGGAGCTGTATACCTCCTTAGTGATCAGTGCCAAACCGATGGCCACAATCGGAGGTACCAGGGCCCAGAAGGTGGAATACACAGCCGGCACATACTCTGCTTCTTCCTCCGCTCCAAATGCTGTCATGGCAAAGGCCATCACAAACATCAGTGCCAGGCTTACGAGAAGAAGCCCTTTTCTTTTTCTGCTGTACATGTTCTCTTACTTCCTTTCTTTTTTCAAACAAAAATACCACAAACGACAGTCCCTGACGGAAAACGCGTTTGTGGTGTAAATTCAGAAAAACACAGTAAGCCAACCAACAGCACAAGATAGCGCTCCACGTTTCGTGACAGTCCAGCGCATATTCTGCGCTGTCCCAGAATCCCTGTCCCGGACCGGACAAAAATCCTTCGGCGGTTTCCCCTTTCCTGCATCCCGGCGGTCCAGCCTGTGGGCTGCAGTACTTTTGAATTCCGCACCTCTATCCTATCAATTCTCTGCTTCGTTTGCAGAAGTCCTTTTGTTTGTGTGTGCTATTGTATCACACCTCCCTGAAAAAAGAAAGTGTAAAATCTCCCATTTTGCAAAAAACCTAAGAAAATTCATATCCCAGCTTCAGGGTCACCAAAGAATCCTCATCCACGGTCTCTCCGGACTTGAAAATATAGTTTCGTATCACAGAAAGCAGTTTTTCATCCACCCTGGGATTGTCTCCGATCTTTTCCAACACCAGATCCCGGTATTCTTTAAGCACCATGCCGGCCTGGGCCATCATAAGCTCTTCTCCTGCCTGGCGGCATGCCATCCCCAGGGCTGCCGTCAGCTCCATGCAGTTGATGAGCCTGGCAGGCTCCTCAAACTTCTTCACCTTAATATCCACCGACATGGGAATCAGACTGTGAACCATATGTTTTGCCTCCTGTTCTTCCTGTGGGCCATATAAAATGAGGGGGCGCCATGGCAGACGCTCCCCCATCCTATGAATAAATTCTCTTACCTTTAGAACTTGCCTTCATCAGCAGCCTGCTGCACACTAACGGCAACAGCCACAGTGGCACCTACCATGGGGTTATTTCCCATTCCGATGAGACCCATCATCTCTACGTGGGCCGGAACGGAAGAAGAACCTGCGAACTGGGCATCGGAGTGCATACGGCCCATGGTATCGGTCATACCATAGGAAGCCGGACCTGCTGCCATATTATCGGGATGAAGGGTACGGCCTGTGCCGCCGCCGGAAGCTACGGAGAAGTACTTCTTGCCTTTCTCTACGCATTCCTTCTTATAAGTTCCTGCTACGGGATGCTGGAAACGTGTGGGGTTGGTGGAGTTTCCGGTGATGGAAACATCAACGCCCTCTTTCCACATGATGGCAACGCCCTCGGTTACATCGTTGGCGCCATAGCAGTTTACCTTTGCACGGGGGCTCTCCGGGTCTGTGGAGTAGCACTTACGGAACACTTCCTCCACCTCGCCTGTGTAGTAGTTCATCTTTGTCTCAACATATGTAAAGCCGTTGATACGGGAAATTACCTGTGCAGCATCCTTTCCAAGACCGTTTAAGATAACGCGGAGCGGTTTCTTACGAACCTTGTTTGCCTTCTCTGCGATACCGATAGCGCCCTCAGCGGCTGCAAAGGACTCATGACCTGCTAAAAAGCAGAAGCAGTCAGTATCCTCTTCCAGAAGCATCTTTCCAAGGTTACCATGTCCAAGACCAACCTTTCTCTGGTCAGCAACGGAACCCGGGATACAGAAAGCCTGAAGGCCCTCGCCGATAGCTGCGGCAGCGTCTGCGGCTCTGCGGCAGTTCTTCTTGATGGCGATTGCTGCGCCTACGGTGTAAGCCCAGCATGCGTTCTCAAAGCAGATGGGCTGGATTTTCTTAACCTGGTCATATACGTTTAAGCCTGCATCTTTTGTGATTTTTTCAGCCTCTTCGATGGAAGCAATTCCATAGCTGTTTAATACGGAATTGATCTTATCAATTCTTCTCTCATATGATTCAAATAATGCCATGATACTATTTCCTCCTAAATAATGACTCTTGCTTTACTCCTGTCTCGGGTCGATGATCTTTACAGCATCAGCAACGCGGCCGTACTGTCCTTTTGCTTTCTCGTATGCAGTGTTGGGATCGTCGCCTTTCTTGATGAAATCGGTCATCTTTCCAAGGTTCACGAACTGGTAGCCGATGATCTGGTCCTCTGCGTCAAGGGCGATTCCGGTTACATAGCCCTCTGCCATTTCCAGATAGCGGGGACCTTTCTTTAAGGTTCCGTACATGGTACCAACCTGGGAACGAAGTCCCTTACCAAGGTCTTCCAGACCTGCACCGATGGGAAGACCATCCTCGGAGAATGCACTCTGGGTTCTTCCGTAAACGATCTGGAGGAACAGCTCTCTCATGGCTGTATTGATGGCATCACAAACAAGGTCTGTATTCAGAGCCTCTAAAACAGTTCTTCCCGGAAGAATTTCTGCTGCCATAGCTGCGGAATGGGTCATACCGGAACATCCGATGGTCTCAACCAGGGCTTCCTGGATAATTCCTTCCTTTACATTCAGAGTCAGCTTACATGCACCCTGCTGTGGAGCACACCAGCCGATACCATGGGTCAGACCGGAAATGTCTTTGATCTCCTTGGACTGTACCCACTTTGCTTCCTCCGGAATCGGAGCGGCGCCATGGTTAACGCCCTGAGCAACTGTACACATTTTCTCTACTTCGTGTGAATAAATCATGTTAAGACTCCTTTCAAAATATAGAGGATTTCCTTGTTAAAAAAATCACATCATTCTTTCTACATTCTCTCACAAAATCCCTGATTCGTCCATAGTTTTTTTCGATAAATTTTTCATTTCTTCATCTTTTTCTTTCAGCTCTTTTAATATACCAAGAACGATCACCGCAGCCATCACTGCAGTACACACGTCTGCCGTTGTCTGGGAGATCTGAAGTCCGAAGATACCAAAGACCTTCGGCAGCACCAAAAGGGCCGGGATAAAAAAGATTCCCTGGCGTCCCGCTGCCACAATGGAAGCCCGAAAACCGTAGCCGATGGACTGGGTCAGCATGTTGGACATGATAATCCAGGCCTGGAGGGGCATGGTCAGACACTGGAACCGCAGAGCCCAGGTTCCGATTTCAATAACCTCCCGGTCGCCTTTCCGGAACAGCTCCATAATGGTCTCCGCTCCCAGAAAGCTTATGGCTCCCAGGGTGGTGAGGAGAACCAAGGCCACCTTTAAGCAGAACCAGAAGGACTCCAGCACCCGGTCAAACCGTTTGGCGCCGAAGTTGAAGCCGCACACCGGCTGGAAGCCCTGTCCGAAACCGATTAAGGCAGAGTTTATGAACATCATATATCTGGTCACGATGGACATGGCTGCGATGGCCGCATCTCCAAAGGGATTGGCCGCCACATTGAGGACCACCGCCGCCGCACTGGCAAGGCCCTGGCGGCAAAGGGAGGGGATTCCCGCGTGGAGAATTTCCCCGTAGATCTTCCAGGTGGGCGTAAACTTGCTGATACGCAGCCGGATACAGCCCTTTCTGAAATTGCACTGGAAAAACAGGATTCCAAAGCTGATGCACTGGCTTAAAACCGTGGCCAGAGCCGCTCCGGAAATTCCAAGGTCAAACCCGAAAATGAAAATCGGATCCAGAATCATATTTAAAATACCGCCTGTGGTAATTCCCAGCATGGAGTAAAAAGCAAAGCCCTGAGAACGCAGAAGATTATTCATTACAAAGGAGCCGGTCATCACAGGCGCTCCCAGAAGAATATATCCGGCATAGTCCCTGGCGTAGGGCGCGATGGTTTCTGTGGCGCCCAGCATATGGACCAGCTTATCCAGACCCAAAATGCCTGTGACGGCCATGAGAATTCCCACGGAAACCGCCGTATAAAAGGCCGTTGCCGCCGTGCGGACTGCTGTTTCCTCATCCTTTTTTCCCAGACTTCTGGAAATAAAATTTCCTGCACCCATTCCCAGGGTAAAGCCTATGGCCTGAATCATGGCCATCAGGGAGTAAATAATACCCACGGCTGCGGAGGCGCTGGTATTGATCTGGCTTACGAAAAAGGTATCTGCCATGTTGTAGATGGACGTCACCAGCATACTGATGATGGTGGGCACTGCCAGGCTGGGAATCAGCCTGGAAACCGGAGTCTCCGTCATCATCACATACCGCTCCTCCTGAGTCATGTTTTTCTTCATGAAGCTTCCTCCGTTTGTTGTATTCCTATGCCGTTTTCGGCATTTTCCTCATGGTTGCCATAAAATAAGTCACATACACGATTCCTTTTAAGACACTGGACAGGGTGATAGCCCACCAGATTCCCGAAAGCCCCAGGGGCGTCATCACAAGAAACAGTGCCATGGGAATCCGCGCCGAGGTGAGAATAATGCTGATGACGGAGGCCTGCATGGTTTTTCCGAGACCGGAAAGGGCTCCTGTGGTGAGAATTTCCTCACACATAAACATCTGGGACACCCCGAGAACCTGAAGGTAGACAATTCCGTCTGCCACCACATCTGTCTCATGAATAAAAATCCTGAAAATGGGCTCCGCCGCAAAGATCAGAAGCCCCGTGGAAAACATTCCCCACAAAAACATGATCTGGGCTGCCTTCATATAGCCTTTCTTCACCCGGTCCCACTGCTTCGCTCCATAGTTTTGGCCCACAAAGGAGTTGATGGCCGCCGCAAAGCCGTCGGCTGTCATCCAGGACACCGACTCGATCTGGCTTCCCACACGCTGGACCGCGATGGCCGTATCGCCGAAGCCTGCAACCAGCCTGGTGAGCACCATGGAAATGCTGCTGTAAATCATGGTCTGGATGGCCGCCGGAAAACCGATTCTTACAATCTGCTTTACATACGCCCTGGATGTGGGACGCCAGATATGTACCTTGTCAAAAAGAATGGTGTCACTGCGGATGGAAAAGAGGAACACCAACGTCACCACTGCCTGGGCTCCCACTGTGGCAAAAGCCGCCCCGGACACACCCATTTTGGGAACAGGTCCCAGGCCGAAAATTAAAACAGGGTCCAGAATCATATTGATCACAAGGCCGATCACATTGGATAAAAACGGCGTTTTGCTGTCTCCGGATGCCGTGAGAATTCCGGTAAAAATCACATTCAAAAAAGAAAATAAGATCAACCCGCAGGTGATCATCAGATACAGCTCTGCGTCCCGGATAATTTCCGGGTTCTTCATATTAAAAAAGCCAATCAGGCCTTTCCGGCATGTGATGGTCAGAAAGCCAAAAACCAAGGCAAATAAAATCCCGATCTGGATGGCACCCTGGGCATATTCTGCCGCTTCCTCTCTGTTTCCCCGTCCAAGGGCATGGGCCACCTTCACCTGGCCTCCCATTTTGGCCAGGTTGCTGACGCCCTGGGAAAACCAGGTAAACATGGCTGCCGAGCCCACAGCCGACACGGCTCCTGCACCCACACGGCCAATCCAGGCCATATCCGTCAGGTTATAAGCCATCTGAACCAGGGAAGTGGCCATAATGGGAAGGGCAAGTCTGGTTAAAGCCGGAAGAATCGGTTCATGGAGCAGATCGATATTTCTTCTCATTTTACTTATCTCCAGGACATGAGGAAAGAACTGCCGCAGGAAAAAGTTCTCCTGCGGCAGAATCCTAACGTCTTATCTCGTCTTTATTTGTTGCTTAAGTACTCATGGATTCCACGGGCACCGGCTTTTCCTGCCTCCATGGCAAGAATTACAGTTGCTGCGCCAGTTACGGCATCGCCGCCTGCAAATACACCTTCTCTGGAAGTCTGGCCGTTCTTATCATCGGCCACGATGCATTTGTGCTTGTTGATTTCCAGTCCGCCTGTGGTGGAGGAAATTAACGGGTTCGGAGAAGTACCAAGGGACATGATCACGGCATCGCAGTCGATGGTGAACTCAGATCCGGGAACCTCAACCGGACGTCTTCTTCCGGATGCATCCGGCTCGCCAAGCTCCATACGGATTACGGTCATACCCTTTACCCAGCCTTTTTCATCCACAAGGATTTCAACCGGATTTGTGAGGAGGTCAAAGATAACGCCCTCTTCTTTTGCATGATGCACTTCTTCCACTCGTGCCGGAAGCTCAGCTTCACTTCTTCTGTATACAACATGAACCTCTGCGCCAAGGCGGAGTGCGGTTCTTGCTGCGTCCATGGCCACGTTGCCGCCGCCCACAACGATCACTTTCTTGTTGGTGGAAATCGGGGTGTCGTAGTCGTCACGGAATGCCTTCATCAGGTTGCTTCTTGTCAGGTACTCGTTGGCGGAGAATACGCCGTTGGCGTTCTCACCGGGGATACCCATGAACTTCGGAAGTCCTGCACCGGAACCGATAAATACGGCGGAGAAGCCCTCCTCGTCCATCAGCTCGTCAACGGTTACGGATTTACCGATAATAACGTTTGTCTCGATCTTAACGCCAAGCTTTCTTACGTTGTCGATTTCCGGCTGTACCACTGCCTGCTTCGGAAGACGGAACTCCGGGATACCGTATGTAAGAACTCCGCCCGGCTCATGAAGTGCCTCGAAAATTGTTACGTCATAGCCAAGCTTTGCCAGATCACCTGCACAGGTAAGACCAGCAGGGCCAGAACCGATAACGGCTACTTTCTTTCCAAGCTTTTCTTCTGCTGCCTTGGGAACAAATCCATGCTCTCTGGACCAGTCAGCCACAAAGCGCTCCAGCTTACCGATGGAAATGGCCTCGCCCTTGATTCCGCGGACACATTTTCCTTCACACTGGCTCTCCTGCGGGCACACACGGCCGCAGACTGCGGGAAGTGCAGAGGATTTTGCGATTGTATTGGCGGCATCCTCGTATCTTCTCTCTTTTACCTCGTTGATAAAGGCCGGAATATCAATATTTACCGGACATCCGGCAACACATCTTGCATTTTTACAATTTAAGCAGCGCTCTGCCTCTGCAACTGCCTCTTCTTCATTATATCCGTAGCATACTTCCTCAAAGTTGGTAGCACGCACCTTCGGATCCTGTTCTCTTACAGGTACTTTCTTCATTACGTCCATGTCTGTTCCTCCACAATTAATTGTCGCTGCAGTGTCCGCAGCCGCCGTGATGGGTGTCGCCTTCGCGAAGCTTAAGGAGAGCGCGTCCCTCCTCCGTCTTGTACATCTGCTGACGCTTCATTGCTTCATCAAAGTTTACTGCATGTCCGTCAAACTCCGGTCCGTCCACACATGCGAACTTTACAGAATCTCCAACGGTTACACGGCAGGCGCCGCACATTCCGGTACCGTCTACCATGATCGGGTTCAGGCTGACAATGGTGGGAAGTCCCAGCTCTTTTGTCAGAAGACATACGAATTTCATCATGATCATCGGTCCGATTGCCACACAGACGTCATACTTCTTGCCCTGGTTCACAACCAGATCCTTGATTACCTCTGTTACCATGCCCTTTCTCATGTAGGAACCGTCATCGGTTGTCACATAGAGATTTCCTGCAACGGCTTCCATTTCCTTTTCCAGAATCAGAAGGTCCTTGGTCTTGGAACCCATAATAACATCGGCATCAATTCCATGCTCTTTTAACCATTTTACCTGCGGGTAAACAGGTGCAGTACCTACGCCGCCTGCCACGAACAGGTATTTTTTCTTCTTTAATTCTTCCAGGTCTTCCTTCACAAATTCGGACGGATTTCCCAGCGGGCCAACGAAATCACGGAACTGGTCTCCGGCCTTTAATTCTGCCATTCTTTCTGTGGAAGCGCCCACAATCTGGAATACGATTGTGATGGTTCCCTCTTCTCTGTCATAGTCGCAAATGGTCAGCGGAATTCTCTCCCCTGCTTCATCAATCTTAACGATTACAAACTCACCAGGCTGGCAGTTTTTTGCAACTCTCGGCGCTTTTACTACCATAAGATGAATTTTATCCGCCAGCTTTTCTGCTTTTAAAATCGGATACATAATGCTCAACCTCCTGTGTAATTTCTGCAATTCCCTCGAAATTGCTCGCATGTATTAAGTTTATCATGTTCTTGGTTTTATATCAACCCAAAAGTAAATTTCATTTCCTATTTTCGCTGGTATTTCCGGAATTCATAGCAGAGATTAAAATATGTCTGCTCATCGCTTTCTGCAGTCACATGCCAGTCCGGATCCTGATCCAGATTGGGAAAATGGGTATCGGCCTCATAGGAATAATCAATCCAGGTCACATGGGCCGTGTCACAGTATGGAAGAAATTCCCGGTAGATTTCCTCCCCTCCTATAATAAAGATATCCTCATCGGGAAACTGCTCCAGAAAGCTGAGAGTTTCCGGCACCCCATGGAAAATAACAGCTCCCTTTTTCGTGTAATCGTCCTTTCTGGTGAGCACCACATTGGTGCGCCCGGGAAGGGGCTTTCCCCCCGGCAGGCTTTCCATTGTTTTTCTTCCCATGACGATGACCTTCCCCATGGTTTCCTCCCGGAACAGCTTCTGGTCTCCGGGAATGCTCACTAAAAGCTTTCCTTTGCTGCCGATGGCCCAGTTTTTATCCACTGCCACAATCAGGTTCATGCTTTTTCCTCCATCCATTCTCTGTTTTCTTTCTCTGATGCTGCTTCCCACATTATATACGAACTGGCCGCCGGGAATCAAGCCATTCCATAAAATCAAATATCCCCTTGCCGGATTCTGCTTTTCCCTTTATAATGATATCTGCATTACAGTTTGACTGATTTCCTTTTCGGGAGAGGAGTACCAAATGATAACACTAGAACGCACCAGCGTCATGAACCTTGAAAATGCCATCCGCGGGGCCAGAAACCCCATGAACAGCTGGGAGCGGATGGACAGCTATTACGATGAGGACGGGAATTATGTCCTTGGCCCCAACGATCTGGACCTGGCCAAACGGCTCCGGAAGGCCGGAAGCGATCACAGAAAATACATCCGCCAGGTTTTCGTTTCCGTGGACATCACGGCCCCCCTTTACTGGTGGAAGGAATACGATACCTATAAAGTTGCCACGGTGGCAAACTCCACCAGCACCATGCATAAAATCCATTCCAAGCCCTTTTCCATGGACGATTTCAGCCATGATCACCTGACCCCCGACGGTCTGGCCTTTATGGAAACCATTGTGGAAAAGCTGGAATCCATCCGTCTCCGGTACATGGAAAACGGCAAGAAAAAAGAGGACTGGTACGACTTAATCCAGCTTCTCCCCTCCAGCTACAACCAGATGCGGACCTGCACCTTAAGCTATGAGACCTTAATCAATATCTATTATGCCAGAAAAGCCCATAAGCTGACGGAATGGCACACCTTCTGCCACTGGATTGAATCCCTGCCCTATGCAAAAGAGCTGATTCTCGCTGAAGATTAAACGTTACCCCCGGCCGGAGCCTTTGCTTTCCGGCCGGGGGCTTTTTTCTGCCTTTATCCCACAAAAATTTCTTTCTGAAGGGCCAGGGAATAGATCACCGATTCCTTCACTGGTTTTCCTGTGATCTGTTCCAGGGCCTGTCCATAGTAAATCATCTGGAGGCGGTAACGGTCCAGCAAAACATGTTCCTCCCCCTCCTGTACCCGGTCTGTTTTATAGTCCACCAGAACGATTCCATCGTCCTCCTCAAACCAGGCGTCAACGATACCCTGAATCAGCACCAGCTCATCGGAATCCGCTTCGTCCATAAGTCTTGCCGGAATTCCCATGACAAACTGGCTCTCCTTGTGAAGCCGTCCTTCTTCATCGGCCTTTCGCATCCGTGCGGCAATGGGGGTGGAGAAAAATTTCCACAGTGCGCCGGAAGATACCAGGGATAAGGCTTTCGGGTCCATCCGTTCCTCTTTCTTTATCCTGGAAAGCTGGCGTTTCAGCTCTTCCATGGAGGTAATCTCTTTGAAGGGAAGCAGTTCCAGCACACGGTGATAGGCCGTTCCGCGGAAGGTACCACCAAAGGCGCCGCCTGCTTTTTTTTCTGCGTTTTTTTCTTCTTTCTGCTCTTCTTCCCGCAAAAACATAGGAATTGTCGGAAGGAAATCGCTTTCCCCATCGTCCACAAACTGGCCCCGCTCCTTGAGCTCCGACACAGACATTTTGGCATGGAGTGCAATATCTGCCTCATGGGGATAGGAAAAGCAAAGTTTTTCATGGAGCTTTTCATTTTTTATCTTTTTTCCTTCCTCCCGAAGCTCTCCAAGGAGCAGGTGGATTCCGGTCTTTTTTAGCTGGCTTCTGGTCTCCTCTTTTAAAAGGTCCTCCACAGGCACGGTCTGGATGGACATGGTATCTCTGGCATTTCCCGATGCCATTAAAATCCAGTCCAGGCAGGAGGAAGCCGCGCTCAAATAGGTGAACGGAAGATTTCTCTGTCCGGGAAGATTTCCCCATTTCTCCAGCTTATTTTCCAGGTATTTGTCGGCCGCCGTGATAATTAACTTTTCTCTGGCTCTGGTCATGGCCACGTAGAGGATTCTTAACTCCTCTCCCATGCTCTCCAGATTCATCTTTCTGGCCAGCACATTTTTCTTTAAAGTGGGGGCCTTTACCTTCTGCTTTACGTCGAGAAAATCCGTGGCTACTCCAAGCGTCTCGTCTATGAGGATTTTTCCGCGGGAATCCTGTCTGTTGAAGGCCTTTCCCGCTCCGGCTAAGAATACCACAGGAAACTCCAGGCCTTTGCTTTTATGGATGCTCATGATTCTCACCGTATCGTCATTTTCCCCGGCCCTGGCCGCCTCGCCGAAATCGGTGCTGTACTTTTTCAGCTTTTCAATATAGCGGATGAAGTCAAAAAGACTCTGGTAGCTGGTCCGCTCAAAGGCCGCCGCCTTTTCCACCAGCATATTCAAATTGGCCTGGCGCACCTTTCCTGCAGGCATGGCGGAAACGTAATCATAATATCCGGTCAGCTCAAACACCCGGTACAAAAGACGGTGAACCGGGAGGTACTCCGCTTCCCGGCGGAGCATAAGAAGAATCTCCCGGAACCGGCCGAGCTTCCCGGCAATTTCATTTTCGGCAGCTCCATATCCGGCGTCCCCGTGCTCCGTCTTTCCTTTCCCTTCCGGCCAACATCCGTACCGTTTCAAATACAGCTTCACCGCTCCGTAAAATCCCATATCCTGGCCCTTATCCGTACATTGCTTAAACTCTGCCATGACCATGGAAAGCTCCCTGTCGGTGAGTCCGGCTATGGGAGACTTTAACACGCCTACTAACGGAATGTCCTGCATGGGATTGTCAATGAGGGCCAGCATATTGAGGACGGTTTCCACCTCCACCGCCGTAAAATACCCAGTCCGCGACTCGGCAAAGGCCGGGATTCCTTCCGCGCTGAGGACACTTAAAAATTCCTCTGCCCAGCCGCTTAAGCTCCTCAAAAGAATCACGATATCCTTTTTCTTAAGGGGCTCATACTGCGCCTTTTTTCCGTTCCAGACCTGCATTCCCGTCTCCGGGTCCGTCAGCTCCTTGATCTTAGCGGCGATGAGCCTGGCCTCCGCCTCCCTGGCCGTATAGTCGGCCCGCTCTTCATCCATGGAAAGGAACCGCTCCTCTCCGGTGTTTAACAAAAGGACTTCTGTTTTTGCCTGTCCGGCCTTTAAAACTTCAGGATATCCGGCCCCCGGATGGAGGGCGGCGTCCTCGGTGTACTGGATGTCCCCCAGATTTTTTGTCATGATGCTGTAAAACACATCGTTAATTCCCGAAAGTACTTCCGGACGGCTCCGGAAGTTTTTATGGAGCTCAATCTTCTGGTAAAGGCCCTCTTCTTTTTTATAGGTCTCGTACTTTTCCAGAAACAGCTCCGGCTTTGCCAGACGGAATTTATAAATGCTCTGCTTCACGTCCCCCACCATGAAAACGTTGGGCGTCCCGAACCGTTCCCTGGAGAGCAGGCGGATTAAGGTCTCCTGCACCTCATTGCTGTCCTGGTACTCATCCACCAGGATTTCCTCGTACTCCCTGGAAAGCTCATCCGCCACCGGGCCCGGCCCATGGTCTTTGGAGCCCCCCGTGAGAATGTCCAGGGCAAAGTGCTCCAGATCATTGAAATCCACCAGATTCTTTTCCTCTTTTGCCTCCTGGTATCTGGCCGCAAACTCCGATGCCAGCTCCAGAAGCATGAAAACAGGCTCCCGGCTTGCCATCAGGTCCTTGTACATCTGTTCCATGGTCCCCGGCACATAGAGGGCCTTCATTTTCTTTACCGCGTCCTTCACCCGGTTTCTGATTCCGGCGGCCTCCTCCTTCTTTTCCGCAGACACCTGCTTTCCCCGCACCGCCGCCAGGCGGCCAAAGGAAATTTCCGATAAAAGCCCGTAAATCTCCTCATAGGTGTCCGCTAAAGCCAGCCGCTCCATGTTTCTCATATCCTCGGTCAGCATGGGAACATAGGCGGCTGGGCCCTCTTCGCTTTCCGCAATCTCAAGGGCTTCCTGAAGCTGCCCGGAAAACTCCGATGCCTGTTTTTTCACGTCCTGGATTAAATATTTCATCCATTCCGTCTCACCAAGGGCCTTCGGATCCCCGGTTTCTTCTATATGCAGCTCCTCCCTGCACTTTGAAATCCATTCCCCCGGCCAGGGATTACTCTGGGAGAAGTGCCATACCTGTAAAATATAGTCCTCCAAACCTCCGTCTGCCCTGCCCAGGGCATAGGCATCCGCAAAGTTTAAAAACCGCTGGTCCTCCCGTCCATAATACTCCTCCAGAAGCGCCTTCATCACGTCGGCCTGCAAAAGCTTAAGCTCTCCCTCATCCCCAATCCGGAATCCGGGATCAATGTCCAGCTCATTAAAATGCTCCCGCAGCAGCTTCAGACAGAAGCTGTCGATGGTGGTGATTTTTGCATGATGAATCAGGGTGGTCTGCCGCTCTAAATTGATATCCCCCGGACACTGCTCCAGCCGTTTCTCCAGGGCATCTCCAATCCGCTCCCGCATTTCGGAGGCGGCAGCATTGGTAAAGGTCATGACTAAAAGCTTGTCAATGTCCACCGGATGGTCCCGGTCCGTCACCATTTGGATAATCCGCTCCACCAAAACCGCTGTTTTTCCGCTTCCGGCAGCCGCTGACACCAAAAGATTCCTGTCCCTGGTTTCGATCACCTGCATCTGTTCCTTGGTCCACTGTACTTCAGCCACGCTCCTCACCTCCCTCTTTCTCATCTTCCTCCTCCGGTTCGATCTCCTTCCAGATTTCCTCCGCCTTCATTGGCCGGAATTTCCTGAATCCGAAGCCCGCCGTCTTTAAATCAAAGCCGCAGACACTGTGGTAGGGGCAGTAATCACAGGCCGTCCTGTTTCCCTGCTTGTAGGGATTCACCGCCACCTTCCCTTCCATGATTTCCTCTCCCATGGTCTTTAAGCTCTCATTTACAAAATCTGTCAGATGACCAAACCGTTTTCCTCCGGCAACGGAAGACCGGGACTCCTGTATGAGCCCGTCCTTTAAGGCCACGGGAATCACGTCCGACTCTTTTTCAATTTCCCGGTCCATGTGCTTAATCACATCCAGGCTGCTGTTTACCAGGCCGTCCATGCGAAGCTTTTTTAAAATCCCGGCCTCAATCTCCTCCGGCGACATGTCTCCCTGTCTGTCGATCATCGGGTCCTCGATATGATAATAGAAAATTCCTGCCGGAACCGTTTCCTTTCCGGGATGCCGCCTCTGCTCCAGTTTTAAGGCCGCGTCCATATACACCACCAACTGAAGCTGCAGACCATGGTATAAAAGGGAAAGATCAAAAGAGGTACTGCCTGATTTATAGTCCATGATCTTCACATAGACCTTATCCTGGTCCTCAAACACGTCCATCCGGTCAATTCTTCCCTTTAGATTCAATGCCTCTCCGCCTTTTAAGGGAATCCTGGTGCTCACATCCACCTCGAAGCCCTCCGGCTCAAAATCTCCCTTTTTGATCTGGTGAATCAGAGCCCGTATGGTCCTGTCGGCAATCCGTTCCACCTTCCGTTCCAGATAGCTGTTTCTGGCAGAGCTTTTCATGATGGTATTTCTGTACTCCAAAGAGACCTGCTCCACACAGGTCTTCACCATGGACCTTCGCTCGGAATCGCCGATTGCCCTGAAATCCTTTCCCTGCTCCTTTACCTGATGGAAAAACAGATCAATGGAACGGTGGAATAAATTTCCCATGTCGGAAAAATCCAGCTCATATTCCCGTCTTCTTTTAAGCTCCAGCCCGTGGCTTAAAAAATGGGCGTAGGCACAGGCAGCATACCCCTCCATTCTGGTGACGCTGCCGTTTAAGAGCTGTCCGTAAAGAGCTCTGGCCGCCTCTCTTCCGATTCCCTTTTCTTCATAGGAATAGACACAGGCCCTCGCAAGCTGCTCCATCTCCCCGGCCATGTTTCCCTCCCCGGAAAGCCAGCCGTAAAGGGCTCCAAACCGCGGATCCCGTTCCAGGTTTTCCGGATCCTGAAGCCAGGCAATCACCGCTTTTCTCGCTGCATTCACATGGATTTCCGGGTCCTTTTCCTCTGCAGCCAAACGTACGGGAATCTCCGGGAAACGTTTCCTTAAGTTTCCGATGAGGCTGGAGGGCCGCATGGTCTTTCCCTCCGAAGACAGGGTACTCCAGGACAGGGTTAAAAGCTCGGAGGGCTTTGTCATGGTCAGGTACAGATAAAACCGCTGCATGAATCCCTCTTCCCGGGCCGTGGGAGCCAGCTCCAGGGAGTTTTTCTTTAAGGCCTCCCGCTCCTGGTCCGTTAAAATTCCGCCCTTTCCCGTGTCTGCGGGAACCATGCCCTCATTGACTCCAAGGAAAAACAGGGCACGGATGCCGGAAAGCCTGGTACGCTTCAAATCTCCGGCCACCACCCGGTCTGCCCCGGCGGGAATCATTCCCACCTTAAGCTCTTCAAAACCTGCGTTTAAAATGTCCAGATACTCCCGCTTGGAAACGGTCTCCTCCCCCAAAAGCTCGTAAAGCCGCTCAAATAACTCCATAACCAGGCCATAAATTTCCTTATATTCCCTGGCCTCCTTTTCCATTCCCCTTTCGGCAAACCACTGGCTTTTTTCCTCCAGCTTCCGCTCGGCCTCCAACGTGGTGAGGAGGTCTGTGAGGGCCTTTGTCATGTCCCCGATGGAAGTGCCGCGGTCTCCGGCCTTCTCTTTCCATTCCTTTAAGGGAGCCAGAATCTCCTCCCGGAACTGATTCAATTCCAAAAGATTGATTCTGCCTCCGCCCTCGAAGGTCCGCTCCCAGGTTTTATCCCAATTTTTAAATCCCCGGATTCCCATGGACCGCACATAGGTTTCCAGACGGTCTGTTTTTTCCCTCTCCTCCGTCACCAGCCCGGTCCTTAGATACTGAAACATACTTTCGTAGTCAAAGCCTGATTTTATAATTTCCAGACATCCCTTGATTAACCGGATTAAGGGATTCCCCGACACATCTCTTTTTTCGTCCAGAAACAGCGGAATTTTATTTTCCTCGAACTGGTGGGTGATCTCCCTGGCATACCCCGGTAAGTCTCCGCAGACCAGGGCGATGTCCCGGTAGCGGTACCCTTCCGTCTGAACCAGAGTCTGAATCTGATTCACCACAAACTCCACCTCATCGGCGGGATTTTCCGCCTGGATAAACCGGATTCCATCGGCAGGTTTCCGGTACGGCGTATAGGGGTAGCGGAACACAGTCCTCTCCAAGTAATCCAGGGCAGGATTCTTTAAAAACCGCGGCGACGGACTGGCATTTAAGGAGATGCCGTCGGAAACAGGAACTCCCTCTTTCTCCGCCAGGGCCTTTAGCTTTCCTGCCATTTTCCGGCTCATGTCAAAGAGATCGGCTTCCGAACCGGGACCGGAAAGGTCCACGCCGTCCATGGCCGTCACCGTCACATACATTTCCTTACACATCTTAAGAAGCAGACCCACAAGCCGGTACTGGATGGGGGTAAAGCCTGTGTACCCGTCCAAAACCAGAACGCTGTCTTTTAAAAGCGCCGAACGCTCCACAGACCCGCACAGCACGTCCAGAAGCTCTTCCATGGTGATATACCGCTCCTTTGTGAAGCTCTGGAACGCCCGGTAGAGAATGCTCATGTCCTCTAACTTTCTTTTTAATACCTGGCTCATGGCGCCCGTTTCCATCTGCTCCTTTAAGCCGTCCGGCGTAACGCCGTACTGGTAGAACTCCGACAGCATGGATTTCACCTCGTCAATGAAACCCGCCTGGCTTAAATGGGAGGAGAATAAAAGCAGCTCGTTTTTCTTTTCTCCGGCCAGCTTTCTGAGGACCATGGTTTTTCCCGTGTCGTCCAGAATCTCCGGCTGGGGCAGGGAAAGCTCCGAAAAAATCCGGTATGCCAGACGTTCAAAGCTTACGATGTCGATGTTCATGGTGCCGTGGCGGGGATGGAGCCTAACAATGTCCTTCTGGGCCTGCATGGTGCTCTGCTCCGGCACGATCACAAAGAACTGCCGCTTTTCGTCCTTCATGGACCAGTCAATGATCTTTCTATATATAAATTCTGTTTTTCCGGAGCCAGAGCCTCCGGTCACCAGGGAAAGCCCCATGACTCTCTCCTCCTTTTACCTGACACTTATTCCTCATAGGTTAAAATCGCAATGATCAGTTTATAGCTGGACCAGATGGAAAGACCGTATCCGATGATCAAATCCTTAAAAAACACCGGCCACAGCTCGCAGTCCGACATGAGCCCCGTGAAATTCACCGCCACATAGCGCACCGTGTCCATGCTGGCTTCGTACTCAAAGAATGCCTGACACAGGAGAATGAAACATTCCAGGGCGTTGGCTGCCGGAATCATCACGGCCGCAATGCCAAGGCAGATCAAAGCTCCCCGTTTGTCCAGATTTTTGGCGCCCTTCTGATAGCCCTTTAAGGCAAATTTAAGCATCACAAAGCCTGCGATTCCTGCAATAAAATTGGCAAGGCCAATAAGAATCCACAGCACAACGCCGATGAGGGAACCGCCGATGGCGCCAAGAATGCCAAGGGCCATATTTCCTTTCTTACCTGTCTCTTCTTTTTCCGCCGCGTCTTTCCACCCGTTGTCTTCGGCGGGCTTTAAGGTCACGGTTTCATCGGTCTCCGTATCCTGCGGGCTTTTTCGTAAGGTCCAGGTAACAATAGCCCACATACTGGTCAAAGCCCTGCTCATCCAGGAAGCCCTCGCCGCCGATGATATTTAAGGCACCCAGGGCATATTCCTTAATATCGTCCTCCATAACTGCGGCTGTTCCCCGTACCGTCACAGGCTCCGGTTCATCACCGCCGTAAAGCAGATAGCTCACCAGGGGTTCCATCTCCTCCGGAAACTCCCCCTTCATTTTTACCACCCGGATTTCCAGATCGTCCGTAAAGGCCAGATAATAATGGTAGGTTCCCTTAAAATCCTCTGCAAAGTCATAGGAAAGACCCACAATGTCCATGGTCTGATAGGAAGCCTCCAGGCCTGTCTGTTGAAACGGGTCAAAGACCGCTTCCTTTTCCCGGCTCTCCTTCGCCTTCACCCCGGCATCCAGAAGCAGGGCGCCTGCCACAAGAAGAAACGCCGCCCCCAAAATCAGGACAGCAATCCCCACTCCCATGAAAACCGCTGCATTCTTTTTTATTTTCCTGTAATCCGTCGTTTTGTTCACCCCAAAGCTTTTCATACTCTTTTCCATCCTTCCCCTTTTTCTCATGCGTATTTGCTCAAATTATAACACATCTCATCCATCCCTGCACGGCATTTTTCGCCCGGGAATATCCGGCCGTTTTCCCACATAAACTGTATCAAATTGATTCCAAAAGGACGAAACCATGAGTTCAAAAACCAGAATCGTTGTCCTGCGAATGAAGGAAATTATCTACACTGCCATTTTCATCGGCCTTGCCATCCTCTTAATTATGCTGTTCCTCTTCATGTTCCGGCCAAAGAACAAAGCATCCGCTCCGGCTGAGGAACAGACAACAGCCACCTTCGCCCCTGGGCTCTACTCCGCCTCCATTGTACTGGGGAGTCATAATGTCAATGTGGAAGTGGCCGTCAGTGCGGACCGCATCAATTCCATTGCCCTGGTGCCCTTAAGTGATTCGGTCACCACCATGTTCCCCCTGATGCAGCCCTCCATGGATTCCCTGGCCGCGCAGATCGTGGAAAAACAGTCTCTGGAAGGCATTGAATACCCGGCAGGCTCCCAGTATACCTCCACGGCTTTGATGAACGCCATCAAAACAGCATTGGCCAAAGCAGAAAAACAAAAATAATTTTTTTAAAAAAGTACTTGACAGATACATATTCTTCGACTATACTTTTCACCATGTTAGCAATTTACCATGATAAATTGCTAATTCGAGAAAATATCAAAAAATACGAAAAGAAGGAGGAATTCCCATGAGAAAAACAAATTTACTCATCACACTCGCCGCTACTCTCACACTTTCCATGGCCGCTTTGACAGCCTGCACCGTTGCCGAGGCTTCTACTCATGCTGAGACAGATACAACAGCAGTAGAAACAACAGAAGCTATGACAACAACCGCCGGTGAAGAAGACCATTCCTCCAACCGACTGGAAGATATCTTAAAACGCGGATACATCGAAGTGGCAACGGAGCCGTCCTTTGCACCCAATGAGTTCATTGATCCAAATAAAACAGGGGATGACCAGTATGTGGGCTCCGACATTGAGCTTGCAAAATACATTGCCAAAGAGCTCGGCGTGGAGCTCAGGTTAAAGCCCATGGATTTCACCAGCGTGCTGGGCAGCATCACCGCAAAAAAATACGATATGGCTATTTCCGCTCTTGCCTATACTCCGGCCCGTGCCGAAACCATGAACCTTTCCAAGGGCTATTATTACGGCAGCGAGGATCCCCAGAAGGCATATGGAATCCTGATCCGAAAAGAGGATGCGGAAAAGATCAAGTCCATTGAAGATCTGGCAGAACTTACCATTGCCGCCCAGAACGGCTCCCTTCAGGAAATGTTCGTAAGAGAACAGATTCCGGCTTACAAAAAGCTCAACCTGGTTTCTTCCACCAACGATGCATTCCTCATGGTCCAGACAGGAAGAGCCGATGCTATGGCAGCCGCCCTCAAAATGGCCCAGCTTTACTTGGACTCCAATCCCAACAGCGGCCTTATGATTCTTCCCGGTTTTTACTTCACCGTGGATGAGGACACCCAGGGCACCAGAATCGGAATCCCCAAGGGAGAAGATGAGCTGACGGACCGGATCAACGAAATTATCGATGATATCATCGAACAGGATCTGTACAACCAATGGTACGAGGAGTACAAAGAATACGCCAAAACCTTAGGAATTGAATAATCCTAATTCTCTCATTTGCAACCGCTGCGGGCCCCCTCCCCAGCGGTTTTCCCTTTTTAAGGCCTGTCTGTTTTTTCCCTATAAAACCAGTTGCCTGCAAAAAAGCATTGTGTTACAATAAGATATCAATTTTAAAGGGGTAAAAAATATGAAAACCATTGATTGCCAGACATGGAAACAGGATCTTCAGGAATTTAAAGACAAGACAGAGGCCTTCTATGCCGGAGAACTGGACAAGATGGCCTACAAGGGATTTTCCGGCCTTTACGGCAGCTATGCCCAGAAAGGCGGAAAAGCCAGCATGCTGCGACTCAGAATGACAGCCGGACGTGTGACAAAGGAAAAAATGGCTTTCACAGCAAAGTCCATCCGTGAGCATGAAATTAGCCGCATTCATTTCACCACCTGCCAGACCATTCAGCTCCATGACCTTACCAAAGAAACTGTATTTGATATTATGGAAAAAGCTCTGGACTGCGGAATCGTCACCATGGGCGGCGGCGGAGACTTCCCGAGAAACGTGATGTGCTCTCCTTTAACCGGTGTGGAGCAGGGAGAATATTTCGATGTGCTGCCCTATGCGGAGGCAGCGGCAGACTACCTGATGAACTTCATCAAGGCAGAAAAAATGCCGAGAAAATTAAAAGTATGCTTCTCCAACTCCCCGGCCAATGTTCCCCATGCTACCTACCGTGATCTGGGATTTGCTGCCAGAGAGGACGGAACCTTTGACGTTTACAGCGCCGGAGGCCTTGGAAACAACCCGAAGTTCGGTGTAAAGGTGGCCGAAGCCGTTGCGCCGGAAAAGATTCTTTACTATGTAAAAGCCATGTGGCTCACCTTCCGCGCCTATGGAAACTATGAAAACCGCGGAAAGGCCCGTACCCGCTATATGCAGGACGCTTTGGGCGGCGCCGAAAACTATGCTAAGGCATTTAATGAAAAATTAAATGAAGTACTGGAATCCGGAGAAAATCTGGACCTTTCCGTATCTGCATCCCCCTGCGGGAAAAAGGGAGACGGCTCCTTTGCTGCCGGTAAACGCGTCATGGAACAGAAGCAGGACGGCCTTTATACCGTTACCTGGCATCCCCTCGGGGGACAGCCCTCTGCCAGGACCTTCTGTGCCCTGAGCGATCTTTTACAGACCATGGACGGCGTGGAGATGCGCCTGGCTCCCGATGAGACCGCCTACATCATAAATCTCACAGGCGATGAGGCAAAGAAAGTTTTGGAGGCAACCTCCGATGGTGCCGCAAGCTTATTTGAGACTTCCGTAAGCTGTATCGGCGCCAGCATCTGTCAGGTTGGTGTCCGCGACTCTCAGGCTCTCCTGGCTTCCTGCATTAAGGCCGTGAGAAACGCAGATCTTCCCGATGGTGCTCTTCCGCAGATTCACATTTCCGGCTGCCCGTCCTCCTGCGGTACCCACCAGACCGGAGCCATCGGCTTCCGCGGCGGCGTGAAGATGGTTGACAAAAAGCCCAACTCCGCATTCGTACTCTATGTGAACGGCCAGAGTCTCCAGGGCAAAGAAACCATGGGACGCGAGCTGGGAACCATCCTGGAAACAGAAATTCCGTCCTTCCTGGTGGAGCTCGGAAAGACTGTGGCAGAAAGTGGTATGACCTTTGCAGAGTGGAATGCAAAAGACGCCGAGGCCATTGACCGCATTGCGGCTTCCTATGTAAAATAAATATGAGCTTGAAACAGGGAGGTACTGCATCGCTGCAGCGCCTCCCTTCTTCCATTGCCTGATGATTACTGAATCATGGCGCCATCGGCTCCAACGGTATATCCGTCAGGGGTTGGGCCGCCTGTTACCAGGGCTCCCAGAACGCCGTTTGCGTCTTCCTGGAAGTAATACCATTTTCCATCAATCTCATGCCATCCTGTGTACATATGACCTCTGGTTCCGTCATACTCCGTATGGAGATAGTACCAGTTGCCGTTCCAATTGAGCCAGTCGTCTACCATCCAGCCGCATAATTTCCAGGTTCCATCAGCGTCTTTGTAGCCGCCTCTGGCCGCAATGGCTTCGTCTGTGTATTTTTCCTTATGCTTAAAGTTGATGGCATATCCATTGGTGTAGAAGCCGTAAATGGTATTGCCGATCTTTAAGTATTCGTTGGACGGAAGTGTTCCGTCTGTCTTTGTAAACAGGTTTCCTTCAAAAATCCACTTTCCGGCCTTTCCTGCTGCGTTCCTGTATGCAGAATCCGTTGTGGTTCTGGCATTTCCGCCTGAACTTCCTCCGGAGCTGGAGCTGGAACTGGAGCTGCTGCTCTTGCACATCAGGGCAAACTTCACCGGAAGCTCACTGGCCAGGGTCCACTTGCCGTCCTTAAATTCCAGACGGATGGTGCCTGTCTTTGCGCCGGATAAGCTGTGGGCTCCATAGGTATTCGCGTAAGTATTGAGATATCCCTCACCGGATACAATAACCAGAACAGAATAGCCATCCTTTGCGTTTCCTTCCACTTCTCCGATGATAAAGGTTCCATCCAAAAGTCCAAGAGCCATGTCCTTATGGTTTCTGGATGTGTTCTGGCAGTCTAAAAGTACTGCCTGGTCCTTTAAGGAACCAAGAATTGCATTCAGCTCATCCAGAGTCTTCGGAGCTGTCGGGGCAGCCGGGGTCACAGGCTTATCCGGGTCTTCCGGGTTCACGGGCTTATCCGGGTCTTCCGGGTCCACGGGTTTATCCGGCTCATCCGGAATTTCACATTTCAGTTCAATGTCGAGTTCCCAGGTTCCTTCCTCGCTTACCCACTGGCCTTCTTCTTTATCATAAGTGAAGTGAATCACCGGCTCCACTACGGTATTCGGAACTTCGTGCTTACCGTATTCGTTTATATACTGCTTCACATAAACGCTGCTGTCAATGGTCACATCCTGACAATATTCGCCTGCATCGTTTAAGTATACATCTCCGATTACAAAACCATTTTTAATGAAGTCATAGGTTTTATCCTCATGCTCTTCGTTGGTGATACAGGAAATATTGGCAGATACGTTTCCGTCCAGAGCCTCGTTGGCCTGGCTGTTGGTCAATCCCTTCGCACATCAGAGGGCTTGTCAATGGCATCAAAATGAATCGGAAGATTCTCTTCCACTTCCCATTTCTTGGTTTGCTGGTTGTAATTCAGTGTGATGACAGCCTGGCCCGAACCATAGGGAATATGCGCTCCATAAGTCTCGCTGTACTGCTCCACATAGGATTCAGACTTAATGGTCAAAGATACCTGATAGCCACTTTCACTGTTTCCAACCACATCGCCCAGGGTATAGCTGTCCCTGGCCAGACCGTAAGTCTTTGTTTCATGGGCGTTACTGTCCGTTGCACATGCCACTTCCACAGCCTCATCGCCAAACAGTTCCTTTAACTCGCTGTATCCCGGTTTTTCCGGTGCCTTTTCTATGGTTTCGCAAAATACGTTAAAGGTAATTTCAGCGCTTTCCTCTGCCTCCCACTGCCCCTGTTCATTATAAACAAGGCTCATGGTCTTTGAATTCTCGTCATCCAGCACATGATCGCCGTGGGTTTTATTATATTTGGCCACATATGCTGCAGCTTCTACGGTTAATTCTGTCTTATAAGTACCACCTTCTTTGGTAAGCTTGCTGACAGAATAACTGCCTTTTTCCAATCTGTAAGATTCTGGTTTATGGTCTGCTTCGTCATTTTTGCATACAACTTTAATGACAATCTCGAATAAAGAATGACACAAAATCAGCAGTGCATAAGCAATCAGAAAATCCAAACCGCCTGTCCCCATGGCCGAGCTAATCAGTCTCTGTGGGACAGGAATTTTTTGGACTTGAATGGTGGATGGACAGGACAATTTACTGTCAGGATAAAGGTCGATTTTGGGCGTTTTCTTTCGCTGTAAGCGGTTTTTGAAGGCATTGCCATATCCCCGATATTCCTACATAGGAAAACGCTGCTCAGAGCGCAAATCGCCCCTTTTTCTTTCCCTCCGCATGGGCAATATCCACACATGGAAAATCCAGATGTGGCAAATCCACATAAGGAGAAGCCACACAAGGAAAATCCCGCACAATAAAATACTAAATAAAGAAATACCAAAGAATCAAGTAATAATCTAAATAAGTATCAATCTATCAATCTTGATTGCATAGCATTTTGTCGCCTAATGCCCTGAAAACATTAAGGGGTATTCTCCATTTCTCGATATGCTTTTGGAGAATAGCCCGTTTTTTCTCTAAAGCATTTTCCAAAATGGCTCATTTGGCGAAAACCAACGCTTGCCGCAATATTGCCAACAGGTTCGATTGTAGTTTTCAAAAGCTGCGCTGCCATTGACAGACGATATTCAGTGAGATACTTATAAGGCGTAGTATTCAGACTTAATTTGAAACGTCTGGAACACTCTGATTTGCTGATATTTGCGCTTTTTGATAAATCAGCTAATGTAATGTCCTCTGCGTAGTGTTCTTCAATATAGCGAAGGATTTTTTGCATACGAAGATTGACAACGCTTTCCTTTCCTTCTGGCGGGATTGTTATGTTTTTTCTCATAATTAGCCACAGGGCAGAAAGCCGGACTAAAACCTCATAGGCATAAAATGCCGTTTTATTTCTTTCAATCTCAACTAACTGCTGTAATATCACTGTCATATCTTTATGCCAGTCAACAAGGGAAGAAAACCGGAAAACGGAAAGCTGTTCGTTTGCCGTTATGTTTTCAACAAAGATTTTCGCCGGACTTCCGGGATAAAATTCAAGGAAATATGCGGGGAAAATAAAGCTGTTATAATGACAATCTCCAAGCCGACTTACCATATGCACTACATTCTTATTGATAAAAATTGCTTCTCCTGCCTGTACCCGTATCGCATTATCAAGTGTCCGTACTTCTATTATACCATTCAGTACATAGATGAATTGCAAATCTTCATGCCAGTGCATGACCTGAAAGCCCGGATTTCTGGGATAGGATTTATCGTTGATAACATCAAGAACCAGATAGGGAAAATCCGTGTTGATATTCAGATTGACCGAATTGATGAAATCCTCTTTTCCATTTTCCATTACCGCTTCTCCTTTGGGAATATAATGATAATACCCGGTGATTTTATAATAGTATCAGCCCATTTGTTGTGATAAAATCATAATATGTCCAAAAGAAAAAGTCAAGACAGAGGGGAGGGTTAGCAATTGTATTTCCTTTATGGAAAAACCGAAGTGGAATATTTGAAAGGCAAGGACAAAATCTTAGGTGCTGTCATTGATGAAATCGGTCATGTTGACCGCGAGACAGACACCGATTTGTTTTCCTCTGTCGTCCATCACATTATCGGCCAGCAAATATCAACAAAGGCGCAGGCTACCATCTGGCAGAGAATGAAAGACAGTTTTGGAGATGTAAATGCTGCGGCTATTGCTGAAGCAAGCATTTCCGAATTACAGTCTTTTGGCATGACATTTCGCAAGGCAGAATACATTCAGGATTTTGCAAAAAAGGTACTGGATAAAGAATTTGACTTGCAACGTATCGCCCTTATGCCGGACGCAGACGCAATTAAAGAATTGGCTTCCCTTAAAGGCATAGGCGTATGGACAGCGGAAATGATTTTGCTGTTCTGCTTGCAGCGTCCCGATATTTTCAGTTTTGACGATTTGGCAATCCAGCGTGGGCTGCGTATGGTCTACCACCACAGGAAAATAGACCGCAAGCTGTTTGAAAAATACCGCAGGCGGTTCAGCCCTTATTGCAGCGTTGCCAGTTTGTATTTGTGGGCTGTTGCGGGCGGGGCTATTCCCGGCATGAAAGACTATGCGCCGAAGAAAGGAGGAAGCCGTGGAACGAGAAGAAAAGATAAAAGCGGTCAAAAACAAGGATAAACGGTATGACGGACAATTTTTTGTTGCAGTAAAATCTACAAAAATTGTTTGCTGCCCGTCCTGTTCATCGCGCACACCATTAGAGAAAAATATTGTGTTTTTTGATACTTTGGAAGAAGCATTGATAAACGGCTACCGCCCTTGTAAACGGTGCAAGCCGGAAATGATTTGAAAATAGGAGGAAGTAAGAAATGGCAAATATTGTTGTTTTGTTTGAAGTGAAGCCCACAAAGGCCGGAATGAAGAAATACCTTGACCTTGCGGCTATGTTGAAACCTTTGCTTGCCGGATTTGAGGGTTTTATCCGGGCAGAGCGGTTTTCCAGTCTGAATGAGGACGGTAAACTGCTGTCCATGAATATATGGACGGACGAGGCCGCCGTAGAGCGTTGGAGAAACGCCATGCAGCACCGCATGAGCCAGAAAGAGGGACGAGAAAAACTGTTTGAGAGTTATAAAATTACGGTCTGCTCCGAAATCCGTTCCTACACGAACACAGAACGCACACAGGCTCCACAGGACTCTAATCAGTATTTTGAATTGGAGGGTTGATAATGCAGTACACCAGTCATTATTGTTCCCCCATTGGCGATATTCTTTTAGCCGCAGATGATATTGGCTTAACCGGATTATGGTTCGAGGGGCAAAAATATTTTGCGCTTTATCTGGACAAAGAGCATGAGGAAAAAGAAGTTCCCCTTTTTGAAAAAGCAAAACAGTGGCTTGATATTTACTTTTCGGGGAAAGAGCCGGACTTTACTGTACCGCTTCATTTCACAGGCACAGACTTTCAGAATGAGGTATGGGAAATCCTCTGTACCATTCCATACGGCCAGACTATGACATACGGCGAAATTGCAAAGCAGATCGCCGTGAAGAAAGGATTGCCCCGTATGTCAGCGCAGGCCGTAGGCGGCGCGGTGGGCCACAATGAAATTTCAATCATTGTTCCCTGTCATCGTGTCGTAGGCACAAACGGCAGCCTAACGGGTTACGCCGGGGGAATAGATAAAAAGATAAAATTGTTGCAGTTGGAAAAGGCAGATATGGAATCCCTTTTCACGCCAAAGAAAGGAACCGCATTATGAAACCAGAGAACATAGAAAAAATCAATCACTCCTTTGAGATACAAGCCCCGAACTTTGAGAGCAAATCCGTCAACTTCACAAAAGAGGAATATTTGAATTACACAATTTCCTGCGTCGCGCCATGCAAGGAAAACACGCTTTTAGAAGTAGCTGCCGGGACTTGTGCCTGTGGCCGCTCCTTTGCGCCATTGGTACAGACAGTCGTATGTCTGGACGCAACGGTTCCCATGTTGCAGATTGGACAGCAGGAAGCCGATAAAGAACATTTAAGCAATATGGTTTTCGTGAAAGGATATGCGGAGGAACTTCCTTTTCTGGACAATAGCTTTGATATTGTATTTTCACGCCTTGCTTTCCACCACTTTACAGATGTAACCGCTGCTTTTTCCGAAATGGTTCGGGTACTAAAACCCGGCGGCAAGTTGGTAATGATAGATATGGATGCCGCTGATGAACTGCTGCGGAAAACAGAAGATGAAATTGAAACTCAGCGCGACCCGTCCCATGTAAAAAATCTAAGCAAGGCAGAAATGTTAAGTCTATATGAAAAACATGGTCTTGCCATAGAAAAATGCGAAACAACGGAAATGCCGCAGCGTTTGGAAAACTGGCTTGCCCTTACGCAAACACCAGCCGCCATTCGTGAAAAAATTAGACAGCGTATGCAGGCAGATATAACCGGCCATGACAAAACCGGCTTTTCTCCATATCTCAAAAACAATGACATCTTTTTTAATCACAAATGGGTGCTGACGATTGGTAGAAAGGGGATTTAGCAAATGCTTCCCTGTCAAGGTTACAGCAAAAGGCTAAGATCAAGGGTTTGGGAGGCTCCCAAAAGAGAAAAATGGCGCTCCGGCTGACAGCTCGGAACGCCCATTTTTCCGGTGTGTGGCCACACCGGATGTGCTTGCTAAACAGCAAGTCACTCCGGTATGGCAAACATCGTTTTCTGCAAGTGTACATACACTTGCTGTGCTTGCTCTTCTCTCAAATCTCAGTCCCCAGCCCCTTTGCAGTGCGTTTTTTACGCCAACACGAACACTTTTTTCGCCGTGAATCTTGACTCGAACACCCGTTCCCGATATACTGAAATCAACCAAATAAAGTAGCTGTGCTGTGGAGCCGCTGACGAAGCGAAGTCTTCCTAATGCCGCATGAACGCAGAAATCCGCACGGGTTTCTGTGGTGTCGGTATGGGAAGATTTTTTACCGTCATGCGGCTCTTTTCTTTTCCCTCCGTCCGCTCTCCCCGCCAGCGGGAAGGAGTGCGTCATGTAAACAGAATCATAACCAGTCAAAGCTTTTTGGCAAAGGGCGGCTTTGCGCCGCCTTGGTTACCTATCTGCACGGCAGAATGCCGCTGTCAAGGACGCGCAGCGAGGCGAAGCCGGTTCCTTGACTGCGGCGGGCTGCTGTGCCACACACGACAAATACGGAGGAAATCGGAATATGAAAAATCAATACAGCCGCATGGATAATATCTGCCCGAAAGAACCCAAGAAATTACGGATTCCAGACCAGGTAGATCTCTATATGGAGGATGGTACCGTCTACCATGTCCGCAGCTTCTTTGCTGGGGATTTGCTGATGGGCGATGTGCTGGATGCCCTCACGATGGAAAAGCTGGAAAGAGCACAGTGAATCCCGGCACTTTGCCCAGTGGAATCAACAGCGGCGCAGTGGTATAATATGATCAGGATTTCTGATTGTGATACGCACTGCATTTCGGGAGGTTAAAGAAGAAAATGCAGGAACAATACAGTGTTGGAATCTATGCCAGACTGAGCCGGGACGATGAACGCGCCGGTGAGTCTGTGTCAATCGAAAATCAGAAGGAAATGCTCGCCCGGTATGTGCGGGAACAGGGCTGGACGCTCTATGACTACTACTGCGATGACGGGGTCTCAGGGACAACCTTTGACCGGCCCGGGTTCAACCGGCTGGTGCAGGACGCGACCGACCGGAAAATCAATTTGGTCCTAACCAAAGACCTCAGCAGGCTTGGTCGTGATTACATTGAAGCGGGCAAATATACCGACTTCATTTTTCCGTCTCTGGGCTGCCGCTTCATTGCCCTGAACGACGGGGTAGACACCATCCGCAAGAACAATGAAATGCTGGTTATTCTGAAAAATGTTATGAACGATCTCTATGCGCGGGACACCAGCAACAAAGTCAAAGCGGTGAAGCTGTCCACCTTCAAGGCTGGGAAGTATGTGGGCTGCTATGCTCCCCTCGGCTACCGGAAGAGCGCGGCGGACAAGCACATTCTGGAGATTGACCCGGTGACAGCTCCGGTAGTGCGGCACATCTTTGACCTGCGGTTACAGGGCAACGGTTTCCGCAAAATTGCCCTGATTCTCAACGCAGAAAAAGTCCCCGCCCCCAGAACCTTTTACTATATGGCGGAGGGACGGGAGAACCATCGGGGAGAAACGCCGTTCTGGAACGATGTGACAGTGAAAACCATCCTCCGCAACGAGGTCTATCTCGGTCACATGGTACAGAACAAGACGGGCACGGTCTCCTACAAGAACCACAAGCAGGTAAGTAAGCCGGAGAGCGAGTGGATTCGGGTGGAGAATACCCATGAGCCGCTGATTTCTCAGGAAGTGTGGGACGCGGTGCAGCGGATGGACAACCACCCCGCCAGAGGGCGCAGCGGCAAAAGCGGCACCGTCTCTTTATTCGGTGGTCTGCTCCGGTGTATGGACTGTGGTTCCTCCATGCGGTATATGCGGGATTACCGGAAAAAAGCCAGCGGCAAGGAGCCGGAGTTCAAATCGTATGTCTGCAACCGGTATGCCTCGGGCGGCAAAAATGCCTGTTCGTCCCACTACATCAACCAGAAGGTGTTGACGCAAATCGTATTGACGGACATCCGCTGCAAGGCGATGTGGGCGCAGAACAGCCGGGATAAACTGCGTGAAAAAATCCTCGCGCAGAAGGAATCCTCCGGGCGGGAAAAACTTAAAACGCTCCAAGCAGAGTTGAGCTCCATCGACCGGCGGTTGCCGGAGCTTGACCGGCTGGTGCAGTCCGCCTATGAAGATATATGATGTAAAGGGTGAGAATTACACCACCCAATACATCATAGCTGTGACGGCTCATTTGTGGTAATTTGACCTGACAGTTATGGGAAAGGAGTATCATCCGCATAATTGCCATCATTCTAACACGAAGGGAGCCAGATATGAAATCTATTTTTGAACAAATGGGCGGCACCTACCGGCAGGAGGGCGACTATTTTATTCCCAACCTCGAATTGCCAGAAGCCACAGACTACCAAATCGGCAAATACGGGCGTATGCGCCGCCACTACTTGCAGGAACACCGCCCCGTCCTCTATTCCACCCTACTGACCACCGGCAAGCTGTTTGAGGACTTGGCAGAGACAGACAAGAGCTGCAAGGAGCGCGTGGAGATCATTCGTACCGCTATGGCGAAGCAGGAAGGTGTAACCGAAGCCTTGAAAGCCTCCGATCAGATGGAGTGGGTGCGCCGTATGAACAGCATCCATAATCGGGCAGAGGAAATCGTCTTAACCGAACTTGTATATGTATAAGTAATGCCCTCACAGTTTGCGCTGTGGGGGCATTGTCTAATGTTGCAGATTTCCGATTGCTTATCGTTCACCACGGTCATGCGGCTTGCCGGATTGCAGTTGTTGTTCCAGCCCCCTATAAATTTGGAATATGTCTGGGAATACTACTTTTGCGCCCCGCTTAGCCATAGCCAATACAGCTTGAGCGTTTCTGGAAACATCCTCAGCCAAGCGATTATCAATTCGGATGGGCATATTGTTTTTGTCTATGTATGCGATCAGATACTTTTTCGTTGCCGGACACATATTCTGTATCAAAAAAGCAGTGTTTCGCCCTAAGACCGTTCCGAAGCGGATGGTTTCACATTTTCCGTATTTCTGGATTTTCGACTGCTCAATCCTTTTGTACTTCTCATACTTGGAGGAAATAGGCACGACCCAATAAATCTCTGGATTCTGTTTATCAGGAAACGCAAAGAAACAGGGACGATTATGCGGCACTCCATCAATGACATCCTTGTTTTTCATCAGCTTTTCGTCTGGAAAATCAAGGTAGTATTGATCTGTAATGAAATAAAGCTGTGCATTGGGCATAGAGATGTCCTCCTAAGTATAAGTAAAGCCCTGCCTTTCGACAGGGCTTTACAAACATTTTGATCCTGAACATTTATAAGCCGCATATCAGGAAGCGAACACTATTTGTAATCCCGACCACTTGTAAGCCGCATATCGGGGAGCGAACACTATTTTATGGGGTATCTCTACCCTTGCACTATTATTATACGCAACCGCTCCGTTTATGTCAATGCCTTTCAAATCTTTTCGCACCATTATTTGCGTTTCCCTAACTTGTGCATTTTTTGCACAGGTTGAAATTGCGCCCCATTGACTCCTCCGCCAGACAGATCACTCGTCATCTTCATCCTTATTCTTTCCCCTACTCTTGTAAACATTGTGCTGATTCTTGCACCGGGCGCTGCAAAAGGCGGCGTTGGAGCGGTTCCCCAAAAACACCTTCTGACAGTGCTTGCACAGCCGCAGAGGTTTGGCCTCGTCCACCAGCAGGAAGCTGAACATCATCTGGACGCCCAGCAGCAGGGAGTGGAAATCCCAATAAATTGTCGGCTTGTCCAGCAGCTCGATGTGGTAGCTGGGCGTGATGCCCCCAAACGCCGCCATCGCCTTGCGGTATAGCCCCCTTGCGTCCTCGTCTATGGAATCGTAGTCATTATAATAAAGGATGGATGTGGTCAGCGTGAAAGCCCAATCCTTGAACTGC
This sequence comes from Clostridium sp., assembly GCA_021770825.1. Classification (GTDB taxonomy): domain Bacteria; phylum Bacillota; class Clostridia; order Lachnospirales; family Lachnospiraceae; genus CANRXD01. Next base: position 137,628 of record JAETQD010000003.1, on the reverse strand, counting down.
TGTACAACCCAATCGTAAGGCTCCGCATACTCCCTTTGAAAACTCATGGTCTTTGCCATCGGCTCGTCCATGAAGGTCATAGTCAGCGCGATCATCGCTCTGTCGCCGCTGACAGTCCAGCCAGATTCCACACCCTGCTTGACCACATCCAGCTTGTCAAAGGGATAGAACAAGGCAAGGTAATCCTCCGTCTCCATCGTCTCTTTCTTGATGAAGTGATTTTTGGGGAGATACACCGCCTCATAGTCCATGAAGGAGGACGTGGTGGGCAGCGCCGTCATCAGCCCCAGCAGGCCGTAACGGGTGACAAACTCCAAGACCGCCTTCTCCGTCTCCGCTTCGGCTTTTCCGCCCATCATCAGCATCCCCACATTGAGGGCGTCCAGCACCATGCCGGGGACTTCCTTCATGGGATTGTAGACATCGGGTTTGGCATCCTTTGCTGGCGTAATATACCGCCGCCCGTCCTCGGCGGTTTTCAATTCATAGCGGTCATACCGTACCCAATGGGAACGGGACTGCTCAAACAGGTTCATCATGGTGCGCATCCTCTCGCTCTGTAATTTGCGTAGCTGTTAAAACTATTACTATTCTATCAGCCGTCCTTGCCATCGTCAAGGACGGCTTTCTTTTTGCGCGGTTTCGTTTTGTTCTCCCGGCGGATAACAGCGTCCTTGCCCTTCTGCTCCGCTACAGCTTCATACTCGGCCATGAATTGCCGTTCCCGCAGCGTCAGACTGTCACCGCGCTCCAACTTCTCCTTTAGATGGGCGTACAGCTTCTTTTGCAGCTTCTTATGGATAGTTGTCCGCAGCTTGCGGATGTTGCGGTCAGACTGCCCCCGGAGGGCGGCAAGCTGCACAGTGCTGTATAGCCGCAGGGAGAGGAAATAGAGGACCTCCTTATGTTCCTCGCTCAACTCTTTTACCATGCCGGAGAGAAAGGCGTTGGCGGTCAACTCGTGCATCTCATAGGGGCAGTCAAAGAGGATATCCAGAAAGTTCCCGCTGCAAAGCTGGCGAAAGGCCGGGGTGTTCATCCAATGCGGCACGATCTTCGGCTCCGGCACCGCCTGATACTCCAAAGGGACATCGCCCCGCAGGTTTTCGTGATCCCGTTCCCGTCGCTCCCGGTTGCTGTCTATTCTGTCCCATTCCCCCACCACCACGGCAAAGTCGGCCTCTGTCCGCGCTGCGTCCTCCAACCGGCGCATGGCCTCAGCCCGCAGCTCCCGCTTCAGCCGCTTCTCGCTGACGGCGGCGATTTCCTCCGCCTCGTCCTCCAGTTCGGCATTGTAGTCTACAGGATGCTCGTCCTGCTCCAACTCGCGCTCCAATTCAGCGGAGCGTTCCTCCGCTAATGCCTGCTCTAACCCCTCATCGGCTGGCGCGTCATCCCAATCGGTGAAGCCGTCCCCGGCAGCGTCCGGCAGGCTGTCATTGTCCAGTATTGCCGCCATGACCTCACCCCCGAAAAATTATTTCTGCGATTTTGGAAAAACAGTTCCGATTTACACCCCGAATTTCTCCTATCAGTAGAGAGGTAATCTGATTATCTGTTACACAGGTTACTTCCGTTAGGAGAAAGGAGGGGCTTACTGTGCTTCTGTGCTACGGATAGCAAAGAGCGAAATGTCAGTTACAGCAATCGGAACCATCAACAGTATACACCATGTGCGTCCTGAACGCAAGAAAGAGAGGTACAATGACCGCCAACACCAATATCTTTATGACCCGGCGCATCGGCGGCACCATCTATAAGGTGCGCGTCCACACCAGCGACACCGCCAAGGAGACAATGGAGGACAAAATTTTACGAATTATTCGCAACGAAGTAGTTACAAACGGCGGAACTTGTGGTACAATGGAGACACCACAAGTGAGCCGTCCAGCCTGAAAGGAGTTCGGATATGAACATCAGGCAGACGGAAATAAACGAGAAGATCACGGCTTGCTACGAACGCCTCTCCCGTGACGATGAATTGACGGGGGACAGCAATTCCATTGTGAATCAAAAGCGATATTTGGAGGACTACGCCGCCTCCCACGGCTTTACCAACTGCGTCCACTATACGGACGACGGCATTTCTGGAGGAACCTTCGAGCGTCCGGCATGGAAGCGGATGCTGGCCGACATCGAGGCCGGGAAGGTGGCCATCGTGCTGGCGAAGGATATGTCCAGAATCGGCAGGGACTATCTGCAAACCGGCTTTTATACGGAAGTGCTGTTCCGGGAGCAGGGCGTCCGCTTCATCGCCATTGGAAACGGCGTGGACAGCGCGGACAAAGCGACCAGCGAGTTCGCGCCGTTTTTGAATATCATGAACGAGTGGTATCTGCGGGATTGCAGCCGCAAGCAGTGCGCGGCCTATCAAGCCAGAGGCAAGGCAGGCAAGCCCACCACCAACCACGCCATCTATGGCTACCGCAAAGACCCGCAGGACAAGCACCACTGGCTGATCGACGAGGAAGCCGCCGCCGTTGTACGGCGCATCTTCCAGCTCAGCATGAACGGCAAAGGCCCGCAGGAGATCGCCAATCTCCTGCGGGATGATAAGGTAGAGCGCCCCTCCTATTATATGGGCAAGCGTGGACAGGGGACGCAGAAGAACAATGTGGACACCACGAGGCCCTATGACTGGAGCGCCACTTCTGTCAGCAATATTCTGGCGAAGCCGGAGTATATGGGGCATACGGTCAACTTCCGTTCCTACAAGGAATCGTATAAGGACAAACACGCCATCAAGCGGCCCCCGGAGGAATGGACGGTCTTTGAGAACACCCATGAAGCCATCGTTGACCCGGAGACTTGGCAGCTTGCCCAGCAGGTCAGAAAGACGGTCAGGAGGACGGACACCACGGGAGAGGCCAACCCCTTGACCGGCCTGCTCTACTGCGCCGACTGCGGCGCAAAGCTGTATAATCACAAGGGGCGGGCGCAGGCGCAAAAAGAAAACCGGGGCTTAGACCCGGTGAGCGGACTGTACCCCTATGACCACTATAATTGCTCCACCTATGCCCTGACCTATAACAACACCGACACCAAATGCTTCGGTCACTATATCAGCACGAAATCCCTGCGGATGCTGATTCTGGACACGATACGCATGGTGAGCAGCTACGCGATCTCCAACGAGGCTGACTTTATCCAGAAGGTGCGGGAAGCTTCCGAGGTACGGCAAAAGGAGGCCGCCAAGGAGTTAAAACGGCAGTTGGGCAAGGCAAAGAAACGCTGTGCCGAGCTGGACGGGCTGATTAAGAAACTGTATGAATCCTTTGCCGCAGGGCATCTGACCGAAAAGCGTTTCGCCATGCTCTCCGGCGAGTATGAACGGGAGCAGGCCGAGCTGGAGGCCGTCATCGCGCAGGACAACGAGAAGCTGGACGCCTATGAGAGCGACACGGACAGGGTTGACCAGTTCCTTGCCCTCGCAAAGCGATATACGGACTTTTCCGTTCTGACCACGCCCATGATCTATGAGTTCATCGACAAAATCATCGTCCATGCCCCGGAGAAGATCGGGGGCGACCGGGTGCAGGAGGTTGACATCTATCTGAAATTCATCGGCAAGTTCGATGTACCCATGCCGGAGCCTACGGAGGAGGAGCTGTTGCAGGCGGAGAAGGAGCGGCAAAAGCGGGAGTATTACCGGGAGCGCGGCAGACGGCAACGGGAACGGGAGCGCAAGCGGCGGGAGGAAGCCCAGCGGGAAGGGGTGGTCAGCGATGCAGTATGCGGAATATGAATACAGAAATCAGGAGCATCTGAAAGAATGTTATCGCTTGCAGGAGGAGGAAGGCGTTGTATACGAGTTCCCTGTGCGCAAGATTATCTGCTTTGGCTGCGGCAGGGAATTTTATACGAGGATCAAGTCAAAAAAATACTGCTATTACTACACCTGCGGTAAGCTGGGCAACTACAAGCACCAGCTTCGGCATCGGTTAGAGCGGCGCAAAGACCTTGTATGCGCCGGGTGTGGCAAAACCTTCACCCCCAAGCGGTCTGACGCCAAGTATTGCAGCAACGCCTGCCGGCAGAAAGCATACCGGCAGAGCGTTACGGATAGAGAACTATATGCGCCCTGAATTTTGGTAGCGGCTACTGAAATTCGGGGCGCTTTGCTGGTGACAACTTTTGTCACCAGCACTTAGCGTTACGGTTAAGCTAAGTGTCCAAAATGACCACTTACCATATCCGTAACGAAATCAATCAAGCGGCTTGCCCCATTCAACGGGCAGGCCGCTTTTTCTTATGCCCAGAAGGAGGAAACCATTGAATCTTTTTGAAACCATCAAGGAACAGGTCACGCCGGAGATGGCCGCAGCCAGATACGGCCTACCTGTCCGTCGCGGCGGGATGGCCCGCTGCCCCTTCCATCCAGATCGCACCCCCAGCATGAAGTTGTACCCCGACCACTTCCATTGCTTCGGATGTCAGAAAACTGGCGATGTCATCGACCTGACGGCGCAACTCACCGGCTTGACTGCCTATGGCGCCGCCCATCGGCTGGCGGACGACTTCGGTATTCCCATCCAGCAGGGACAGATGCAGTCCCGGCCACCGCTCCCACAAAAACGAATCCCATACCACCAGACACAGCAGTTCAAAGAGGATGAACGGCTGTGTTTTTCTGTTCTCACGGGCTATCTGCATCTTCTATGGGACTGGAAGAAGAAATACAACCCCAAGACGCCGGATGACCCTCTGGATGACCGCTTCGTGGAAGCCTGCCAGATGGAGAGCCGCATTGAATATCTCTGCGACATCTTCATCACCGGCGATGCCGGAGAGCGTGTCGCCGTCCTGCGGGAGCTGCTGGACACCGGCAGGATCGCGGAGCTGAAGGAGTACACCGAGAGAAAGCGCAAGGAGGAAAGACGCATTGAGCAGAGAAGAAAACGAAGCTATGATCTCGCCGTCTGACGAGAGCCTGCCCACATGGTTTGACGGCAAGCATATCAACGAAGTGCTGTTCTGCCAGCAGTTTTTGGAGAAGCACCCGATGAAGTGTGTGCGGGGGCGGCTGTTCACGGTGGACGGGCTGATCGAGGACGAGGCGCAGATCGGCAACCTGATTCTGGACGAAATCTCCGGCTGTCTGACTTCCGGCCTGTCCAAAATCGTGGCAAACCTGCTGTCCAGCATCAAGCTGCAAGCCTATTCCCCGCCCCTCCCCATCGAAACGGATCGCATCCATGTGGCCAACGGCACCTACTTCATGGATGGCCGCTTTTCGTCCGACAAGAGCTACTGCAACAACCGCCTGACCGCCGCCTATGTCCCGGACGCGCCGCCGCCCAAGCGGTGGATGTGCTTTCTGACGGAGCTGCTGCACCCGGAGGACATCCCCACCTTGCAGGAGTTTATGGGCTACTGCCTGCTGCCCACCACCAAGGGGCAGAAGATGCTCCTGATGATCGGCAAAGGCGGCGAGGGCAAGTCCAGAGTGGGGCTTGTCATGCGCTCCATCTTGGGGGACAGCATGAACACCACCAGTATCCAGAAGGTGGAGATCAACCGTTTCAGCCGCGCCGACCTTGAGAGCAAGCTGCTCATGGTGGATGATGATATGGATATGAGTGCCCTGCCAAAGACCAACTATATCAAATCCATCGTGACCTCCGAGTGCAAGATGGACATGGAGCGCAAGGGGGTACAGAGCTACCAAAGCCAGCTCTATGTCCGTTTCCTCTGCTTCGGCAACGGGGCATTGACCGCCCTCCATGACAAATCCGACGGCTTTTTCCGCCGCCAGATCGTGCTGACCACTAAAGACCGGCCCGCCGGGAGAGCGGACGATCCCTTCCTTGTGGACAGGCTGGCAAAGGAACGGGAGGGCATCTTTCTGTGGTGTCTGGAGGGACTGCACCGGCTCATCGGGAACAACTATCAGTTCACCATCAGCGAGAAGACCAGAGAGAACATGGAGACGGTCAAGCGCAGCAGCAACAATGTGATCGAGTTCCTTCAATCCGAGGGCTATATCCGCTTCAAGGCCGACAGCGAGGCCAGCTCCAAGGCCATCTATGATGCATACCAGCGATGGTGCGAGGACAACGCGCAGAAGCCCATGTCCGCCAATCGCCTTAGTTCTGAACTGGCACAGAATGAACGGCTCTACAACGTAGAGGCCACCAATAACGTCTATGTGGCCGGAAAGCGGGTGCGGGGCTTCATCGGCGTCGAGGTGCTGAATCTTCTTCCCTATTAAGATGGGGAACGGACTTCAAAACTGCCGTACACGCCGTACAGAGTGTACGGCAGTTTTTGAATCCATTTTTAATCTGCGCCATACCACCCGAAAGAGTGCAGAATAGCAGCGAAAACAAGAGATTTTACAGCTTATAGGCACAGATAGGAAATCCGAAGTACACCATCTGACCGTACAGCGCCGTACAGAACGTCGCCGTTCCGTACAGTGCCGTACACATCATCAATCATGTTACAGCCGCATTGCGGCGGAAAGGAAACGATATGAACAACCCTATTATCATTGGCATCGACCACGGCTACGGCAACATCAAGACCGCTCACACCTGCTTCAAAACCGGCGTGACCGCCCATGACAAAGAACCGGCCTTCAAGAATGACCTGCTGATCTACGAGGGCCAGTATTACACCATTGGCGAGGGACACAAGGAGTTCACCGCCGACAAGATGACGGACGGCGACTACTACCTCCTGACCCTTGCCGCCATCGCCAGAGAGCTGAATATCCGTAAGCTGGCCTCTGCCCGTGTTCATCTGGCGGCGGGACTGCCCCTCACTTGGGTGAGCGAGCAGAAGGACGGCTTCCGGGCGTACCTGCTTCAGAACGAGGCCGCAGACTTCACCTTCCGGGGCGCTGACTACCATGTGGAGTTCGCTGGGGCGGACATCTTCCCGCAGGGCTTCGCCGCCGTCGCCGCCAGCCTCAAAGAGTTCAAAGGCACCAATATGCTCTGCGACATCGGCAACGGCACGATGAATGTCATGTATATCAACGAGCGCCGCCCGGTATCCACCAAATGCTATACGGAAAAGTTTGGCACCCATCAATGTATGCTGGCTGTCCGGGAGAGCATCCTGCGGCAGTTTGGCAAGACGCTGGATGACGCCACCATCGAGCGCGTCCTGCGCAAAGGGACGGCGGACATCAGCGACCGCTACCTGACCGCCATCCGGGAGACTGCCGCCGAGTATGTGGCCGGTATCTTCCGCAGGCTGCGGGAGCATGAGTATGACCCGGAGTTGATGCGGCTCTATGTGGTGGGCGGCGGGAGCTGCCTTGTGCGCAACTTCGGCCAGTATGAGGCCGGGCGCGTCACCATCAACGAGGACATCTGCGCCACCGCCAAGGGCTATGAGGCGCTGGCGGAGGGGCGCATGAGGAAGGCGGGCGGCATTGTATGAAAAATCTGTATGTGACCACCCTGCGGCTGAATCTGGACAACGCCGAGGAGCGGGAGGCATGGGAGCATCTGCAAAGGCTGGACAGGGCGCAATACCGCTCTGTCAACCGCGCTATCGTTGCCGCTGTCAACGCCTACTTCGGCAGGCAGGAGCAACTTGCCGCCGACCCCTATCTGGAGACACGGGAGAAGGAGGACGCCTTTCTGCGGGAAGTACGGGAGGCCATCTGTCAAGGCTTGCGGGAGGCCGCGCCCACCGGCCTTGCCCCTCTGCTCCAGCTCATGCAGGGCGCAGCCCCCGCAAGCCAGCCGACCCCGGAGGAAGATACCGGGGATATGGATGCCGCTCTGGACTTTGCGGACAGCTTTTGACAGCACTTCTGCCTGCTTTGATAGTGCGGCAGACAGCACTTCCAATGATTTTGATACCACTTCAATAAAGCAAGACCATAATACCACCAAATACCGGCTGTTTGATACCAACGCAGTATCAGACAGCCGGATTTTACTATCACAGGGAGGATTTTTTGATGACCGAGAACGAAAAGAAACTGTTGCAGGCGAAGCACCGCTTGGAGGAAGCCGAGGCCCGAAACCGGGTAAAGGAGCGCAAGGCGCGGACACGGCGGCTGATTCAAGAGGGGGCAATTTTGGAGAAAGCCATGCCGGAGGTTACGTCTATTCCTCTGGATGCGCTGGGAGACTATCTGTGCGGCAGGACAAAGTAAAACTGACGGCGAGGGGGCGTTCCGGGCAACCGGGGCGTCCCCCGTTGCTTTGCTCCCGAAGGGCGCACTTACTCACCACCCGCAAGCGGGCGGTGGTATGCCTGCGGCATCGTGCGCTCTGCGAGGCGGATGCGGCGGCGTCTGCGGACGCCTCCAGACAATGCCACAGACCTATCGGCGCTGCTGTCATTGTCTGCGCAGTCGGCAGTTGTTTCTGTTTTGGAAACAACTTGCCGACTGCCTGCAAAAACCTGCCACCGGCAGCTTTTGTGCAGCTATGGACGGCTTCACGCCGCCCATTTTCTTTTTGCGAAAAAGAAACAAAAACGGGGACGAAGGGACGGTGAAACGAAGTGGCGATCTACCATCTGGAGGCGAAGGTTATCAGCCGGGGTGTAGGCCGGAGCGCCGTGGCTGCTGCGGCCTATATGAGTTGTTCGCAGATTTTGAACGATTATGACGGGGTACAGCACGACTACACCCGCAAGCAAGGGCTTGTCTGGCAGCAGGTTTTCTTGCCCGACCACGCCCCGCAGGAGTGGCAGGACAGGGCGATCCTCTGGAACGCCGTGGAGGAAAACGAAAAGACGAAGGACAGCCGCCTGGCCCGCGAATTTGTGGCGGCTCTGCCCATAGAGCTGAACAAAGATCAATGGCAGGCACTTTTGACGGACTTCATTCAGACGGAGTTTGTAGCGGATGGGATGTGCGCGGATGCGGCGATCCATGACACGGACGGCCACAACCCCCACGCCCATATCATGCTGACGGTGCGGCCTCTGGACGAGCGCGGCGGCTGGCAGTACAAGACCGAAAAGGAATATCTCTGCGTCAGGGACGGCGAGGAACGAGGCTTCACCGCCGCCGAGTTCAAGGCGGCACAGGGAGATGGCTGGGAGAAGCAGTATCCGTACAAGGTTGGCCGGAAAAAGGAGTATATGGCCCCTTCCGTAGCCGAGGCGCAGGGATATGAACGGGCATCCAAATACCCCAAAAGCACCAAGTATGGCAGGCAGAATCCTATCTCCGAGAAGTGGAACAGCGATGAGCAGCTTGTCCTCTGGCGCAAAGCGTGGGCGGATGTGAGCAACCGCTATCTGGAACAAGCCGGACGGGAGGAACGCATCGACCACCGCAGCAACGCAGACCGGGGGCTGGACGAGCAGCCTACCATTCATGAGGGCGTGACAGCGCGGGCGCTGGAGAAGAAGGGCGTCGTCTCCGACAGGTGCGAGATCAACCGGCAGATACGAGCGGACAATGCCCTGTTGCGGGAACTGAAAGCGCAGGTCAGGAAGCTGATGGCGGCAGTCAGGAACACCATCCCAGCCATTGCCGAGGCGATGGAGAAGCTGCGGGGCAGCATGATCGTGTTCAAATATCGGCTGGGGCATATCCAAAAGGGCAAAACAAAATTCGCGGATGCTCTGAAAATCTACAAGGACGATATGCGGGAATATACGGGGCTGGTGGAGAAAATTAAGACGGCCAGCAAGGAGCGTAAGGCTCTGCTTGCAGAGAAAAAGGCTACCTCTGTATTCAATGCGCCCAAACACAAGTCTCTGTCCAAACGTATCGCGGAGCTGACGGAGACGCTGGAAGAACTGCGTTCTGAAAAGGCGATGATTCTCCAGCAGCTTGACTTCCCGGAGGATGCCGCCGCTAAGCTGTTCAAAAAAGAGATTCAGACCTTGGAGGATGGGCTGAAAAAACTGGAGGCCAACGAGCAGAAATATTCTGCCGAACTGGAGGATGCGCTAAAGCAATATGCCGACCTGACGGAGCAGGCAGCAGAGTTTGACGCCGCCGAGCTGTACGATGCGCGGCTGGCGATCCGGCCCGACCATGAGCGGGAGGCCATGAAACGAATACAAGATGTCTATGGGGACAAGTATGACCCCACGCTGTTGCACAGCAGCAAGCGGGAGGTTTCCGAGCTGCTGGGCGAAGCCGCCGAGGAACGCTCTGTGCAAAAGAAGCTGCAAACCTTCCGCCAGGAGCAGCGGCCACAGCCGCCGAGAAAAGACCGGCGATTTGAACAGGAGCGGTGATGTGGCCGGGGCACATGGATGAATGTCTCCAATCGCTCTATTTGTATGAGAAAGGGCAGAAAAAACCGTTGCGAAGTGTCGGCGTGGCTGATATAATTATTGTGTATAGCTGTCTTTAAGCAGCGTCAAAAAATTTTCAAACTTTTTCGTCGAGGGGGCTTGACAAAATGATACAAGCCTGTATAATTGCACGAGGCACGAGGCACGAGGCACGAGGCACGAGGCAGAGATAACTCTGCCCTTTTCTGCTGTCCATTTTTATTTTCCAAACAGTGAAGCCGCTATTTATGACACAGGGTAACTGTGCGTAAATAGCGGCTTTTGCATTTGGGCGTATGGGGCAATATCCTACTTCTCCGGGACGTATTCAAGTATATCCTCCACCCGGCAATCCAAAATCTCGCAAAGAGTGTTGATGGTTTTGGTCGTGATGACCTCCCCGTGTTTGATACGGTGGATTGTGTGCGCGTCCATACCTTGCTTGAATATCAAATTGTATTCTGTCACGCCTTTGGAAAGCAGCGTGTTATAAAAGGGCTTGTAGCTAATCAATTCATATCACCATAGACAGATTAACATACTGAATTTATTGACTATACTGCTTATATTCAGTATAATGTCTAATGGGAGATTTATACCTGCGTCCACAGCGGCAGAAAGGACAGCGATATGAGAACACCGAAAAAGATTTTAAGTTTACTATTGGCGGCTGCGCTGATGATAGGCGCAGTACCGACAACGGCATTTGCAGAAAACGGCGGGGCGCAGGACAGCGGCATTACCATAGGCGCGTCCGGCCTTTGCGAACATCACACAGAGCATACAACGGATTGCGGCTATACCGAGGGTGCGCTGGAAACGCCTTGCAACCATGAGCATACAAGCGAGTGCTACCCTGCGGACAGCGTTTCGGGGAATGAGGCGACGTCCAGCGATGTAGCGGAGCCGACTAACTGCACCCACACCGAGCATACCGGCGATTGCGGCTATGTTCCCGGCGTGGAGGGGACAGCGGAGATCCCCTGTACCCACGAACACGATGATAGCTGCGGCTATGTCCCTGCATCGGAGGGCGTAGAGGAAACCCCTTGCGCCCATGAGCATGACGAGGGCTGCGGCTACGCCCCGGCTGTCGAGGGTGCGCCGGAAACCGCTTGCACCCACGAACACGGGGCCGAGTGCTACCCTGCGGACAGCGTTCCGGGAAATGTTGCGACGCCCACCGACGCGGCGGAGCCGACCAACTGCACCCACACCGAGCATACAGCCGATTGCGGCTATGCCCCCGCCGTGGAGGGGACGCCCTGCGGCTATGTCTGCGAGATATGCAATCCCACAGTCAAGACCATTACCGCCTGGGCGTGGAATGATGAATATGAATTGATCGTAGACGGCAGTATTGGTCTGATCTGGGACAGCGTGGCTTGGGATGACCTTGCCCCCATGCTGCCCTCCATCACCGCTGTCATTGGCGAGGCAGAAGAAATCCTGACGCTGGATTGGGGCTGCGCCGATGTGGTCGATGGGCTGCTCACCGCTGGAACCCACATCCTGACGGCGGCTCTGCCGGAGGGCTATGCGCTGGGTGAGGGCATCCCCGCGCTGACACTGACGTTGGAGATGGGCGGCGGCGCTGTCTTTGCGGGCGAAACCGGCGATTTCACCGTGACAGGGGACGCATCCAACTATTTATATGATTCCAATTCCCACACCCTGTACATCAAAGGAAGTGGAGAAATTACCATTTCCGGTGCCACTTACACAGATAAAATAGTGGTAGTTGCCAACACGACTGCCAACATCACTTTGAGCGGGCTGAGCATTGATGTGAGCGGTACAACTGAAGCTTGTGCTTTTACAGTGAATGCCAGTGCCACTTGCAACCTTACCCTTACCGGCACAAACATACTAAAAAGCGGATATTGGAAAGCGGGCTTGGAGGTGTCGGCAGGAGCCGTTCTCACCATCACGGAAAACAGCACCGGCAGCCTGGATGCCACAGGTGGCTTCACCGGCGCGGGTATCGGCGGCAGCAGTGTGGCGGGCGGTAAGATCACCATCAATGGCGGCACGGTCACAGCCACAGGCGGCGAGAACGGCGCGGGCATCGGCGGCGGCAGCCGTAGCGCAGGCGGTGAGATCACCATCAACGGCGGCACGGTCACAGCCACGGGCAGCGCGAACGGCGCAGGCATTGGCGGCGGTGGTGCTGGCGGAAACGCCGTCGGCGGCGCAGGGGGCACGATTACCATCAGCGGCGGCACGGTCACAGCCACAGGCGGCGGGAACGGCGCAGGCATTGGCGGCGGTGCGGGCGGCAATGAAACTTTGGCCGCAGCCGGTGACTTCTCCACCACCGATCAGGGCAACGCCTTTATCAACGCTTCCTCTATTCAAGACAATGATGATAAAACCGGGTGGAAAGGGGTAATTTTCGGCGGTGAGGACGACAAGAGTATCGGCAAGGTCTACGGCAGCCCAGTCGAGCTTACCACCGACGCGGAAATCCCAGACGGCAAAGAACTGGTGATTGAAAATGGGCAGGAACTAAAGATTAAAGACGGCACGACCCTAACCAACAACGGAAAGATTACGAACAACGGTCAAATAACGGGCAGCGGCACCATCGACGGAAGCGGTGAACTCACCGGCGGCGGAACGAGTGCAGACAGCATAACAAATAATCTTCCTGTTGCTCCGACTATCACCACATCACCGACAGGTCAAAGCGTTACCTACGGACAACCGGCGACCTTTTCCGTTGCGGCAGACGGAAAGCCCACACTTTCCTATCAATGGCAGGTGAGCAAGGACGGCAGCACTTGGGAGGACATCAGCGGCGCGACAGGAACCAGTTACACCATATCCAATCCTGATGTGAGCATGAACGGCTGGAAATACCATTGTGTTGTCACCACTCTCAAGGGAACAGTGACGAGTGATGCGGCTACTCTGACCGTGACCGCCGCCCAGCTTGCCGCCCCACAAAATCTTCAATGGGACGGCACCACCCCCGGCAAAGCCACATGGGGTGCGGTGACAGGCGCAAGCGGCTATTCCGTCCAACTCTACAAGGACGGCGCAGCGGTAAATGGTGCGGTCGGTACGCCCACAGAAGCGAATTATACGTTTTCTATTACCGAAGTGGGCACCTACACTTTTAAGGTGAAAGCCATAAGCAACAACGTAAATTATACCGACAGTGCAGAGTCCGAAGCAAGCGGTGCACTTGTTTTCTATACCGTCACTTGGCAAAATGAGAGTACGACCCTTGAAACCGACGTTGTAATGTCCGGCGATACCCCGGCCTACAACGGCACAACGCCCACAAAGTCAGACGACGGCACCTATACCTACACCCATAGCGGCTGGACGCCGAGCGTGGGCGCAATCACCGGCGATACCACCTATACCGCCACATACAGCAAAGCCTATCTTGCCCCGGCAGCGAGTACGGGCTATACGATCAGCTACACCGCAGAAACAGCCACGGCCACAAGCGGCTATGAGATCAGCTTGAACGGCAGCACTTGGAGCGGCGGCCTGTTGGACATCACCCCCGGCGGTACTCTCTATGTCCGCAAGGCGGCGACCACGGGCAATGACCCGGTTAGCGCAAGCGCAGCGACACAGAACACCCTTGACCCACGCCCCGGAGCCCCTACCGGCATTTCCGGCGTGAATGAGAGCTGGCAAGGCGATAATGACGGGCAGATCACCGGCTTAACCGCAAACGGCAGCTATCAGATTTCTTTCAATAACGGCGTATGGCAAGACAAAACCGCCGACGCTTCCGGCAATATCACCGGCCTTGCAGCGGGCAGCTACAAAATCCGCATTGTTGCCGATACCAGCAATAAAAAGTTTGCAAGCGAGGCGGCAGATGTGACGATTGCAACTGGCCCGGCTCGCACCTATACGCTGAATGTCACCGCCCCGACATTTGACACCGTGACCTACGGCTATACCCAGCCGGACGCAAAGGGCATCACGATTTCAAGCACCGGCAACAGCAATGCCACGATTACCGGCGTTGCCCTCTCCGGCGCGGGTGCAGGCTCCTTTACGCTGAATAAGACGGACGGCACGACGATTACCGCAGGGACGACGGACAACACCACCTACACCGTCCAGCCCAACGCAAGGCTTGATGCGGGGACATACACCGCCACCATCACCGTAACCTATAATGGCGGCGCAACGGCCACGGCCACCGTGACCTTTGTCGTGAACGGCTTGACGCAAGCGGCACCCGACGCCCCGGAATTGGAGAGCAAGACCACCAGCAGTATCACGCTGAAAGAGATCGCACCTAATACCAACGGCGCGGCGGCGGAATATCGCATGAACGGAGGCGCATGGCAGACAAGCCGCACATTTAGCGGCCTTTCCTCAAACACCAGCTATTCCTTTGAAGCGCGGTATGCAGCAACAGGCAATTATGAGGCTTCCCCGGCCAGCCCTGCGGTCAGCATTGCCACTAACGGAAGTGGCGGCGGTGGCGGGGGCGGCGGTTATGATGACGGCGACGACGATTATACGCCGCCCACACCGCCTATTGTCCAGCCGGAAACCAGCGAAAGCGACGGCTGGAGTGAAATCCGGGCGGAACTGCGCAGCGCAAGACCCGGCGATACCATTATCGTAAAGATGAACGGCGCGACAGTAGTGCCGAAAGAGGTATCACGGGAGATCGTCGGGAAAGATGTGACCGTCATATTCGATATGGGCGGCAGCGTGAGCTGGACGGTGAACGGCAAAGACATCCCGCAGAGCATTGTTGACCTTGATTTGGGCATCAAGACCAACAGCAATACCATTCCCGTCAGCGTGATAAACGCCATTACCGGCGAGATTACGACAATGCAGTTTGAGCTATCCCATAGCGGGCCGTTTGGTACGATCCTGCACCTTACCCTTAATGTTGGCAGGGAGAACAGCGGCTATTGGGCGAACCTCTATCACCTGAACGGCAAAGAATTGGTTTTCCAGTACGCCAGCCGGATTGATCGCACCGGCAAGGCAAGCTGGCCTTTTGACCACGCCAGCAGCTACGCCGTTGTGATCGACGAGGAAAGCCACGACCCGGACGGCGACAAGACCAATCCCAACACCGGCGCAGGCAATCCCTTTACCGACGTAAAAGATACGGATTGGTTTTATGAGGATGTGCTTTTCGTCTATGAAAATGGGATCATGTTAGGCACCAGCGACACCACATTCAGCCCCAATGGTACGGCCACGCGGGGGATGATGGCAACGGTGCTTTGGCGTATGGAGGGCAGCCCCAAACCTTCCGGGAAAAACCCCTTTACGGATGTCCCTGACAGCGAATACTACGCAGACGCGATTACCTGGGCGAATGAGCAGGGCATTTTCGTGGGCTACGGCGGCGGGTTATTCGGGCCAAATGACCCCATCACCCGTGAACAGCTTGCCACAATCTTCTATCGCTACGCCGAGTACAAAGGCTACGACCTGACCCCTGCGGACAGCCTTAACCGTTTTACGGACAAGGGCGAAATCGCGGATTGGGCGCAGTATGCCGTGAAATGGGCGGTTGGAAGCGGCTTGATGTTCGGCACCACCGATACCACCTTTGCCCCAAAAACCACGGCTACCCGCGCACAGATCGCCGCCATGATCCACCGCTTCATTGAGAAGTATGGATTAACGGAGGGCGTGACCGCTACCGGGCTGACGGGCTGGATCAAGCCTGATCTGACCCTTCCGCCGCAAACCGGCGACTATTCCCACAACGGCCTATGGGCGGGGATCGCCATGCTTTCTGCTGGCGGCGGGGCTTCAACGATTGCCGTTTTCCGCCGCAAACGCCGGAAAGACGGGGACGAGCATCCAAGACCAACACCGGCATAACAAGACATATCAGATACCCATGCTGTGGGGCGCAGGATTATTGCCTGCGCCCCGTCTTTTTTTAATTCTCCCCCTTGACAAATGCTATCAGAGGACAAGGTGCTGGGGAAAATCCCGGAGAATCTCTGTGTGCAGCTTCTCAATGGTTATGAGGCTGAACGCAAGGCCAAGCAGGAGCGCAGACGGGAACTGACGGAGCAGCTTTCCGCCAGCCGGGAGAATGAGCAGTCCGTAGACGCATGGCTGGACATGGTGCAGGATTACTACGATTTGCAGGAGCTTGACCGCCCCACCCTCATGCGGCTCATCCCGAAAATTGAGATCAGTGAGAAATACACGGTGGACGACCACGAGGAACGGGACATCCACATCTACTACAATTTCGTCGGTTACATCAAAGTTTGAGCTTGTCATTCTTTATGCGAAGTGAACTAATGCCATGTTCTACAATGTCATCCAATTGTTCATCTGTTGGAGCCTTCACCTTCAGACAGCAGCTATCCGGATGTGTACAGGAATCCTTTGTGCAGTTCCCATTGGCATCCTTTTCATGCATACATGCATTGTCGGTATCACAGAAGCCATCTCCGTCCCCATCTGTATGAACGTGATCTGCCCATACAGCATATAATGTTGTATCTTCGTCAAAGACAACCTTTTTTCCGGCTTCATATTCAGCACTTTCCGCATTTGCTGTCTCAGACCACCCAAGGAACTCTTTGCCCGTCTGGCTGGTGAGTGCATTTTTTATGGTAAAGGAATCGCCTGCGTTTCCTTTCTGTTCTGCTTTATGGGCACCATCAATATATTTGATTGTAATTTCTTCGCCTGTAACAGTCACGGAAAAAGTAACAGTATCATAATAACTATTATAGTTTGACGGGCATTCAACATATGCTCCACAACGACGGTTATCACAATATCCGCTTTCATCTGGCGCATCATACCGGTAATAAAATTTCAGTTTTACTGTTGTCGTCCCTGGTTTCGCAGCTTCATAATTGAACTGAAGGCAGGGGAGCCCCTCATGGAAGCCAGACTGTGCAAATGAACCAGAAGTAAAACTGCAGTTTTTCAGAATATCCGGGTTATTAAGCTCATAACTACATCCATAATAAGCATCTGGAGTAATCTCTCTGAGAATATTCCAGCAATTCATGCAGGTATTAGTAAGACGTGGAAGCCTCTGATACAATCCTGTCTCACCAACCCACTTCTCAATGCTGCCTGCATCTAATTTCTGCGCCTGAATGGCACCTGATAATGGCTCATCATAGAAAAGAACCTCACCCTCATCGGCAAACACCGTCATCGGCACCATCGAGCAGATCATTAACACTGCCAAAAACATGGCAAAAATTCTCGAAGTAAACTTTTTCATGTTACCTCCTCCTTAAATTCTTTATCATTTCTTCCAATTTTTTCGTTCCTCTTGTCCTTTCATCCCTCCTGCCTTTCATCTTCCATAGAAAAAGAACGCTCTTCATTTTCCTTCCCATACTGCTCCAGAAACGGGTCATAAAATCTGGCCTCGGCCTCGAGCCGGGCCTGCACGGCCTCATCGAAGGTACCAAAGCTTCCCAGATAATACACCTTCCCCCGAAACCCGATGGACGCCCGCCAGCGGTTGTTCTCCCGGCGGTATACGCCCCGGTGCCCGGTGGTGTTGTTTATGAAGGTTTTCCTGCTGGCAATCCGCTCCACACAGGTGCCGTCCACAAAATGGATGGCCTTCTTCATGTTTTCCTTCCGCTTCTCCTCCTGAAGGCAGCCGCAGCTTTTGGTGACGCCGGACCGCAGATTTCCCTTCTGGCAGATGCAGACCGTCCCGCAGTCACAGAGACATCTCCACCCGATGACAGTCCCGTCCCCGTCCATCGCCTTTCCCAAAACCACAAGTCTTCCATAGCGCTGGCCTGTAAGGTCCAGTCCCCGGTTTCTCTGTGCGATTTTCCGGTAACAGCCGCAGCTTCTGGTATGGCCGTTTTTCAAGTGGGATTCCTCCACCACGGTCTCATTGCCGCACTGGCACTTACAGAGCCAGAACCGCTTTCTGCTGCCCTCTTTCTTTGCCTCACCGGCCACTGTGAGCCGGCCAAACTGTCTTCCGGTCATGTCCTGTTTCATACAAAAAGTCTGCCCGCGACATAATGTGTATTATGTCATTGGCAGACCTCTGGTCTTCTCCCCATTTTCGGGCACGCCGCCCCATACAGTCTTCCCCCCTTTTGGCACAGATTGCCATTTTTCCCGCATTTCACCGAAAAACTATTGAAAATCCGGCCCTAAAGTGTTACTATAACCATATATGTAAAAAGAACAGGAGGCATTTGACTGCGACATAATACACATTATGTCTCAGTTAAATGCCTTCTGCAATTCTCCTGGTATCCATCATTAAAAGCCCCAAATCCAACTGCTTTTCCAGAACCTCCGTACTGCTTATCATCGTATACCGTCTTGTGGTTTCCACGCTGCTGTGTCCCAGGTAATCGGCCAGTCTCATAATATCCCGCTCCCGCTCATAAAAGCACCTGGCAAATAAATGGCGCAGATTATGCGGAAACACTTTCGTTGCCTGTACTCTGGCCCCGCAGCAGAGCCGCTTCATCTCCGCCCACACATTTCTCCTGTCCACAGGTCTGCCGCTTTTTCTTCCGGTACTCCGGCAGTAATCCTTTAAAACCACTGTAAGGTACCGAAGTTCCCCAATCCGGATTCCCGTACTGGCAACTGTCTGTAAGATGCAGCAAAGACGGGGATTCCCCTCACGCTTCGCCTCATGGACCAGCCTCTCGTATTCCTTCTTATTTAATTCCCGCTCCTCC
Organism: Clostridium sp.; assembly: GCA_021770825.1. Lineage (GTDB taxonomy): Bacteria > Bacillota > Clostridia > Lachnospirales > Lachnospiraceae > CANRXD01. The sequence continues at coordinate 118,753 of JAETQD010000003.1, read as the reverse complement.
TCCCTGAAAATCCGCCTCTGTTCCTTCAGGGTCCTCACACAGATTTCTTCCTTTCCCATATACCGCAGAAAACAGTTTAAAGCAATCAGCATGGAATTAACGCTACTGGTTTTATATTTTCCCTGAAGGTACTCCTTATAGCCAAGCACCAGCTCCCGGTCCGCTTCCCGCCCCTTTAGGAAATTTAAAAACTGCTTTACGTCCCGCATATATTTTTCCACCGTATTTCTGCTCTTTTCCTGCTCCCATAAATACTGCCCGAATTGCTCTAAATATTCTTTTTCCATTGATTTTCCTCCATTTTTATTCCTTATTCATAGGTGTCATCTCCTCTTATTTTAAATCATTCTGGCTTTTTTATGCAAAAAGGCCCCGGAACACATCCTGCGAAGTGTTCCGGAGCCCTCGTTCTATCCATGCGTCAGCCATTTTGTCAGCCGTCCTGCTCTCTTACCTTTCATTCCTTCGTTTCATCGGTTTCCTGCCGGGAATCGGTTTCCTGCCGGGGAGCCATTTGTTCCCCTTCCTGCATTTTCTTTCTGTATTCCTCCAGGAACGGGTCATACAGGCGCTTTTCTGCTTCCAGCCGCGCATTGACCGCGTCCTCATAGGTTCCATAGGTTCCTAAATAATGGATTTTTCCCTGGAAGCCAATGGCTGCCCGGAAGCGGCCGTTTCCCCGGCTGTACACTCCCCTGTGTCCTGTGGTATTACTGAAAGAAGGCGTTTTGCTGGAGATTCGTTCCACACAGGTCCCATCCACAAAGTGGATGGCTTTCTTCATGTTTTTCTTCCTCTGCTCTGCCTGGAGACAGCCGCAGCTTTTCGTAATTCCCGAACGCAGGTTTATCTTTGAAACGACACATCGTTTCCCACAGTCGCAGATACATTCCCAACGCTCTGTCTGTTTCCCTGTTTCCTCTACGGGCCGCAGGGCCACAAGCCGCCCATATCGCTGGCCTTTCAGCTCCAACCACCGCTCTCTCGGCTTTTCCCTGCGGTAACAGCCGCAGCTTTTTGTATGGCCGCTTTTCAGATGGGATTCCTCTACGATTCTTTCATTTCCGCATCGGCATCTGCAAAGCCAGTATCTTCGTTTTTTCCCCGGGGTATCCGCTTTCCCCAGCACAGTCAGGTACCCGTACTGCTGTCCCGTTAAGTCCTGTTTCATAATATAAATTCCTCTTTTGCCTCTGTGGAATTTAATTATACAAATTTTCATGAGATTCCACCCTATACCAAAGTATAGGTTTCGACACTTCAACTTCCACCAGCCTCTCATTCACAGGCATTCCCCGGGGGTTTATACAAAAACGCCGCCATGGAATCTCTTCCGCGGCGGCGTTCTTGTTTTTCTTTTATTCTCTATTTTCTCTTGGAATCCACATATTTTTTAATGTTGGATGCGTTGACAAATTTCTGGATTTCTCCGTTTTTTACCAGCACCAGCGTGGGAGCCTGCATGATTCCGTATGCATCGGAAAGCTCCGGATTCTCTTCCGCATCCACAGCCTGGTATGCCTCGTCCTTTAAAAACTCCTTGGCAATCTTACAGTTGGGGCAGGTTTTGGTGGTGAAAAGGAAAACTCCATCTTTGGTGGGAGCTTCTGCCTTCTTCGGCGCCTGGGTCTCGGATACCTTATGGGCGCTTTCCGGGCTCCGCTTTAACACAGAACTTCCCACATCGTAAAGCTTTCTTTCCTTATATTCCTGGGCCTTTCCGTCATTCCAGTTCTGGACCGGACGGTAATATCCGGTAATTCGGCTGTAAACCTCCGCACTCTCGCCGCAAACCGGGCATTTAAAGTGCTCGCCGATCAAGTAGCCGTGCTCCTTGCAGATGGAGTAAGTGGGGGACAGGGTATAATATGGAAGCTTGTAGTTTTCTGCAATGGTGCGGACCAGCTTGGCTGCTGCCTTCCAGTCCGGAAGTTTTTCTCCCAGGAATGCGTGGAACACGGTTCCCGAGGTATAAAGGGTCTGGAGCTCATCCTGGATATCCAGAGCATCGAACACATCTGCCGTATAGGAAACCGGGAGATGGGAGCTGTTGGTGTAGTAGGGAGTTCCGTCCTTTTCGCATCCGGCCGTAATAATATCCGGATATTTGGCCTTGTCGTGCTTGGCAAGACGGTAGGTGGTGGACTCTGCCGGAGTTGCCTCCAGGTTGTAGAGATCGCCATACTCCTCCTGATAGGAAATCAGGCGGTTTCTCATGTGGTTTAACACATCCTTGGTGAACTTCTGTGCCTTCTCGCTCACCAGGTCCTCGCGAATCCACTTGGCATTGAGGCAGGCCTCATTCATTCCGATTAAACCGATGGTGGAAAAATGGTTTTCAAAGGTTCCCAGATACCGCTTGGTGTAAGGGTACAGGCCACCGTCCAAAAGCTTTGTGATCACCTCACGCTTGATCTTTAAGGAACGTGCTGCAACGTCCATCATATGGTCCAGTCTTCCGTAGAAGTCCTCCTCATCCTCAGAAAGGTAGGCGATTCTCGGGATATTGATGGTCACAACGCCCACGGAGCCTGTGCTCTCGCCGGAACCGAAGAAGCCTCCGGTTTTCTTTCTCAGTTCACGAAGGTCCAGACGGAGACGGCAGCACATGCTGCGGACATCGCTGGGCTCCATGTCGCTGTTGATATAGTTGGAGAAATACGGGGTTCCGTATTTGGATGTCATTTCAAACAGGAGACGGTTGTTTTCTGTGTCGGACCAGTCGAAATCCCTGGTGATGGAGTAGGTGGGAATCGGATACTGGAATCCGCGTCCGTTGGCATCTCCCTCCACCATGGTCTCAATGAAGGCCTTGTTAATCATATCCATCTCAGCCTTACAGTCGCCGTAGGTGAAATCCATATTTTTTCCGCCCACAATCGCCGGCATATTGGCCATATCCGCCGGAACCGTCCAGTCCAGAGTGATGTTGGAGAACGGCGCCTGGGTTCCCCAGCGGCTGGGAGTGTTGACACCGTAAATAAAGGATTCAATACACTTCTTTACAGCCGGATAATCCAGGTTATCCACCTTTACAAAGGGTGCCAGGTATGTATCAAAGGAAGAGAACGCCTGGGCTCCGGCCCATTCATTCTGCATGATTCCCAAAAAGTTTACCATCTGGTTGCAGAGAACAGAAAGATGTCTTGCGGGGGAGGAGGTAATCTTTCCCGGAATTCCGCCCAGTCCTTCCTGAATCAACTGCTTTAAGGACCAGCCTGCACAGTATCCGGTCAGCATGGACAGGTCATGGAGGTGGATATCACAGTTTCTGTGGGCCTCCGCAATCTCCGTATCATAGATTTCCGACAGCCAGTAGTTGGCCGTGATGGCGCCGGAGTTGCTTAAAATCAGTCCGCCCACCGAATAGGTGACTGTGGAATTCTCCTTTACGCGCCAGTCCTCCACCTTCACATAACTGTTGACCACATCCTTGTAGTCCAGGATGGTGTTTTTCATATTGCGGATTCTTTCCCGCTGCTTTCTATATAAAATGTAAGCCTTGGCCACATCCGTATATCCGGTCTCCTCCAGCACATGCTCGGCGCTGTCCTGAATCTGCTCTACGGAAATCTTTCCGTCCTTCATCTTTCCCTGGAAATCCGCCGTCACACGGAGGGAAAGAAGCTCCAAGATCTCATTGTTATAATCTTTCTTTGTGGCCTTAAAGGCTTTCTTAATGGCCTCTGTAATCTTGCTTAAATTAAAATCCGCGACCTCTCCGTCGCGCTTAATGACCTGAATCATCCAAATTCCCCTTTCTTTTCTGCCCGCTTAGGTGACATGTCCCATTATAACAGAGTCAAAAGAAAAACACAATATCTGGTTTCTTAATTTTTTTAAGATTCCAGATATTGTGTCAGTTTTCACATGAAAACGGGTTATCCTGCGGGCTGGTCCGTGGAGGGGAATTTTAAAAACTGCAGAAGCAGCTCTGCATTTAACAGGCTGATTCGCTGGTCCCAGTCTATGTCTAAAAGCTCGTGGGCTCTTTCAATCCTCTTCCGCACCGTATTGATATGAACATACATTTTCTCTGCCGTCACACTGTAATTCATATTGCTTTCCAGATACACCTTAAGGGTTTTCAGCATTTCCACATTCTTTTCGTCCTTCAAAAGCTCCTGGTATTTCTGGAGATTTTTTTCCAGCTCATCCTCCGGAATCTGAAGCCAGGCCAGGGCCCCGAAGGAACTGTACTCCCAGACTCTTCTTCCCGGTTCCATTTTTCTTCCTAGCTCCATGGCCTTCCGGCATTTTTCAATGCAAAGCCGGATTTCCGCCAGGGAACGGCCTTCCCGGTAAATTCCAAATTCCAGCTTCATGTCCGGGAACCGCTCTTCCACCCGTTTTTCAAACCGCTCCAAAAGCTTTTCCATATCAGCCCGGCTGTGAATCGCCGGGTCACTGGCTTCCAGAATCAGAGCCCCCTCATTTTCCTTTAAGAATACGAGCCGGCCGCTGCCGGATAAATTTCCCGACTGGAAGATTTCCACAAACTGCTTTCTCTCACTGCGGGCGCTGGATTCGGCATGGAGCTGCTCAAAGACCACGCACACATATTTTGTGCTCATGCTGATTCCCTGGACACTGGCCTGGGCCGTCAGCTTTTCCCTGTCGTCTGCATCCGAATTTAACGCATACAGAATAAAGTTCTCAAATCCGATATTTTCCGCATTCTGGGCCACCATGATCTGTTCATAGACACCCTGGAGCATCAGAAATGCGATACGGATGGCATACTCGTCGTAATAGTCCAAAAACTCCCTGGATTCCATCACAATAAAATAGGCCTGGATGGCGCCGTTCATGGTAATGGGAATCTGAATCCAGCTTACCCGCGGGCCGTTTGGGTTTTCCTGTTCGATCAGGCGGATTCTCTTCATCTGGATATAATCGCACAGGGTATACACCGTATGGGGATGGGAGGGGTCCCAATAGTCCTCCTCCTTCAGGCCAAAGGACTCTGTAATCCGCCGGAAATTGGCCGAGCTGTAATAGCTTTTCCGCTCGTTGATGTCGTAAAGAAATGCGGGAAAATTCATTTCCACCTCAACAGCCTGAAGAATCCTCTGGATTTTCTGCACCTTATAGGTCTGCTGCGATGCCTGAAGGGCGTCACACCTCTGGATTCTGAACCGCCTGATGGTGCGGTTGATGACCGCCACATTGATCTGGCTCATAATTTCCATCCAGGGCACGGAAAAGGGCATACTGATTAACGGAACGCCGTACTCATCATGAAGCGCAATAATATCCTCCGGAATCTGCGCCAGATACCGCTCCCTTTTTATCATCATGGCTGCCGCTTTTTGAAATCCGCCCTCCTCAAAGGCGCGGCGGATACAATCCGGGTCCTGGGAAATCACATAGCCGGAAGAAAGAACCAGCTCTTTTCCCACGGTCCACCGGAAGGCATCCGGAGCTTCCAGAATCGTCACACCCTGGATTTCCCGGTCCAGCCCCCGTTTCCCTGCTACCACATAAAAATCCTTAAAATATTCCAGAGCCAGAAGCTCTTTTACTGCAATTCCCATTTCGTCCCCCAGTCTGAAAAAAACACATGCCTAAAAACAGTTTAACACCCGGCTGTTTTTGTGTCAAGCAGCCGGGTGCTCCCTCAATTTTCCTTATTCTTCATACATCGGCCCATAGGAACCGTCATTTGTCTCCTTGAATTCGGCCTTCACTCGCTCCAGACACTCCGGCTTTGTGAACAGGTCATAGGCGATTCCTGCCAGAACCCTGGCCGCATAAAGAGCGCCTTTTTCTCCCAGGCTGCTTCCCGTGGAGGCTGTCGCCTGCCAGGTATGAGGCGCAACGCCCACCGGCCAGCAGGCGGTATTCACGGCGCACATGGGCATCATGTAGCTCACATCGCCGCAGTCGGAGGAAGCCGTAAGGGGAATCTGCTTCCAGAGCTCCCTTGGCGATACCTCTGCCTGCATTCCGGTGCCGACGGCTCCCAGAACCTTTTCATCCTTTGATAACGCTGCCGGATCCAGAGTGGCCTGCAGTTCCTTTGCAAAATGGATTTCCTCCTCCGTATACGCAAGGCCCGGCGCCTCCTTAAGATTCTCATAGGCCAGATCTGCAAAGCTGTGGCTCGGGAACATTTCACAGCAGCCGTACTCCACCTTCATGGTCACTTCCGTCTCCGTCATCATGGCCGCGCCCATGGCCACCTTATGAATTCGCTCCAGAATTTCCTTCACATCTGCAATATGCGGCGCACGCACACAATACCAGGCGCTGGCCTTATCCGGGACGATATTGGGCGGGAATCCGCCGCTGTCCGTGGTATAATGGATTCTGGAAAAGTCCATGGTATGTTCTCTTAAATAGTTGCTGCCCACGTTCATTAGCTCCACCGCATCCAGGGCGCTGCGTCCGCGCTCCGGGGCAAAGGCGGCGTGGGAGGTTTTTCCCTTGAAATAGAACTTGGCGGAGGCGCTGGCAAGATAGCCCTCATCATATACAAGATTTGCACTCATGGGGTGCCAGCTTAATGCTGCATCGCAGCCGTCAAACATATGGTAATAGGCCATTTTCACCTTACCGCTTAGAAGCTCCTCCTCCGGGCAGCCATAGAACCGCACCGTACCGCCGATTCCCTCGGCTTCCAGAAACCGCTTCACTGCGATGGCAGCCACAGCAGACGCCGTTCCCAAAAGATTGTGGCCGCATCCATGGCCGGGTCCTCCGGCTGTCACCGGGTCCTTTCCGGCTTCCGCCTTCTGGGACAGTCCGGGAAGGGCATCGTATTCGCCAAGAATGGCGATCACGGGAGACCCGCTTCCAAATTCCGCATAAAAGGCATGCTCTAATTTTTCCTCATTTACGATCACAAATCCCTCGGACTTTAAGAGTTTTCTCATATAGTCGGCAGATTCCTTTTCATTGCCTCCGGTTTCCGGATGATTCCACAAAAAGCGGCAGGATTCCCTGCAGACCTCTTCCAGTCTCTGGACCTCTTCATACACAAACTGTTTTGTCATTCTGTTTCCTCCTGTAACATACGGTTTTTATTTTCCAGCCGGCTTTTTACCATAAGTAAACAGGGTAATGGCAATGGCTACAAACACGCTGGACAGGGTTCCCAGATAGTTGGAAGCGCCCGGCAGCCAGTTGAATACACCTGCCTTAAGGGCTACACATACCAGAATGGAGAATACCAGCATGGTGGTTGCAAGGCTCTTCTGCTTTAAGCCAAACTGCATTAAGAGAGCGCCGAACAGCGCCGGAAGCAGGTAGTTGAGGGCTTCTGTCACAGAGGCCGGAAGCATGGAAAGAACGGAGCTTCCCAGGATTACGCCGATGGTAAGAACCGATACATTGATTACGATGGAGGTTGCCATACCTATGGTTGCAATGATGGAACCCTCGTTGCTTCCGGGCTCCACGCCTGCGGAGATCTGTGCCATGCTGGCGCAGGGAACACGCATGTTGGAAATATTTCCGGACAGGAAGGCCATATAAGTTCCCACAGGTCCAAGTACTGTAAAGTAGGAGATCGGCTCCACAACCCACAAAAATCCAAAGGCGCTGGCGGCTGCAATAAATGCAGTCAGGAGAGCTGCCGGATTGGGAAGAAGTCCGTATACCACCGCCAGAACGGCTGCCGGGGCAAAAGATAACACAACACCGAGGAATCCCGTAAGCTTGCCGATTCGATGCATCTGCGGCATATATTCATTCTCAAAATAGTCTTTATTCATGTCCTGTCCCTCCTAAATCAATGCGGTGATGATCATGGCGCCCAGAATTGCGATGGTAAGATTCCATTCCTTCAGCCACTTAATGTTTTTCTTTTCCGATACGGTGATCAGAACTCCCATAATAACAGCACCGAGAACGCAGGATAATGCGTGCTTGTTCACCTTCACCAGGTGAGATGCCGACATGGCACTGAAGGCACCGATGATGGCTGCTCCTGAAATTGCAGTGAGCTTTGCCGGGTCTCCCCCGGAAATTTTGTGCTGCACCTTGTCCATACGGCTTGCGGAAAAGGTTGCAAAGATTACCCAGCCAATGGAGCCCAAAATCATGGTCCATACGGCCATGTCAAGGGCCAGTGGGGTCAGCTCGTCAGCACCAAGCTGCACACCCACCGCAGAAGTTCCGAATCCGGCTGCGATGGACTCAAACATAACAGAGCCGATCAGGGACAGACGCATCCAGGCCATGGGCCCTCCCACGGTAATCAATAGCGACAGCATTCCGCTTAAAATAACAATGGACGGTCCGATGGATGTGATGGCGCTGCTCTTAATTGCGCCTTTCATCTGAGTTTCCGTAAGACCGATCTTCTTTCCGGCACCGTATGCGTTTTTGGCAAAAATAAGTGCCTGTACAACGACCAGCGCCACCGCCGAACCGCAGGCAATCCACATCGGCAGGCTGTTTGCAATTTTCATAGCATCCATTTCTTGTTCCTCCTTTTCGTATGTGACCGAATTACGTATAGTCAATTTTACTAATTTTCAAAAAAAGAACAAGAAAAAAATCTTCACTTTTTACAAAAATAAATTCGTAAGTGAAGATTTTTTCTATTTTGGTACCATAATTTGATAAATTTTTTAAATATCTTACCGATATAACTCCTCAAACAGCTCCACAGGCACATAGGCCTTCACATGGATGCCGTCCTCCATATACTCCTCGGAAAGAAGCTGGCCGTTCCTTCTGATCTTCTGAATCCGTCCGGCCTCCTGGTAGGAAAAAATTTTTTCAAAATAAATCCTGCGGCTCCTCAGGATCTTTTCAAGGACCTTTAAAAGCTCATCCACGCCTTCACCGGTCTTTGCAGAAAGCTTTACCCGGTAATCGGAAGCCATATCACGGCAGGCCGTATCGGCCCCGGCCTTGTCAATCTTATTGAAGACCGTGACCACCTCTTTTCCCGTCACCTGAAGCTCCCGCAGCGTCTCATACACCACATGCATCTGCATGTCCATCTGGGGATTGGAGCAGTCCACCACGTGGAGAATCACATCGCTGTACTTTGCCTCCTCCAGAGTGCTCTTGAAAGCTTCGATCAGATGATGGGGCAGCTTTCTTATGAAGCCAACGGTGTCCGTCAGGAGAACATCCTCGCCTCCCGGAAGCGTAAGGGCTCTGGTGGTGGGGTCCAGAGTGGCAAACAGCTTGTCCTCCGCCAGAATCCCCGCCTGGGTCAGACGGTTTAACAGGGTGGACTTTCCCGCATTGGTATAGCCCACAATGGCCACCGTCAGGGCGCCTCCCTGCTCCCTCTTTTTCCTTATCACATCCCGGTGGCGCTTCACGTCCTCCAGCTCCGCCTTGAGCTGTCCGATTCTGTCGTGAATCAGACGGCGGTCAATTTCCAGCTTCTTTTCTCCGGGACCTCTGGTGCCGATACCGCCTCCCAGTCTGGAAAGAGATGCACGAAGGCCCACAAGCCGCACTGCCCGGTATTTTAGCTGGGCCAGCTCCACCTGGATTTTGCCTTCTCTTGTCCTGGCCCGGGACGCGAAAATGTCCAGAATCACCATGGTCCTGTCCATGACCTTGGTATCCAGGGCATCCTCTAAATTTTTAAGCTGGGCCGGAGAAAGCTCGTCGTCACAGATCACTCCCGTGGCGTCCGTCTCCCAGATCAGCTCCTTCACCTCTTCGATTTTTCCCTTTCCCAGGTAGGTGCCGGGATGCACACTCTCCCGGTTCTGAATCACCTTTCCCACGGTCACGGCACCGGCCGTGGAGGCCAGCTCCGAAAGCTCATCCACAGAGGCTTCCGTATCGTCTCCGTCCCCGGTGCTGACTGCCACCAGGATCACCCGCTCCTCTTCTTCCTTTAACTCAATCAATTCTGCCATAGTTCCCTCTATCTTGTCACAAGAAAGGCGATTTCATGCTCCGCCCTTTCCTCGCTTCCATACGTCTCTATATAGGCCTGAAACAGCGACAGGGCCTTTTCATACTGGCCCAGGTATTCATAGCAGACTGCCTCGTTAAACATAAGCTCCTTTAAGGCCTTTTCATCGGCAAGGGCCTGTCCGAGACCGGAAAGCCGCAGGGCTTCCTCATAGTTTCCCTGTTCCATTTCCGCCGTCATAAGGCGGTTATAAATTTCCGTATCGGCCTTTCCCGAGGCAATCAGCTCTTCGTAGATTCCGTCTGCCGTTTCCTTATCCCCCGCCGCAAGATACGCCTCGCCCAAAGCCGCCATGGCCTCTCCATAGCCTGGCTTTTCCAGGGCCGCATCCAGGGCCTTTCCTTCCTCCAAACGTGCGAAAGCCTCCGTAAGCGCTCCGGCCTTCGCCAGGGAAAGGGCACCCAAATAACAGTACTCTGCTGATTTTTCATCGATCTGGCTTAAGATATCATAGGTATGGGCCGCCGCCGAATAGTCCTTTAAGCCATATTCCGCTTCGGCTCTGTATTTTAAAACGTCAAGTTCAAAGGCAGTCACCTTCCCGGTCTGCTCGATAATGGATTCAAACTCGCCGATGGCGCCTTCATAATCCCCTGCCTCCAGGAGAGCGATTCCGTTCTCCCTGGATGCGGCGGCCTCCTTTGTGACCCCGCTGCATCCGCTTAACAGGCACGGAATCAGGAAAAGAACGGCTGCTTTCTTTTTCCACTGTTTCATGGACCTTCATTCTCCCTGCTTCTGGTTTCTGTGCCGGATATTATGCCTGTGTGGTGCTTCCGAATCCGCCGTTCCGCACATCGGTAACCTCATCGTCCACGGTGATTCCGTACTCCACAAAAATTCCCTGGGAAAATCCCGTTCCCGCTTCCACGGTCATGGACTTTCCCTCCCGGCTGTCGTTGGTGATCTTCGCCTGGATATGTCCTTCATTGTCAGAGCCATAGTAATCACTGTCAATGATACCCACGGTGTTGTTAAACTGCATTCTGTATTTGAATCCAAGGCCGCTTCTGGGGTACAGCTTGAGAACCCATCCGTCCTCCATCCGCACCCGGATACCCGTGAGAATTTTCTTTGTTTCTCCCGGATTTAAAGTAAAGGTTTCCGGGGCAAAAAAATCATATCCGGCCGAGCCTTTGGTGGCCCGTCTGGGAAGCTTTATTTCCTCATAGATTTTCCTTATTGTATCCTCCGGGGTCTGGGGATATTCGTTCTGCCAGTCCTTTTTAAACTGTTCAAAGCTCACCTTTTCAAATTTCGCAATTTTCTGCATGAAAGTTCTCCTGTATCATCAGCTCCTGTGGAGCACGATTTCGCCTTTTTCTCTGGTTTTCTTCACATCAATGACCTTCTGGTTTGAACTGCCCTTCCAGTGGAGATTCAAATCCTTTAACTCCTCCACAAATTTTCCGTCCACCAGCACGTCCACATATTTCATGTAAGGCAGGTCTTCAATTTCCTCCCATTGGTATCCCGTATAGACCCAGATGGTTTTATCCGGAAACCTCTCATGGATTTCCTTAATCAGAGCCCCCACCTCATCGCGGTTTTTTACATGGAGCGGGTCTCCGCCGCTGAAGGTAATTCCGGAAATATAGGACTTTTTTAATTCCGCAAAAAGCTCTTCCTTGGCGGCTTCATCGAAGGGAATGCCGCCGCAGATATCCCAGGTGATGGGATTCTGGCAGTTTTTGCAGCCATGGCTGCACCCGGCCACCCAGAGGACGGTCCGCAGACCATCCCCGTTTAACATGTCGTCTTTGGTGATGTTATGATAGCGCATGGCCCTCTACATACTCCTTCTCTCCTTGATTTCCGCCATTTTGGCATCGTTCAGCCTGGTATCCCCCTTCACTCTGGAATAGCTTAAATATCCGTTCATACGGTCAATTTTCGTCAGGTTCTTGCTGCCGCAGACCGGGCACACATCCATGTTAAGCTCCTCATGGCCGCAGTCGTCGCAGTAGGATAAGGACAGGTTCACGCCCTCGTAAAAGCCCATCTGCATGGCCCGGCGGACCAGGGACTTGATGGCTTCTTTATTATAGGAAATCGGATACTTCACATACTGGATTTTTCCGCCGTTGCTGAGCTCCCAGAACCGGTATTCCAGGTCCTGCTTCTGAATCGGTGTAATATCCTCGGTCACATGGCAGTGGAAGCCGTTGCTTACATATTCCCTGTCGGACACGTTTTCCACAATTCCGTATTTCTTTCTGAACTGCTTTACCTGAAGGCCGCAGAGGTTTTCCGCCGGGGTGGCGTAGATGGCGTAAAGATTTCCGTCTGCCTTCTTAAACTCATTGACCTTATCGTTGATGTGCCGCAGCACCTCCAGGGCAAACTGGCCGTCCTCCACAAGGGATTTTCCGTTGTAAAGCTGCTGTAACTCATTGAACGCCGTGATTCCAAAGGAAGCGGTGGCTGTCTTTAACAACGGTTTAATCTTATCGTGAAGTCCCAGATGTCCGCCGTAGAAACCGCCCTCGCAGTAAGCCAGAGGGTTGGTGGAAGCACGCATCTCGCCCAGGTACGCATAGGTGCGGATATGGATTTTCCGAATCAGCTCCAGATAGTAGTCCAGAACCTCGTAGAAATCCCGGCTTTCCTGTCTTGCCTTGGCTAAGATCATCGGAAGGTGCAGGCTCACCACGCCGATGTTGAACCGTCCCACGAATACCGGGCTGTCATTTTCATCGGCCGGCTCCATGCCGCCTCTTTCATACCAGGGAGAAAGGAAGGCACGGCAGCCCATGGGGCTTATGATCTTTCCGTATTTTTTATACATGCTGGCGATGTAGCCCTCTCCCGTTAAGGACAGCCAGTCCGGATACATGGTCTTGGAGGAACACTCGATTCCTGCCTCAAACACGTCCTCCAGCTCCTTCCCCGGTCCGTGGAGGTTTTCATCGTATAAGAATACCACCTTCGGGAACAGCACCGGCTTTTTATGTCCTGCCTTTCCCTGTCCCTTTCTTCTCACGTTTAACATGGTGATGGTGGCCATTTTGGCAAACCGTCCGGTTCCTGTTCCGGCTGTCATGGTGATGAAGGGATAATCTCCGCGGCTGGAGGAAACGGAGTTAAACTTATATTCCCAGCCCTGGAAGCCCTGTTCCATGTCACGCTGCACATCGTACCAGGCCACTTCCTTGGCCTTTTCCTCCTCCAGTCCCAGATCAATGTATTTGTTGATGTATTTTGTATAGGATTTTTCCGCATAGGGCTCCAGAATGTTTTCCACGCTGGGAACCGTAAATCCGCCGTACTGCTGGCTGGCGGCGCTTAATACAATGTCGCCGATCACGTCAAAGGCCACATCCAGGGTCTTCGGCTCGTTGTACCATAAGTTACCCATCTCAAAGCCGCCTGTGAGAACGGTCTTTACATCAAACAGACAGCAGTTCATGGTGTCACGTCTGGCGGACATGTCATGGATATACAGGTATCCGTCTCGGCAGGCCTGGAGCTCTTCCACCGTCATAAAGAACTTCTGGTACAGGGACTTGTTGAGCTCGTTGAAAATCAGGCTCCGCTTGGTGGAAACCAGGGCGCTGTCGGTGTTGCTGTTTTCCTTATCGCCGATGTACATGATGGACTGGCTCTTCTTATATACCTCGTCCAGCATCTGGACGAAATCCTGCTTGTAATTGCGGTAGTCCCGGTAGCTCTTTGCCACCTGGGGATTGACACGCTCCAGGGCGCCCTCCACAATGTTATGCATCTGGGCGATGGGGATTTCTGCCACATCCATCTGCTCCGCCATCTCCTCCACAAACTGACAGATGAAGTTGGTCTCCGCCTTGGAAAATGTAATCATGGCCCGGTTGGCCGATTTATTCACGGCAACGACTACTTTCTGTACGTTAAAATCTTCTCTTGTGCCGTCTTTCTTAATCACTTTGATTTCACTGCATTTCATGGCTCTCTTCCTCCTGTATTTCTTCCAAAGTAACTGCTGCTTCCTGTTCCAAAGGTCTTCCTTCCCCGTCCAGCTTAAGGTTTAATTCCTCCTCCACGGCTGTACGGATTTCCTCTTTCTGTTCCATGTCCATTTCCGGAAGCTCTCCCGCAGAGCTTACGCCAAACCGCCGCAAAAACTCCTCGGTGGTTGCAAACAATGCCGGGCGTCCCGGCGCATCCAGTCTTCCGGCTTCATAGACCAGGTTATATTCAATGAGGCGGTTCACCGCGTGGTCCGATTTTACGCCTCGAATTTTCTCAATCTCCGCTTTGGTCACCGGCTGCTTGTAGGCGATGATGGCCAGGGTTTCCATAACCACATCGGTGAGCACCTGCTTTTTCGGTGTGGCGGCCACCCGGATCAGATTCTCATAATATCCGGTTCTGGTACACATCTGGTAGCTGTTCTCCAGACGCACAATCTGCATGCCGCAGACCGACTCCCCGTACCTCTTTTTCAGCCGCTCAGCCGCTTCCTCCGCCTCTTTTTCTCCCGTTTCCAGGGCTGCGGCCAATTGTCTTATTTCCACCGACTGGCCCATGGTGAATAAAACGGCCTCCACCACAGCTTCCTGTTCCCTAAGATCAACCACTTTCATCAAATCTCCTCCACCTGGATTTCCAGGTCCTCTTCTTCGCCCTCCGGCTCCAGGGTCTCTATCACCATGTCGTCAAAAAGATGTTCCTGGGTCAGATGAATCTTTCCCACCTTCATGAGCTCCAAAAGGGCCAGGAATGTGACCACCACCTCGGTCTTGTCCTTCTGTCTGTTCAGCATGCCCCGGAAACTGAATTTCCGGTGCTTTCTTGCATATCCAAGAACGGAGGCAATTTTTTCCTCCAGGCTCACCGGCTCCTTTTTAATGGTGCCGAAGGTGCTGCGGACCGGGTCAATTTTATCCTGCTGCCGTTTCATCACCGATTCAAAAATCTTCTGAAGCTTTCCCAGAGTCACGCCGTCCAAAAGTGCGTCCAAATCCACCGGCTGCTCGTACCGTTCCACTTCCTTTGGAACCGTAGGCACCTTATAAAAGATTTTTTCCGCATCCAGCTCCATGTCCTTTAACTCCATGGACATGTACTTATAGGTTTTGTACTCCAAAAGCCTTGCCACCAGCTCTGCTCTCGGGTCTTCCTCTTCTCCTTCCTCATTGACCTCCTTGGGAAGCAGCATCCGCGCCTTGATATCCAGAAGCGTCGCCGCCATCACAAGAAATTCACTGACCACATCCAGGGATTCCTCCTCCATATGGTTTACATAATCCAGGTACTGGTCTGTGATCTCGGCAATGGGAATGTCATAGATATTGACTTTATTTTTTTCAATCAGATGGAGAAGCAGGTCTAACGGCCCTTCAAACGTCTCCAGTTTATAAGAAAGCTCCATGTGTCTCAAGTCTCCCTCGCCGATCAAAGATCCGGCATAAATCGGTTGAAACAGTTCAGGTGTCAGCAGAATTGTTACTAAAAAAGAGCCCCGCACATGGGACTCTTCATAACAGTTTTAGTATCCCCGAAAGCTGCCAGGACTTTCCATCCTCGACACCGCCCCATCAGTATATCAGACTTTCCTGCCGCTGTAAATAGCTTTTCCAAATATTCGTCATCAAAATATTGATGGACTTTCAATTTTAACCACTACAACTTGTGGTTTATCATTAAAGCGGATGTTAATGGAATGAGTTCCCAGGCCCCGTCCCACAATCATTCTGTGATCCCCGTCCCGGGAAAAAATCCCGGCGCACCAGGGATAAAAGAACTGGTACTGGGGCGTCATAAGACCGCCAAGAAGGGGAAGCCGTATGGTACCGCCATGAAAATGTCCGGCCAGGGTAAGATCCGCGCCCCAGCGGGCATACTCCTCAAAAAACACCGGAGAATGGGCCAGGAGCAGATGAAACTTCTCCGGCTCCGGCCGTCCCAGGACCCGTTCCAGAAATCCCGGCTCCATTTTGGGAGTTCCGTGTGTGTAATGCTGAGGCAAAAGATCCACGCCGTAAAGGACAATGTCCTCTGACAGGCGGACATGGGCATCGGAAAGATAAGTCACCCCCATTTGTGCAAGCTTTCTGCGGTATTCCCGGTAAGCGGTTCCATACACTCCGGTTTCGCGCCTGAGCCTTCCCTCATGGTTTCCATTTCCGCAGTACACCGGGTACTTTTCCGCCAGGGCAGAAAGAAGTTTTAAGACTGTGGAGGTATCTCCCTTTGTTTTGGCCACGATCATATCTCCTCCCACCAAAACTGCATCCGGCTGTTCTTCCTCAATGGCCCTTATGAGCCTTTCATTGTTTTTCCCGAACTCCTTATCATGAAGATCCGTGAGAAATACTACCGTCATTTTACCACTCTTTATTTTGGGAGACCGAATCACGTAACGGTCCGTCACCAGACAGTCTCTTTCGTATTCCGACCGCAGGAAAAAACCGCCTGCCGCCACGGCCCCAATGGCCATCAGTCCGTGGAATCCTTTCAAGGAACTTCCCTCCTGTTTTTATTGTTCCAGGGTGCCGAACCCGATCTCGATCACTGCCGCCAGAGCCTGTGCGTAGCTTTTATAGTTCTTATTTTCCTTCATAAGCTGGTCCAGCTTTTCCTGAAGCTCTCCGGTCACAATCACCGTACAGCCTGCTGCCTTCTCTCCGGAAGACTTATTCTCAAAAATGCCCTGCATCACTCTGATTTCTTCTTTCATATTCCTTTTTCCTTTCTACTGCTGCACCCAGATTCCATCGGCGCCCACATAGTATGTATTGTCAATCCATGCATTCCGTACCATGGCTCCGTCGGCTCCCAGGTAAAACCACTTTCCGGCATCCTGACGCCATTCACTCTTTACCATGGCTCCGTTTTCGCCAAGATAGAACCACTTATCTCCATCCATTCTCCAGCCGTTCTTCACCATGGCTCCGTTTTCCTTAAAACAGTACCAGGTATCGCCGGATTTCTGCCAGCCTGTCAGCATAATTCCTTCTATATTAAATGCATATTCTGCGCCGTCAATGGTCACCAGGCAGTTGGAAAGTCTGCTGCCGTCTGCCAGCTCAAATCTCCAGTTGGTTCCGTCCTGAATCCATTTATTGTAAGAAACGTTTCCGGTTCCTGCCGTCAGGTTATTTCCTGCTGCCGCACTGGCTGCATCTGCCGCCGCTTTCTCAAAGCCGTAGTCCAGAAGCGCCTTCGTGTCGGTGTACTGGGTGCTCTTGGCCTTCATCACCACGGCAATGATCCGCACTCCGTTCTTATCCACACAAGTCACCAGAGTATTCCCCGCAAGGGAAGTATACCCGGTCTTTCCGCCCACAATTCCTTCATAATATCTGGAATCGGACGGATACAGCATTTTGTGGCCGGGAGTGATGGTCCGCGCAGCCGCATTCTTTGTGGCCGGGAACTCGTAGCTCAGGGTGGAACCTATTTTACAAAGGGTTTCATTGGCATAGGCTGTCGCCGCAATCTTTACCATGTCCCGGCAGGTGGTATAGTGGTTCGGATCATTGAGTCCGTTGGGATTTACAAAGTTTGTTCCCGTGCACCCAAGCTCCTTGGCCTTCGCATTCATCATATCCGCAAAGCCGGAAATGCTGCCGCCCACATGTTCAGCCAGCCCGTTTGCCACCTCATTGGCCGATTTTAACAGCAGGCCGTATAAGCAGTCCTTCACGGAAACCTGGTCTCCCTCCGCAAGCTTTAAGGTCACTGCCCCGGATTCCAGATTGGTAACTGCCGTTTTTGAAAAAGTCACGGTGCTGTTTAAGTCCGCTTTTTCCAGTACCAGAAGTGCGGTCATCAGCTTCGTGATGCTGGCCGGATACAGCTTTGTATCGGCTTCCTTTTCATATAACACCTTTCCATGGGTCACATCATAGACCATGGCCGCCTGGGCGGAAATTTCCGGTGTCTGTAAAATCACGTTGGTGGCCACGGCGGTTCCGGCTCCCGCCGAGCCAGTGCCTGCTGCTCCGGCGTTCCCGGCATTCATTCCGGTTCCTGCTGTCCCGGCGGTTCCTCCCGATGTGGTTCCTCCTGCTGCTGCACCTGTGGTCCCCTGCGCTGTTTTCCCTGCGCTGCTGCCGCCGGGTCCGTTATTGGCTCCGATGGTAAGGCCAGCCTGTCCGCCCGTACTCTGTTCGGATACGCCCGGCCCCTGCTCCATCACACCGCCCTGGGAGGCCCCGGAAGTATTGAAAGAAACCGGCTCCTTCGTACTGTAACTGGCAGAAGGAACCAGCGTACCTGTCTGCGCCCCAAGTCCGGTCCCTGTTCCGGACTGCGTCTGCGCCCCGGCATTCATTCCGGTTCCTGACTGCGCCTGGCTCTGCACCTGGCTCTCCTGCCCGGCGGACTGGGATGTACCCAGGGGATTAATTGTAATGTCTGCCCAGGCTGTCTGCGTCATAAAAAGTGCCATGGCAAGCCCAAGACTTATAATTTTTGTTCGTTTAAACATTTGTGCTCCAACCTCAATTCCTGGTAAATTCTTACGCTTTCTCTATCCTACCACACTTTCCCGTAAAAAACTTTAATATTTCCTGACGATTTTTCCGCAATTATTCGGCAAGCATATCCAGCAGGTCCTCTCTGGAAAGTCCCGAAAAGGCCCCGGTGCCTTCTGTCACCACCGTGTCGGCCAAATCCTTTTTCATCTCCTGGAGCTTTAAAATATTTTCCTCCACCGTATGCTTGGTAATCAGCTTAAACACGGTCACCTGGTTCTCCTGGCCAATCCGGTGGGCCCGGTCCGTGGCCTGGTTCTGAGCGGCCACATTCCACCAGGGATCGTAATGAATCACCACGTCCGCCGCCGTCAGGTTCAGTCCTGTTCCCCCTGCCTTTAAGGAAATCAAAAATACCTGTACCTGGTCCTTATGGAACGCGGAAACCATCTGCATCCGCTCTTTTTTAGGCGTGGCCCCGGTCAGCATGTAATAGTCGATTTTTTCCTTCTTTAACCGTTTCGCAATCACATCCAGCATGGAGGTAAACTGGGAGAACAAAAGAATTTTATGGCCCGCCCGGGTTCCGTTCTCCAAAAGCTCCATACAGGTTTCCAGTTTTGCCGAACCGCTCTTATACCCGGAATAGCAAAGGGACGGCTCACAGCAGATCTGCCTTAACTTCATAAGCTCCGCCAGAATCTGCATCCGTTCTTTCCCGTACTCTCCCTCAGACCCGGCTAAAAGCCGGTCTCTTAACAGAGAGGCATTGGCATCATAAAGCCGCTTCTGCTCTCCCTCCATCTTGGAGTACAGCACGGTCTCCATCTTGGCCGGAAGCTCTTTCAACACATCCTTTTTCAGTCTCCGCATGAGAAACGGCCCTGTCATTTTCCGAAGCCGCAGCAGCGCTTCCTCATCCCCGTCCCTCACAATGGGAGTCTCAAACAGTTTTTTAAATTTCTGAGCCGTAAACAGAAATCCCGGCATCAGGAAATCGAAAATACTCCAAAGCTCGCCCAGATGGTTTTCAATGGGTGTTCCCGTCAGGGCAAATCTGGTCCTGGCTTTTATGGATTTCACCGCCCTGGCCGCCTGGGTGGCTGCGTTCTTAATATACTGGGCCTCGTCAACGATCTGGAAGCGGAATTCCTCCTCCAGATAAAAGCCCAGATCACGTTTCAAAAGATCATAGGAGGTGATCACCACATCCGTCTTCTCAAAGTTTTCTTCCTTAAGCCTTGTAAGAAGCTCTTCCCGCTCCGTCTGCACTCCTGCAGCCGTGACCACAGAAAGCTCCGGCGCAAAGGTCATGATTTCATTTTCCCAGTTATACACAAGAGACGCCGGGCACACAATCAGGGAAACACTTTTTCCCCTCTTCTTCTCATCCAGCAAAAGGGCAATCACCTGAAGCGTCTTTCCAAGTCCCATCTCATCGGCCAGGATTCCGCCGAAGCCATAGGCATCCAGACACTTAAGCCACCGGAATCCCACCTTCTGATACCCGCGCAGCACAGGAGCCAGGGATTCCGGAATCTCATACTCACTGTCCTCCACGTCCTTCATGCCGCGGACCACCGCCTTAAAAAGCTGGTCCCGGTAAAAGCTCACGCTCCGGTCCTCCTTTAAGGCTGCATCCAGGAACATGGCCCGGTACATGGGAAGCCGTATGGTCTCCGCCCCGGCAAATTCCTTTTCCACGCCCAGGGTCCCCGCCAGCTTCGACACGGTCAAAAGCCCGCCGTCCCCCAGGGTTAAAAAGTCCCCGTTCTTCATCCGGTAAAACTTCTTTTTCGCTGCATACTCGGAAAGAATGGCGCTTAATTCCTCTTTCGGAATGTCGCCTGTGTCCACTTCCAGCTCCAGCCAGCTTCCCAAGGCCTTTACGCGGACGGCCACCTCCGCCGGAGGCAACACCTTAATTTTCTTAAAGGCCTCCGATACAAAGACCTCACCCAGCTCCATGAACTGTGCCATTCCCTGGGAAACCAGGCGGTAGATGGCCGCGTCGTCTCCCCGGATCACCAGGTTCTTCGTCCCGTCCTCCGTATATTTAAAATATCTGGTGATCACCTGGCTTACCTTAAACTCTCCCGGCACGTCCCTGCAGATTTCCCTGGGTACGTTCTCATCTTCCAGCGGATGGAACGAGAAATCCCCATAGGACAGCTTTGGACTTAAAGTGACCTCTCCGGCGCTGTTGCTGTCAAAGTAAAAGGACGCCTTAAGCTCCTTCGGGCGGTATTCCTCCAGGTCCACATGCTTTGCAGTCACCAATTTCAAAGCATCCAGCTTCCTTAAAACACGCTCATAAAAGAGCGGCATGTCCCGGTCATTGACCAGGCACTCCCGTTCCGCGTCCTGCCCCATGACCATGTATTCCATGAGGACCCCAAGGGCCTCCGTATATTCTTCATCACAGCAGTAAATGGCTTCGCTGTCAGCCACAAACAGGCTCTTTTCCCCAAAAAAGGCCATAATCTCCCTGGGAACGGAAAGCTTAACGCCGTCCCTTCCCGCCGGCTCCACCAAAAGCTGGAATCTGGGGTTTTCCCACTTCACCGAAAGCACTCGCTTTTCCTTCCGGAAATCCTCACACTCCACGGTCCGGCCCTCCATCAGAGAGAAGAACCGCTCTCTGGCCGGTTTTCCAAGGACCAGCTCCTTAAGAACCGGCTCCGACTCCCAGGGTCCTCTCCGAAGCTGGGCATAATGTTCTCTGTAAGCCCCCACCATTTCCAGAAGCAGAAGCACCAGAGGCCGCCAGGCCTCCTCAAAGGCCGTCAGGCTGTGGTGGAAGGAAAGACCCTTTCCGTATTCCATAAACCGTCCGAACTCCACGGCCTGGGAAAAAGTCACCAAATCCTTTACCGCATAGAGTTTTTCCCGTCCCACAAAAAACTGGACCCAGATCTGGTCCCTGGAAAGAAAGAGTCTGGGAACCAGGCGAACCTGCCCCTCTTCCCCGGCTCCCATAATCCGGCTCACCTCCCGGTTCGTATACTCTCTCACCATAAAGCGGATTTTCTGGGAGGTGGACACAGGCTTCATGAGAGCCTTCTGTTCCTTTCCAAGATAGGCCAATAGCACGGCCCGCCCATGGTCACAAAGGTCCTCTTCCCCGGACACATTTCCGCATTTCACAAGGCAGTGCCCCAGTTTTTTTCCATTTTTATCCACATGCGAACAAGAGTAGTCAAAAATCTGACTACCCTTGCGTAAAATACGGACCCGGTACCGGTCTCCTTCGTCCGTTACGGTTCCTCTGATTTCTGTTTCACCTTTCCAAAAGGTTTCCGCCGAAAGATCAGTTACTTCCATGAACGCCTCCGCATCCTTGCTGTCCCGGAACCCTTACATTCTTTCCGGTGCTTCAAATCCCAAAAGGTCAATGCAGGTGGTAAGCACACTTCTTGTCAGGGTCACAAGACCCACGTAGCCTGCCTGCTTCTTTTTGTCTTCCTCTGCGATGATTTTTGTCTCATGATAGAAATGATTCAGGGCATTGGAAAGCTCGTAGATGTACGCGCAGATCTTATGGGGCGCCAGCTCCTCAAAGCTTCCAACCATAACCTCGCTGAATCTGGAGAGAACTAACATCAAAGTCTTCTCCGGTTCCTTTTCGGGCGGTAAGATGGTCACATCCTCTGCGGCCCCGCAGGCGGCCTCATACTTTTTAAGGATAGAGTTAATCCGCGCAATGGTGTAAAGGATATAGGGACCTGTATTCCCCTCAAAGGAAGTAAAGCGGTCAATATCAAACACATAATCCTTGGTGGCCTGGTTGGACAAATCGCCGTATTTTAAGGCGGCAAGACCCACGATCTTTGCAGTCTCCTTGGCCTCTTCCTCGGAAATGGTGCGGTTTTCCATGATTCTTGCATAAGCGGCCTCGCTGATTTCTGCGATCAGGTTTTCCAGACGCATAACGCCGCCCTCTCTGGTCTTAAAGGGCTTTCCGTCCTTGCCGTTCATGGTTCCGAAGCCCACGAAATCCAGTTTTCTCTCTTCCGGCACGATTCCCGCCTTCTTGGCCACACGGAATACCTGTGTGAAATGGAGGTCCTGGCGCTTGTCCACCACGTAAATATAGTGGTCCGGCTTAAAGTCTTTTTCTCTCTCCACGATGGTGGCCAGATCAGAGGTGGCATATAAAGCGGCTCCGTCGGACTTTCTGATGATACAGGGCGGAAGCTCCTTGGAGTCTGTCTCCATGGCAATATCCACCACCAGGGCTCCCTGGCTTTCGTATGCCAGTCCCTGTTTGATCAGATCGTCGATCATATCGGGAATATAGGGCTGGGCATCGCTTTCTCCCTTCCAAAGGTCAAATTCCACGTTCAGGTTGGAATAGTTCTTCTTTAAATCCTTTAAGGACACGTTCATAATGTGGTTCCAGATGGCACGGTAGGGGGCATAGCCGCTCTGGAGCTTAAAGGTTGCCTCCTGGGCTCTCTCCTTGAACGCCTCATCTGCCTTGGACTTGGCGCTGGCTGCCGGATAGATTTCCTCCAGCTCAGAAATCGTAAAGGGGGCCTCCTTCGGATATTCCCCGGTGAAGGTTTCGTCAAAATAGGGAAGGTCCGGCTGTCTGTCCTTTAACTCTTCAATAATCAGGCCCATCTGAAGACCCCAGTCTCCCAGATGTACATCGCCGATGACCGTATGTCCCACAAAACGGCCCATGCGCTTGATGGCCTCACCGATCACGGCTGCCCTTAAATGGCCCACATGGAGGGGCTTGGCCACATTGGCTCCGCCGTAGTCCACGATCACGGTTTCTGGCTTTTCCACCTCATCCATTCCAAGCTTTTTGGCAGTTCTCATGCCGTTCATGTACCCGGCCAAAAATTCATTTCCGATTTTCAAATTAATAAAACCGGGCATCACCGCATTAACTTCCTCAAACACACGGCTTCCCTGTAACTTCTCCACCACATCGTTTGCAATGTCGATGGGTTTCTTTTTGTATGCTTTTGCCGCCGCCATGGCACCGTTGCACTGGTATTCGCAAAGGTCCGGACGGTTGGACAGTGTGACCTTTGCATAGGACGCATCGTATCCGCAGGCGTCAAAGGCCTGCTTCATCTCTTCCGTAATATGATCCAGAATCTTTTTCATTCGATCTTCTCCTTAATAATTGCTGGTCTATAATTATACCTCATACCGGGAAAAAAATCCAGTGTTTCTAATCCGCTTTGTTTACAAGAATTACAATGGAAATCAGCTCTGCCTCTCCTGGCGCTTTCTTTGATGTGTATTTCTTCTTAGCATCTTTCAAATTCCATATCCCATGGTTTTTTATAAAACTCTGGTAGGTTCTTGTATCATTTCCTGCACCATATATTTCATTATAAAATTTAAAGTTTTGCTGTCCTGACTTATCTGTGCCTGCCGCGTGAAATGCAACATAATGTGCGGAAAGAGATTTCCTTATATATAAGGTAACTGCTGCATCCGCTTCTGATGCCAGTTCACTGATTTTATCTGCGTTTTTGAAAAAGCAAAACTTCGTTTTATATCCCATGCCATTAAGTATGTTTGTAATTCCCCAGGGAGCAATACCCAATGCGTTATTTAGTATGCCATATGGTTCTGTCCAATATATGATTTGCGGAAAAGTGACTTCTGAATCAGGGTCTAAAATCTTAATCGTATTATAAAGCGCTATCGCCCCACACCCTCCATATGCAACACTGTACCTGTTCATTACAAAAAACGTCATGGCTCCCTGATTAATAATCAATCCATTCCCATCAACCATATCAGGTGTCAGTTCCTGTGCCATATTATGTGCATAATTTTGCCATCTTTCTTCTTCTGAAATATAGATCAGGTCCCGAAGAGATACTTCCCCAAAAGCCCGGGCGATTCCATTATCCAATTTACAGCTGTGTGAAGTCTTTGCCGACATCTGTATCCCCGCTCTGCGTTTTTTTGTAAATTCCTGCATTTCCCTTACTATTATTATAATTCATCCTGCCTGTTCCTGCAATTTATTTCGTAACAGTTCGCAGGGCGGGGAAAACCGAACGAAAACAGGCGTCAAGCTTGCTTGTAAGGCAGTTTTCGTTCGGTTTTCCACATCGGGCGGACGCCCGATGCTTCTTGTCCGCGGTACGCGGGCAAGAAGATACCCCCCCCCCGTGAATGCGATTAAATTACCATTCACCAGCCAGAGAAAGGCGCCGCTGCTCCACAAATGATTTTACATCTGTGAAGCAATGGCGCCTCCCCTATCCTTTTTTCTTTGTATATTGTTCCAGAAACGTGTCATACAGCCTTGTCTCAGCTGTAAGCCTCGCCTCCACAGCATCCTCAAAGCTCTCAAAAGAGCCAAGGTAATACACCTTCCCCTGGAATCCGATGTATGCCCTCCACCGGTTATTTTCCCTCCGGTAAACGCCCCTGTGTCCGGTCGTATTATTTACAAATGTTTTCCGGCTGGCAATCCGCTCCACACAGGTCTCGTCAACGAAATGGATGGCTTTATTCATGTTTTCCTTCCGCTGTTCTTTCTGAAGACACCCGCAGCTTTTTGTGACTCCCGATGTAAGACTGGCGGACTTGCAGACACACTGCTTCCCACAGTCACACCGGCATTTCCAGCCTGTCAGGCGTCCATCTCCATCCCGAACCGCCTCCAGAACCAGTAGCCGCCCGAAACGTTGGCCGGTCAGATCCCGGTACCGCTTTTTCTGTGCCGTTCTGCGATAGCAGCCGCAGCTCTTTGTATGTCCGTTTTTTAAGTGCGACTCCTCCACAACGGTTTCCTTTCCGCACTGGCATCTGCAGAGCCAGTAGCGCTTTGGGCTGTTCTCCCGCTTCACTTCCCGGAGTACTGTAAGCATTCCGAACTGCTTTCCCGACATTTCATTCTTCATATGCAAAATTGTTCATGACATGATGCTGGGGGGCAAAAGGTATTTTGGCCCCTGCGATACCACGGAATGCTTCGCACTGCATGCCCCTGCTTGACCCTGGTATCGTGACATAAGATGTAACAGTTCAGCCTTGCATCTTCTTGGCCGCGTACCACGGACAAGAAGCTCCGGGTGTCCGCCCTATGAAGATTCAGAGCAAAAAACGTTTATGAAAACATGTTTTTTGCTCTGAATCTTCGCACGGCTGAGCTGTTACCATAATATTTATTATGTCATGGAACGCCACTTTACTTTTATATAAAAGCAGCCGTTCCCTCCATTTTTTTTAATTATGTCATGTAAGGCCTTTTTGTGGTGTAAAAATGAGATGTCCCGGTTTCAGATATCCCATAAAAAACAGACTCTCTGATGCATATTGGCGTCAAAACATCACTCGTTTAAATAGTCCAGAATATACTGCACCATCACAGCCGCTCCGGTGGGAATCCCGCGCTCGTCAAAGCGGTTCCCTCCGTTATGCAGCCCCACATGAGTCGTCGGATCATCATTGCCGGTTCCCATCCGGAATAAAATTCCCGGCACCTGCTCCAGATAGAACGCAAAGTCATCGGAACCGGGAGATGCTGTCTGAAGTCGTTTAACATGATCCGGCCCCAATATCTTTTCAGCGCTTACAGCCAGCTTCTCAATCATCTCCGTATCATTGACAAGGGGAGGCATTCCTTCCTTAACCGTAACCTCCGCCTCTGCTCTCATGGCCAGACAGCATTCCTCGCTGACGCGCCTGACAGAAGCCAAAAGCTTCTCCCTCCAGTCCGCATTCAGACAGCGAAACGTCCCCTGCAGCTTAACCTCATCCGGAATCACGTTGGCAGCCGTTCCGCCATGGATGGTTCCAAAGGTAAGGACCGCCGATTCTGTCATGGGCAGTTCCCTGGAAATCAGAGTCTGAAGCTGAGTAAGCAGATAAGCGCTTGCCATAATCGGATCCACACAGCGGTAAGGATGTGCGCCATGACCTCCTTTTCCCCTGACCAGAATTGTAATGGTATCCGATGACGCATGGGAGGGACCGGGCTTCACCCCAATCATCCCCGCCGGGGTATCCGGCCAGGTATGAATTCCCAGAACCGCGTCCGGCTTCGGATTCTCAAGGGCCCCGTGGGCGATCATCGCCCTGGCGCCGTCACCCTTCTCCTCCGCAGGCTGGAACATAAGCCGCACAGTCCCACAGAAATCATCCTCCATTTCTTTAAGCACCCGGGCCGCCAACAAAAGGGCCGCCGTATGCATATCATGGCCGCAGGCATGGCTGATGCCCGGAACGGAAGAGGCAAATTCCTCGCCGGTCTTTTCCTGCACCGGGAGAGCGTCGATATCGGCACGAACCGCAATTGTTCGCCCGTTTCCCGGCTTCTTCCCTCTGATATCGGCAATCACCCCCGTTTCCAGCCCCGACTCCCGCACCTGGATCCCGTACTGCTTCAGTTCTCTTCGAATCAGCTTTGTAGTATTATACTCATTTCCGCTAAGCTCCGGGCTGCGGTGGATTTCCCGCCGCAGCTTAATGGCATAATCAGTATACCGTTCGATTGCTTTCATGATTTCCATATAAAATTCTACTCCTCTGCGATAGACTTAATGACAGCGTAACCATCCTCACCCCAGGTTTTCACTCCAAGCTCATCACGAACGCCCTGAGTCGCCTCCTTAAATTCCTCCAGATCCGGCTCGCAGACAGTCATCCCTGCATCAACACAGGTCTTAAGATCCTTCTCCATGGCAGAATCCATATATTCCGTTGCATATTCACGTGCCTTTGTACAGGCATCCAGAATCAGCTTCTGATGCTCTTCGGACAGGCCGTTGAAGAAATCATTATTAATCATAACGAATGCCGGTTTGATAATGTGATTGGACATTACCAGATAATCGTTTACATTCTGAAAGCCATAGGAAACAATGGTCTCAATGGGGTTCTCCTGACCGTCTACAACGCCGGTCTGCATTGCAGAATAAACTTCACCCATGTCCATCGGAGTCGGGTTCGCTCCAAGTGCCTTAAAGGTTTCTACATAGTAGTCACGCTCCGGAACACGGATCTTCATATTCTTCATATCCGCCAGACTGTTAATCTCAATATTGCTGGAGATGATACGCGGGCTTCTCGGAAGAGTATCTATAATTTTACAGTTTCTTTCATTAATGCTCTTCTGAACATAGGTCTGTCCAAGATCCGTAGCCATAAATTCCGTATACTGGTCAAGACTGGTCAGCAGATACGGAAGACATAAATATTCAAGCTCTACAATTCCCGGATCACCGCTGCACATCATCTGAAGCTGGTTCATGGACACCTGCTCCACCTGTTCGTTGGTGGACCCGGCCTGATTGGAGGGATACAGATCCACGGCAATCTCTCCGTTTGAGCCCTCCTCAACGATCTCCTTAAATTTCTTCATGCCTTCATAAGCGGCCTCGCCGTCATTGGCCCAGGTGGCATATTTAATAGTAATGCCGGCCTTCGCCGCCGCTTCTGTTTTGGCTGCCGCCTCCGTTTTGGAAGCTGCATCTGCGTTGGCAGCTGCCGTTGTTGCGGCAGCGTCAGAGGAATTGCTCTGGCATCCTGTCATTGTGAAGGCGGTTGCCGCTGCCAGTATCATTGCTAATACATGTTTCAGTTTCATAATAGTCTCTCCTTTTCTTACATTTTTTCATTTCATTATTTCATAACCAGATTCGGAAGGAACAGGCTGACCTGCGGGATAAATGTGATAATCAGTATCGAAATGATTAACGGAAGATATAACGGCATCATTGCCTTTGTCAGTCTGGCAAAGCCCATCTTCGTAATGCTGTTTATAACAAACAGCATACTTCCTACCGGCGGAGTGCAGCCGCCAAAGGTCAGGGTAACCACCATAATCAGGCCAAAATGTACCGGATCGATTCCAACCGCCTGTGCAACCGGAAGAAGAATCGGCGCCAGAACCACCAGTGCCTGGGAAGCCTGCATAAAAAATCCGATAAAGATAAGAAGCGCCAGAATCAGTAATGTAAGCACTGTTTTACTGCTGCTGATTCCCAGCATGGCCTTTACCAGCATATCCGGAGCCTTCGACATGGTCAGTACCCAGGAGAAGCAGCTGGCGGCCGCCAGAATCAGCATATTGTTCATACTGTTTACTCCCACCTTCTTAAGGGACTCAAAGAACGACGGCAGCGTAATGTTCCGGTATACGAAAAATCCGATAATGATGCCGTACAGAACAGCGATGGCGGCGCTTTCCGTCGGTGTAAATACCCCGGACATGGTTCCGCCGATGATGATGATTGGCATCATCAGAGCACTGAAGCCTTTGAAAACGGCATGTCCCATCTCTTTGGGGGTTGCCTTTGGATAACTGGGATAATCCATCTTTACAGCATAAAAATGTGTATACAGCATTTGCGCTCCCGCGACAATAAGTCCCGGCACAATGCCGGCAATCAGAAGCCGTCCCACATCAGTTCCTGTCAGAATTCCGTAAAGCACCAGTGTGATGCTGGGCGGAATAATCGGTCCCACGCAGGAGGAGGCGACGGTGATAGCTGCTGAGAAGTCCAGGTCATAGCCCTCTTTTACCATGGCCGGAATCAGCGACGAGCCTAAAGCCGCGGTATCCGCCGTTGCCGATCCGGATACTCCCGCAAAAAACACACTGGCAACAATATTTACCTGGGCCAGACCGCCCTTCATATGACCCACCAAAGCCTTGGCAAGCTCAATGATCTTATCCGTTACGCCGCTGATGTTCATCAGCTCGCCCGCCATGAAGAAAAACGGAATCGCTAACATGGTAAAGCTGTTGGCGCCGTTCACCATACGCTGCGCGATCATTGCCAGAGATGTGCCCGTAGCCAGCATGTATCCGGCGGAAGCAATTCCCAGGGAAAATGCAACCGGCACGCCAAGCAGCATCATAACGATCAGTGACAAAAAGAACACTCCTAACATCATACTTATCTGCCCTCCTTTGCTGTTTCGCTCACAGCCGCGTTTCCTTCATTCTCCTCCGCCACTTCTGTATCGGCGTCCTTTAAGCAAAATTCTCCATTTTGAAACCTTCTGAAATCATAAATCCACCGCGCCAGAGTCATGACTGCCATAACCGCCAGGCCCACAGTCCCGGCCATACGCCAGGCATAGCCAGGAATCGGCAGAGCCCCCAGCTGATTTTTTCCCGCTGCCTTTAGAAGCGGCAGGCTGGCATAAGAACAAACAACGCAGAATACGAAAATCATGATCTGGCGGATCGTATATATAGCAAACTGTACCGGCCTTTTGAACTTTTCTACGATAATATTAATTGTCATGTGATCATCGTCAAAATTCGACACTGCTGAGCCCACCATACACATCCATACCACCAGAAAGCGGACCAGCTCCTCGCTCCACACCAGAGAACGGTTAAACACGTACCGGCTGATTACCTGAATACATGTCACCGCAATGATAATAAAAAACGTAACACCCACAAGCTGACGAAGCGGGTATGCAAAATCCATTTTCTTTTTCATACACCTTTCTCCTTTTCGGCTAATCAGAAAGCACTATTTATGTAAGACAGGATTCGTTCCACACATGCATCTACAATTGCCTTTCCTTTTTCGGCTGTCGCCACGGTTGCGTCTCCGATACATCCGTTGGATGTTTTCTCTGTAAAAGGCTCATACTGAAGAATATCCGGGTAATCGTTGGGGATATTCTCCACACAGGTAATTTCGTCATGATCCACCAGCTCAGGATACAGATACATCATAACACTGGTTCCGCATTCGCTGGCATGTCCATGAGCCATGGGGCCTGTGTAGTCCAGAATGTCCCTGCTGTTGGGCTGGGTGAACCTCCACCAGTCAATCTGAAACGCCTTAATTCCATCCTTCAGATGTTTTTTAATAATGTAGCTTATGGTATCCACATTGCCTGCATGTCCGGTGATAAAGATAAATTTCCTGGCCCCGTCCTGAATCAGCTTGGAAACCAGAAATTCCAGATAATCCTCAAGAATTTTCCGCGGCATTGGAAACGTACACGGAAATGCCTCCAGGGCACTGGACTCTCCTGTCTCAATTGTCGGTGCGACCATTGCGCCGGTTTTCTCTGCAAGAATTTCCGCAATCCTCTGAGCCACAAGAAGATCGGTCCCCATCGGCAGCTGAGGACCATATACCTCACAGGCGCCTGTGGGAATGATAACCACAGGATTCTCTGCGAGACGGGCCAGATATTTTTTGCCGCTCATTTTGCGAATACAGTTTTCCATTGATAGATTCCTCCTTCGAAAAATATTATGTATTGAAATTATATCATGTTTTCAGTACAATATTATTGATACTTTTCAATCCTGTTATGTAAAAGTATCATAAACGATAAAATAAGATGCATAATTTCGTCTTTTCAGTGTATTTTTTCATTTTTCTTTTTTAACCTGTAACAGGAACTGTTACCAATTATTTCAAATGGGAGGCGCCTATGACAATAGAAAATCTTCGCTGCTTTCTCCTTCTCGCCGATGAGCTCAGCTTCACAAAAGCAGCCAGGAAAGCCCACATTACTCAGGCAACCATGAGCCGGAAAATTAATACAATCGAGAGCGAGCTGGGAATTCAATTATTAAGCCGCAGCCGCCATTCGGTTTCCCTGACCCCCATCGGCCGGGAACTGTCCGATCTGATCCGTCCGATTCTTGTGGACTATGACAGGGCAGTCGCCAGAGTACAGAACCTTTCTAAAGGTGTATCAGATTTCGTGAGAGTCGGAATTGGTCTCTATGAGCACCAGCTTTTCTTTCCGGTCATGCAGAAATTTCTCAGGAAAGAAGCAATTTCACAGATCAATTTCGTTCAGTTTAAATATAGGGAGCTTGTGGAAGAATTCAATCACGGCCATCTGGATATGATCGTTTCCAGTGACCAGTTTTTTGATCTGATCACCGTAGATGATGCAGAAAAGATTCTTCTCCACAACCGTCCATGGGTCCTAGCCATAAACAGAAACAATCCGCTGGCCAAAAATGAGATCATCGACCTTTCCTCCTTGCAGGCCCAGAACATTATTACCATGAACGCGAACTCTCTTCTGACCCTTGTCAACTGCTTTAAGGGGCATTTCCGTCCTGCCTCAGCTGACTATGTTAATTCCCATGAAACAAAGCTTCTGCTGATCAATGCAGACCGCGGTGTCGGTTTTCTCCCCGAATTCGTTGATGTGGGCACCTATCCCGATATCGTGACCCGTCCCCTCATGCCAATCTACCGTCCCAGGCTGTTTTATGCGGTATACAGAAAAAGTAACCCCAATCAGTACGCACACCGCCTTGCAAAAATTCTGCATGAATATTATTTACCGATGCTTTAATGCTGTAACAGCCCGGCCCCATGAAGCGGGTGTGGCTGTTTTTCCATCGCCCATCAGAGCGTGCGCCAGCCGGGCGCACGCACAAAAAGCCCTCTGCAGTATCTGCGGAGGGCCTTTTATTAAGGGGGGGTCATATAACAGTACTCTGTTGTTACTTTTTAAACTTAGTCAGAGAAAGTACCAGTCCGGCACATCCAATCAGACCAATAACGTTGGGAAGTACCATGAGCTGGTTGAACATATCGGAAAGCTCCCAAACCAGATCCGAAGAAGTCAGAGTTCCCAGGAAAATAAATACCAGAGAGATGATGGTGTAAACCGTAACGCCCTTCTTTCCAAACAGGTACTCTGTATTGATCTTACCAAACATGTTCCAGCTTAAAATTGTGGAGAATGCAAAGAAGAACAGTGCAATGGCCACAAATTTTGCTCCAAGGCTTGCGCCGAATACTGCGCCGAAAGCCGTCTGGGCCAGGTTGGTTTTATTGATGGTTTCTGTAACGGCTCCTGTATATCCGCCGGCCAGAGGACCGTCTGCGGTATAAAGGGTACAGATAATAACCAGTGCATTTAAGGACAGAACCACGAATGTGTCAATGAAAACACCGATCATGGCCACGCAGCCCTGCTCATGGGGCTCGCTTACATTGGCCAGTGCATGTGCATGGGGAGTAGAACCCATACCAGCTTCATTGGAGAACAGGCCGCGCTTTACGCCCTGGCTCACTGCAGCCTTGAGTGCCATACCGAAGGCACCGCCGACGATGGCCTGGGGCTGGAATGCATATTTGAAGATCATTCCGATGGTTGCCGGAATGTACTGGATCCGCATTACCAGAACGATCACTCCGCCAAGCAGGAATAAGGCTGCCATGATCGGAACGATTTTTTCTGTAACGGAAGCCAGACGCTGAACACCGCCCATGAAAATGAATCCGCAGATTGCAACAAGAATTACGCCTACAATCCAGGACGGGATACCAAAGGCTGTGCTGAACGTGGAGCCGATGGAGTTGGACTGAACCATACATCCGGTGAAACCTAAAGCCAGGATAATTGCTACGGCAAAGAAGCCTGCAAGGAACTTGCCGAATCCGCCTTTGAAGGCTGTCTGAATGTAATAAACCGGGCCGCCGAGAATTTCGCCTGCTGCATTTTTAATGCGGGTTTTCTGAGCCAAAACCGCCTCGGCATAGATGGTTGCCATACCGAAGAACGCGATCACCCACATCCAGAAAATAGCTCCGGGACCTCCGGTTAAGATGGCTCCGGATGCACCAACGATATTTCCGGTACCTACCTGGGCCGCGATAGCGGTGGCGAGAGCCTGGAAGGAACTCATACCGCTCTCATGCTTTGTGCCGGATAACGTGAGGTTTCCAAATACCTTTTTCATTCCTTCGCCAAAGCAGCGGACCTGAACAAATTTTGTCTTAAAGCTGAAGAACAGTCCGGCTCCCAGCAGTAAAACGATCAGAACATAGTCGGACAGATATCCATTGATTGTCTGCACAATGGGAAGCAGTGTTTCGTTTAATGCCTGCATTGATTTTCCTCCTATTTTTCACATCCCGGTCCCCGCATTCACGGGAACCTTCAACAGAGACTAGGGGGGTATATGTAAGCAATAAAATCTTTGATTTTCCCCCTTCCGGCATACATCATACAGTCCCAATACCTTACCCCATAGGTATTTTCTTTATCAATATTCTTTGTACGCCATTATAGATTTTATCTATTACTCTTACAATATACCACGTTGACAAATAGGTGTCAATCAATTCCGGCTTTTTAACGCGTTCTAAATATATTCCATAGCAAATTTTACCGAAGCCATGGCATCCTTACAGTAGCCGTCAGCCCCGATGGAATCTGCGTATTCTTTGGTCAGGACGGCTCCGCCCACCATGATTTTGACCCAGGGGGCCTTGCTTTTAAGCTGTTTGATGGTCTCCTCCATGGAAGGAACCGTTGTGGTCATGAGGGCGCTTAACCCCACCACCGGGACATGTTCCTTTATGGCGCAGTCCACCACGGTCTCCGGCGGCACATCGCGGCCCAGGTCCAGAACCTGGAATCCGTAGTTTTCCAGAAGTACTTTTACAATATTCTTTCCAATATCATGGATATCGCCCTTTACGGTGGCCAAAATCACGATTCCCTTCTTTTCCTCCGCCACACCGTCTACAGTCATCTTCTCCTTCATCACGGCAAAGGCCGCCTTGGCCGCCTCGGCGCTCATGAGAAGCTGGGGCAGGAACACGGTCCCGGCCTCAAATCCCTTTCCCACCTCGTCCAGGGCGGGAATCAGGTCACTGTTTATGATGGAGAGGGCATCTCTGGTTTTAAGGGCTTCCGAAGCCGCTTCCCTGGCACCGCTTGCCATTCCCCTCAAAATATACTTTTTTAAGGGCGAAACTTCTTCTGTCTTGCTTTCATCTGCTTTCTTTCCCTCTGCCTTCGCTTCTTCCTTTATTCGGGCGCTCTCTTTCTTTTCCAGCTCCTTCGCCCGCTTTTTCTCCGCCTCCTTCGGACCATAGACACCGATGTAGCGCCCGCAGTTTTCATCCTGGGCCGTCAGCACCAAAAAGCTGTCATAGACAGACATCATGGCCTCGGAATTGGGATTGATGATTCCCGCCGAGAGCCCGTTTCTTAAGGCCATCAGGAAAAAGGCCGCGTTGATGTTCTCCCGCATGGGAAGGCCAAAGGACACATTGGATACCCCGAGAACGGTTCTTCCGCCATACTCCTCTGTAATCCGCCGCACCGTTTCCAGAGTGGTGAGGGCACCGTTTTTGTCGGAGCTCACCGCCATGCAGAGGGCGTCCACCAGAATATCTTCCTTTCCGATTCCATAGGAAGCCGCCGTTTCATAGATTTTTTCCGCCACGGCAATCCGTCCGTCTGCCGTATCCGGGATTCCGTCCTCATCCAGGCAGAGGGCCACCACCACGCCGCCGTAATGCTTTACCAACGGGAATACAGCCTCCATCACCTCCCGTTTTCCGTTCACCGAGTTGATCAGCGGCTTTCCGTTATACACACGCATGGCCTGCTCCACGGCGCTTATGTTGGAGGTGTCGATCTGAAGGGGCAAATCCACCACACTCTGAAGCTCCTTCACCACGTCCACCATCATCTTCGGCTCATCAATTCCCGGAAGGCCCACATTCACATCCAGAACATCCGCCCGGCTCTCCTGCTGGGCTGCCGCCACATTCAGAATATAATCCAGGTCATGTTCCTTTAAAGCCTGCTTAAACCGGGGCTTTCCGGTGGGGTTGATGCGCTCGCCGATGATCACCGGACGGCCGCCGAATTCCACCGCATGGGAATAGGAGGAAATCACGGTTCTCTGCTTTTTCTCCACCGCCGGAAGGGGCACTGAAAAGCAGAGCTCTCTGGTCTTTTTTATGTGCTCCGGCGTGGTTCCGCAGCAGCCGCCTAAAACCGAGGCCCCGTTTTCGGCCATCTCCTTCATGGCCGCTGCAAAGGTATCGGAATCGATGTCATACACGGTGGCTCCGCCCTCACTTCTTGGAAGTCCTGCGTTGGGATTCACTAGAATGGGGGTGGAGGAAACTGCATACATACGCTTTAAAAACGGAAGAAGCTGGATGGGACCCAGTCCGCAGTTTAAGCCGATCACATCCACTCCAAGGCCCTCTAAAAGGGCTGTCACCGACTCCACATTGCCTCCGGTCAGCATTTTCCCCTTTTCATCCAGGGTCACTGTGGCAAAAACGGGCAGAGCTCCGGCTTCCTTTGCCGCCAGAACCGCGGCTTTAAGCTCGTAGCTGTCCCCCATGGTTTCAATGATCACAAGATCGGCTCCTGCCTTCTCTCCGGCCTCCACCACCTCTTTATAGGCATCGCAGGCATCCTCGAATTCCAGGCTGCCGTAAGGCGCTAAAAGCTTTCCCGTGGGGCCCAAATCCAGAGCCACATATCCATGGCCTGCCAGTTTTACCGCCCGCCTCGCATGGCTTACGGCTGCAGTCACCATCTCCTTTACGGAATATCCGTCCTCTTCTTTAAATTTGAACCGGTTGAGACCAAACGTATTGGTGGTCACCACATCGGCCCCGGCTTCCAGATATTCCCTGTGGATACTTTCTATAATATCAGGATGCAGGAGGTTCCAGGTTTCCGGGAGCTCCCCGGGCTTAAGTCCCCTGGCCTGCAAAAGACTCCCCATTCCTCCGTCAAAAAATAGCCGTTTTTTTCTCAATTCCTCGCGTATTTCCATACGAAACCTCCGTCCTATCCATTCTGTTTATCTGCGGTAAAGGCAGTCTGTCTTTGTACAGGCCTCACAGCCCTCCACATGGCAGAACTCCTTATGGGGACTGACTCCGATCACCGCCGTCACCGACTTGGAGGGCATCATGAGCCCTCCCTCTGTGAGCGTGATACCAATTCGCTTTCCCGCCTCCAGGCCGTTTAAAATCTGCTCCTGGCAGGAAAGGGAAAAGTCTCCGTAGCCGGGAGAAAACCTCGGCCTCAGATACAGCCCCTTTGTTTCATAGTCCTGTTTCCAGCCCGTGCAGACCTCATTGCACCAGGCCTCCACCATGGCAGCGGCCGCAGCCTGCATCACAACGGCTTTAGCCACGGACAGCCTTCCGTAACGGGCCAGAAGCCGGTCCACCCCGGCTCCCAAAGTCACTGCCATCACAAGAACCTGGCCGCATCCGCCCAGGTTCTTTGAAAGATTCTTGCTTTTTGTACGGAAACAGCCACCGTCGATGAGACCGTCCTCCGTTATGGTTAAGGGGAACTCCCGCATTAACACCTTATGGTCTGCTGCCCGGTCCAGTTCCTCAATGCATGTTTCCGCCAGCTTTCTGGTCTCTTCGTCCACCGGATGGGTGCCGTAGCCCAGATAGCGGTATACTTCTTTTCTGTCAATCTCCATGGATCCGCCCTTTTAAACAATGATTTCTGACAGGCTCTTTTTAATCTGCTCTGCCACATCCGGCCTGTTCATGGAATAAATATGGATGGCATGGACATCGTTGGCCACCAGATCGATGATCTGCTCTGTGGTGTATGCAATACCCGCCTGCTTCATGGCCGCCGGATTGTCGCCAAACTTGTCTAAAAGCATCTTAAACCTCGTGGGAAGATAGGTTTCGGACATGGAAAGGATTCGTTTAATCTGTTTGGCATTGGTCACCGGCATGATTCCTGCCACAACCGGAACTTTAATTCCCTTGTCCCGGATCCGGTAAAGGAAATTGTAAAACAGGTTGTTGTCAAAAAACATCTGGGTGGTCAGAAAATCGCAGCCGGCGTCCACCTTTTCCTTCAGATGGAGAATGTCCTCCTCTTTGTTTTTGGATTCCGGATGGCCTTCCGGATAACAGGCTCCGCCAATGCAGAAGTCTCCCATGGACTTAAGCTCACAGACCAGCTCGCTGGCATAGCGGTAGTCCTTCTCCACATGGCCGTCCGCGGGGATATCCCCGCGGAGAGCCAGAATATTCTCAATTCCGTTTTCCTTAAACTGCTCCACCATGTTTCTCACATGCTCTCTGGTGGAGGAAACACAGGATAAATGGGCCATGGAGGTGACTCCGTAATTTTTTGCCAGACTGGCCGCAATGTCCACGGTATGTTTGCTGGTTCCGCCTCCGGCCCCGTAGGTTACGCTCATAAAGGATGGGGAAAGCTTCGCAATTTCCGAAGCCGCCTTCTCTACCACCTCATAGGCATCGTCCCTTTTGGGCGGAAATACTTCAAAGGAAAGCACAGGCTTTTCCTGCGCCAGGATATCTCTGATTTTCATAAGCTGCCTCTCTATTTAAAAGTTGTTACGATTTAAAATAGCACAAAATGCTTCAAAAATCCACAAAAACCTATTTCACCGCCTGGAAAGCCTCTTCCAGGTCCTCCAGAATATCATCGATGTGCTCCGTGCCGATGGAAAGACGGATGGTGTTGGGTTTGATTCCCTGGTCCTTAAGCTCTTCCTCATTTAACTGGGAATGGGTTGTGGAAGCCGGATGAATCACCAGGGATTTCACATCTGCCACGTTGGCCAGAAGGGAGAATAATTCCAGATGATCGATGAAATCTTTGGCCTTTTTATCATCGCCCTTGATCTCAAAGGTAAAAATGGAGCCGCCTCCATTTGGGAAATATTTCTCATAAAGAGCTCTCTGGGCCGGATCCTCGGAAACGGACGGATGGTGAACCTTTTCTACCTGCGGATGGTTCTTTAAATACTCCACCACCTTGAGGGCGTTTTCCACATGGCGCTCCACCCTGAGAGACAGGGTTTCCAACCCCTGAAGGAAGATGAACGCATGGAACGGGGAAATCGTGGCCCCTGTGTCGCGTAAGAGGACAGCCCGGATTTTTGTGACAAAGGCTGCGGCGCCCACGGCTTTTGTGAAGCTGACTCCATGATAGCTGGGGTTGGGTTCTGTAAGGGAGGGGAATTTACCGCTGGCTTCCCAGTCAAAGTTTCCGCTGTCCACGATTACGCCGCCGATGGTGGTTCCATGGCCGCCGATGAATTTTGTTGCGGAATGGACCACAATATCAGCGCCGTATTCAATGGGGCGGACCAGATAGGGGGTTGCAAAGGTGTTGTCCACCACCAGAGGAATCTTATGGGCATGGGCGATGGAAGCCAGTTTTTCAATATCCACCACATCAGAATTGGGATTTCCCAGGGTTTCGATGTGGATGGCCTTTGTGTTTTCCCGGATGGCAGCCTCCACCTCTTCATAATTGAACGGGTCCACAAAGTCTGCAGTGATTCCGTACTCCGGCAGGGTGTGGGCCAGAAGATTATAGGTGCCGCCGTAAATGTTTTTGGCAGACACAATATGATCGCCTGCATGGGCCAGGTTCTGGAAGGTATAGGCAATGGCAGCCGCTCCGGATGCCACAGCCAATGCTGCCACACCACCCTCCAAAGCTGCTATTCTCTTTTCAAACACATCCTCTGTGGGATTGGTCAGTCTTCCATATATATTTCCCGGATCGCTTAAGCCGAATCTGGCTGCAGCATGATCGCAGTTTCTGAATACATAAGACGAGGTCTGGTAAATCGGCACTGCCCTGGCATCGGTCACCGGGTCCGGCTGTTCCTGTCCGACATGAAGCTGTAAGGTCTCAAATTTAAAGTTTCTCATATGGCAAGTCTCCTTTCAGATGCAGTACTTTCATTTCATGGGAACATCATAACACAGTCGTTTTCATCCGTCTAATATGTAAAAAAAGCGACCGGTTATAGGTTTTACCTATTTCCATTCGTTTTTTCGTATACTTATCTATATGTCCTCCCGCTTTATGGGACTGTATTTTTTTAACTCCTCCAGATATTTCTGGCCCAGAGGACTTATGGCCATGCCCTTCCGTTTCAGATAGCCGATGGTCATGATCTCATCGCCCTTAAGCTTTACTGCACAGTATTCGGAGCCGTTTAAGCTCTCACAGATGATTCCCGAGCAGAGGGTATAGCCATTGAGTCCCACCATGAGATTTAAAAGGTGGCTCTGTCGCAGGCCTTGATGAGCCGCTTGTAGCCGTAGGTGCTTAACACCTCTTCGGCAAAGTAAAAGGAATTGTAGCTGCCCTGTTCAAAGGAAAGGCAGGGGTACTCCTCCAGCTCCTCCAGGGAAATCTCCTCCTTTTTGGCCAACGGATGCCCCTTCCACATGTAAACGTAAATCCCGCAGTCCATGAGGGGATGAAACTCCAGGTCTGACTCCTTAAAAAGCTTAAACAGCACCTTCCGGTTAAACTCATTGACATAGAGAATTCCGATTTCACTTTTAAAGTTTTTTACATCCTCTATGACCTCATGGGTTTTCGCTTCCCGCACGGCAAACTCATACTCGTCCATTCCAAACTGCTTCACCATCTCAATAAAGGCATTGACGGCAAAGGTGTAATGCTGCATGGTGACACCGAATTTCTTTTTTATGTTTTTCTTCTCCACATACCGGGATTCCATGAGCCGGTACTGCTCCGCCACCTGCCTGGCATAGCCTAAAAATTCCTCTCCCTCAGCCGTCACCACCATTCCCCGGTTGTTCCGGTAAAACAGCTCCGCACCGATTTCCTGCTCCAGCTCCTTTAAGGACTGGGAGAGGCTTGGCTGGGCGATAAATAAGGACTTGGCCGCCTCATTCATGGAGCCGGTGTCTGCAATGGCGATCACGTATTTTAATTGGGTCAATGTCATAAAATGCCTCCTGCTGTCCTTAATTTTTCTATTATCATACACGAAAACACCTGGAAAAAAAAGAGAGTTGTTGGAAAAGCGCAAAAAATGTGTTATGATGGAACCACTTGAAATTTGAATCAACAGGAGGGATATCTATGAGCAAAGTAATCACCATCAGCCGGGAATTTGGAAGCGGCGGACGTGAGATCGGATTCCGGCTTGCGAAAAAGTTTGGAATTCCATTTTACGATAAGGAACTGATTTCCATGGCTTCCGAGGACAGCAATATCGCAGAAGAGATCTTCCATGCCAATGATGAGGTCATTGGAAACCGGGAGCGGATCGACTACAAATATGCCGCCATTGATCCCTTCTCAAGCCGCTATGAGATTCCTGTCTCGGACCAGCTTTTTGTCATCCAGTCAAAAATCATCAAACAATTGGCCCAGGAAGGCCCCTGCGTTCTCATCGGGCGCTGCTCCGATGTGATTGCAGACGATCCCTTTGCAGTTTTCATCTGCTCCAGCTTAAAAAAGCGGGTGGAACGGCTTTTGTCCCTGGAACGGGAAGCGGATGTGGATGCAAAGAAAATGGAAGCCAGAATCCGTGCCATCGACAGAAAGCGCCTGGAATACTACCAGTATTACAGCGGCAATGAATGGGGCAAACCGAAAAATTATGACTTATGCCTAAACAGCGGAAAGCTTGGCATCGAAGCCTGCGTGGAAATCATCGCCTCCACAGTTTCCCTTTCGTAGTTAAAAGCGTTGCACTTTAAATTGTTAAATTTTTTTGTTGACAAATGGGCCCTTTGGCGTTATGATGTTCACAGTGAAAAAAAGAATTCAGAAAGGACACAGCAATGATGAAGAATCTGACTTTTAAAACATCTTATTTCTTCTATTATTTTCCGGGCTATTATACCAGCGCGGACTGCTTTTGCTGTGTGAATCAAACCTCTCCGAATTCCCATGAATAACAGGAACAAAAAGGAGCCGGTGTTTGCGCGCAGCAGACACCGGTTTTATTTTTTAGGAGGAAACGTATTATGATTATTATTTTGAAACGCGGCGCCAATCCGCAGAAGGTGGAAGAATTAAAAACCAGACTCACAGACCAGGGCTTTAAGCTCCATCTCTCCGAAGGTACCGAGGCATCCTTAATCGGCCTCATCGGCGATACCACAGCCATCCATGAAGACTGGCTCCGTGCCATGGACGTGGTGGAGGACGTCCGCAGAATCCGCGAGCCCTATAAAAAAGCCAATCTTTCCATGCATCCGGAGCGGACTGTCATTGATGTCTGCGGAAGAAAGATCGGCGGCGGCCATTTCCAGGTGATTGCAGGCCCCTGCTCCATCGAGACAAAGGAACAGATCACAGAAGTGGCTGAGGACGTAAAGCGGTCCGGCGCCCATCTGCTCCGCGGCGGCGCCTTCAAGCCCAGGACTTCCCCCTATGCGTTCCAGGGGCTCCACGAACAGGGTCTGGATTTGCTGCTGGAAGCGAAAAAAGCCACAGGTCTCCCGGTTGTCACCGAAATCATGAGTCCGGAGCACTTGCATCTTTTTGATGATGTGGACGTGATTCAGGTGGGCGCCCGCAACATGCAGAACTTTGAACTCTTAAAAGAGCTGGGAAAAATCAACAAGCCCATCCTGTTAAAGCGCGGCCTGGCCAACACCCTGGATGAGATGCTGATGAGCGCCGAATACATCATGGCCGGAGGAAATGAAAATGTAATCCTCTGCGAGCGCGGTATCCGCACCTTCGAGACCTCCATGCGGAACACCCTGGATATCTCCGCCGTTCCCATGTTAAAGTCCAAAACCCACCTTCCCGTAATCATCGACCCCAGCCATGCGGCCGGAATCCGCTTCATGGTGGAACCCCTCGCCCTGGCCGCCATCGCCGCCGGAGCTGACGGCTTAATGATCGAGGTCCACAACAATCCGGAAAAGGCCCTCTGCGACGGAGCCCAGTCCCTGACTCCCCAGATGTTTGATGATCTGATGAAGAAAGTCAACCGTTCCGTGGATTTCTTCCGGATTTTAAATTCCTGATCAAGCAGCAATCCCAACAAAATGCCGCCTTGCAGAGAACTTTCTGCAAAGCGGCATATTTTTTAGCAGGTAGCCCCGCCCTTTAAGTGTTTCTGTGCGGCAATGTTTTCTTCTTTTCTTGCCAGCAGATCGTCCGAAAGGAGCTGGGCCTGTACATTCTCGAATCCGATTCTTGCCACGGTATCGGCAAAGCGCTCTCCTGTGATTCCCTGTTCACGGAATAAAAGGATTGCCTTTTCGATAATGGAAAGAACCTCTTCCTTATCGGTAAATACCTTATCCAGGTAAACGCCATGGGCCACCTTCTTGCCCCAGCGTCCGCCTATGTAAACGCGGTAACCGTTGGTATACTCCTCAAATGCACCGAAGGGGCATTTTCCGATACAGCGTCCGCAGTGGTTGCAGGCATTCTCGTCCACGTTGATCTTTCCATCCGCCACATGAGCCACCTTGATGGGACAGGCATTCTCCACCTGGCAGACCTTACATCCATGGCACTTTTCAAAATTAATCACCGGAACTCTCTGGCCGATCACACCCAGATCGTTCAAATCCGGCTTCACGCAGTTGTTGGGACATCCGCCCACTGCAATTTTAAATTTATGGGGCAGCTTAACCCCTGCATATCCGTGGTAGAAACGCTCATGAATCTCCTCGGACAGGCCGAAGGTATCAATGAGACCATACTGACAGGTGGTTCCCTTACAGGATACAACCGGACGCACCTTGGAGCCGGTTCCGCCTGTTTCCAGACCAGCCTCCATTAAGAACTCGCGGAGAGGCTCAATGTTGTCGAAAGCAACGCCCTGGATTTCCATGGTCAGACGGGAGGTCATGGTCACTTCGCCGCTTCCGAACCGCTCTGCGGCCTCAGCGATGGTCTTTGCCTCTTCTGCTGTCACCTTTCCGTTTCTTGTGATGACACGGCCATTGAATTTATCGGGGGTTCTCTTATCCTTTAAGAATCCCAACGCCTTCACTCTGGTTTCCTCTTCCTTGGAAACCTGCGCTCCGGTATTCTCCACCTTCACATCGTTGAATGTGGCGCCGCCTTCCAGTACAAGAGTATTGGTATAACCGAAGTGTCTTAAGCGGTTCTGTAAGAAATAGCCTCTCTTGCCTTTGGCACAGACAAGCAGTAATTTTTCGTCCTTGCCGATTCCCTCCAGCTCACCATTTACCTGGGTCAGGTCGATGTACTGCGCTCCGCGGACGGTTGGAACCGGAGCGGTATCCAGAACACGGTAGCCCTTGGCCTTTCCTTCGGCATACTCGGCCGGAGTCATGGTCTCAATCACACCGTTGATCTTATTTAACAGCACACAGACGGACTGAACCAACGGATGGATGGCAGTGGAGAACGGCGGTGCGTAAGCGAAATCCGCATTCTCGAAATCTTCCAGCACGGCTCCCATGTTGATACCCATAACTGCAATATCCACCATCTTGTCCACGGCACCGGAACCCAGCACCTGGATTCCCAGTAATTTATGGGTGTTTTTATCTGCAATTACCTTTGTAATAAAGGAAGATGCATCGGGATAGTAGTGTGCCTTGTCATCCATGATGGAAAGGGCTGTCACCACATCATAGCCTGCAGTCTTCGCCTGCTCTTCTGTAAGTCCTGTGCGTCCGCAGTTCATACCCGGAAGCTTCACAACGCCTGTTCCCAGAACGCCCGGATAGGTCTTGTTCTTTCCGCTCAGAACCTGGGCCAGGGTCCGTCCTTCCATGTTGGCGGAGGAGCCCATGGGAGACCACTGGGGCGCGCCCGTAATCCGGTTCACCACCTGAACGCAGTCTCCGGCAGCATAAACATCCGGAAGATTTGTTTTCATGGAGGAATCCACCAGAATGGTTCCCT
Organism: Clostridium sp.; assembly: GCA_021770825.1. Lineage (GTDB taxonomy): Bacteria > Bacillota > Clostridia > Lachnospirales > Lachnospiraceae > CANRXD01. The sequence goes on along the minus strand of JAETQD010000003.1, from coordinate 75,055 downwards.
TATTCATCTCAATTCCTGTTCCCTCTAAGAACGCTGTATTGGGACGGATTCCTGCTGCCATAATTACCAGGCCGCAGTTTAAGGTTCCGGCAGTGGTCTTCACGCCTGTCACCTGGTCTTCTCCGGTGATTTCCTCAGCCTTGGTTCCTGTGATCACACGGATTCCCTGCTTTAACAGGTGTTTTTTCACGTATGCAGCCAGCTCCGGGTCCAGAATATTAGGAAGAATCTGGGATGCAAAGTCGATCACAGTAACGGTGACGCCTTTCTGTTTTAAGTTCTCAGCCACCTCTAAACCGATGAATCCGGCGCCCACCACAACGGCCTTCTTTACGCCATTGGCATCCACGTAGGCACGCACGGAAACGGCGTCCTCAGGTGTTCTCATGGTAAATACGCCCGGAAGCTCCATTCCCTTCACCGGAGGAACTGCCGGAGATGCACCTGTGGCAATCACCAGTTTATCATAGGTAAGAATCTCCTCTGCGCCTGTGGTCACGTCCTTCACCTTCACAGACTTTTCTCCTGCATTCACCGCCACAGCTTCTTTTCCTGTCACAACATTTACACCTGTGAGGGCTGCAAACCTGGCCGGAGTGTTGACGATCAGCTCGCTTTCTTCTTCAATGGCTCCGCCCACATAGTAGGGAAGACCGCATCCGGCATAGGAAATATCTCTGCTCTTTGTGATTACAGTCACTTCCGCACTTCTGTCTTCTCTTTTTAACTTGGCTGCGGTCTTGGTTCCGGCAGCTACACCGCCGATAACAAGTACTTTCATTTTTCCTTCATTCCTTTCCCTTCGTTTTCACAATAGTTGCCTATTTTGAAATTATATCACAAAATGCACAAAAAATATATATGTTTTTAACATTTTTTGTCATACTTTTCATAATTCGCACAGTTTTCTTCCCGGTTTCTTAACACTCTTTTCCTTGCAAATCCCCCCTGCCCCCTTTATAATAGTAATAAGTGTCTCATGAAAGGATGTTGGTAATCATTTGGGAATCAGAAAAAAACTAAAAGAGAAATGGCAGGAGGCGCTCCAGGCGGTGCTTCCCATTATCTGCATTGTACTGGTGCTTTGCTTTACCATTGCACCGATCTCCTCCAGTATTCTGCTGTGCTTTCTGATGGGAGCCGTGATGATTCTGGTGGGAATGATGTTTTTCACACTGGGAGCTGAAATGTCCATGACGCCTATGGGGGAACGGGTCGGCTCCTGTCTTACGAAAAGTAAAAATCTGGCAATGATCATTTCCATTGCCTTTCTGCTGGGATTTATTGTCACCATTTCCGAGCCGGATTTACAGGTGCTGGCAGGGCAGGTTCCGGCAGTCCCCAATATGGTCCTGATTTTATCGGTGGCCTGCGGTGTGGGTGTGTTCCTGGTTCTTGCGCTTTTGCGTATGCTGTTTTCCATTCCCCTTCCGCCCATGCTGGTTGTATTCTATCTGCTCGTATTTGTTCTGGCAATTTTCGTCCCCAGGGATTTTTTAAGCATTGCCTTTGACTCCGGCGGCGTAACCACCGGCCCCATGACCGTTCCCTTTATCATGGCTCTCGGCGTCGGTATTTCCGCCATCCGAAGCGACCGCCATGCGGCCGACGACAGCTTCGGTCTTGTGGCCTTATGCTCTGTGGGTCCCATTCTGGCGGTGATGGTTCTGGGAATGATCTACAATCCCCAGGATGCCGTGTATACGGCGCCTGCGGCCTTTGAAGTGGATAACTCCAGACAGCTCTGGATGCTGTTTTCCCTGGAAATCCCTACCTATATGAAGGAAATCTCCATCTCCCTGATGCCCATATTCCTGTTCTTTATGGTATTTCAGGTTCTTATGCTGAAGCTTTCCAGGCGGAAAATGATAAAGATTCTGGTGGGCCTGGCCTATACCTATGTGGGGCTGGTGCTGTTTTTGACAGGCGCCAACGTGGGCTTCATGCCGGCCGGAAACTATCTGGGCCAGGTGCTTGCAGGACAGAGCCATCCGGAAATTTTAATCCCCATTGCCATGGTCATCGGCTACTTTATCGTAAAGGCCGAGCCCGCGGTCTACGTGCTCAACAAACAGGTTGAGGAAATCACCGACGGCGCCATTTCCGCCAAGGCCATGGGAGCAGGCCTCTCCATCGGCGTGGCCATCTCCCTGGGACTTGCCATCGTCCGTGTCCTGACCGGAATTTCCATTCTCTGGTTCCTGGTACCGGGCTATGCAGTGGCTTTATCCATTTCCTTCTTTGTACCGAAAATCTACACGGCCATCGCCTTCGACTCCGGCGGCGTGGCATCCGGTCCCATGACGGCTGCGTTCTTACTGCCGTTAGCACAGGGTGCCTGTCTGGCAGTGGGCGGCAACATTGTCACCGATGCCTTCGGCGTGGTGGCCATGGTGGCCATGACACCGTTGATTACCATTCAGGTCATGGGGCTGGCAACCAGGATGGCCGAAAGCCGCAGAAAGAAATCTGTGGGTACGGAAAGCCCGGCTTTGTCCTTTGATCTTCTGGAAGACAATGCCATTATTGAGTTATAGATTGTGAGGTTTCTATGAGTGAATTATATATGATGGCCACCATCAGTGACCGGAATCAGGCCCGCAGATTCCTGGCTTTCTATAAGGAATACGGGGTCACGGTGACCTTTCTCACCTTCGGTCAGGGAACTGCCGCCTCCGAGGTCCTGGATGCCTTCGGTTTGGAGGCCGCAGAAAAGGCGGTTCTCTTCGCCTTTGTCACAGACACCGAATGGGAAAAAATAAAAACAGGCCTGCAAAAGCAGATAAAAATTGATATTCCGGGCAGTGGAATTGCCTTTATCATCCCCTTAAGCAGCATCGGGGGAAAGAAGCAGCTTCAGTTCCTCACAGAGGGCCGTGAATTTAAAAAAGGAGAGGAAAGCACATTGAAGGATACAAAGTATGAACTCCTTGTGGTGATTGCAAATCAGGGATATACGGAAATGATCATGGATGCGGCCAGAGAGGCCAACGCTTCCGGCGGCACGGTAATCCATGCCAAGGGAACCGGGGCTGAGAAGGCAGAAAAATTCCTTGGGGTTTCCATTGCCGCAGAAAAAGAAATGATTTTCATGGTGACCAGAAAAGAAAGCAAAAATGCCATCATGAAGGCCATCATGGAAAAGGCCGGAATCGAAAGCAAGGCTCGTTCCATCGTCTTCTCTCTTCCGGTTACGGAAACAGCCGGAATGCGGCTGATTGAAGACCTGTAACAATTTGACGCATTTTAATTATGGGCTGATACGGTTTGACCCAACAAACCATATCAGCCCATTTTATATGTTTACTCAAGATTCCATATATTTCGGTCCTGCCTGAACATCAGGCACACCAGAATCCCCGGTATGGCAATGACAAAAAACAAAAGAGCAGCACCCGAGCCCTTTCCTTCCCCGAAGATTAAGAGAAGCAGGCTCCCGGACTTCTGAGCCGCCATAAAGGGCTCAAACACATAGTCCACCAGGAAACCTCCCAGGAAATATCCCACGGGAATGGTAAAAAACTGGAGGGTATTGCGGGCGGAATACACCCGTCCCTGCATGGTCACAGGAATATGACTCCGCAGTAAAACGTCCATGTTGGCCTGCATGACGGGAATGGCAATCCATCCCAGTACGGCTCCCAGGCACCAGACCGGAACGGTCCGTCCAAAAGCCAGAAGAAAATTTTCCGTGCTCATGGACAAGAGCAGGACGTTAAAAAATACCCGGACCCGGCTTTTGGGCGCCGGATACAGGGAGGCGATCACGCTTCCGCAAAGTGTGGCAGCTCCCACTGCCCCATTGACCAGCCCCAGGGCGATCTTCCCGCCTCCGGCCCGTGATAATACCATGGGCGGAAGGGCCGCTTCGTATGTGGATGCAATCAGATTGATGCATGCCATACAGAGAATCATATCCAGGATTCCGCGGTTCTCCTTTAAGTATCCCAGTACTTCCCCAACGGACTGAAAAACGGTCTCCGTCCTCTTCGCTTTACTGGAAATTTCCGGAATCTCAATGAGGAACAAGAGAGACAGGAAAGCTGCCAGAAACGTAAATAAGTCAAAGAGAATCAGCGCAAAATTGGTCATGGAACTTCCCAGGGATGAAAAAGCCTGGGTCAGCCATAAAATTCCGAAATTCCGGATTTCTTTGATAAAATTATAAAATACTTTCATTTTGACTTTGCTCCTTTTTTCTTTTCGTTCTTAAAGTGCAAAGTCCTTCAGGACGAAATATCCTGTAACTCCATGTAGGTTCGTCCCTATAAGACCCTGCATGGAGCACTTGCAATCATCAACATCTTCCATTCCTCCTTTTCCTGATTTTAGCCCAGTATAACACAGCCGCTTGGACTTTTCCAGCGGCTGTGTTCTGTGTTTATAAATTATTTTCAAAAAATTCTTTCATTTCCCGGCAGGCCTTTTCCTCATCGGCACCTTCCACCTGAATCTCTATGGTGTCGCCGCACTTGATTCCCAGCCCCATGACCGCCATCAGCTTTGTGGCTGCCGCGGATTTTTCTCCCTTGGTGAGCCGGATACTGCTCTCGTATTTCTGTGCTTCCTTCACTAAAAGTGCCGCCGGCCTTGCATGGACTCCCACCTGATCCTTGATTACATACTGAAATGCTTTCACTGTTTGTCCTCCTTTTATTTTGTGATGTGCATTTAGTATGGTTCAGTTTGCAGGACTTAATCCACCAGCTTATTTAACTCTATCACATATTCCGTACCGTCCGAAGTCTTATGATTTGCCTTGGATGCATAAAGGCCCACGGCTGTCTGGGATTTTTTGATGGACTGCATGGTTCCGGCTCCGGCCACGCAGCCGCCGGGGCAGGCCATGCCCTCTAAAAGATATCCGTTGTACTTTCCGGCCTTGGCGAGGGTTAAGAGCTTCCGGCACTCCTTTAATCCCTCGGCGTTTGCCACCCGGATCTCCTTGTCGGGATACCGCTCTTTAATTACGTTGACCACGGATTTTGCCACGCCTCCGGCAACGGCAAAGTTTCTTCCGTCCGTGGATGCATCGTTGACGCCCTCCGGGTCCTCTTCCATATTTTCAATATCCACATGTCTGGCGTCAAAAATTCCCGCCATCTCCTCAAAGGTCAGAACGAAATCCACATCACTGCGGATATCGCTCCGCATGGCCTCCAGCTTTTTGGCCGCACAGGGGCCGATAAATACCACCTTTGCCTTTTCATGCTGTTTCTTAATCAGTCTGGCCGTAAGCGTCATGGGTGTTAGGGCCATGGAAATGCAGTTTGCATGGTCCGGGAACAGCTTCTTTGCCATCATGGACCAGGCCGGACAGCAGGAGGTGGCCATAAACGGAAGCTTTTCCGGTACCTCCTCCACAAAGTCCTCCGCTTCCTGGACTGCACAGAGATCGGCGCCGATGGCCACTTCAAACACATCGGCAAACCCCAGCGCCTTCATGGCCGCTCTCAGCTTTCCCGGCGTCACTTTCGGGCCGAACTGTCCCACAAAGGCAGGGGCCACGGCCGCATAGACGCGCTCACCGGTCTGAATGGCGCGAATCACCTGGAAAATCTGGGATTTATCGGCGATGGCTCCGAAGGGGCAGTTCACCAGGCACTGGCCGCAGGATACGCATTTATCATAATCAATGTCTGCCTTGCCGTTCTCGTCCGAATGGATGGCATCCATGCCGCAGGCAGCCGCACAGGGACGTTCCTGGATGATGATGGCATGGTAGGAGCACACATTGGCGCACTGGCCGCACTGGATACACTTCTCCGGGTCAATTTTTGACTTTCCATTGGTTCTTTCCAGAGTAACGGCATCCTTGGGGCATACCTCCACGCAGGGGTGTGCCAGACATCCCTGGCACCCGTCGGTCACGAAGACACGCTTCGGGGCGCAGGCATTGCATGCAAATTTTATCACGTTGATAAGCGGCGGTGTGTAATAGGTTTCCGGTCTGTCAGCCGCCTCAATGCCATCGGAAACCGGAGCCGGATTTCCGGCGCTCCGGTAGGGAAGTCCCATGGCCAGGCGCAGTCTCTCGCTCACGATGGCTCTCTCCAAAAATACATCGTTTCTGAAGTTGCCCACCTCTCCCGGAATGATCTTATACGGCAGCTCCTCGATTCGTTTATCCACCGGCCATTCCGTATGGTATGCCATCCTGGCCACCTCCCGGAAAATCCGGTGTCTGATTTCCTGAATTCTTGTTTCCACACCTCTCATATGACTGCTCCTTCCTGCCCCTATGGCGATACAAGCCCCGGCCCTCCATATCCGGCCCGGAACGCTCTCTTTTTATTGTTAAAAATATAACACAGTCAGGCTGCGACTGCAAGTTTTAATTTCCATACAATCGGATTTTATTTGCAATCCCATGCCCGGGGCGTTATAATACATGCAGAATAAACATTGAAAGGAGAATTTCCCATGAGCTTTAAAGAAATCCAACTGACTGATCTCCAGTTTAATCCCTTCACAAAAATTGGTTCCCAGTGGATGTTAATTACCGCCGGAAATGAAGAAAAATATAATACCATGACTGCAAGCTGGGGCGGCATGGGTGTCCTTTGGGGTAAAAATGTAGTTACCACCTACATCCGGCCCCAGCGTTACACGAAAGAATTTATCGATGCCAACGATACCTTCACCATCTCCTTCTACGGCCCCCAGTATAAAGAGGCATTAAACATCTGCGGAACCGTGTCGGGACGCGACTGTGACAAAGCTGCCAGGACAGGACTTACCCCCTGCTTTGTGGACGGTACCCCAGCTTTCAGTGAAGCGGAGCTGATTTTCGTATGCAGAAAGCTTTACGAGGACCAGATGCCGCCGGAAAATTTCATTGCAAAAGAAAATGACGCCAAGTGGTATCCCAATAAAGATTACCACACCATGTACATTTCTGAAATAGTGAAAGTTCTGGCAAAAGAAGACTAAAAATGGCACTTTGCCCACAGGCAGCACGGCCGCACTCCCGGAGGCCTTCCCCGGTGTGCGGCCGTGTTTTCGCTCTGCAGTTCTTTTTATTTCCTGCCTTCCATGGCGTCGTTTAACTTCACCATATGAACATGGTCCTCCCACACGCCATTGATATTCAAATATTTCCTGGAAAGTCCCTCACACATAAATCCGTTCTTTTCCAGCACCCGAAGGGACGCCCGGTTTCCCGGCATCACATTGGCCTCAATCCGGTGCAGATGAAGCTTCCCGAATGCGTATCCGGTGATCATGGAAACGGCTGCAGTCATATAGCCTTTTTTACAGAATTCCAGGTCCATTTTGTAGCCCAGATAACAGGACAGAAAACATCCCCGAACCACCTCGCTTAAGCCGATACTGCCTATGATTCGGTCCGGTGTCCCCGGCTCTTTTATAAAGAACCGGTAGGAACGGCCGTGCTTTCTTTCCTCTTCTTCCTGCCTTAAAAGTCCTCTCTGGTACTCCGCTAAAAAATACTCCCTGGAACGCTCCGGCTCAAAGGGCCGCCAGAATTCCTGGTTCCTTTTATAGAATTCTGCCACCTGCTCCGCCATGGATTCCTCTGCCAAAACCAGCCGGATTTTCTGGTTTTCCATATCGGTTCCTCCTTTAAAGCACTTTACTCCCGTTGGCCGTCAGCTTAAACTTTGCACCCAGCATCTTCGCTGCCTCCCTGCACATCAGCATCCGGCCCAGAAAAATATCAAAATAATCATACATGGTGCAGATGCTTTCGTCAATCTGAAGATTCAGGGCAATCACATTCTTTTCCTTGTCCACTTTTAGCTTTGCTTCCGTCACCGCATAATTCACCCGGTCATGGATGTCAAAGGCCGCCTTGTCCTTGTTTCTGACCCGGTTTCTCCTCACATCCGTCTTATCTGCAATGATCAGGGCGGCAGAAACAATATCCACAGCGCCTCCGGTGGATTCGTCATGGTTTCCGATGGCCGATACAACCGTAATACGGTCCTCCATGGCCATATCCGTCTGTTTCAACAGCTCATTGGCAAGCAGCGCGCCGTACTCCGCATGGCGGGAGCGGTTGATGACATTTCCGATATCATGCATAAATCCAGCAATCTTGGCCAGTTCGATTTCATGATCGGAGTATCCGAATTTTTTCAAAATATACGCGGCTCTCTCAGCCACTAAGGCGCAGTGTGCCTCCGAATGGTCTGTGAACCCCAAAACTCCCAGTTTTTCATTTCCCTTTTTCAAAAGGGCACATATCTCTTCGTTTTTTCTGATTTCCTTATAAGTCACTGTTTTTCCTCCATCACAATCTCTCCATCTTACATTCTAAAGCCGTTCTGCTCTTTCGGCCACCTGTTTTTTCTAAAGATTTTGTATGGTCTATGTAAAATTTTTTCGTGTAAATTTTTTTCCTGCCCTGCGGCGAATCCCCTAAACACCAAAAGGACACTCCCCGGAATTTCTTCCGGAAGAATGTCCTTATCATTTGAATCTAAATTAGTACAGCTTTGCACCTGCCGGAATTCTGTCGTCCACCATCAGGAGATTTAAGCCCTCATGGCCGTCCTCCTCATGAACTGCCGAGATCAGCATTCCACAGGAATCAATTCCCATCATCTTTCTGGGCGGCAGGTTTACAATGGCGATTGCCGTCTTTCCAACCAGCTCTTCCGGCTCATAATACTCGTGAATTCCGCTTAAAATCACGCGGTCTGTGCCGGTTCCGTCATCCAGCACAAATTTTAAAAGCTTCTTGCTCTTCGGAACAGCCTCGCACTCCTTGATCTTTACCGCGCGGTAATCGGACTTGGCAAAGGTCTCAAAGTCCACCTGCTCCTCAAAGAGCGGCTCAATCTTAACCTTGGAGAAGTCGATGGGTTCCATAACCTTCGCTGCATGGACAGCCTTTGCGGGAGCCTCAGAAGCTGCCGGGGCAGCATTTTCTGCAGCCTTTTCCTCTTTCTTTGCGCCATCGGAACCGCCAAGGGACTTCATTGTCGGGAACAGCAGTACATCGCGGATGGCTGCGGAATTGGTCAGCAGCATGCACATTCTGTCGATGCCGTATCCGATACCACCGGTGGGCGGCATACCGATCTCAAGGGCATTTAAGAAGTCCTCGTCTGTGTGGTTGGCTTCCTCATCTCCCTGGGCCAGACGGATTTCCTGGGCGCGGAAACGCTCTCTCTGGTCGATGGGATCGTTAAGCTCGGAATATGCGTTAGCCATTTCCCATCCGTTCATGAAGAACTCGAAACGCTCCGTATACTCCGGATTCTCCGGTTTCTTCTTGGTAAGCGGAGAAATCTCGATGGGATGGTCCATGATGAAGGTGGGCTGAATCAGGTGCTCTTCCACGTACTCCTCGAAGAACAGGCTTAAGATATCGCCCTTCTGGTGATGGGCCTCCACCTCAATGTGGTGCTCCTTGGCGGCTGCTCTTGCCTCCTGGGAGCTGTGAATCTCATTGAAGTCCACGCCGGCATATTTCTTAACGGCATCCACCATGGTCATGCGCTCAAAGGGCTTTCCTAAATCCATTTCGATTCCGTTATATACGATCTTTGTGGTTCCTAAAACCTCCTGGGCCACATAGCGGTACAGTCTTTCCGTCAAATCCATCATGCCGTGGTAATCGGTGTAAGCCTGGTAAAGCTCCATCAAAGTGAATTCCGGATTGTGTCTTGTGTCAAGACCCTCGTTACGGAATACGCGGCCGATTTCATATACACGCTCCAGGCCGCCCACAATCAGTCTCTTTAAGTAAAGCTCCAGGGAAATACGAAGCTTTAAGTCCTCATCCAGGGCATTGAAATGGGTCTCAAAGGGTCTTGCAGCGGCTCCGCCTGCGTTGGCAACCAGCATGGGAGTCTCAACCTCCATGAATCCCTCGTTATCCAGGAATCTTCGGATTGCTGCGATGATTCTGGAACGCTTGATGAAGGTATCCTTTACCTCCTCGTTCATGATTAAGTCCACATATCTCTGACGGTAACGGGTATCCGTATTGGTCAGTCCGTGATACTTCTCCGGTAAGATCTGAAGGCTCTTGGAAAGTAAGGTGATGGACTTTACATGGACGGAAATCTCGCCCATTTTTGTGGTGAACACAAAGCCCTTGATTCCAACAATATCGCCGATATCCATTTTTTTGAAATCTTTGTAGGAATCCTCACCGATATCATCCCTTGCCACATAGCACTGGATATTTCCCTTTAAATCCTGAACGTTGCAGAAGGAGGCCTTTCCCATCACACGTTTGGACATCATACGTCCGGCGATGGAAACTTCCTTTCCTTCAAACTCTGCATACTGTTCCTTCACGTCCGCACTGTGGGCGGTTACGTCATACTTTGTAATTACAAACGGATTCTTGCCGTTTTCCTGCAAATCAGCCAGCTTTTCACGGCGCACCTTAAGAAGCTGGTGGATATCCTGCTCCTGTCCGTTTCCCTTTGTCTTCTGGTTTCCCTGCTCTGCCACTGTTATCTCTCCTTCTGTTACGTTAATTAATCCACTCTCTTAATGTCCAGGACCTTGTACTGAAGAATTCCGGCCTGGGTTTCCACATCAACCACATCTCCGATTTTTTTGCCGATCAGGGCATGGCCAACCGGGGACTCGTTGGAAATTTTATTCTGAAGGCTGTTGGCCTCGGTGGAACCAACAAGTTTAAATTCCATCTCCTCATCGAACTCCACGTCGAAAACCTTAACCACACAGCCGATGCTGATTTTGTCCAGGTTTACCTCGTCCTCAACAACCACTTCCGCATTCTTTAAGAGTTTCTCCAACTCTTCAATTCTGGCTTCGATGTCTCTCTGCTCATCTTTCGCTGCATCGTACTCAGCATTCTCGGATAAGTCGCCCTGCTCTCTGGCTTCTTTAATTTTCTGGGCGATTTCTCTTCTGCGGTTTACCTTTAAATCCTGAAGCTCGTCTTCATACTTTTTCAGACCTGCGTAAGTCAAAATATGTTTCTTATCTGCCATGACATCTTACCTTCCTTTAAATCCAGGGCATAATACCCCTTTATAACTACATTCAACGTATTATAGCGTAAACCCCGGCCGTTGTCAAGAATGGAACTGGCTTTTCTTCTTCCAGCGCCCCACCTTATAAAAGATTGCTGTCACAATGGCTCCCATGGTCCAGGACAGCAGAAGAGAAATGAATACACATTCACTGCGTCCGTTGGGAAGCTCAGGCGTTCTGGTGAGCCAGGAAATTCCGTAAGCCACCGGAACGCGGACCACCACCGTTGTAAACAGAGAAATCCACATGGGAGTCATGGTATCTCCGGCTCCGCGCATGACGCCGGAAAGGCTCTGGGTCACGGCCATAGCTATGTATCCAACTGCCAGAATCCGCATCATATGGACGCTTAAGTCCACCAACTCCGTGGTGGAGGTGAAAATTCCCATGAGATATTTTCCGAAAATTAAAATCAGAACGGTAATGGATGCCGACACTCCCATGGCCATGAGAGTTCCCTGCCTGGCCCCCTGCTCCACCCGTTCATACTGTCTGGCCCCCACATTCTGGCCGGAATAGGTGGTCATGGTGGTTCCAAAGGAAAAATTTGGCATCATGGCAAAGCCATCCACACGCATGATAATCACGTTGGCAGCAATAACCATCTCCCCAAAGCTGTTGGTTAAGGACTGCACCACAATCATGGCCATGGAGAAAATGGCCTGGGTCAGTCCCGACGGCAGGCCCAGACGGATGATGGTCAGGGCATGTTCCCCGTTTAATTTCAGATGATGGGGCTTCATTTCAAATATTTCATGCATCCGCAATAATTTAAGCAAACATAACAGCGCCGATATGGCCTGGGCAATGGCCGTGGCCAGAGCCACTCCGAACACTCCCAGTCCAAGCCCTGCAACGAACCAGACATCCAGGACAATGTTGATGACCGTTGCAACTAAAAGGTACACCAGTGCCGAAACCGAGTCTCCCAATCCCCGGAGCACGCCGCCTAAAATATTATAGTAAGCCACGCCTGCGATTCCATAAAATAACACCGTCAGATAGGAGGTACACCAGTCGATGATACTGGCCGGAGTGTTTAAAAGCTCCAGAAGCGGCCGGACAAAAAACGAACCGGTGATCATTATAAATACGGAGGCGATGGCGGTCAGCGTAATGCAGCAGCCAATGGTGTTGGAAAGCTGCTCCCGGTCCCTGGCTCCGAAATACTGGGACACCTTGACGCTGGTTCCCACGGAAATTCCAATAAACAATACCAGCAGCAGATTGAAGATGGGACTGGCGCTCCCCACGGCTGCCAGCGCGTTATCGCCCACAAACTTTCCCACTACGATACTGTCCACCGTATTGTAGAGCTGCTGTGCAATATTTCCGATGATCATGGGAATTGTAAACAGCGCAATATTCTTCCAGGGCGTTCCGATGGTCATGTCCACGGGCCCGAAGAATTTTTTCAGTGAATTCATACGGTATCTTTCCCCTTTCTCTCTTCTTTCTCTCTTCTTTCTCTCTTCTTTTTCCCTTCTCCCATTCTAGCATGGTTTCTTATAAAACACAACCCGGCTGCACCTTTCCAGAGAGGGCCGCCGGGTTGTATGTCATTTACATAAGAGGCGCAAACAGACGCAGTACACACTGTCCGATCTTTAAGACTGCGGAACGTTTGCTCCTGTATTTTTCTGTTACTTCCCTGCAGACTGGAAACAGCTCATCAAAGTCCTCCCTGATGTCTGAAACCGCACGGCATCTTTGGAGAAGCACTGCATTTTCAAAATGCAGATACAGACTCCGGTAGTCCAGATTGATGGTTCCCACCACCGCGGTTTCCCCATCGCAGACGCACTGCTTGGCATGGAGAAAGCCCGGCGTATATTCATAGATTCTGACCCCGGCCTTGACCAGTCCCGCATAATAGGATCTGGTCAGCTTATATACCAGCTTTTTGTCGGGAATTCCCGGCGTAATAATCCGCACATCCACACCGCGCTTGGCTGCAAGTCCCAGCTCCCGGTTGAATTCATCGCTGACGATCAGGTATGGCGTGGTAAAATACACATATTTCTTTGCGCTCTTTACCACATTCATATATACATTTTCGCCCATGGGCTCTCCATCCAGAGGAGTGTCCCCAAAGGGCTGTACAAATCCGTTTTCTCCTGCCATGTACTCCGTCTTAGGAACGTATGCTTCATATCCGGAATCCGTCTTTTTCATGGAGTTCCACAGTTCCAGAAACATGACCGTAAGGTTTTTTACGGCATCTCCCGTAAGCTTCACTCCCGTGTCCTTCCAGTGTCCATAGGGGTGGGTCAGGTTAAAATATTCGTTTGCCAGGTTGTAGCCTCCGGTGAAGCCCACGATTCCGTCCACCACCGTGATTTTCCTGTGGTCCCTGTTGTTCATGAACACATGAAGAAAGGGAATCAGGGGATTGAAGACGCGGCACTGGATTCCATCGGCCTCCATTTTCCGGATGAACTCCGGGTTTATGAATCCAATGCTTCCCACGTCGTCGTAAAAGACCCGGACCTCCACGCCCTCCTTTGCCTTCTGGACTAAAATCTTACGGATTCCCTCAAAGGCCTCCCCGTCCTCGATGGCATGATATTCCATGAAAATAAAGGATTTGGCCTTCAAAAGGGCCTCCTTCTGGGCCTCCAGCCCATCGGCCGCATCCTTGTAAAACTCCACATCCGTGTTCTGGTATACCGGATACCGTCCGTAATTCCAGATGTACCTGGACTGGTTGGCGGCTGCCAGATCAAGGGCTTCCATGCGCCTCATCACATCCTGGTTCTGGCAGAGCTTTTTGGTGTATTCCCCGGAAATTTCTTCGTACCGCCTTTTTAAGACGCTCATGACCCCCGAACGCCCCACCAGTGCATAAAGGCATAAGCCCATGACCGGAAACACCAGAATCAGCATAATCCATGGCAGCTTAAAGGCGGAGTTTCCCTGACTTCCGTAAATCCTTAAAACCACCAGAAAGGCAGCGATGCTGGAACCTAAGGAAATCCAGGCGGAATACTGGTTCAGGCGCATCACCAGCACCATTAACCAGATCACCTGGACCAATACAGAAAGGACCACAAAAATCATGCGGCCCACACTGTTTTTTACAGATGTTTTTTCTTCTGCTCTCATTCCGTTACCGTTCCATGCCGAAATCCGGTTTTACGGCACAGCCAATTCCAAGGGCACCCTGTCCGGTATGGCAGGACACACCCAGGGTTAAGGGGTCGCACATGACGGTCATTCCCGGAAAAGCCGCCTCAATTTCCCTCACCCAGTTTTCTGTTTCCTGGTCGGACGCACTGGAGGCCGCCAGAAGATGGATGGCGCCAGCCTCTTTTGCCTCTTTAAATCTGGTTTCCATCTCTTTTTCCATGGCCTCGATCATGGTCTTTCTGGCCTTTAAAAAGCCGTGACATTTTTTATAGGAATCCAGCTTTCCTGTTTCCAGCTTAAGGACCGGCTTAATGTTAAAGACTGCTCCCAAAGCTGCAGCAGCGGGAGTAATCCGTCCGCCCCGCTTTAAGTTTTCCAGGGTCTGGACACCTATGTAAATCATCATCCGCTCCTTGGCTTTTTCCAGGATTTCCTTGATTTCCTCTGCGGAATATCCCTTTTCTATTAATTCCTGCGTATCCAAAATCATCTGATGCAGGGGAGTCGCCACCTGTCCATGGTCCACCACCAGAACACGTCCCTCATATTTTTCATCCCTGGCCAGAGCTGCTGCCGTTTCGCAGGAACCGCTCAAACCGCTGCTGATGGGCATATAAAGGACTTTCTCGTATTCCTCTAGGGCCTTGTCCCAGATTTCCATAACGGAAGCCGGGGACGGCTGGGAGGTGGTGATCTGTGCTCCGGCGTCCATTTTCTCAAAAAAGGTCTCCCTTGATAAGGTGACCCCCTCGTAAAAGCATTCTCCGTCAATATAAAACGGCATCGGCAGCACTAAAATTCCTCTCTCCTTCGCCTCTTTCTGGCTGATGCTGCTGTGGCTGTCCGTGATAATTCCGATTGGCTTCATTTTCTTTTGATTCCCCTGTATTTGACAAATTTTGGTTTACTGTGTTACATTTATATCGTATTTACAACTGTAACATCAGACCACGATGCCGTCAATAGACAGACTTTCGGACTGAACAGAATCCCTGATTTTTGTAACGTCTGTGAAAGGAGAACCATACATGCAGGAAACCAGAAAAGGAACAGAACTTGAAAAGCGGGATGTCCTCCGAATGTCCAACAAGGAGTCCAACCGCCTCACCAGAGAATGTCTCCAGACCGCCTTAATCTACCTGATGGGCCAAAAGCCCTTTGACAAAATCTCCATCTCCGAAATCGTGCGGCGCTCCGGCGTCTCACGCACCGCCTTCTACCGGAATTACAATTCTAAGGAAGAGGTGTTAAACGAAACCTGCAATGCATTCCTGGATGAGCTGGCCGCTTCTTTTACCACTCCCGTATTCCAGGAGAACCCATATGCCTGGTACTATGAATTTTTCCGCTCCATCAAGGAACACTCCGGCCAGTTCTGCCTGCTGCTCCAGGCCCATATGCTGAATACCCCTGTGTTCAGCACCTACTCCATCTCAAAAAAGCTGGACCACTCCCAGGATAGTGAAGACCATTACCGCTTCCTGGCCTGGGAGGGCGCCCTTTCCACCATCGTGGTCCACTGGTCCCAGGATGGGATGAAGGAGTCCATTGAATTCATGGCCGGTTTCTGCGCCAGGACTCTGGATTTTCGGTAACTTTATAGCAAAAGCGGGCGGAATGATCTCCCATCCCGCCCGCTTTTTATGCCGTTTTTGGTCTTATTTGTAGTTGACAATCTTTCCAAAATCAGCCTTTAAGGAAGCGCCGCCCACAAGACCGCCGTCGATGTCGGCCTGAGCGAATAACTCTGCTGCATTTCCTGCATTTACGGAGCCGCCGTACTGGATACGGATGGCTTCTTTTGTTGCCTCATCGTAAACTTCTCCGATGCATGCGCGGATGGCTGCACATACTTCCTCTGCCTGCTCGGTGGTTGCAGTCTTTCCGGTTCCGATGGCCCAGATCGGCTCATAAGCGATTACGGCTGTCTTTGCCTGGTCTGCGGTCACATTCTGGAACGCAATCTTAACCTGCTTTCTGATCCAGTCGATGGTGATTCCCTGCTCTCTCTGGGTCAGGGTTTCGCCGCAGCAGATGATGGGGGTAAGGCCATGCTCAAATGCCTTTAATACCTTCTTATTTACAGTCTCATCGGTCTCAGCGAAGTACTCTCTTCTCTCGGAGTGGCCGATGATCACATATTTCACGCCTGCATCTGTCAGCATGTTGGGAGAGATTTCGCCTGTGTATGCGCCCTTCTCCTCAAAGTACATATTCTCAGCGCCAACTTCGATGTTGGTTCCCTTACAAGCCTCCACAACCGGAATGATGTCGATGGCCGGAACGCAGAAAACAACATCTGCCTCTTCGGTTGCCACCAACGGTTTTAATGTCTCAACCAGAGCAACTGCCTCTGTGGGAGTCATGTTCATTTTCCAGTTGCCTGCAATGATTTTTCTTCTTGCCATTTTTTTATCCTCCAAAAATATAATACGGGAACGTTGCCTTCGGTCTATTTATCGTCCGCTGCCACTACACCCGGGAGCTCCTTGCCCTCAAGGAATTCGAGGGATGCGCCGCCGCCTGTGGAAATGTGGCTCATCTTGTCGCCGAAGCCGAGCTGGTTTACGGCTGCTGCGGAATCACCGCCGCCGATGATGGTGGTAGCCTCTGTCTCAGCCAGGGCCTTTGCAACTGCGATGGTGCCTGCTGCCAGAGTCGGGTTCTCAAATACGCCCATGGGTCCGTTCCATACAACGGTCTTTGCATTCTTCACAGCATCTGCATATAACTTGCAGGTCTCCGGTCCGATGTCCACGCCCTCTTTGTCAGCCGGGATAGCATCTACGGAAACGTACTCCACTTCAACCGGGGCATCGATGGGGTTCGGGAATGCTGCAACCACTGTGGTGTCCACCGGAAGCAGCAGCTTCTTTCCGAGCTTCTCTGCCTTTTCCATCATTTCCTTGCAGTAGTCGATCTTGGAATCGTCAACCAGGGAGTTTCCGATTTCCTTGCCCTGTGCCTTTAAGAAGGTGTAGGCCATACCGCCGCCGATAATCAGGGTATCGCACTTTTCAAGCAGGTTGGAGATAACGTTTAACTTGTCTGCAACCTTTGCGCCGCCAAGGATGGCAACGAACGGTCTTACGGGATTCTCAACGGCATTGCCGAGGAATTCGATTTCTTTCTGCATTAAGTAACCAACCACATTGGAACCGCCCTTTGCAGTGATAAACTTTGTCACGCCCTCAACGGAAGCGTGTGCTCTGTGGGAAGAACCAAAGGCGTCGCATACATAGTCATCAGCCAGATCAGCCAGCTCCTTGCTGAACTCTTCGCCGTTCTTTGTCTCTTCTTTTCCGCGGAAGCGGGTGTTCTGAAGAAGCACCACATCTCCCTCGTTCATAGCCTCCACGGCCTTGGTTGCTGCCTCGCCTGTCACATTGTAATCGGATACGAAGGTAACCTCCTTGCCTAACTTCTCAGAAAGTCTCTTTGCAACCGGAGCCAGGGATTCTCCCTCGTTGGGGCCGTTCTTTACTTTTCCAAGATGGGAGCAGAGGATTACCTTTCCGCCGTCATTGATTAATTTTTTAATTGTGGGAAGGGCTGCTACGATACGTGTCTCGTCTGTGATTTCGCCGTTTTTAAGCGGTACGTTGAAATCGCAGCGAACCAGAACTCTTTTTCCTTTTACGTTGATATCATCAACTGTTTTCTTATTTAAAGACATATCATTTTCCTCCTTGATGGAATAAAAAGGGTCCGGTCCTCATCAGACCGGACCCTTAATGAGCCTAATTGTAATCTTCGCAGTGCATTAAGCGTTCAGTAATTTACCAAAGTGCTTGATGGTACGAACCATCTGGCTTGTGTAGGAGTTCTCGTTGTCGTACCAGGATACAACCTGAACCTCAGCAGTGTTCTCGTCAATCGGAAGAACCATTGTCTGAGTTGCATCGAACAGGGAACCAAACTTCATACCGATGATATCGCTGGAAACGATCTCGTCGGTGTTGTAGCCGAAGGACTCGTTGGAAGCAGCCTTCATAGCCTCGTTGATGGCTTCCTTGGTGGGCTGTCCCTTAACAACTGCTGTTAAGATTGTGGTGGAACCTGTCGGTGTGGGAACACGCTGTGCGGAACCGATTAACTTACCATTTAATTCCGGAATAACAAGGCCGATAGCCTTAGCAGCACCTGTGCTGTTGGGAACGATATTTACGGCTGCAGCGCGGCTTCTTCTCTTGTCGCCCTTTCTCTGCGGTCCATCCAGAGTCATCTGGTCGCCTGTGTAAGCGTGGATGGTGCACATAATACCGGACTGGATCGGGAATGCATCGTTTAATGCCTTTGCCATCGGAGCCAGGCAGTTTGTTGTACAGGAAGCAGCGGAGATGATGTGATCCTCTTTGCTGAGAGTCTCATGGTTTACATTGTAAACGATGGTCGGAAGATCATTTCCAGCCGGAGCGGAGATGATAACGTGCTTAGCGCCTGCATCGATATGAGCCTGTGCTTTTGCTTTGGAAGTATAGAAACCTGTGCACTCTAATACTACGTCAACGCCGATCTCTCCCCACGGAAGCTCTGCTGCGTTGGCCTTTGCATAGATCTTGATCTCTTTGCCGTCAACAGTGATGGAATCCTCACCGAAAGATACCTTATCAGCCAGTGCATATCTGCCCTGAGTGGAATCATACTTTAATAAATGAGCCAGCATTTCCGGAGAAGTTAAGTCGTTGATTGCTACGATCTCAAATCCCTCTGCGCCAAACATCTGTCTGAAAGCCAGACGACCGATACGGCCAAAACCATTAATTGCAACTTTAACTGCCATTTTTCATTCCTCCTAAAAAAATGTGATTGATGATAACTATCCAACAGGTCTGCACACTTGCTGCGCTGACCGTAAAGATATGCAGAAAAACAGGCAAAAATCCCATCGCCGAAGGCGATTCTAATGGATTTTTGCTCGCAACTGTGAGAGCACCGAACAGTTACGATTGTTAAATATTAATCAACCTACCTTGTATTGTACCTAATTCTTCCAGAAATAGCAAGCCCTTTTTATAAAATGTCACCTTAATTTTTCTTGCCATATCCACTTTTTTTCTTTATACTGATGGTAAATTTAAGAACCAGCAAATTTTATCTCCGGGAGGTGTGTAAAATGATTGAAAAGTTCAGAAAATTTTCCCTGGAGAAACAGCTTTTTATCAGCTTCCTTTCCATTTCGGTCTGCATGCTGCTTCTCTCTTTAAGTATAACCCTATCCTTCAATCTTACCCGCCAGAAAAAAGAAATTGACAAAAATATTATGGGGATTTCTTCCTATATTGCTTCCATGGACCACGTGGTGGACATGCTCACCATCGGCTACCCCACCGAGGAGGCCAGGCTGGAGCTGGATTCTCTCCTTGAACATTTTTCTGACCTGAACCTGATTGTCATTTATGATACCCACGGCCTGCGTTATTACCACACCAACCGGCAGGAGACCGGAGAAACCCTGGTGGACGGGGAAGAAAAGGCCATCCTCTCCGGCAGTGAACCGTATATCACCACAGGACTCGGAACCCATGGCCCCCAGCGCCGTGCCTTCCACGCCATCACCTCAAAAGACGGCACCATCATCGGCTTTGTGATGGCTTCGGTCTTCACCACCTATATTTCCGAGCAGGCAAAGGCCCTGCTTCCGGCCTACCTTGCCATTACCCTTGTAATGCTTTTGGCCAGCATTCTCCTGTCCCACGGTATTGTGCGGATTCTCCGCTCCTCCCTCATGGGCCATCATCCCCAGGAGCTTTTAGAGCTTTATTTAAGGCAGGATACGGTTTTGAATGCCATGTCGGAAGGCGTCATTGCCTCAGACAGAAACGGGGCGGTGATCTTTGCTAACCAGACCGTCCGGTCCTTCCTGGAGTCGGACATACCGGCTGTGGGGCGTTCCATTAAGGAGCTTTTTCCTGACACGGCCTTTGAGGGTATTTTAACCACCGGGACTCCGGTTCCCGCCAGGAGCGTCCAGTTCATGAACCATTCCTTAATCTGCAGCGAGCTTCCCATCGGGACATCGCCAGACATTCAGGGAGTCCTGACCCTTTTTAATGACCGCTCCGAGGTGGAGGCTTTATCCGATGAGCTTTCCGGGGCCCGCTCCATGTTGGATACGCTCCGGGCCTTCAACCATGAATTCTTAAACAAGCTCCACGTGATCTTAGGCTACCTTCAGACCGGACAGACCGAGCAGGCCATCACCTTCATCACCAACAGCAACCTGGTTTCCAGCCAGGCCATCCGCCAGACAGCCGACTGTCTGCGGGTTTCCCAGATCTGCGCCCTGGTCATCGGAAAAATGATGCATGCGGCAGAGCTCGGAATTCTCCTTGCGGTGACTCCGGACAGCCGGTGTATGAACAAGGACCTGCTTTTGCCCATGGAATCCTATATCACCATCATCGGAAACCTCCTGGAAAATGCCATCGAAGAGCTTTCTGCCAGTCCAAAGGATATAAAGGAAATCACCCTCGGCATCCATATGAGCGAGGCCTGCACCATCATCACCTGTGAGGATACGGGACGCGGAATCCGTCCGGACCTGCTCCCCCATATCTTCGATCTGGGTGTCTCCTCCAAGGGAGAAAACCGCGGAACAGGATTGTATCTGATTCACCAGATCACTGAGCTTCAGGGCGGGGAAATTACCATTGACACCGAAGAAGGCGAAGGAACCTGCCTGACTTTCACCTATATGAGAAAGGAGTCCAACTGATGTACCATGTCATTATCATTGAAGATGACCCCATGGTGGCGGCCATCAACAAACAGTATGTGGAGGTGACCGCCTCCTTCCGGGTGGACCGCACCTTCAAATCCGGCGGCGAGGCCCTGGAATATTTAAAGAAAAATTCCTGTGATCTCATCATTCTGGACTATTATACCCCATTAATGAACGGAGATACCTTCATCGACAAACTCCATTCCATGGGAAAAACGCCATCCATCATCATGGTCACCTCCGCCAACGACACGGACATCGTCCGCTCCCTCTTAAGCCGCGGCGTTCTGGACTATCTGGTGAAGCCCTTTGAGTATGTACGGTTCAAGGCCGCCCTGGACCGTTTTCACGAAAAACAGCTCTATCTGGAAAAGGCCCGGGAAAATTTAAACCAGACGGCCATTGACCAGCTTTTTTCCCACCAGGAAGGGCCGTCGGACTCCTCGGCCCAGCTTTCTAAAGGGCTCAATGAGGCCACGCTCCATATGATCCGGACCTTTCTCACGGAGCACCCCGACAGCTTTTTCACCAGCGAGCAGATTGCAGAACAGATGCACCTGTCGCGTATCACCATCCGCCGCTACATGAACTATATGGTGGACACCGGGGAAATCATCAGCACCATTGACTATAAAACCGGAGGCCGCCCGTCGATTCAGTACGGTTTTGGCAGACATTAGTTACTAAACTTACAAAACTCTGTTACATACTTACTTAAATTGACTTTACTTTTAATTTCTTTTACACTTTTTTCATAAAGTTTTAATACCTTAATACATAAGGCATGGGGAAGCCAAAAAAGAAAATTGAAGGGAGTTATTTTATGGAAAGTATTATCAGTTATTTCGGCACATTTAAGCCTGCCGCAGACGGGGCCATCGCCTCATTTAAATTTGAGTACTTATGTACCCTGGGTTTTGCCGCCATTGTAATTTTCCTTGGACGCGCCATTGTTGCACGGTCCGCTGCATTGAGAAAATATGCGATCCCGGCTCCCGTGGTTTCCGGTATTATCTTCTCGATTTTAATTTCCGCCATCAAGGGATTCGGCATCGTGTCCATCTCCTTTGATGCCACCGTAATGAAAGACCTCTGCCAGAACCTGTTCTTCCTCTGTGTTGGTTTTGGATTCAGTGCAAAGATGTTAAAGAAAGCCGGAGGAAAGCTTTGTATCCTGATTGCCTTTGCCGCCTGTCTCCTGATTACCTGCCAGGATGTACTTGGTATCGTACTCAGTAAGGTCATCGGCCTCAACCCCCTTCTTGGCCTCCAGTGCTCTTCCGCAGCCATGTCCGGCGGCGTTGGAACTGCATCTGCCTTTGGTCCGATCTTTGAAGAGTGGGGCGCCGCAGACGCAACCACCATCGGCGTAGCTGCCGGTACCCTTGGAAACATCATGGGTTCCTTAATCGGCGGACCTGTTGCAGCATTCTTAATCATGCGCCACGGCTTAAAATCTGACCCCAACGATAAGCCGGAAGCAGCCGTAACAGGAAAGGTTCCGGAGCTTGACAACACCAGAATGATCATGATGTTCGCTCTGACCCTGCTCCTTGCAGCCCTCGGTATGCCGATCTACTGCCTCCTTGACAACATCCCGATGATTGAAATGCCGAAATTCATCGGCTGTCTGTTCGCCGGAGCCATTGCAAGAAACGTAATGGAAGCCTGCAACATTAAATTCTATGTACCGGAAGTTGACGCCATTGAGCACATGTTCTTAGAGCTTTACCTGGCCCTGGTTCTTATGACCACAGACTTTACAAAGCTTGCTCCGGTTGCTGGCCAGATGGGTATTATCCTGGTTGCACAGGGTATCTTCATGGCACTGTTCGGAATCTTCGTATCCTTCAACCTGTTCGGCCGTGACTACGGTGCAGCCGTTATGACAGCCGGAAACATCGGCTGGGGCTGCGGTTCCGGTTCCAACGCCGTTGCAAATGAAAAGGCCATCATGGACCAGTACGGATGGCACAACATTGCATGGGTTCTGTATCCGTCCTTTGCAGTTATCATCGACGATATTTACAACCCGATCTTCCTCTCTGTAATAGGCAGTCTCTTTAAAGCTTAAACGCTTAAAGTTCCCCCCATTATAGATGGCCGGCAGTTCCCCGCTGCCGGCCAATTTTATTTCATGGGTATGAATATTTTTTCTTGAATCCCCTCCTGCTTTTATGGTATAGTTAAGTGTACGACTACTTATACATGGACAGATTGGATTCAGACCTATGAAAAAATCTCTATTCTATACCTTACTGTTATATACGGCCGCCTCTGCTGCCCTCTGCGGCTGCACGCTTGCATCCCCCTCCCCCAAGGAGGAACCCATTCAAGTTCTTACCATCGGCACCGCTGACATCGGAGGCACCATGTATCCTGTGGGAAAGGCCCTGGCACATGTGATCCGCGATGAGGATACCCACATCACCGTAAATTTAAGCGCCTCCAACGGCTCTTCCGCCAATGCACGGGCCCTGGAAAGCGGGGAAATTGACCTTGGCCTTGTGAGCGGCGATATTGCCTTTTCCGCTGTCAACGGCAAAGATGAATTCGCCCAGGAACCTCTGGAAAACCTCCGCATCATTGCCGCCGTCTATCCCAGCCTCTCCAACTGGATGGCACCTTCCTCCCTGAATATCCGCTATGTTCACGATCTTATGGGAAAACGGATCGGTGTTGGCCCCCAGGACTCCACCACGGAGCTCTCTGCCAGGATTGTGCTGGAAACCATGGGAATTGACAGCGAGAATTCCACCCTGGAAAACTGCAGCCTGGACGCCGGAGCTTCCAAAGTGAGCGATGGTTCTCTGGATGCCGTCCATGGCTTCACAGGAATTCCCATCAACAGCCTCACCGGACTGTCCTCCAAGCTTCCCTGTACGGTTCTTCAGTATACTTCCAAAGAACTGCTTTCGATTGTGAAGGAGAATTCTTTCTATTATAATGACGTGATTCCTGCCGGAACCTATGAAGGACAGGATGAGGATGTGGCCACCTTCGGCATCAAATGTCTCCTCTGCGTCCATGCCTCCATGGATGAGGACCTGGTTTATGAGCTCACTTCCATCCTCTATGATCAAGCAGAACAACTGGGAGAACAGCATCCAGCCCTCTCCTCCATGTCCAAGAAGGGATTCATGTATGATGAACTTCCCATTACCCTCCATCCCGGTGCCGAGCGGTTTTACAGGGAAAAGGGATTATTAAACAACTAAAAAAGCCCCGGCGGAATTTAAGGTTCCGTCAGGGCTTTTCTCATCTGGTCCTGCCTTCCGGCACGGCCGTTTTTTTAAATTTCATCCTTCACATATCCGGCCACATTGTATGCATGGTCGGAAATACGCTCCAGGTTGCTTAAGATGTCCAGGAACACCACTCCGGCAGACGGATTGCAGGTCTGCTGGGAAAGACGCTCGATATGCTTGTCCCGCATCTCCTCTTCCAGATAGTCCACCTCGTCCTCCAGCTTGCTGACTTTGCGGATATCTTCCATATTGTTATCCTGGCGGGCCGACACTGCATGGCTGACAGCTCCCACAGCCGCCTTGGAAATCTGCCGCAAATCCTCGATTCCCGTCTCGGAAAACTGAAGTCCATGTTCATTCATATACTGGGCAGCCTCCACCAGATTTTCTGCATGGTCGCCGATACGTTCCAGATCGCTGATGCTGTAAAACAGGTTGCTGACCAGGCGCTTCTGCTTTTCATTTAAAGACAGGTTATTGACCTGAATCAGGTACTCGGTCAGCTTTTTGTTCATGATATCAATGGAGGTTTCATTCTTCATCACCTGTTCCGCCCGTTCGATACCGCCGTTGATCAAAATATCAAGAGCAAGCTTCAAGTTCTTTTCTGCCATCTTACCCATATGTACCACTTCCATCACGCCGATTTCAAGGGCCAGCGGCGGAGACTGGAAAATACGTTTGTCAAGCTGGGGCTGGGTTTTCTTCTCGTCCACCATTTTCTCCGTACCTTCCTCTCCGGTTTCCTTCACAATCAGACCGGAGAAAGCCACAAGCTGCTTGGCAAAGGGGAACAGCAGGATTGTGTTGGTCAGGTTGAAAAACGTATGGAAAATGGAAATCCGCAGCGAATCGATATTGCTGTGCGCGAGGGCCGGATTGACAATGGAAATCACATACATACCCACGCCGAAGATCACGGCTCCGGCCACGTTGAAGGTCAGGTGAATCACCGATGCCCGCTTGGCGTTCCGGCTGGCTCCGGTACTGGAAAGGAGAGCCGTAAGACAGGAACCGATATTCTGTCCAAGGGTGATGTAAATGGCTGCATTGGTGGTCACCACTCCGCTCATGGCCAGGGTCTGCAAAATACCCACAGAGGCAGTGGAGCTCTGAATCAGAGCCGTTACCAGCGCACCTACAATAATACCGAGAATGGGATTGCTTCCCAGTACGGCAAAGGCCTTTGCAAAAATCGGAGAATCTGTGTATGGCTCCACAGCTCCGGACATGAAGGTAAGACCCACGAATAAAAATCCTACGCCGATGCAGATTTCTCCTGCCAGACTGTCCTTTTTCTTTTTGGAAAAGATAAGACAGGCTGCACCGATTCCCACAAACAAGGGAGCAAAGAAGGACGGCTGCAATACCTTCATGGCATCGCCGAGCTGATTTAAGGATACCATCCATGCTGTGATCGTAGTACCGATGTTGGCACCCATGATGACGCCCACAGCCTGGGTCAAATCCAGAATTCCGGCATTTACAAAACCCACCACCATTACGGTTGTGGCACCGCTGCTGTGCAGGATTGCCGTAATCAGGGCTCCCAGGGCAATGGCCAGAATCCGGTTATTGGTTACCATTCTGAGGAAATTGTTCATGCGGCTTCCGGCTGACTTCTGCATTCCGTCGCCCATGATATTCATTCCATACAGGAACATCCCCAGTCCTCCCAGAAACATGAAGATGCTCGATAGTTTGTCGATTGTCATGACTTTTATAATCCCCCGTACTTTATTCAAAATCCACTTTTCTATCATAACATAGAATCTATCGCTTTTTCAATTATAATTAAAATATTTGTAAGAATTAGGTAAATTTCAGGAAAAGAAATGGGGAATTTTGTTGCTTTTCCAGAGACACCATACTATACTTTGGGTGAAGGGGGAATTTTATGCTCTCAGACTATCATGTACACACAGAATTTTCCGGAGATTCCACCGCTCCGGCCAGAGAACAGATTGAAGCCGCCCTGCGGCTGGGAATGAAAGAAATCTGCATTACGGACCATCACGATTATGGTTCAGAAGCCATGACCCATATCAACTTTACCCTGGACCTGCCGGCTTACCTTTCCGGTATAAAGAACCTGGCCGGGGAATACGAAGGCCGCATTTCGGTCCTCACGGGAATTGAGCTAGGGCTCATGATGCGGCAAAAAGAATATCTGGAAGAGACTGCCGCCTGGCTTCCTGTGGACTATATCATCGGTTCCAACCATTTCATTGACCGATACGATGTCTATGACAGGCGGTATTACGAGGGACGTTCGGAATTTGCTTCTTACCGCCGTTTTTTTGAATCTACCTTAAACCGGGTGAAAAATCTTGACTGCTTTGACTGCCTGGGCCATCTGGATTACATTATCCGCTACGGCCCCGAAAAAAATAAAAATTACCGTCCTGCAGATTACATGGACCTTGTGGATGAGATTCTTAAGGTTTTGATTCAGAAGGGGAAGGGGTTGGAATGCAACACCGCCGGATTCAAATACGGTCTGGGACATCCCCATCCCTATGAAGAGATTCTGGTCCGTTACCGGGAGCTTGGCGGAGAGCTCATCACCGTCGGTTCCGACGGCCACAGACCAAAGGAAGTGGGCGGCGCCTTTTTGCAGGCAGAAGAAATCTTAAAAGAATGCGGCTTCCGCTATTATACTGTGTACCATAAACGGAAGCCGGTGTTTTGTAAAATTTAGTGTTTTAGGCCGCCTGGACCATTATTTTATGGTCTTCATGGCGGCTTTTACGTCCTCATGGAACTGCTCCCAGGCATCTTCATGGTCCACGAAGTATTTGGGGCAGATTTTTCCTGTCACATCATAGTGACGGATTACGTCCTCCGGCTTCAGCTTGAACTGCACACAGAGATAGCTGCAAAGGTCCACCAGGGACTGGTATGTACTGTCATAAAATTTTCCTGTCTCGTCCGGGTGGCAGCACTCGATGGAGATGGTGTCGCTGTTTCTGTTGTTGGAGGCGTAGGCCACTTCGTCCAGGGGAATGCACTGGACCACCTCGCCCTCCAGTCCAATGACAAAATGGCTGCTGACGGAGGTTCCGTTTTTACTGGTCTGGTCCTTTAAGGACTCAAAATAATTTCTGTTTTCTCTGGCCGTGCTGCATGGATTGGCCACATAGTGGACCACGATTCCGTTGACCTTTTCCAGGGGAAGCTGCGGTCTGGAATAGGGGTTCGGCGTCAGAAGGTTTACATTGACCGTATCCGGAACTGCAACATCCGCCGGATGAATCTCCTCTTCCTCAACGATCAGCTTTATGCAGACGATCACCGCCGCCGCTATGATAAGCGCCGCGGCACCCAGGAGTCCAAGCATCAGCAGATGCCGGATCCGTTCCTGCTTTTTTCTCTGGATTCGTCTCAGCTCTCTTCTTAACTTCCGCTCCTCGTCTTCCCTTTCCATCTGGCTTAAGTCCTTTCCGCACGCTGTCCATACAGCATATTTCTGTTTTCATTGTAGTATACACAGAATATAAAGTCAATAACTGTAAAACTTGCGATTTTATGACATTTTTATGTCGTTACTCGCCATCCTTTTTGGACTTTGGGCGGACTTTTTCGGTCTTTGTGATGACAAATCCCCTGTTTTTATATAGTTTCATGGCCCCACGGTTCCAGTCTGCCACATGGAGCCTGATGGGATGGATTCCTTCTTCCTGCATTTTGTGCAGGGCAAATTCCAGAAACTTCCTGCCTCTTCCCTGCCTTTGAAATTCCTCTGCCACAACCAGATCGTCGATTTCATTCCCATAGACAGCCACAGAGCCCACAAGGGCTCCATTCTCTTCACAAATGAAAATCTGGTCCTTCCGTTTCAAAAGTTCATCTCTTTTGGCACAGCATTCCACCGGAACCAGCCCAAGAGCCGTCCGCATTCTGGAAAAGCACCGGTTGTAAATCCGTTTATACTCCTCATAATCGCTGTCCATGTAATTTCTCATGGAGAGATGGGATTCCACGGGGCCTCCCCGGTATTCCATGGTATGGGCAGTGATTTCTCCGCTTTTTTTCGCGCGGACCATGAGCATCATCGGACGGCGAAGCTCATCTTTCATGCCCGGCAAATCCAGCATTTCCTTTGGCGGTATGGCTTCCTCCACCGCTTCAATGGCAAATCCGGCCTGAAGAAGGCCTGTGAGAATCTGTGTCAGCGTATGGTGTTCTTTTGTTACGGTATGCCCCAGAAAGCTGGTCTTTCTCTCTCCCGGATAAAAGTACCGGTCCACCGGCCAGTATTGGGCCGTTCCATTTTCATCACGTACCCATTCCTGGTTCACGCTTCCCGTAAACACCGGATGTTCTATATTAAAAAGGAACACCCCGCCTGGCTTTAAGGTCCGGTATACGTTTCCGTAAATGCGGTCCAAGTCTCTTACATAATGAAGCACCAGATTGGAAACCACCAGATCATAGGCTTCTCTGGGATACGCATACTCCTCAAGACTGCATACCTCATAGCGGATTCTTTCATCCCCATTCCGTTTCTTTGCCTCTTCGATCATGGCCGCGCTCTGGTCAATCCCCAGAACCTTTCCGGCTTTGCACCGGGCCGCATACATACAGTGCCAGCCATATCCACAGCCCAGGTCCAAAACCGATTTATTTTCCACATCCGGAAACAGTTCTTTTAACTGACGCCACTCTCCTGCTCCCGAAAGTCCCTCCTGGCTGCGGGTCATTTTCGCATATGCGTCAAAAAATTCCTTGCTGTCATAGATATTTTTCATCGGCTCTCCTCTCTGCGCTTCCCGTCTGTCTTCTGCATCCGGTTCCATATAACAAAAAGACCCCTGCGGCTGCAAGGGCTTTTTAAACGGAGACAGAGGGATTCGAACCCTCGTGCCGGGGATTAGCCGACAAACGCATTTCGAGTGCGCCGCGTTACGACCGCTTCGCTATGTCTCCAGATATAGAATAGCCTCGCCTTACAGCTCGGCTATTCTCTATTATACATAAATTTTTCAATTTGTGTAGTAGGAAAATGAAATTTTTTGCTTAATTTCCTTCCGCAAAGTATGCGTCCACAGCAGCCGAAATTCCCGCCACAATCTTATTCTGGTAATTGTCATCCTGCATCCAGCGGTCCTCATCGGGATTGCTTAGGAAGCCCATCTCCACCACAGATACCGGAATCTCGCTCCAGTTGATTGCTCCGGAATTGTCCACCTCCTGCACCCCGCGGTTCTTGGTTCCCGTCTGGCCGCAGATATTGTCCACGATTTTCTTGGAAAGGGCATAGCTCTTATCATGGAGGCTGGCGTTATATGGATTCTGGGCGGTCATACACATGCAGAGAGCGCCGTACACACCGGAGTTTTCCATGGAATTTGCATGGATTCTGATTAAAATATCGGCTCCGCTTTCATTGGCCAAAATGGACCTTTCTGCATTGCTCAAATTCACATCGTGGCCGGTGCGTATCATAACCACATGGTAGCCCCGGCTTTTTAACTCCTCTTCCAGCTTCAGGGAGACCGTAAGCGTCAGTTCGTATTCCCGGACTCCGGAAGCGGCTCCCACAGATCCCTCGGGCATCTTTGCCTTCATTGTGGTTGAGGACGGACCAATAGGCTCTTTTTCTGCATTGGCCTTGGCCTGATGGCCTGCGTCAATGGCCACCGTGCGGCCATTCCAGGGAATTTCCGCCGCTGTCTCTGCGGCCCTGGTGAGTCCGTAGGTTTCTGCGTCCTGGTCTTTTGCACCTGCTTCCAGCACATCTCCCTCCGCCTGGGTGGCTGCGGCTGGCTCTGCCTCGGCTCCTGCTTCCACGGCATCCGGCTCCTCTTCCTTCACCTCTACCATATCAGAGGCCACATATGCCGTCTTTCCGTCATAGAGCACCTGGCTCCAGGTTTCATTATATCCTATCCGGCGGAGCGTATCTCCTGCCTTTAACTGGACATAAATTTTTGCATTCTGGCTGGCCGTTTCTCTGACATTTAAAACATCCGCCGTGACAATGACGGTTTCATCTGCCGGCCCATAAGTTTCCTCTGCCTCCGTCCGGGGCTCGCTTTCAATTTCTGTCCCGGCTTCTGTCCCGCCTTCGGAAGCAGATTTTGTTTCTCCCATGGAAATCATGGTCATATCGGCCGCTTCTCCCTCATTTTGAGAACTTCTGGTCTCATTTAAGTCCACAGCCTGGTATCTGGAGGTGCCGCCGCAGCCGGAAAGGGCTGCCATCAGACATACCATATATACGGTGCCAAACAGAAGACGGAGGAGCTTCCGTCCTTCTCTTACTTCTTTCACAGGATGGTCCCTCCTCCGAATACATGATCTTCTTCATAAAATACAACAGCCTGTCCCGGTGTAATGGCCCTCTGGGGCGTCTCAAACAGACATTCTACGGTTCCGTCCGAAAGCTCCCTTATGACACAGGGGGCACCCTTGTGACTGTAACGGATTTTCGCCATGACCTTCCGTTCCTCTCCGTGAAGCCCATCCACAGCCATCCAGTTCAAATTGGAACAGCGCAGACGGTCGGAAAACACGTCATTGCCGTCTCCGATGACCACTTCATTGGTCTCCGGGCGGATTTCCGTCACAAATACAGGCCGTCCCATGGACAAATTCAGTCCCTTCCTCTGCCCCACCGTATAGTGGGTAATTCCCTTATGGCGTCCTAAAACAGTTCCATCCATGTCCACAAAATTTCCGGCTCCCGGAACGCTGTCGGCACTTTTCTCGATGAAGGAGGCATAATCGTTGTCGGGAATGAAACAGATTTCCATGCTGTCCTTTTTCTTTGCCACCGCCAGTCCGTTTTTTTCCGCAATCTGCCGGATTTCATCCTTTGTATAGTCTCCCACGGGCATTAGGGTCCTTTTAAGCTGCTCCTGAGTCAGATTATAAAGGGCATAGGTCTGGTCCTTGGCCGCTGTGACAGAATTTCTGATGGTGTACCGTCCGTTAGGAAGCTCCATCACCCTGGCATAGTGACCTGTGGCAATGTAGTCGGCGCCGATTTCCATACTGCGGGCCAGCAGCGCTTCCCATTTCACATAGCGGTTGCAGGCGATACAGGGATTGGGAGTCCGCCCGTGAAGGTATTCTCCCACAAAGTAATCCATCACAGATTCCTTAAATTCCTTCCGGAAATTCATCACATAGTAGGGAATTCCCAGTGTCCAGGCCACCCGTCTGGCATCGTCCACGGCGCTTAAACCGCAGCATCCGCCGTTTTCTGAGGTTTCCTCAGGATTTTCCTCCTGCCAGATCTGCATGGTGACACCGATCACCTCATAGCCCTGTTCTTTTAAAAGGCAGGCGGCGACGGAAGAATCAACGCCGCCGG
This sequence comes from Clostridium sp., assembly GCA_021770825.1. GTDB lineage: Bacteria > Bacillota > Clostridia > Lachnospirales > Lachnospiraceae > CANRXD01. The sequence continues at coordinate 43,647 of JAETQD010000003.1, read as the reverse complement.
ACATACCTACCACTACCTTTTTTTTCATTTTTAGTATTCCTCATCCTCGTCATGCTCGCTGATATCGGACTTGGGCTTTTCTAAGCCCTCAATCTTGATTCCATGCTTCTCTGCGTAGTCCCAGAGCGCTGCATGGATTGCTTCCTCGGCAAGCAGGGAGCAGTGAACCTTCACAGGAGGAAGTCCGTCCAGGGCTTCCATAACTGCCTTGTTTGTCACCTGCATGGCCTCTTCGATGGTCTTTCCCTTTACCATTTCCGTTGCCATACTGCTGGTTGCAACGGCGGCGCCGCAGCCAAAGGTCTTGAACTTGCAGTCTTTAATGATGTGGCTCTCATCGTCGATGTCCAGATAAATTCTCATGATGTCGCCGCACTTTGCATTGCCTACGGTACCCACACCGCTGGCTTCCTCTATTTCACCCACATTTCTCGGATTCTGAAAGTGGTCCATTACTTTTTCTGAATACATATATAATTCTCCTTTTCATCTTTCTGTCAGTGAAATTTCCTGCGTTCTATGCCTGAACTTCCTTTTTCTCTCTGCTTCTTACGAAATCCTCGTAAAGCGGGGACATGGAGCGGAGGCGTTCCACAATTTTCTTGATGCTCTCCACCGTATAATCAATGTCCTCTTTGGTGGTATCATCGCTTAAGGTCAGGCGCAGAGAGCCATGGGCGATCTCATGGGGCAGTCCGATGGCAAGAAGCACATGGGACGGGTCCAGAGAACCGGAGGTGCAGGCCGAACCGGAGGAACCGCAGATTCCATCCATATCCAGCATGATTAACAGGGATTCTCCCTCGATGAACTGGAATGCAAAATTGGCATTGTTGGACAGTCTCTGTGTGGGATGTCCATTCAGTCTGGTATAGGGCACTTCGGACATCACCCGGTTGATCAGGTAATCGCGAAGCTCGGTTTCTTTTTTCTTATTTTCTTCCAGGTTTGCCATGGCGATCTCAACGGCTTTTCCCATTCCCACGATTCCCGGCACATTCTCGGTTCCGGCGCGGCGCTTTCTCTCCTGGGCGCCTCCGTGGATAAAGGAGCGCAGTTTCAGGCCCTTTCTGATATAAAGGAATCCTACCCCCTTGGGGCCGTTGAATTTGTGGGCGCTGGCGCTCAGCATGTCAATGTGGTACTCATCCACGTTGATGGGTTCATGGCAGAATGCCTGAACGGCATCGGTATGGAACAGAATTCCATGTTCCTTTGCAATCTCACCGATCTCCTTGATCGGTTCAATGGTTCCAATCTCATTATTGGCAAACATCACGGAAATTAAAACCGTATCCGGCCGGATTGCCGCCTTTAAGGCCTCCAGACTCACCACTCCATTTTCATCCACAGGAAGGTATGTGACTTCAAAGCCGTTCTGCTCCAGATACTGGCCGGTATGAAGAATTGCGTGATGCTCAATCTGTGTCGTAATAACATGCTTACCTTTGGAGCCATAGGCCTCAGCGGCCGCCTTTAAAGCCCAGTTGTCGGACTCGGTTCCGCCGTTGGTGAAATAAATTTCATTTTCCTTCGCTCCCAGGGCATTTGCGATCACTTCTCTGGTATGGGCCATTGCCTTTTTGCACGGTGTGGAAAATTCATACACCGAAGATGGATTTCCGTAATACTCCGTAAAATACGGCAGCATCGTTTCCACAACTTCCGGACGAACCTTTGTTGTGGCTGCATTGTCAAGATAAATTACCTTTTTCATAAATCCGCCTTTCCGTAAATACAGGTTAAAAGCCTCATCTACTATATATTATGTCTTCTTTCCGAAGACTATCCTACATTATATATGATATGGCCCGCAGATTTCAACTGGAATTCCCATATTTAAGAAAAATATAATAATATTAGGAATCATTCTCACATACATTGTAATAATTTTCCCGCAGGTTGGAGTTTCCATGACTGACTTTTTCCGAAAGCATACACTGATTGCCGGGACCCTGCTCCTTACAGCCACCGGCTTTGCCTCCAGAATTCTGGGATTCTTTTACAGAATCTTTTTATCCCGTGCCATCGGCGCCGAGGGACTTGGAATTTATCAGATGGTCTTTCCTGTCTACGGCATCTGCTTCTCCCTGTGTGCCGGCTCCATCCAGACAGCCATCTCCCGCTTCACCGCAGCCGATGAAACGCAGGCCAAAAAAACACTTCTGACGGGATTTTCCATTTCCTTTTCCCTTTCCTTAGGTTTAGCCGCCCTGATTATCCGGTTTTCGGATTTTCTGGCCGTACATATTCTTATGGAACCCCGCTGCGCCCCGCTTCTTCCGGCTCTGGCCCTGGCATTTCCATGTACCTCCGTCCACGCATGTATCTGCGGCTATTATTATGGAAAGGAAAAAGTACAGGTTCCGGCCTTAGCCCAGCTTGCGGAACAATGTGTACGGATTCTGACTGTTTTCCTCATCGCAGACATCTGCCGGGAGCAGGGGCGCCCTGTGACCGTGCTTGTGGCCGTGGCCGGACTTGTGGCCGGAGAAGCCGGTTCGGCCCTGTTTACTCTTGTTTCCTTTTTACTGTTTTCCGGGAGCCAGACAACGGCCAAAAACCGTTCCCGAACCGGGAATTCTTTCCTCGCAACAGCCGTTCCCCTGATGGCCCTGGCCCTTCCTTTGATGGCCAACCGTCTGGTCATGAATCTTTTGCAGAGCCTGGAAGCCATTCTGATTCCAAACCGCTTAAACGCATTTGGGTTATCCCAGTCCCAGGCCCTCAGTATCTACGGAGTCCTCACGGGAATGTCTATGCCCTTTATCATGTTTCCTTCCGCCATTGTAAACTCTCTGGCCGTAGTTCTTCTTCCCACAGTGGCCAGACACCAGTCGGCAGGAAATGACTCCGGGATTTCCAAAAGCATTTCCATGTCCTTCCGGTACAGCCTGTACATGGGGATTCTCTGTATTGGAATCTTTACAGTTTTCGGAGACAATCTGGGAGTGGAGGTCTTTAAAAATCAGGACGCCGGGACCTTTATCTCCATACTGGCCTGGCTCTGCCCCTTTTTATATCTGGCCACCACCATGGGAAGCATCCTAAATGGCCTGGGAAAAACCACTTCCACCTTTCTTCACAACCTGATATCCCTGCTGCTGCGGCTTCTCTTTGTCGTATTTGGCATTCCGGTGTTCGGGATCCGGGCCTATCTCTGGGGAATGCTGTGCGGCGAGCTGTGCCTGGCCCTTCTCCACCTGTACCGTCTGCGGCGTCTTGTGGATTTTTCTGCCAATGTCTGGGAGATTCTTGTAAAGCCGGTGTTCTGCCTGGCTGTGGCCCTGGGGATTTTTTCACTTTTTCCCGAAAGCCTCCCCGGCCTTTCCCAGGTTCCTCCATTTTTCCTCACAGCCGCCCGCATTCTGATTGTCTGTGCTGTTTATGTTCTAATGCTGCTTTTGTTTCATAAACAAACCAAAAACTAGATGTCCCACGCAATCCGGCTTCCGTGGGAGGTCTTTTCCACCACAAGCTTTTTCCCGATGCTGTCCTTCAGGGCGTCCACATGGGAAATAATTCCCACCAGTCTGTCGTCCCCTGCCAGATCATTTAAGACGCGGACCGCCTGTTCTCTTGTTCCCTCGTCCAGGGCACCGAAGCCCTCGTCCACAAACATGGACTCCAGCCGCACGGCCCCCGCCTGGCTCTGCACCACATCAGAAAGCCCCAGGGCCAGGGAGAGGGAGGCCAGAAACGATTCACCGCCGGAAAGTGTTTTCACATCCCGTTCCTTTCCGGTGGCCATCACATAGACGTTTAGCTCCAGTCCGGCGGCCCCCACATGTCCCATGTCCTCCACGGGCCTGCTTTTTAACTTCATCCGCCCGTTTGTGAAGGTCAGAAATCTGCGGTTTGCCGCTGCCAGAATCTTTTCAAAATACATTCTCTGGACATAGGTTTCAAAATCCATCCGGACACGGCCCTTCACCTGCCCGGCCGCCACCTGCCAGAGGTTTTCATATAAGGCTGCCTGTTCCCGGAGACTTTCATATTTTCGTTTCTCCTCCTCAAGGGCTTTCTGGATCCGGCTGTTTGCCTGAATCCGGCTTTCCAGCTCTCCCTTTTCTGCCAAAAGCTGCTCCCGCCTCTTTTTCGCCTCCCCGAGACGGCTTTCCAGCTCGGAAAGATCCGTATACTGCTTTCCAAGGACTCCGGCCTCCAGTGCTTTTAGGGCCGTTTCCATTCCATGGAGGTTTGAAAAATAGTTGTCGGTCCGCTTTCTTTCCTCCTCCAGTTCTTTCCGGTTCTTCCAGGGGAAAAGGGCTTTCTTGTAGGACGCCTCTTCGGAAAATCCGGCCTCTTTCAGGGCCTCCAGATAGCCTTTTTGGGCCATGTCCTGTTCTGCTTTTCTTTGCTTCTTCTCCTTTTCCTTTTCTGTGTACTGGTTCTTTGCTGAAATCATCGCTTCCACAGCCTGTATCTTTCTTTTTACCGCTGCTTCCCGCTCCTCCAGATCTTCCGGGATTTTATCAAGCTCCTCCTTAAGCTGGCGTTTGATCTCGTTTATTTTTGCACTTTCCGCCTGAATCCTAAGTCTCAGGCTGTCACAGGCCTGCTGCTTTTTTTCCCACTCCTTCCGGGCGTTCTTTACCTGTTCCTCCGTCACTGCCTCTCCGGCGATCACCGCCGGAGCCGGGTGCTCGATGGAGCCGCAGACCGGACAGGGTTCTCCTTGTCTCAGCCGCTCTCTGGCAAGGATTCCGGCCTGTTCACAAAAGAACTGCTCCTCCAGAGCACCATACTGCTCTCTTGCTTTAGCCTGAACCAGAAGCATTTTCTGAAGCTCCTCCCTCTGTCTGTCACAGAGCGCTTCCTCTTCTTTGACCTGCTCCTGCTTCTTTCGTACCTCCTGTTTCCGGATCCGGGCCTCATGGAACTGGTTTTCCTGCCCCTTCAGGTCAGTGAGAACAGAAATCATATCCCCGGCATCCGCTTCCAAAACACCACGTTCCCGGCACAGCCCCAGGGCCGCTTCAAATGCTTTGGCCGCCTTCTCCCACTGCTTTGCAGAATCCGCCGCATGGCTCTCTGCCAGGTTCTTTTTCTCCTCATGGACCTTCACCCCAAAGGCTCTCCCGGCCGCTTCGCAAAGCATTCGCCTTTTCTCATAATCCGTCTCCTCTTCCTTTTGTTTTTCCCAATCCTTTTTCGCACACAAAAACCGCTCTATGGATTCATTGTCCGCCTTCTTTCTTCCGCGTTCCTCCAGTGTTTCATTATACAGCCTGTCCGCTTCCAAAAATGGAAGCTCCATTTTCTTAAGCTGTTCTTCATCTGCCTCCAGATATTGCCTCAGCAGGGCTTCGGCACTGGAAACCGAAAGGGACTCCTTCGTATTCTCCCCTTCCGGGAAGCGGATTCCCTGGATATAAGCCTGGACTCTTTCATCGGAGGCGCCAATTCCTTCCCTCAGTTCCTTCCTTCTCCCATTCAGCTCCTCCTCCACAGCCCGGTAACGGTCCGTGTTAAAAATACGGGAAAATATTTTTTTCCGGTCTTCTGATTTGGCAAGGAGCAGCTTTAAGAAATCTCCCTGGGCAATCATGGCAATCTGGGTAAACTGCTCCCTGTCAATTCCCATAATCTCACAGAGCTTCTTATCGGTTTCCCTTGCCTTTCCCCGGTAGACACTTCCATCCGGCAATGTCAGTTCCACCATTGCCGGAGATTTCACCAGGCCTCCTTTGGAATTTTTCCGTTTTCCTTCCCGCATATACTCCGGAGCCCGGCGCACCTTATAAACCTGTCCCCGGTAGGAAAATGTAAGCTCCACATAGGTTTCCTCCGATGGAAGGGCATAGTGGCTCCGCATCATCTTTCCGTCCCGCATTCCGCCGCTGGTTTCCCCATAGAGGGCAAAGGTGATTCCGTCAAATATGGTGGTCTTTCCGGAGCCCGTATCGCCTGTAATCAGGAAAAGCCCGTGATCTGCCTTTGTAAAATCAATCACCACAGGTTCCCCGTAGGACCCGAAAGCACTCATGGTAAGAGTTAAAGGTTTCATTCTCTGCCACCTCCTGCCTGCTCTGCCGCTTTTTGTATCACCGCCCTCTGTTTCTCATTCATCGGGCTTCCCTGCATCTGTTCGTAAAAGTCTTCAAATAATTCCAGAAGACTCTTTTTCTCCTCCAAAAACACAGGCTCCTCCATCTCGTACCTGGTTCTGGAGTTTTCCACACGCCATTCCAAAAGGTTGGGGTAGGCCTCTGCCAGGACAGCTCCCGGCTCATACAAATCCTCTTCATCCGTCAGAACCGCACTCACATAGTCCGTCCTGTCCGCCTGAGACAGGGTTTCTTCGGATGTGAGCTCCGCCAGGGTTCCTTTCACTCTTCTCACATCGCGGAGAGGATGCAGGGGGATTGTTTCTATTTTCACGTCTCCCTTTTTCCCCATCACCACCTCCGTAATGGATTTCTCTCCCGCGGCCTCCGACACGGAATATTTTAAGGGGGAGCCGCAGTAACGCACATAATCCCTTCCCACACTCTGGGGACGGTGGATATGTCCCGCTGCCACATAGTCAAATTTCTCCACCAGGGAGACATCCACATTGTCCTGGCCTCCCACATGAACCGTTTCTGACTGGGAAAGCTCCGGTTCCTTTCCTCCCCAGGTGAAAAACTGATGGCATAAAAGCACATTCCTTCCGGAACCATCCAGGCCTGCGTCCCGAAACAGGGCTTCAAAGGCCTCTCCGTAAGTCTTTATCTCCTCCATTCCCGGAATTTCCCGAAGAAAGGACGGGCGGAAAAAAGGAAGAAGATATACGGTTACCTCTCCTTCCTCATCTGTAAGTGTAACGGTCCGAACTCCGGGATTCTCCCTATCCGGCCCGGCTCCCGCAATATAAATCCCATGGTTGGAAAACAGCCTGCTTCCAAAAGAAAGCCGTTCCTGGGAATCGTGATTTCCGCTGATGATGCAGACTGCCGGGCCGTCCTTTAAGGCGGAAAGCTCTGTGAGGAAATCATCAAACACCTTCACCGCCTCCCCGGAGGGAGCCGTTTTATCGTAAATATCCCCGGCAATCAACAGTGCATCCGGCTTTCTTTCCCGAATTTTCTCCAGAATTTCCCCCAGAATAAATCTCTGGTCCTCAATCAGAGAAAATCCATGGAGCCGCTTTCCGATATGTAAATCCGACAAATGGAAAAATTTCATCCTGTCTCCTTATTCATCAAACTCCACCGTCACATAGTAGCCCCGGTCATTTTCCACAATGGCCTTTACCACTCCCTGACGGCTCTTTAACCGCTCATTAAACTTAAAAAGTCCCGACATGGCCACGGCCGGTTCGATCATATAGTTCACATTTACAGGGGTCACTGACTCGCTGACCTCCACCGTCTGTCCCTCTTTTACCAGACCCGGCCGTTCCATCTTAAAAACGATTTCTCTCATTTCAGTCCTCTCCTTCCATTCTGCCGGAAGTCTTTGCTTCCGGCTTCACGCTGCAAGCTCCATCACCCACCGGCACTCCTCCAGATAGAAGATCAGCCGCACCGGCACTTCTTTTCCTTTCAGGGAAATCCGGCATTCATACTCCACCGCGGGAATTCCGCAGTAATATTTTTTCTCCGCCCAGTCCACCTGTATTCTCTTCACCATCACAATCTCCCCGTTTTCATCGGGAAATTTTAAAGCCAGGGGCATGGTCTCCCCGCGGCTTGTAAACCAGCATTCGCAGGCCACATCCATCTGGCGGCCGCGTCCCTTGTTTTTTGCTTCAAATCCTGTCTGGAATACCCGGCTCTCCCTTCCTCCGACTCCAAATGCCATCTGCCATCCGCTCCTTTATCCGCTTGTAACCGTTCATTACCTTCACTGTTACAAGCAAAAATCCATTCCTCCTCTATTGAATTTTTTCCTTTGTATAATCCACCGTGTGCTTTTCCCTGGAAATCCCGCCTGCCATATGGTCCAGAGGGGACTTTAAGAAGGACGCCCGCATGACGGCATCTTTCCCGTGTCGGTTCCGTATGGCATCCAGGGCCGCATCCAGCTTTTCTAATTTTTCATAGTCTGTCTGGTCAAAAATATTTAACTGCCTCGCCTGGCCTTCCTTCAGCCGCCCGGTGTGAATTCCCAGATGCCTGATTGGACTTCCATCCCAGAGCTCATCAAACAGCCCGCAGGCTGCCCCGTAAATTTCATCGGTAATATCACTTGGAACCGTAAGGACAGTCTGGTGGGACACCGTATGAAGCTCGTTATTTTTAATGGATACGGAGACCAGCTCCGCCCTTTTTCCATGTTTCCGCAGCCTGGCGGCCACGGTTTCTGCCAGAGACAATAAAACCAGCCTGGCCGTTTCCCGGTCCGTCACATCGAATGCGATTGTGGTACTGTTTCCATAGCCTTTATTTTCCGCGGGCTCTGTCTCCACTAAGGACACATCCTGTCCGTTGGCGAATTCCCAGATTACCTCTCCATGCTTTTTTAAGTGGGCTTTTAAGGTCTTCACATCCGTATTGGCCAGCTCCCCGATGGTAAGAATTCCCAGTTGGGCAAGCTTTTTCTCCGTAGCCCGCCCCACGAAAAACAATTCCCGCACGGGCATCGGCCACATTTTTTCCTGAATTTCCTCCGGAAACAGAGTATGGACCTTATCCGGCTTCTCAAAATCCGAGGCCATTTTTGCCAACAGCTTATTGGAAGAAACGCCGATATTCACCGTAAAACCCAGAGTGTCCCGTATCCTGTCCTTTAAAGCCTCAGCCGCTCTTTTGGGGTCTCCGAAAAGCCGTTCCGTTCCTGTCATATCCAGAAATGCCTCATCAATGCTGAACTGCTCCACCCTGGGGGAATATTCCCTTAAAATATCCATAAGGGCCGCCGAAGCCCGTTCATAAAGCCCATAGTGGGGAGAAACCAGCGTAAGCTTTGGACACTTTCTCTTCGCCTCCACAATACTCTCTCCGGTCCGGACCCCGTATTTTTTCGCAGGCAGGGACTTGGCCAGAATAATTCCCCGCCTCTTCTCCATATCGCCTCCCACGGCCGAGGGAATTGTCCGTAAATCCAGAGTTCCTCCCAGATGCGTAAGCCGGTACACCGCCTCCCAGGAGAGAAAGGCACTGTTCACATCCACATGAAAAACAACCCGTCTCATGGCTCTATTATATACGAACATATGTTCTTTGTAAAGAGTAAAATATTGACTGGGAAAAAATGTCTCCCAGTCATATTTTTTGTTTCATAGGCGGAGAGTTCCGCAAGCCGAACTCTTTTTAGTGTCCTTCATATATAATTGCGGATTCCACATCGTATTTTGCCAGCTTTTTCCGTCCCTCAAGGCCTGCAAGCTCCATGACAAAACAGATTTTCACTACCTGGCCGCCCAGTTCCTCCACCAGGCCCGCAATGGCTTCCACGGTTCCTCCGGTGGCAATCAGGTCATCAATGATAACCACCTTCTGGCCCGGCTTGATGGAATCCTTGTGAAGCTCAACGGTTCCCGTTCCATATTCCAGAGCGTATTCCCTGGACACGGTTTCTCTCGGCAGCTTTCCGGGCTTTCTTGCCAGGATAAAGGCTTTATGCATCGCATAGGCCACTGGAGTTCCAAAAATAAAGCCGCGGGATTCCGCTCCTACCACCACATCAAAATCCACATCCTTTAACATGGAAAGCAGAGTTTCAATGGCCAGGTTCAGTCCGTCCGCATCCTGTAAAATCGAAGTCACGTCTCTGAAAATAATTCCCGGACTCGGGAAATCGGGAATGCTGACTACGTACTCTTCCAGTTTTTTCATATTGTTTCCGTCCTTTCCGAAGGCGCCGTTTGGGGGCTTTGGCCCGTCCCCTGTTCCTTCGACATCTTCTTTATCATATCACAATTCATTTTCTGTGACAATAGGCATATTCCCGTGCATGTCCGCATATATTTTGTTACAGTCCGCGAAGGCCGGCCCCAGCGCGGCCCCCCGGAACAGGAGTCCGACCATGTAAAACCACAGGAGAGTGTATGCCATGACGCAACCGCATATTTCAAAATCAACTGCTATTATTTTTGCACAGCTTTTTATTCTGCTGTTTCTGACCCTGTCCCTCTGTTTAAAAAGCAGGCAGGCGGCGGCGGAAAGCTTTCTGCTTTCAGAACAGGAGCCGGAATCCGCGTCCCCCGGAGAAGAGGCCAAAAAAGATTATATCCGCTGGGTGGATTTTACAATTCCCGCCGATGTGATGGAAAAGGCCTTTCGCCTGGACATCAATACCTGCCAGGAATCCATCCATCTGGACTGGATTGAGCTTCTGTCCTATCTGGGAGCCAGATACGGCGGCGACTTCTCCCGGTTTAAAGAGTCCGACTTAAATGCCCTCGCGGAACAATTAAAAAATGGTGAAACCATGGAAGCTCTCACCAAAGACATGAAATATTATTCTTATTACCATGAGGCCTATACCGCAGTGCTGGGCGGCATGGTTGGATATTTTGAGCAGGAAATGGATGCGCCGCAGCCGCAGACCGCCCCGGAAGAATCCGGCACACCGCAGACCGCCCCTGCCTCCCAGTCCAAAACCTGGGTGACCAAATACGGATTAAAGGCCTTTTCTCCCATTGCCAAAAGCTTTCCATACAGTGATTACGATGATTTCGGCGTGGCCCGCTCCTATGGCTTTAAGCGCCAGCATCTGGGCCATGACATGATGGGGCAGGTGGGCACGCCCATCATTGCCGTGGAAAGCGGCTATGTGGAGGCCCTTGGCTGGAACCAGTACGGCGGCTGGCGTATCGGCATCCGCAGCTTTGATAAAAAACGGTATTATTACTACGCCCATTTAAGAAAGAACTATCCCTACCAGAGCAATCTCCAGGTGGGAAGCACCGTCACCGCCGGCGATGTAATCGGATATCTGGGCCGCACCGGATACAGCACCACGGAAAACACCAACAACATCGATACCCCGCACCTGCATTTCGGCCTCCAGCTTATCTTCGATGAATCCCAGAAGGAGGGAAACAATGAAATCTGGATTGACTGCTATGAGCTGGTAAAATTCCTGCATATGAACCAGAGCCAGGTAGTGAAGGTGGAGGGCACCAAGGAGTGGACCCGGGTATACCAGCAGAAAGAATCCGCCCTTTCTCCATCCGGCGGGAAGTAACCGTTGCAGTTAAGGGATTCCTCCTGTATACTTAAAAAAAGGACTGCTTCAGTCCCAGTACATCAGAAAGGAAACCTTTGTATGAAATACAGATGGAAAATCATCTCGGCATTTTTCTTCCTTATTTTTATTCTCTTCCTAATATCTGAAAACGGACACCCAGAGAAAGCCGGGCAGATTTTCCTGTATGGTGAAATTCACAGTGCAGAAATCATCCTAAATAAGAAATTTCAGCTCTGGTACCAGTATTATCACGATAACGGAATCCGGGACTTATTCGTGGAACATCCCTACTATACCGCAGAATTTCTGAATCTGTGGATGCAGTCAGAAAATGATGATATTCTGAATGAGCTGTATGCGGACTGGGAGGGAACTGCTGCGCATTCTGAGGAAAACAGAATGTTTTACAAAAGAATCAAAGAAGAATGCCCCGAAACCATCTTTCACGGAACCGATGTGGGCCACCAGTACGCCACCATCGGAAGGCGTTTCGCCAAATATCTTCAGGACTCCGGTCAGACAGCTTCCGAACAATATGCGCTGACGCTGGAAGCCATCCGGCAGGGCATGTATTATTACAGACATTCCGATCGTGAATACCGTGAAAAAGCTATGTCCGAAAATTTTATGAGGGAATTTAACAGGCTGAACGGCAGCACTGTGGTGGGCTTCTATGGAGCCGCCCATACGGGGCCGGATACCTTGTACATGACGAATACGGCCTCTCCCATGGTAAACCAGCTTAAAAGCCGGTATGGGGAAGCCGTACACCCGAAAACTCTGATTTCTTTAATTTCTGAATCAGACTCCGTAAGAACAGGAAAAATTTCTATTGGCGGCCGGGAATATACTGCCCTGTCCTTTGGCAGGGTAAATATATCCTCATTTTCACCGGAGTATCAGTACCGCGAGTTCTGGCGCCTGGAAAACGCCTATGAAGATTTTAAAAATAATGAAATGACCGGAGATGTACTCCCTTATACCAATTATCCGGTAACCGTAAAGGAGGGCCAAGTGTTTGTGATTGACTACACAAAGACCGATGGCTCCGTCACAAGGACCTGTTACCGTTCCGATGGAACCCTCTGGCACGGAAAACCTGCTACCTGTGGATTTATCGTACCGGATTAACCATTCCTAGCACTCCCCCGCCTTTATCCTCTTCACTTCCTCCACCACCAGCCTCACATACTCTCCCAGGGGAAGATCTTCGCAGCCCACCACGAAATGCTGGCAGCGGTTGACCGGGATCAGCACCTTCTTGGCTTCGCTCTGGCCGATGGCCACGGCCATTTTCGGGGTGATCTCCCCCAAAAGGGAATCGGCAATGACGATTCCCATGGGGCCGATGATGATATCGGCGGTTCTGCATCCCACAATGGCCGGGTTCTCTCCGGTGGCCCCGGCATCGGCTCCGGCCTTTAACATGGCAGCGGTGGCGATGCTGTTGGTTCCGATGGCCAGGATTTCATCCTCCGGGAACCTGGCTTTGATCTGTTCCACCACGCTTTTTCCCATCCGGCCGCCCTGGCCGTCCATTACCATGATCTTCACGATTCATCACTCCTGTCTGTTTTCTGCTGTTTCTTCCAGTTCTTTAATGGTCTCATATAAAAACTCATTGACCGGAAGGCTGATTCCTTCCTCCCGGGCCAGACGAATCATGGTGCCGGAAAACAGCTCCACCTCCGTCTTCCGCCCTGCCATCACATCCTGGCACATGGAGGTCCTGCCCTCCGGATTCAGGGTTGCCAGAAGGTCCAGCCAGTACTGGATATCCGCATCTGTCAGCTCCACATCCTGAAAGGACGCCACTTTTTTTACTTCCTTCATGGCCTCAATCATCATGACGCGGGCCTCTCCCTCTGTCTGCACCAGCCCATAGGGCGCCTTGTAAACGGCAGTCACCTGATTGACCCCCGTATTTAACATGAGCTTACTCCACTGCTCCCGCACAATGTCCTCCGGCACCCGGTAGGAAAGTCCGGCCCTGTCCAGAAAATCTGTGACTGCCGAAAGCCTCTCATCCCGGCGCTTGTCTTTGGTTCCCAGGGCAATATAGCCCATATTTTTATAAGAAACCACATTGCCGAGCTTTCCCACATCCATTCCCTGGACGCATGCATAGAGCACATGCTCCTCTCCGAAGGCCTCCTCCAGCATTCCCTCACTGGATACGCCGTTCAAAACCGAAAGAAGAAGCGTCTTCTCCCCCACAAAGGGTCTTGCCGTCTCAATGGCGGCTGCCATGCCTGCAATCTTCACTGCAAAAATGAGAAGATCGGCCGTCTCCGCCTCCGCCGGGGAACGGTAAGCGAATTGGCACACCTCCCCGTTGCAGATAAGTTCTGCCTCTCTGTATCTTTTTACCCGTTCTTCATCGGCCAGAAAAAACACGGCTTCCTTCCCCAGCCTGTCTGCCAGGTGCTTTCCGTACATGACCCCAAGGGAGCCCTGGCCGATGATTCCTACACGTTTTATTTCCATATTCTGCCTTTTTCCTTATTTTTTTGTTACATTACCTGAACTTCCGTCCTCCGCCTCCATGGGAACGTCCGCTGGAGCTTCTGTGCACCGAAGAGCGGCCTCCGGAAGAAAGGCTCCGCCCGCCGGAGGAATGGCCTCCGCTATTTCTGTTCTGGGCGGACCGGATTACACTCTGGGTCACATAGCTTCCGATCATCATATCGGTAAGCAGGTTTCCAAGCCGGAAGGAGCTGTCCTTTCGGTAGGACAGGTTAAAATTGGCGGCCAGTCTCCCCGACTCGTCACGCATTCCATAGGACCGTACCACGGAAAGCACGGCTGCACCGCCGCAGACTGCCGAAACCACCAGGGCAAATAACGCCTCATACCACTTGATGGAATGGTAACGGCTGATTTTTCCCGTATCCACATCCTGGGTATACTGGTCATCTGCAATTCCATTGTCGTAGCAGATTTCCAGATCTTCCAAAAACACCATGGCAGTGCTGTAAAAATCACCGTCTGCCGCGTATTCAAAGGCATCGTCCAAAATGGCTTCAATCCGCCCGTCTGTCAGGAAACGGACCATTTTTCCTTCTGTGGAAATCCAGAGCTCTCCGTTTTCCAGGTCAATTAAAAACAAAGCGCCGTCATGGCTGCTTCCCACGCCAAGCCCCTGCTCCTCATAAAAATTGTCGGCAAACTCCATGACCGAACCAGGGTTTTCTTCTGTGGTCACAATGGCTGCATCCATGTTCATCTTTTCCCGCAAAGTCTCAATGGTTTCTGTAAGCTTGGCAGTCTCTTCTTCCTTGAACAGGCCTGCCATGTCAAACACCCTGATTTCTCCAGCGGCCAAAGCTGTCCCGGCACCCAGAAAAACCAGAGCCAGAACCAGCCAGCCAAATACCACACCCTTTAACTGCTTCATAGGAACCAACCTCCTATCATAAGAACCGCAAACACGGGGATGAAGACCTGGAAAAACAGTCCGGCAAGCTTTCCTTTATCCACCGGAAGCTTTCCCCAGATTTTTCCCGTCTGTCCGTTCATGGCAAAATAGTAAATTTTGTCCTTCTGCTTATCCTTATATGTAAGCACCCATACGGGAAGCAGGGCATACTGCCATTTGGCATTCCGGATGGAAGTTTCGCTGTTCTTCACATTGATACTGCTGTAATCGCTTATGGAAGACCGAAGCTGCTCTACCGTATAATTTTTTACCTCCTGCTCCGCATCCGGCGTAAAGCTCTGGCTGTCCATGTCCCGCTTTTCCGCCTGGAAACCGGATAAATAGCCCATCTGGAAGGGCAGCATTTTTTCCGTCTCAAAGGGCAGTACTCCCTCCACCAGCTCCCGGTTGGTCTTTGAAAGAGCGTTTCTTGTTAAGTTTTTAACATCAAGACATCCGGCCCTCTCCACCTGGTACTTTTTATGCTCCGTATACCGGATATTTCCTGTGGTCCAGGTTCGGTTCTTTTCTGCATCTGCACTGAGCTTTCCGTCCACCTGGCAGCTATAAAGCAGATAGGGGAAATAGATTCCCGAAAGCTTCTCAATCTGGTCTTTGGAATAAAAAGATTTTGGAACAAATTTCTTCTTCTCAATCCAGGAAAGGAACTTTTCCGTGGCCCCTTTCTTATCCACGGCAAAGGGCAGCACATAGTCCGGCATGAATTCTCCGGAAAGCTTTCCGGAAAGAACCACCGGATTGTGGCAGTAATAGCAGAAGGTGGCCGCTGTGGTGGCGTCGGTCACGATCTCCGCCCCGCAGCTTGGACAGGAGTATATAACGGCCTCGGCCTGATCTTTGGCGCTTTCCTGCTCCCCGGGCTCCGTCTCATACCGGGCCTTTTTCCTGGCCTCCTCTTCCTCCAGCCGTTTCATCTCTTCTTTTGTGAACTCTGAAAGGCAGAATTCACACTTAAATTTCTGGGAAGGCGGGTCAAACTGTAACCCGCCTCCGCAGTTGGGGCATTTATAAGACATCAACGCCATAATCGTCTCTCCTATTGTCTCGGTTTTCCGCACTCAGAACAGAATTTCCCCGTATTCACCGTTCCGCAGGAACAGGTCCAGGAAGCAGGAGCCGGTTTCGGCGCTCCGCACTCCGAGCAGAATTTTCCTGTGTTCACCGTTCCGCAGGAACAGGTCCACCCGCCGGATGCCGCCTGAACCGGAGCTCCATTCTGGGCGCCTTGGGGCGTTCCATACTGACCGCCCATCATCTGCATCTGCTGTGCATTGGTGGCGGAAGCGGCTCCCATGAAGCTTCCTGCACTCTGCATACCCATTCCCATTCCCATGAATCCGGCCATGCTGCCATTGGAATTGGAGCCTGCGGCATTTAAGCCTTCGGCAATCTGGCCCTGCACATAGCCCTCACGGATGGTCGGGTCACTTAACATGGCCCCGCGGTTTCTGATATTGATTAACTTCTGGGACTCCTCATCATAGGAAATGCTGGCAATACCCACCGCCTGGATTTCCATGCCGCGCATCTGGTTCCATTCTTCATCCAGCACATCGGCCATGTACTTTCCAAGCTCTCTGCCCTTGGATGCCACAAAGGAAATGCGGATTCCATCGGCTGACATCTGGTTGATGGCCGTCTGGAAGGCCTCCAGATATTCATTTAAATACTGCTCATTGATCTCACCGATCTCCACATGATCCGCATTTTTCGGAATCACCTCAGAGTAAAACTTAAGGGGATCGGTGATCTTAATGGAATAGGTTCCATGGGCTCTGAGGAACAGCTCTGCATTGTAAAAGCTGTCAAAGTAGTTCACAGGAGTTCTGGTTCCGAACTTAATTCCCTTGATCTCCTGGAGATTGATGTAGTATACCTTCTGCTCCTTAAAGGTCTGTCCGCCGTACCGGATTCTGTCGAAGGAGTCCTTTAAGGCGTCTCCGAATTCTCCGTTGAACAGCGACGGGGCAGAGGAATTGCTTACGGTATAATATCCCTCTTCTGCGGTGTAGTCCACCACCTTGCCGCCGTCCACCAGCATCATGAACTGGTTGGGATACACACGGATTCTGGAACCGTTGGAAACCAGATTTTTCGTACCCTTGGTATTCTGTCCCCGTCTTGTGAGGACTCCGGCCGAAAATACGGTGGAACCTCCCATATTCTCCGGTTCAATGACCTCCAGCCACTGATCGGCAAAAGCTCCCTTTACTGCCTCCACAGATGCTTTTATAATTCCCATATTGCTTGCTCCTCCTTAAATCATTATTCCTCACGCCTTGATCGTAACAGCGCAATTTCCCTCGCATATCCGTCCAGCTCATTGGGTGTTTCCAGGCAGAACGGCAGATTCTTTAAGGCCGGGTGGTTGATCACCCGCACCAGGGCCTCCAAACCGATATGGCCCTCACCGATTCTCGCATGGCGGTCCTTTCTGGCCCCCAGCGGATTCTGGCTGTCATTTAGATGGACGGCTTTTAACCGGGACAGACCGATAACCCGGTCAAATTCCGTAAGGACCCCGTCCAAGTCCTTTACAATATCGTATCCGCCGTCCCACACATGGCAGGTATCCAGGCAGACACCCATTTTATCAGAAAGCTTTACCCTGTCTAAGATCTCCCGCAGCTCCTCAAACCGGCCGCCCACTTCACTGCCCTTTCCCGCCATGGTCTCCAAAAGCACTGTGGTGGACTGCTCCTCCTTTAAAAGCCCGTTTAACATCTCTGAAATGTATTGGATTCCCACCTCAGTCCCCTGCTTCACATGGCTGCCCGGGTGGAAATTGTAGAGATTTCCCGGTGTGTACTCCAGTCTCCTCAGATCGTCCTCCATGGTATTCCATGCAAAGGTTCTCACAGACGCATCGGCAGAACAGGCATTTAATGTATATGGCGCATGGGCCACCAGTGTTCCGATTTTCAGCTCTTCCTTCTTTTTTAAAAAGCTTTCAATGTCCTCCATATCCAGAGCCCTGGCGTTTCCGCCCCGGGGATTCCTGGTGAAAAACTGAAAGGTTGTGGCCCCGATCTTTTCTGCATCCCTGGCCATGGGAACAAAACCCTTGGCACAGGACAGATGACATCCGATGTAAAACATAGTATTCTCCTATTTCTTCTCATTTCTCGTGGGATTTAAAAAATAAATGGCTCCCCGCACAAAACACACAGCCAGAACTGCCTGTACCAGCAGGCTCACCAAAATCCAGTGGCTGGTGACAAACCCTGCCGGGCTGCCTCCCAGGAATCTTCCCACAGAAAGGCTCTCCGCTCCTCCTGCCACCTGGTCTCCTAAAATCTCTGCAAATGTGACCATGGGATTAATTAAAAGCAGATACACTGCCGCCCCGGAGCTGGCCGTGGGCCTGGTTTCTCCCATCTGGAACACCATGTTGTTGATCTGCATCTGGGACATATTGTAAAGAAACAGATTGATCATATAGGTTCCCACCACGGTCAGAAGCAGAAATCCATAGGTACAGACATTGGCAAAGGTGGAACGGCGCATGAGGGAAGAGGCAAAAATTCCGATTCCTCCGGAAAACGCCGCCGTCACCACAAAGCACAAAAACAAAAGTCCCAAATCCATAAAGTCCACGCTTCCATATACGAAAGTGAGAAGCAGCACCGGAAAGCTGGACACCACCAGAACCAGAAGCTGGCTCAGGGCGGAAAGCAGCTTTCCCATCACAATGTCCCCGGGCGTCATTTTCGTGGTGAATAAAAGCTCCAGGGTCTGCCTCTCCCGCTCGCCGCTGATACTTCCCGAGGTCAGGGCCGGCATGATAAACATGAGAAGCAGAAATTCCAGGATTGCCACAAAAGCATAAAGCTGGAGAAAGCTGGTGTACTGGATGTTGGCGGAAATCCGCACCTGGGCCACTGCCGAATACATATTTAAGAGGGCAGCCGCCGCCAGAATCCCATTGAAGCATAAAATAATAAACGGCATGCGGAAGCTCCTGGCCCGCACGGTCATTTCCCTTCTGTAAACAGGATTACTCTTCACCCTTTAACACCACCTTTTCCATATCATGGTTTGTAATCTGCATGAAAATACTTTCCAGGTCACCCTGCTCCCGGATGAAGCCGTTGACCAGAATTCCGGCAGAAACCAGACTTCTTAAAAGCTCTGCCTCTGCATTTTTATCTCCGCGGAAGCTGACCACAATGTTTTCCTCCCGGATGGAGATGGTGGTCACACAGATATTTTCCCTCAAAAGCCGTATGGCCTCCTCCCTGTTCCCACACACCTTTATGAGCAGGGGATTGGAGTCATTGACCTTTCGCAAGATCTCCGCCATGTTTCCCGACAGCACAATTTTCCCGGCATCGATGATTCCGATGTCCGTACACATCTGGGAAAGCTCTGAAAGAATATGGGAGCTGACCAGAATGGTCTTTCCCTCGGCACACAGCTCCCTCAGCATCTCCTTAAACTCCATTCTGGTTCTGGGGTCCATGCCGGAGGTGGGTTCATCCAAAACCAGAAATCCCGGATCATGAATCAGGGCTCTGGCCAGACAAAGCCTTTGTTTCATCCCTCTGGACAGGCTGTCCACGAAAAAATCCGCCTTGTCCGAAAGCTTCACCTGCTCCAAAAGCTCCGTGCACCGGTTCCTTCCCATGAGGCCCGAGTATCCGTAGCAGGAGGCAAAAAATTCCATGTACTCCCATACCTTTAAATTGTCATACATCCCAAATTCATCCGGCACATATCCAAAGGACTCCTTCACCTCTTCCCGGTATAAAAGGGCATCCTTTCCGCCGATTTCTATGGAGCCCTCGTCCGGCCGCAGAAGTCCGGTGATGATCTTTATGGCCGTTGTTTTTCCTGCTCCGTTGGGGCCCACAAATCCGTACAGGGCGCCTTCCTCAATTTCCATGTCCAGACCGTTCAGCGCCTGGAAATTTCCAAATTTCTTTTTCAAACCATGTATTTTTAACATCAGCGTGCCCTCCCCGTCACCATAAGAACAGGAAGTAAAGAGCTCACTCCCGCAGAATCCGCTTCCTCTGTGGTATATTTCACCACCAGGCTGTTGGATGGGGAAAGGTATGGCTCCAGCTCCGCAGCAGAAAAATTCTTCTTTAAAAGCTCCACTCTGTCATAGGTTTTCATATTGTAATTGTAAAAATATACCTCTCCGTCAAACTGCTTTAAATAGTAGAACCTGGTACCATCCAGAAATTCCTCCGAAATCGGGAAAAATGAAAGCTGTTCCACCTCAATGTCTTCTCCCAGAAAATATTCCACAGCAACAGGCTCCATCCCGTACATGGCTGTCCCATCGGTGTAAAAGGCTCCGCTTGTGGTCACATCCGGGCTGGTTGCCAGGCCGTTTCGGTATACCAGGCCGTCATGACCGGAAGTAATGGAAAGTTTTGCCGTATAGAGCACGCGGCTGTCCGCTGCCTGGCCCTCCCGCGAGATGGACTCCCACAGGCCGTTCTCCGGCCCAAAGCCCACAATCCGTCCGCCGGGAACGCTGGTTCCAAAATACTGTTCCAGATAATAGGAATAAAGGCTGCCCTTTTCCACACTCCTTAAGTAGTCCCCGTCATCTCCCTGTTCTGCCTCCTGGCTTCCCGAAAGCCACGAGGAAACGATATAGGGCATTCCCACCGGCCATGTGAGAAGAGGCTCCTCTGAAAATTCTCTGGTTTCCCCTGCCTCCAGGGTCCCCAAAGGATAGATTTGCCCGTAAAAAACCAGTGCTGCATCGGTCAGCGGAAATGGGCAGCCGTTGAAAACATAGCCCGATATGGTTCCGCCGTACCACTGAAGGTCTCCCGAAAGCCCATTTTCAGGGCTGCCCTCCAACTGCCGCTCCAGCTTAAAGAAACGCGGTTCAAAGGCTCTGGACCGCTTTGCCGACAGCACGATTTCCTCTTCCTCATAACGGACTCCCACATTGGAGGCTTTCTTTTTGTCAAACTCCAGAATCGGCGCCTCCTCGTACCGGCTGCTCCTTGTGAGCGGGGTAACGGCATAGGCTCCGGAAAGCTTCACGGAAAAGGGTCTGCTGTCCGGCGTCCGTATATTCAGGTATGAAGTTTCCTCCACAGAATCCGCTCCCACATCCATCACCGTGGCGCAGGTATAAAACTCAGAGGTGAATCTGGTTCCTGCTCCCATGATGTAAATGACAGCGGAGGCAATCACCGATGCCACCACCACAGAAAGTCCGTAATACCGGCTCAGCTCATGTTTTTTCAAAATCAGGTAAAGCCCGGGACCGGCTGCCAAAAGATAACATACAGCCGCCGCCGTGTAAAGGGGAAGATTGGGAAGCCTGTCTGCGCTTCCGGTGTTCACAAGGCTCTGGGCGTTCCAGTATTCCCGGTCTGCGCCGTAGGAGCTGTAAAAATAAAGGTTGGAGATATTTTCCTCCCCCACGGCCTCTGTGAGCATCCGCACCCCGTAGGCCGGATTCCGCTCCACAAATTCCTTTAAGTCTCCCAGATCATAGGAAAAAATTCCTATCTTTCCGTTTCCCTTATTTCTCATGGTCAAAAGCGGCTGTCCGTCGCTTTCCATCACTTCGCATCCTCCGGGAAACCGCACGTCTGCACAGACCATGATCACATTGGAGTCTCCCGGTGCCTTTTCGTCAAACTCCGTTCCCAGGGCCACATTTTCCATCTTGATATCAGACACCGTAAGGCCGGGAATCTCCTCTGCAAAGGCATCCAGGGTTTCAAAGACCATGGCTCCGGTTCCCACCAAAAGAGTTCCGCCGTTATCCACCCATTCTAAAATGGCCTCTTTCTGGTCTGCCAAAAGATTTCCCGTGTCAAAATGATTGATAATCAGAAGGTCTAAAAGCTCCAGGCCCCTGGAATCCGTTGGAAAGGAGCCCTCCTCCATGGGAAGGACCACGGAGTTTACCATTCCATAGTCCATGTTTACCCCGTTCAGATACAAAAGCTCTTCGTTCTGCTCCGACAAGGTACCAACCAAAAGACGTCCCATGTCCCTGGATACATCAAAGGACATGGTTTTTTCTGCGATTTCCTTTCCTGCCTGGTCCTTAAGAGTCACCAGAAGTTCCGGACTTCTCTGCCCCAAAGGAACATAGATCTCCAGCTTTTTGGTCTCTGCGGTGCTCACCGAGACAGAATATCCGTATTCAAATACTTCCTCACTGCTGTCCGTCCCGTTTTCCAGGGTTTTCACGGCAACCGTCCCCGTAAAGGGCTCGGAGGACTGGCCGTACAGCCGGATGGTCAGGGGAATATGGTTTCCCATTTTTCCCACACCGCCATAAATGGAAGAGACCTCCATGGATACCGGAGGTCCGTCGTTTTCCGCTGCCGGACTGGAAATTCCGCCAAGCAGAAGACAAAAGAACAGAAGGCACACTGCCGCGCGCATTTTCTTTCCCATGTTTCTCATCCTATCGCTCTGAAATTTTCCCGGTTCACATCAAAGTTCACCTTAAGCTTCACCATAAAGACCGTACCGTTTAAATCGCTGGATACGGAGATGGTGCCGCCGTGCATATCCACAATATTTTTTGCAATGGCAAGTCCCAGTCCGGTTCCTCCGGTGGTCGTGGACCTGGACTGTTCCACACGGTAAAATTTATTGAAGATCAACGGAAGCTCATCGGCCGGAATCACATACCCGTAATTGATTACGGAAACCGTCACAATCTCCTCGTCGGCATGGATTTTCACCAGGACCTTTTTTCCTTCTGCGCCGTATTTGATGGCGTTGTTTATGAGGTTGTCAAACAGTCTGGCCAGAAGATTTCCGTCGGCTGTTATGACCAGGGCCGGCACGTTGCTGGTGAGCTCGTAAGCCAGGTCCTTATCGGCAAAGCTGGGATAAAACTCCTCTAAAAGCTGTCCCAAAAGCTTTACAATATCCACCTTTCCCACGTTCATGGAAATCTTTCCGTAGTTCATCTTGGTGAAGCCAAACAGATCTTCAATGAGCTTTTCCAGACGCTTGGCCTTTGTGTATGCAATATCGATGTATTTCTGCTGCATTTCCGGCCCGATGGGAACTCCCTTGGAGAGCAGCTCCAGATAACCGATAATGGAGGTCAGGGGCGTCCTTAAATCATGGGCCACGTTGGTGATCAGCTCATTTTTTGTCCGCTCCGACTCCCTTTCCTTATCCATCAGCTCCCGGATATCGGCCTCCATCCGGTTCAAATTGGACGCCATCATGGAAAACTCATCGTCCCCCAGCACCTCCACCTGGGTATTTAAATCCCCTTCGGAAATGTTCTGGATAGCCGCCGCAATTTTCCCTATGTACCGCAGGGTCTTTCTCTGGAGCAGCAGAAAGGTGAAGGAAAAAATCCCGATTCCCAGAATCACGTAAAGAATCGTGGTGACCGTTCCCATCTTAAACACCCGCAAAAACGGGATCAGCTCCTCCCTGGTCTTTTCCAGATAGTTGACCAGCATATCCACGTTGGTAATCAGAAACACTTCCACCAGGCAGGCGATCAGCGTACTGTACAGGATGTTGACCACCACCTGGGCATAAAAGCGTCTGCTTCTATCATTTTTCAATTTTATATCCTACCCCCCAGACTGTGGTTATGATTTTATTCTGCCTGGTGTCCTCCTTCATTTTTCCGCGAAGGCGGCGGATATGTACCATAACGGTATTGTTGGCCTCATAGACCTTTTCGTTCCATACCTTTTCAAAAATCTCGTCTGTGCTGAACACCCGGCCGGGGTTTGACGCCAGCAGGTATAAAATATCGAATTCGATGGGGGTAAGCTTGATCTCCTCACCGTATACCACCACCTTATGGTTATCCTTGTTGACGGACAGGCCGCGGATGTTGATTTCATTTTTCGAGGTCTGCCCCGTGTTGCTGTTGGGATTTAACTGGGTATAACGGCGAAGCTGGGATTTCACCCGGGCTGTCAGCTCCAGAGGATTGAAGGGCTTCACCACATAGTCGTCGGCCCCGGTGCCCAGGCCCAGAATCTTATCCAGGTCTGTGGACTTGGCACTCAGCATAATAATGGGAATATTGTTGGTTTCCCGGATTTTCCGGCACATCTCCAGTCCGTCCATTCCGGGCATCATAATATCTAAAAGCACCAGATGGATTTCTTCTTTTTCAAGAATCTCCAGTCCATCCAGAGCATTGTTGGCTTTAAAAACTTTATAACCATCACTGACCAGGTAAATTTCCACCAGGTCGGCAATTTCTTTCTCGTCGTCTACCACAAGAATATTGATCTGATCCATGAACAACCTCCTATGTATCTCTTATGTTCAGACTTTCCCAGTCTTGTTACCATCATATCATATTTCAATGAGTTTTTCCTTATTTTTTTCTAAAGAATGAGGAGGAAAGTACTGTTAAAAGCCGCCTGCCAAAAAAGGCAAGCGGCCTGATGCTTTTATATTTCGTTTTGGCTTTCCACCGGAATGAAAACTCTTGAAATTTCCTGGCTCCCCGTCTTCTTCCGCTCTGCCCTGGCGGATGCAACAGCCAGCTCGCAGAGGGCCTTCTGGGAACCTACCGGGAGCTTTCCCCTCCGGTCCGGCTTTTCATACGTTCCGTCCGGCATCAACACATGGGCCTTTAAGTTATCTTCCAGCTCCAGTTCCATATAGTGGCGGATTCTGGCCTTTAACACCTCCCTTAAAACCGGGAACATGATTTCCACACGGCGGTCTAAATTTCTCGGCATCCAGTCGGCGCTTCCCATGTAGATCTCCTCGCTGCCATCGTTCTCAAAGATGAAAATTCTGGCGTGTTCCAAAAATTCTCCCACGATGGAGCGGACCTCAATGTTTTCCGAAAGCCCCGGAATTCCTGCCTTCAGGCAGCAGATGCCGCGGACCACCAGCTTGATTTCCACCCCGGCCGAGGACGCTTCATAGAGAGCTGCAATGATGTCCTTATCGCAGAGGGAATTCATTTTAGCAATGATGGAGGCATGTTTTCCGGCCCTGGCATGTTTGGTCTCCCGCTCGATGAGCTTTAAGAATTTTCCGCGGAGCCACAAAGGCGCCACGGCCAGCATATGCCAGCTTAAGGGCTCCGAATATCCGGACAGCATATTAAACACGGCTGTGGCGTCCTCACCGATTAGCGGATCGCAGGTCATAATGCCGCAGTCTGTATAAAGCTTTGCTGTGGAATCGTTGTAGTTTCCTGTTCCCAGGTGAACATAGCGGCGGATTCCGTCTTCCTCCCGCCGTACCACCAGGGTAATTTTCGAGTGGGTCTTTAAGCCCACCAGGCCGTAAATTACGTGGCAGCCGGCCTTTTCCAGCTTCTTGGCCCAGAGAATATTGTTTTCCTCATCAAATCTGGCCTTTAACTCCACCAGAACGGAAACCTGCTTGCCGTTGTCGGCTGCCTCTGCCAGAGCCGCCACAATGGGAGAATTTCCGCTGACCCGGTACAGGGTCTGCTTGATGGCCAGCACATCCGGGTCCTTGGCCGCCCGGCGAACGAACTCCACCACCGGGTCAAAGGTCTCATAGGGGTGCATCAAAAGGATGTCTCCCTTTCTGATATTGGTAAAAATATCATCGTCATTCATCAGGGCCGGAACCGGCTGCGGTGTATATTTTGGCGTCTTTAAGTGCTCATAGCCGGAAAGGCCGTACATTTTCATTAAAAAGGTAAGGTCTAAGGCGCCTGGAATCTCAAAAATGTCTTCCTCGTTGACCTCCAGCTCCTTTTTTAATATTTTAAGGAGCCGTTTATCGGCCTTTTCCTCGATTTCCAGACGGATGACTTCGCCCCACTGTCTCTTTTTTAACTGCTTTTCAATTTCCTCCAGAAGATCTACGGCCTCCTCCTCGTCCAGGGAGAAGTCAGCGTTTCTCATGATACGGAAGGGATGGGAGGTGACAATGTTATAATTGAGGAATAGCTGCTTCATGTTCCTCTCGATGATTTCCTCCAGGAGAATCACATGGCGCATCTCATTTCCTTCCTCATCCACCGTGACCGGAAGCACCACAATCCGCGGAAGTACGCTTGGAACCTGCACCATGGCAAATTCCAGCTCGTCATCGCCTGTTTTCTTCTTAAGAAGAGCCGCAATGTTTAAGGATTTATTTCTCACCAACGGAAACGGTCTGGAGGAATCCACAGCCATGGGAGTCAAAACAGGGTATACCTCTTCCTTAAAGTACCGGTCCACAAACTCTCCCTGGGCCGGGGTCAGGTCCTCATGGCTGGAAACCACATTTAACCCGTTGTTTTTCAGGGCCGGAAGCAGGGAGCGGTTATAGGTCATATACTGCTGAGCCACCAGCTCATGGGTCTTTTTGCTGATTTTTTCCAACTGTTCCAGCGGCGTTAAGCCTGCAATATCAGGCTTGGTATATTTTGCATGGACCATGTCCTTTAAGGAGGCCACCCGGACCATGAAAAATTCGTCCAGATTGGATGCCGTAATGCTTAAAAATTTCAGACGGTCAAACAGCGGAGTCGTCTTGTCCCTGGCTTCTCCCAGAACCCGGTAATCAAATTCCAGCCAGCTCAGTTCTCGGTTTACATAATTTTTCGGGTCTGTGTACCTGGTTTCCTTTTCTGCCATATTTACTCACTCCTTTTCTGCTTGAGTACGGGCCGGAGTCCGAAAATCTCTTCAAAAAACGCCGCCTTCTGCCCGAAGGAAACGGCCTCTAAGGTAATGTCCCCGTGATAGTCCGTGGACACCACAAAATTTTTATCCTTCACGGACATACGGCAGCCCTTCAGTTTCTGCTTATGTCCCCGGTCCATGGAGTTGGCCAGCCGCAGGATTGCCGTAAGCTTTGCAATTACGATGGTCACGTCCTTGTGGCTTGCAAAGCCGCTGGATACGGAATCCAGCTCTGCCTCCATATGAACCATATTGTAATCGAAGTCCCGGATGTTGTAGCGCACCACATTGGCGATGATCTCCCTCTCCAGATGGGAAATTCCGATGATCTCCGTGGACATGATAATATTGTAGGCACACTCATTGGCATTTCTGACGCTGATGAACTTTCCGCAGGCATGGATGATGACGGCGATCTGGAGCAGCAATCGCTCCCGCTCTCCCATTCCGTGATACCGCTTCATGGTGTCAAAAATCTGCAGCACAAAGGTCTCCACCATCTCCGAATGGGGACTCTGGCAGCGGTAACGCTTTGCCATGTTTCTGGAGGTGCTGATAATATCGTTGTTGAAATTATGCTTGAATTTCACCAGCTTGTGGTCCGCTGCATACTCGGCGGCGATTCCGTCGCAGAAACGGATTCCCGGAATCCAGAGAGTCTCCGCCCCTGTGATTTCCATGAACTTTTTATAAATGATGGCACAGGGAAGAAGTAAGGCAGCATACTCGGCGCTGACTCCGAATTTTTCTTCCCGCTCGTCCTCGCTCATCCGGAAAAGCTGGTCGTAAAAGGCGTTGAACCGTTCCCTGGAAACCCGCTCCAGGGGTTTTCCGTTGTCTTCATGCCGGAACAGATAAAGGATATTTTCCCCGATTCCGATGATGTGGTCTACGGTCCGGTCCGCCAGATACATTTTCTGATAGTTATAAAGCTCGTTTTCCACCATGCCGCCGATCAGCTCCCTGGTCCGGTCCACGGTGGTATTCACATCGCTTAAGGCCCCGCGGATTCTCAAGGCTCCCAGAGGCAGGTTTTCCGTGGAAATCAGAAGATTTTCGTCAAACAGGGAAATCTGCATACTGCCAAAGCCCACGTCCACGATGGCCGTGCCTTTTCGGATATTTTTATCGAAATCTTCGTCCAGGGAGGCGATGGCCTTGTAGCTTAAAAACCGCTGCTCGGAATTGCTGATGATCTGGATTTCGATTCCGGTTCTCACCCGGACCTGGTCCAGAACAATCTGACTGTTTTTGGCCTCCCGCATGGCGCTTGTGCCGTAAGCCCGGTATTCCTCCACCTTATAGCTCTTCATGATTCTGGAAAAATCTCCCAGCACCAGGCAGAGCTCTTCCACCTGCTCATAGCTGATTTTTCCGTAATGGTAGGTATCTCTTCCCAGAGCCATCACATGGCGCACATGGTCCAGCTTTCTGATTTTATTTTTGCTGGAAACCTCATAGATTCCCATTTCCAGCTCAAAGGAGCCCACGTCAATGGCGGCAAATATATGAGTTGCCACAGTTTATTCCCCCTTGTCCTGCATGTTATGTTAGTAGTTTCCCAGAATTTTCATGGAGGAGGCCTCCGCCTGGATTCCTGTCAGGGCATTTTTTACGGATGCATCGCTTAAATTACCCTCGATGTCCACGAAAAAGCGGTATTCAAAGGGCTTTTCCGGTATGGGTCTGGATTCGATCATATTCATGTTGACTCCGTTGAAAATGAAGTTTCCAAGAATATTATAGAGGGAACCGCTCACATGGGGCACCTCAAAGGTCAGGCTGATTTTTGAGGCCCCGGTTTCATAGACCGGATTTTTTGCCAGAATAATGAATCTGGTGGTATTTCCCTTTTCGTTGCTGATTCCCTGGGCCAGTTCCTTTAACCCGTAAAGCTCTCCGGCCACCCGGCTGGCCACGGCGGCCTGGGTTTTGTCCTCTTCCTCCATGACCTTCTTGGCAGCGGCGGCAGTATTTAAGACACCCACCTGCTTCCAATCCTTATTGGAATTTAGGAACTTCGAGCACTGCATCAGGCCCTGGGGGTGGGAGTAGATGGTTTTAATGTCCGAAAGGGAGGCCTCCGGAAGGCCTAAAAGCATGTGGTCCACAGGCACGTAGACCTCTCCCACTATGTAATTGCTGTATTTTGCCAAAAGATCGTAGTTGTTGATCACAAATCCGGCCGTGGAATTTTCAATGGGGAGCACGCCGTAATCAGCCCGTCCCTCCTCCACTTCTTTCATGGTGTCCTCAAACTCCGGTACATGATACGCGTTTACATCATTTCCGAAGAACATTCTTGTGGCAGCATGGCTGTATGCCCCTTCCACGCCCTGGAACACCACGCGGATATTTTCTTTCTTTAAGGACTCCACCTCCGTAAATCCGGTGGGGGAGGTCTTTCCGTGGGCAGCTAAAAGCCCATACTGGAACCGGCGGCTGATGGACATGAGCTGGGAAAAAATTTCCTGCACTGCCCGCTTATTAAATTCGCTACCAGCCAGCTCCCTTACTGCAGCAATTTTCTGCTTTTCCCGTTCTGCATCGTAAACGGCTTTTCCTGTTTCAATTTTATATTCGGCCACATTGCCGCAGACAGTCATCCGTTCCTCAAATAACCGTACAATTTCTCTGTCGATCTGATCCAGTTTGTTTCTGCATTCCATCAAGTCCAGATGTTTCATCGTGTTTCTCCTGTCTTTTCTTCCTGTATTTCACTGAGCATTTCCCGGATTTTTTCTCTTGTGTAGGCTCCGGCCCGCTTTCTCTCCTCCGGCTCCAGCTCTTTAATATAGAAGGGCTTTCCGTAATACACCGTCACATGGGAGGGACGGATCATGGGAAAATGCTTTTCAAAGACCTCTGCGGTCCCCACCATGGCCACCGGAACCACCGGGCAGCCGGATTTTTCAGCAATTTTAAGACTTCCCTCTTTAAATGGAAGAAGCTCCCTCACATCCTCATTTTTGTTCCTTGTGCCCTCCGGGAAAATCCAGACGGAAACACCGCCTTTTACTTTTTCAATTCCCTGGAGAATGGTCTTTAATCCCTCTTTAATGTTTTCCCTGTCCAAAAACAGGCAGTTGACATTGATCATCCATGACCGGAGAAGGGGAATCTTTAACATTTCCTTTTTGGCCACAAATCCCATGAGGCCCGGCACTGTGGTATACCCCACCAGAATATCAAAATAGCTTCTATGATTCCCTACATAGAGCACGGCCTGGTCCGTGGGAATATTTTCCTTTCCCTTCACAGTGACTGTGACACCTGCCGCCTTCAAAATCAGCCCAAACATGTACTGGATGATTTTTAAGCTTTCCACGTCCCTGGCATGGGGATCCTTTTTTCCCAGGGAGTTCTGTGCCGCCAAAAGCGGAAAACCAATTACAAGAAAGCCGATCACAAGAACGGCCACCACAAGAAATCGAATCATTGCATTCACCTTTTTCTTTTCTGAATTGAATCTATTATATAAAAATACTCCGGCAAATGCAACAGCTTCTACGGCTTTTTCCGCCCTGTGATTCCCTCAAAAAGGAGTCCGGCCCCGAACCAGAACGGGGCAAAATCCAGGCGTATGAGGCCGTCCACATTGAAAAACCGGCCGGAATAATCCCAGGGACAGATTCCGTAAAACTTTAAAAAAGCGCCAGACAGGTATTCCGCCAGGAAGATTAACACCATATTGTTGGTTCCGTGGCGCCAGATTTTATCCCTGATCCCAAGTCTTTCCGCATCTCCAAGCCACCTGTCCAGCCACTGGCAGATGGGACCCAAAAGCGCGCCCAGACCGTAGATGGGAAACATGAGAAGGGAAGTCCGTCCCATGAGCCTCATATCGCCCACGGCAATGGACTCCGCCGATGTGAAGATGATCTCCATGCACCATCCGGCTACCCCGCATTTTATGAAATTTTTCCAAAATTCAAGCAGCTTTTCTGTATTTTCCATGTGGGTAGTTTGGCAGAATGGGACGCCGGATATGCATGGAGAAATTCAAGACTTACACATACTGGTTTCTGTCTTCGTCATACTGGTAATCAATGGAAGCCAGGGTCTTGTCGAGCTCTTCTTTTGAAACGGACAATGCCTTGCATAACTCGGTGACGGATGGATAAAAATCCCTGAGCTGCGTGTTGATATAGCTTAAAAGCATCACCGGATCCTTTGGAAGCTGGGCCATAAACTGCACCTTCTTTCTTCTGAAAAAATCTCTTTGATACGGTTGAATCTGCGATTCTTTTTTGATATACTGCTTACAGATTTGGGGAACATAAACAAATGAAAGGGGATTACCATTTATGAAACACATTCTTCTTTTGGGAACTGGCGGTACCATTGCCTGCAAGCATGGGGATTCCGGGCTGACACCGCTTCTTACGGGAGACGAGCTTTTATCCTACGTGCCTGCCGCCCGCTCCTTCTGTGAAGTGGAAACGGTGCAGGTTTTGAATATCGACAGCACAAACATTCATCCCAAGCACTGGCAGCTTCTTTCCAAGGTGCTGGAAGAAAATTATGACAACTACGATGGCTTTGTTATCTGCCATGGAACGGACACTATGGCCTATACTGCAGCAGCCATGTCCTATATGGTCCAGCATTCCAAAAAGCCCATTGTCATCACCGGAGCCCAGAAGCCCATTGACCTGGACGTTACCGATGCCAGAACCAATCTTCTGGACAGCCTCCGCTTCGCCTCCTGCGAACGGGCCCATGGCGTCAACATCGTGTTTGATGGAAAGGTAATCGCAGGAACCCGCGGAAAGAAGGAGCGCACCAA
This sequence comes from Clostridium sp., assembly GCA_021770825.1. GTDB lineage: Bacteria > Bacillota > Clostridia > Lachnospirales > Lachnospiraceae > CANRXD01. The sequence goes on along the minus strand of JAETQD010000003.1, from coordinate 12,707 downwards.
GAGCTACAACGCCTTCTCCAGCATCAACTTCCCGTATCTGGCTGTGATTCAGGAGGACCATATTCTGTTCTATATCGACGATAAGTGGCAGGACCGGGAAAATGTCCGCTTCTACCATGATTTAAACAGTAAGGTGGCTCTTCTTAAACTGATCCCGTCCATGGACTCCACCATTCTGGACTACATGGCGGAGCACTACGATGCCGTGGTAATCGAGTCCTTCGGTGTGGGCGGTCTTCCCTCCTATGAATCCGGAGATTTTTACAGCTCCATTGAGAAATGGATTTCCATGGGAAAGATCGTTGTCATGACCACCCAGGTAACCCAGGAAGGCAGCAACATGTCTGTCTATGAGGTGGGGCAGAAAATCAAGAACGCTTTCGGTCTCATCGAATCCTACGATATGACCCTGGAAGCCACAGTCACCAAGCTCATGTGGATTTTAGGCCAGACCTCCGAGCCGGCCCGCGTCAAGGAACTGTTCTACCGGACCATCGGCCGCGATATTCTCTGGAACAACAACGCCAATTAAATTCCAACGCCCCTGCTTTTGCGGCAGGGGTGTTTTTTATTGCTCAGGCAGCTCCACCGGGCAGGATTCCTTTTTATCCGTCTGCAAACTTACAGCGGCTTAAAAAACCGGAAATGGGAGTTCTCCATGCCCTCTCTGACGTAAAACCGGTGGGCGTCCGTCCGGTTCTGATTGCTGGCCACCTCAAGCCTGGTGCAGCCGTTTTCCCCGGCAATCCGGCAGGCCAGGGCGAACATCTCTTTCCCGATGCCCTTTCCCCGGAAGGCCGGTTCCATCACAAATTCCAGAATCTCTGCCACCTGCTCCGCCCGGTGCAATTGTTCCTCAAAACGCAGGTTTAAAACCCCGGTTACTTTATTTTCATACTCATAGACCAGGCAGTAATACTGTTTTTCTTCAAGCTGCTTTCGGTAAATCTCCAAAAACCTGTCATAAGGAAGCTGTACTCCCTCCAGTTTGCAGATTAAATCATACACGGCCTGGCAGTCCGCTTCCATCCCTTTTCTAAACATCTGCTTATCCTATCCGTAAATTCCCGCCAGAAACGATTTCGTCTCCTCTTCCTGCGGGTGTTCAAATAATTTCTTTGCCTCTCCGTGTTCCACAAGGCGGCCCTCGAACACGAAGGCGGCGTCATCGGCAATCCGCTTCGCCTGGGCGATGTTGTGGGTGACGATCACGATTGTATAAGTTTCCTTGAGCTTTGTCAACATGTCCTCAATGACTGCCGAGGACCGCACGTCCAACGCCGAACATGGCTCATCCAGTAAAAGGATTTCCGGCTCCACCGTCAAAGCCCTTGCGATGCACAGTCTCTGCTTCTGTCCGCCGGAAAGCTTTAAGGCGCTCTTTCCAAGCTCCTCCTTCACTTCCTCGTAAAGTCCTGCCATCCGGAGCTTTTCCTTCACAATCCGGTCCAGCTTATTTTTATCACGCACCCCATAATATTTTAACGCATAGGACATGTTTTTATAGATGGAAAACGGAAAGGGCGACGGGGTCTGAAACACCAGTCCCACCTGCCGTCTCAGCTCCTCGGTGGACATTTCCCTGATGTTTTTTCCGTGAAGCAGCACTTCACCTGTCACCTGGGCCCCCGGCTCCTCCCACAGCAGGCCGTTTAAAGAGCGGAGCAGAGTGGTTTTTCCGCACCCGGACGGACCCATAACCGCTGTAATCCGGTTGGGGCGGATTCCCATGGAAACATCCTTTAACACTGCCTTCCCGTCATAGGAAACACAGGTATTTTTAAGTGTCATGATCTCTTCCATTTTTTCTGACTCCTCCTTGCGTAAATTGTGGCCAGCATGTTGCTGATTAAGATAATGGCCATCATCACAAAGGCCGTTCCGTACGCCGTATCCATAGAAGTGGCTCCCTGGGCCAAAAGCAGGTATAGATGTAAGGGAAGCGCCATGGCCGGAGATAAAAGGCTGTTGGGAACAGCCGCATAGGCCACAGCTCCCGTAAAGATCATCGGTGCAGTGGCTCCCATGGCATAGCAGCCGCCCAGGATAATTCCCGACACCAGCTCTCCGCGGCAGGCCGGAAGAATGATTCGTGTAATGGTATAAAACCTGGAGCAGCCCAGGGCATAGGAGGACTGGACCATATGGGCCGGAACCTCCCGGAAGGCCTTTTCCGCCCGCACCTCAATAAAGGGCAGAATCATGATGGCAAGGGCCACTCCCGCCGATAAAATGCACCGCCCCAGGTTCAAATCCCGCACCAGGAAGCTGTATGCGAATAATCCCAGCACAATCGAGGGAATTCCGGAAATACACTGGATTACCATGTGAAGAATCTGTTCCATTTTTTTATTTTTGCAGTAAAAGACCAGATAAAGGGCCGAGGCCAGTGCCGGGATTCCCCCCAGTACCACGGCTGTTCCTGTAAAGAAGAGGCTGCCTATGATGGCCGGAAAAATTCCGCCCTCTTCTCCCAGCACAAGTCCCTTGGGGGCCTCTGTGAGGAATTCCACGCTGATGGTTCCGGCGCCGCGGTAAAATACATATCCGAACAGGAACAGAATCACCGCACAGACCAGCCCAAAGCTCACATATGCCCAGAACTTTGTAAGTCCTGCAATCCATTTCATATGATTTTCCTCCTATTCCTGCACCATCCGGCTGCGAATCAGATTGATGGTAATATTAATAAGAAACAAAAGGACCATTAATACCAGTCCGGCCCCATAGAGAGCATGGTAATGGGTGCTGCCATAAACAGCCGTTCCCATTTCCAGGGCAATGACAGAGGCAATGCTCTCACTTTTACCAAGGAGTCTTGGAAACAGATTGGCGTTCCCCATGACCATCATCACCGCCATGGTCTCTCCCATGGCACGGCCGATGGCCAGAATCATGGACAATAAGATATTTTTAAAGGAAGCCGGAAGAATGATGGTGGCCACTGCGTACCATTTGGAGATTCCAAGGGCATCGGCCGCTGCCTCATACTTTTCCCGCTCCTTCAGCATGGTTTCACTGCACGAAGCCACCAGAAAGGGAAGCAGCATCACGGCCAAAAGAATTCCCGCCGCCAGCACGCAGGAACCGGTATGTACTCCCGCCTTTAAAAAAATCTTCACCAGAACGGAAAGACCGATGAATCCGTAAATGACCGAAGGGATTCCTGCCAGAAGGTCCACAAAGGGATAGAGAATTCCGCGCATCCGGTCCGTGGCCACGCAGGATAAAAACACGGACGCACCTAATCCCACGCCCACAGCCAGAACCATGGCCGTAAAGGACACATAGACAGTTGCTGCAATAAAATTAAAAATTCCGAAGGAAACGCTTCCGGTGTAGGCAATGGGCATCCATCGGGTTCCCAGGAGAAATTCTGCCACACTGACCTCAGAAAACAGCGGAAGGGCTTCCTTTACAATAAAATAAATGACGAATCCCAGCACCAGGACCGCCAGAGCCGTTAAAATATAGATGAAAAGAGAAAATAAAAGGTTGAGTTTTCGTCTCATAAGCTGCCGCTCCATCATACAAATACTGCCATTGCGCGAAAGGCAATGGCAGTTGGTGATCCCACAGGGGGTTTTTAGTTTGCCGGTGTGAAGGCCGGGATATATCCGTTAGCCTCTGTTACATCGTAACCAACCTGAGAGAAGATGTAGTCTACGAATGCCTGCTCGGATTCTGTTAATTTCTCGCCTGTTACGAACATAACCGGACGCTGAATCTTGTAAACATCTCCTACAATGTTCTCAACGGTTGCTTCCACGCCGTCTACCTTCATGGCCTGCAAAACCTGGCCGTTGGCGTTTGCCTTGTTGTATGCACCAAAGCCTGCATAGCCGATGCCCCATTTATCGTTTGCGATGTTGGTGGCAAGCTCAGTCATGGATGCGGACTGGGTAGCTGCTGCTGTTACTTCGCTGTCGCCCATAACGGATTTCTGGAATACTTCGTATGCACCGCCGGATAAGTCTCTGATGTAAACGTTGATGGGCTCTGCCGGAAGGGATGCGTCTACCTGATCCCAGGTCTCAATCTCGCCTGCGAAAATCTGGCGAACCATATCTGTGGTCAGATCATCCGTTACGCCGCAGATGGGGTTCTCAGCGTTTACGGAAACGGTTAAAGCGTCACGGGCTACGATGAAGGACTGGTAATCTGCGCCAAGAGCTTCGATCTCGGAGTCCTTGATGTCGCGGGCCAGCATACCAAAGTCAGCAGTTTTGTCAACGGCTGCGCTTACGCCTACGCCGGATCCGCCCGGTGCAACATAAATGGAGATATTATCTGCCGGGAAGGAAGCGTCTACCTTGTCCCATGTTACATATTCTTCTGTGAAGGAAGAAGCCAGAGAGGACAGGATCGGATACAGGGATGTGGAACCGCAGAAAAGGATGGAAGCCTGGAACTTCTCTTCTTCTGCTGCCTCGGTTGCGGCTTCTGTTGCTGCTTCTGTTGTTTCAGCTGCTGTGGTCTCGGCTGCTGTGGTCTCCGGAGCTGCTGTTGTTGCAGCCGTTCCATTGCTGCCGCATGCAGTTAAAAGTCCCAGAGACAGAGCTGCTGCCAGTACTTTTGTAAAATTCTTTTTCATTTTCTCTCCTCCAAAATGCTTAGAAATTTTGGTCTTTATGACCTTGCGTCTCTAAAGTATAATTCAATGCAGAAAAATAATCAAATTGGATTTTTCAATAGATTTGCCTTCTTTTTTTGCGAAAATCTATCGGTCCCGTTCTGGCGTAAGGAGCCTGTCCATGGTATACTGCTCTTATGATTTCATTCTGGAGGAATACATATGACAATTTCAATTCCCGGATACGGAAAGTTAAACCTTTCAAACCTGATTCTTGACTATAACGGTACCATCGCGGTGGACGGGGCCATCCCCGATGAGGTTAAGGCCGCTCTCACACGCCTGTCGGAGCAGTTTTCCATTTACGTGCTCACCGCCGATACCCATGGCACGGCAAAAGCCATGTGCCAGGGACTTCCCTTAAAAATCATGACCTTCCCCAGCGATTCGGCCATGGATTCCAAGCTTTCCATCGTCCGCTCCCTGGGTCCGTCCTCCTGTGCCGCCATCGGAAACGGCCGCAATGACTGTCTGATGTGCAAAGAAAGCGCCCTCTCCATCGCAGTCATGGGAGAAGAAGGCGCCTGCTCTGCCCTTGTTGGTTCCACCGATATCTGTACCCGTTCCATTTTGGATGCCTTAAGCCTTTTGGAAAAGCCCAAACGGCTTATTGCTACCCTTAGAGGGTAAGGGACCGGGCGATGAATTCCGCCGGAGACACCATGACCGCTTGAGGTCATGATATTATAAATGGAATTCCTCAAATAGCTGTTTCTGAAATTCTGTGTCTTCTGCTGCCTTCTTTAAATCTTCCAAACGGTTGGCAGCCAGAAGAGCACAATCAGGGCATTTACCCGGTCTAACATTTCCCGGCTTCCTTCTGCTTTCCCTACCTCATATGTATCTTTTAAATGTAATTCTTCATTATACTCTGATAAAATCATTAACTTCACCTCTGCACGATGCTTAGATAAATATTCTGTCAGAATCCCGTCCTCCAAGCACTCCTTTATCGCCAAGTCTATCGCCGATTCCAGCCTTTTCCCTTTGGACAAAAACTCCCTGATTTTGCCCACCAGATATGCATACTCATAAAGTTTTCTACATTTCTCCATCAATTTTCGATTATGTCCATGGTTGATATTCCACACAGTCGCCACACATTCCAGGCAAGGCTCGCCATTTGCCTGCTTCTCATAGGGAGTTGACAGTCTCATCTGCGTTTGTTCTTCATCCTTCTCACTTCCATTATAAAATACCATATACTTAGGAGTCGGCAGTTTCAGGCAGGAATGGGAATATATATCCAGATTGTGAGACTCCACATATCCGGCATAAAGCCTGGCGAAATAAAACAGACCCCTAAGCGGCATGTTGGCATTCCAGGTGGACTGGGCCTCATAAAGATTTAGACAATCCTCTACCAAAAATGACATATCATTCTTCATTCCCATATACAGAACGTCTTCAATGGTCGTAATCTCTAACGCCTCTGGATTTTCATAATGGGAATCATTTAAAGCATTATACAGGCTTAATAAGTCCTCCTTCTCTTTAAACAAGGAGCGAAAAAGCCCATCTTTGTATCTTCGGTTTCCGGTTACTTCTGACATAACTACGTTTCTCCTTTCATTTTACTACATACCATCGGCAATTGCAAAACCATTGTGGGAATAACTCGAAAAAGAATTGATAGCCACAGATTTCCGAAGGCTGTTTGCCTGCGGAAACAGATTGAAAACAGTACAGAAGACTGTTTTAAGTGTAGATTTATTGTATCATATTGTTTATCTAAAATGCAAGAAATTTCCTTAAACTATGCTGTCTCTTCGTTTCAAAAGTAAACCAGTTTTTACCGTCTATTCCCATTTTCATCAAAATTCTTTCTCAATGCCCATTCCGTAGGAAAAATCGAGCCGATAAGCGGCATAAGCTGAACCGCACATATGGTTCCCCCCAACGTTCCCACACTGTCCGCGCTGTGTCCTATCACAAAAAGCATTGGAACAACGGAGATCGGAAGCAGAATCCATCCGCAGACATACCAGATTCTCCCACAGTATTTATGGGCGAATTCCCACGTATCCTTATTTTTCATAGACCGCCTTGTCCGGTATCCGTAGATAAAATTAATTTTTCCCGGCGCCTTTCATACATTCCAGCCATTCACTCTGTTTTGCTCTGTGGTGCCATATCCAGAATTTATCGGTTTTTGCCAGACCATGATAAATTCTTTTTCATTGGTACTTTCGTCCAGATTTTCCGATTGAATCACAAACTGCTCTCTCTGGTAAAAGCAGACCGCCCGGGTATTCTTTTGATAAACGCTTAAACTCAAATTGGGTTTCAATGCTTTCACATGGTCCAGTAATTGTTTTCCAATCCCCTTTGACTGGATGGCTTCCTTTACAAAAATTCCCGCGATGTAATTGTCCATCAGACCGATGAATCCGCTGATTTCGCTGGTATCGTCCTCTTCATACACGTAGAGCTCTGCCTTCGTAAAGGCCTCCTTTACCATCTCATAATTGCCTGTCCAATATTCTCTTGGTACGAAGCTATGTGCCTTGATGTTTGTATCAAGCCATATCTGCGCCACCGCAGCTAAATCATTTTCTTTCAATGTCCGTATCATATTCTATCTCCATTCTGCATATGCTCAAAACCCTTACCGCCGGCAATTTCAAATAAGATTACACTGGGAACGCCGCTGCTGCCCGCTCAATCGGACAGATTCTCATCTCCCCAGGCCTTCATGCAGTCAAGAACGGACAAAAAGCTTTCGCCAAGCTCTGTCAGGCTATACTCTACATGCGGAGGCACCTCACAAAAATCGCGGCGAATGAGGAATCCATCCGCCTCCAATTCCTTAAGCTGTTTCGTCAAAGAGCTTTCCGTAATCTCTCCGATCTGACGGCGAAGCTGCCCGAACCGTCTGACATCGCATTTTCCGATATACCAGAGAAGCTCGATCTTATATTTTCCGCCCAACAGTTTCTGCACGGTGGAAATTGTCCTGCACCGATTCACGGCAGATTCTGATTTTCTCATTTATCTTATCTCCCTCGTACAATCAGCATAACACATTTTATGCAGATTATAAAGGTACTCTAAAAAAGTACAGTACTTTTATTTTTGCTGTATTCTGCTACAATATTCTCAACGAGGCAGTCATGTGCAGGTTTGCCTTGTTGCCTGCACATAATCCATCGATACGAGGTGTTTATTATGCATTACACAGGAACCATTTGGCGTCCTCCTTATGAGGCAGAATCTCTTCTTCTCGAGGTAACTGCTGGCTGTACCCATCACCAGTGCAAATTCTGCACTCTGTACAACGATTTGCCGTTCCGGTTCCGGATGTCTCCCATGGAAGACATTGAGAGTGATTTGCTGGAAGCGCAGGTGCTGCGTACAAATCCCTATTCAAAGATGATGACCCGCCTTCAGGGAAAAGCCAGTCCCAAGCCAATCCGGCGTGTTTTCCTGACCGGAGCCAATCCGTTCGTTTTGAAAACAGAAAAACTGCTCGAAATTGCAGGTCTTATCCGAACGTATCTGCCATCAGTTGAATCCATCGGCTGTTTTGCCCGCATTACGGATTCTGTGAAGAAGACGGATGAAGAACTCATAAGGCTTCGGCAAGCCGGAATTGAGTACGGTTTCTTCTACCTGACCAGTATTTCCGGAAAAGGAAACGGAGAGTCCGGCGCCAAAGCCACTGCAAAAATTTTCAATCAACTGCATCCGTTTCTGGTGGGTCCCAACATGCTGACCATTTATCCTGACTCTGAACTTTACCGGGAAATTCAAAACGGGAACTGGGAGGAAGAAGGAGAACTGGAAAAATACCGGGAACTCCGGACTCTGGTGGAAAACTTAAATATTTCAACATATTTTGCCGCAATGGGAGCCTCCAATGCTTTTCAGCTCAGAGGCAGGCTTCCGGAGGATAAAGAAAAGCTTCTGGCCGCCCTTGACCGGATCATTTCCGAAGTCAGCGAAAAAGAGCTTCGGCGTTACAGAAAAAATCTTCCTCACCTATAAGCCGCACTTCCAAATCCGTCCCACGAAATTCCCATATAAAAGCACAGTGGCACCCCTGCAGCATGCAGAAGTGCCACTAAATTCCGGGTAAAGGAAAGGTGATTAAACATCCTCTCCCAGCACATACGGAGTCACCTGATATACGTAAAAATTCAGCCAGTTTGTATACAAGGTATTGGCCATGTTCCGCCACACTAACGGCGGAACGGAAAATGGGTCATCGTGCTCGTAATAGTTTTTCGGGATGGCGGGATTCAGGCCCTTGTTTAAATCTCTGTGATATTCTCCGTTCAGGGTCATTCGGTCGTACTCCGGGTGTCCCTGGACGAAAATCTGGCGGCCGTCCTGGCTCATCACCAGAAATACTCCTGCTTCATCGGATTTGGCCAGAATTTTAAGCTCCGGATGCTTTAAAATGTCCTCTTCCCGCACCTCTGTGTACCGGGAGTGGGGGCATTTGAAATAGTCGTCAAAACTCCTCATGAGCGGCACCTTCCGTTCCAGGGTCCTGTGGGTGTAAATCCCGGAAAGTTTTTCTTTCCTTAAATATTTGGGAATTCCATAGTGGTAATACAGTCCGGCCTGGGCCCCCCAGCAAAGATGCATGGTGGAGGTCACATGAGTCTTGCTCCATTCCATGATCTCCTTAAGCTCATCCCAGTAATTGACCTCCTCATACTCCATGAGCTCCACCGGGGCTCCGGTGATGATCATGCCGTCATAGTGGCTTTTCTTCACATCCTTGAAGGTCACGTAAAACTTGTTTAAATGGCTGGCGGAGGTATGGGTGGGCTCATGGGTGGACATGGTCATGTAGGTGCATTCCACCTGAAGGGGCGTGTTGGATAACGCCCGCAAAAGCTGGGTCTCCGTATCTTCCTTAAGAGGCATGAGATTTAAAATCAAAATTTCCAGAGGACGGATATCCTGGCTTTGGGCCCGGGCCTCGTCCATGATAAATACATTTTCACTTTCCAGTATGGCTCTTGCAGGTAAATCATTCTGTATCTTTATCGGCATGTTCTTCTTCTCCTATCATCTTAAGAAAATCCGTCTCGGAAAGAATCGGAATGCCCAGTTCCTTGGCTTTCTTATTCTTTGAGGACTTTGATGTCACATCGTTGTTGATCAAATAGCTGGTCTTGGCGGTCACGGATCCGGTGGCCTTTCCGCCTCTGGCCTCAATGAACTCCTGAAGTTCTTTGCGGTTTCCAAACTTTTCCACGGAACCGGTGATCACGAAAATCTTCCCGGCTAAAGTCTGAGCTCCCGCTTCCACAGTCTCCTTTTCAAAGGTCAAATCCTTTAACAGACGGTCCAAAACCTGGTTGTTCTTCTCACTTTCAAAATATTTCACCCATGCGTCAGCCAGAACCGCTCCGATTCCATCGATGGCGCAGAGCTCTTCGGCATCGGCCTTACGCATATCGGAAAGCTCAAAGTTAAAATGACGGCAGATCATCTTGGCGTTGGCCAGGCCGATGCCTGCAATTCCAAGACCATAAACCAGCCGCGGCAGCGTGGTATGGGAGGCGGTCTTTGCAGCGGTCACAAGCTTTTCATAGGACCGTTCTCCAAAGCCTTCCATGGTCACGATTGCCTCCCGGTGGCGGTCCAGATGGAAGATATCGTCAAATTCATGGATGAATCCTGCGGCAATGAATTTTTCCAGGGTCATTTCCGACAGGCCGTCAATGTTTAATGCATCCCTGCTGACAAACAGATCAAAGCTTTTGATCTTTTTTGCCTGGCAGTCCGGATTGGTGCAGTACAGGGATTTCACATCGTTGATACTTCTTATTTCCGTTGTTCCCTGGCAGACCGGACAGATCTTCGGAATGTCCTTGACGCCGCTTCTTGTGAGGTTATCGGCGATCTGAGGAATAATCATATTGGCTTTGTAAACGGTAATCCTGTCGCCCACACCCAGTTCCAGGCTTTCCATGATGCTGATGTTGTGGACACTGGCGCGGCTCACGGTGGTGCCTTCCAGCTCCACAGGCTCGAAAACGGCCACCGGATTGATGAGTCCGGTCCGGGATGCGCTCCATTCGATGTAGGACAGGGAGGTCTCCTGGATTTCGTCCGCCCATTTAAAGGCGATGGAGTCCCTTGGGAACTTGGCGGTCCGCCCCAGGGAAGCGCCGTATGCGATGTCGTCGTAAATGAGCACCAGGCCATCGGAGGGAATCTCATAATGGCTGATCTTTTCTGCAAAGCCTGCCACAGCGCTCTCCAGAGTTTTGGCAGTTACCTCCACAAACTCCACAGTCTCAAAGCCTAAGGAAGACAGCCACAGAAACTGCTCTTTTCTGGAGTTATGGAAGTCCATGTCCTCGGCCTGGACCAGGGAAAATGCCATGAACCGCACGTTTCTTCCGGCTGTGATCTCGCTGTTTAGCTGCCGCACGGAACCGCTGCAAAGGTTTCTCGGGTTTTTATATCTGGCATTCACATCGTCAATGGACGCATTCAGCTTTTCAAAATCCAGATAGGTAATCACTGCCTCTCCACGGAGAATCAGGCGGCCTTTAAAGGGAATTGTCATGGGAAGGTTCACAAAGGTTTTCGCATTTCCCGTGATGACCTCGCCGATCTCTCCGTTGCCTCTTGTTACGGCCTTGGAAAGCGTTCCGTTCTCATAGGTTAAAACCACGGTCAGGCCGTCCATCTTCCAGGACAAAAGCCCGGTCTCACCGCCCAGCCATTCCTTTAGCTCCTCCACGCTCTTTGTTTTATTTAAGGAAAGCATCGGCTTGTCATGACGCTCCTTTGGAAGCTCACTCAAAACCTCATAGCCCACCTTCTGGGTGGGACTTCCCGCAAACACGGTCCCGGTCTCTTTCTCCAGCTTTAGAAGCTCATCGTACAGCCGGTCATACTCAAAGTTGGTCATAATCTCCCGGCTTTCCTGGTAATAGGCTTTTGTAGCCTCTGAGAGCGTGGTCTGAAGCTCTTTCATCCGTTTTAATCTCTCATCCATTCCATCTGCTCCTTTACTTGTTTCCGTCTGGTCTGTGTATCACCCGGAAAATTCTCGGGCTGTTTCCGTTTCCTGTCTCTTTTGCTTTTCCGGCAGTCTGCGGCTTTGAGGCCTGGGGTCTTGTTCCCTGCGGTCCCCTGGAAGTCTGCACTTTGGCTGCCTTTGCCTCTGCCATGGGGAGGTTTGTGGAGTCCTTAAGCAGAGCCAGAAGCCCTTTAAGCTCCTCCTCTGTCAGCTCCCGGTACTCGCCCCTCTCCAGGCTTCCCAGTTTAATATTCATAATCCGCACACGCTTTAAATTCATCACATGGTAGTCCAGGGCACGGCACATGCGGCGAATCTGTCGGTTTAAGCCCTGGGTCAGCACAATGTGGAAGGTATGAGAGCCTGTCTGCCATGCTTTACAAGGTTTGGTTAGCACAGCCAAGTCCTCAATCCATACGCCTTCGCACATTTTTTTCAGAAACTCCTCCGTCACAGGCTTGTTGACTGCCACTGCATACTCTTTTTCATGGTTATTGCCGCCGCGGAGGATTTTATTCACAATATCTCCCTGGTTCGTCATAAGAAGCAGGCCTTCCGAGTCCTTGTCCAGGCGTCCCACGGGGTAAATCCGCTGGGGATAATGAAGAAATTCCACAATGTTTTCCGCATGGTCCTTATCGGAGGTGGTGCAGACAATCCCCTTTGGCTTGTTGACCGCCAGAAACACAGGGCTTTCCTTTCCGCCCACCAGCGTTCCGTCACAGACCACCTTCTGTCCCGGCCGCACCTTAAGGCCCATGGGAGCCACGGCACCGTCCACCAGTACCTTTCCTTCTTCAATGAGCCTGTCCGCCTCTCTCCGGGAGCAGACTCCGGCGTCACTTAAATATTTATTCAAACGAATGGCTTCTTCCACAATCCTAGTATCCTTTCCATACCCTTTTGGGAGGGCTTTTTCTACTCTGCCGGCAGCTTTTCTTCCAGATCGTTGGTGAGGAAACAGGCATCCCCCATATTCACGGGTCTGCACCAAAAATAAACTCTGCGCTTTATCATACTTTCCACCTCTTTCATTTTTGCATGATTGCATTATATCATTCCATCCTCAAATAATCAACA
>JAETQD010000018.1 GCA_021770825.1 Clostridium sp. | reverse complement strand
AGCAATTTTAGTCTGCTTTCTCATAATTAATGCACTCTCCTTTTTTTCTTTTTGAAACTCTTTGAAATTCCTAATTGCATTACGAGGTCATTATACTTCCTATAAGAGAAATTATCAATAGTTTTTTTACAAATTTTGTAGTTTTTACGAAATCTGTAACGTTCTTACTTCTCTCAGAAATACTCTGTACCTCCGATACACCCACATTATAGTATAATTTCTTAAGAAATTCTATAACTTTTCTCTGTTTATTTTCTTACGAAATCTTTACTTTCTTCCGTTTTTTGGTCAAAATTGTATTTATATAGGTACAATCTTGTTTTTTTACCCCCTTGCAATTCGCTGGGGGTGTGGTATAATGTTCATATTGGCGAATATTTTTTATTTTTTTGAACATTCATTCTCTATATTCTTAATAAATGATCAAAGGATATAGCAAAGAATCATTTAGGAGGCCGTATCTATGGACCGTTTTGGACTGTTATGCCGTAATATTTACGAAAATAATACGATTACCCAGAGGGAATTAGCCGCTTCTATGGGGCTTTCTCTTGGAACCTGCAATCATCTTATTAAAGAAGCTCTGGCCAATAATCTCATTTCTCTTGATTCATCTTCAGGAGTATATTCCTTATTAAAAAAGGGCGTGGAACTTCTGAAGCAATACCGGGTGGACAGCGCTGTCATTCTGGCAGCCGGTTTCGGTTCCCGCTTTGTTCCTCTGACCTTTGAAACTCCCAAGGGACTTCTTGAGGTTTTCGGAGAGCGCATGATAGAACGTCAGATCAGCCAGCTTCATGAGGCCGGAATCATGGATATCACCATCGTAGTTGGATATCTTAAGGAGAAGTTTGAATACCTGATTGATAAGTACGGGGTTAAACTTCTCTACAATCCGGAGTACCACAACAAAAATACCCTGACCACCGTATACCGGGCCAGGGACTGCTTTAAGGGAAAGAATACATATCTCCTTTCCTCCGACAACTGGATCCGCAATAATATGTACCATACATACGAATGCGGCGCATGGTATTCTTCTGTATATATGGAAGGAACAACTTCTGAATGGTGCCTGGATTCCAATAAAAAAGGACTGATCACAAAAGTTCAGATCGGCGGTGCCGACTCCTGGGTTATGTATGGCCCCGTATATTTTTCTAAGGAATTTTCAGAGCAGTTTTTCCCGATTCTGGAGGAATATTACCATACACCTGGAACGGAACAGATGTATTGGGAACAGGTTATGGCCGATCTCGTAAACGGAACGGTGGAGGAACATCTTCCTGCCCGCCGCAAATACCCGGCGCCGGATATGTATATTAACAAGCAGCCGGAAGCTCAGGTTTATGAATTTGAGAATCTGGAGGAACTTCGTCTTTTCGATAAACGGTATCAGAATCATTCCGATAACATTGCCATGGAGTTAGTCTCCAGCGTACTTCATATTCCAGAGTCGGAAATTACAGATATCCGCTGTTTAAAAACAGGAATGACCAATAAATCGTTCCTGTTCTGTGCCAAAGACCGTTCCTATATCTGCCGGATTCCCGGTCCCGGAACAGAACTTCTTATTAACCGCCAGCAGGAAAAAGCCGTTTATGATGCCATTAAGCCCCTTAAGATTTCCGAACATGTCATTTACATCAACGGTGATACCGGATATAAGATTTCCGAGTACTATGACGGTGCAAGAAATGGGGATGCAAGAAACTGGGATGATGTGGCACAGTGTATGAAGCTGGTTCACACGCTCCATGATTCTTCCATTCAGGTGGAACATTCCTTTGACATTCGGGAGCGGATTGAATTTTATGAGTCCATCTGCGGCGGATACGAGAAAAAGCTGTTTGAGGATTATCCGCAGGTCAAAAACCATATGAATGTACTCTTAGACCGTCTGGACCGCCTTGACAGGCCGCACACCCTGTCCCATATCGACAGCGTCTGCGACAATTTCCTCTTCCTCCCCGATGGAGGCCTGAAACTGATTGACTGGGAATATGCCGGAATGTGCGATCCTATGATTGATGTGAGCATGTGCGCCATTTACTCCTATTATAATGAAGAAGAGGCAGAAAAACTCCTTTCCGTTTATCTTGGCCGTGATGCCGTTCCGGAGGAGCGTTTTGTGTACTATGCTTACATTGCTCTGGGGGGATTCTTATGGTGCCTGTGGGCTGTTTACAAAAGCAGTATCGGGGAAGAATTCGGTGATTACACCTTAATCATGTACCGGTACGCAAAAGATTATTACAAGAAAATTGTCACAAATCCCGCGTTTCTTCTAATTGGAACAGATTTTAAGCGCTGATTCCCCGGATTCCCTAGAATTCGGCCCACTTTCGTAATAAATAGTTCAAGACTATCCGACTGTTTTATGTTATAATGATCGGGAGATATGATGTAATTTCATTAGACAATTCAAACGATAAGGGGGATTTTTATGATACACAGGAAACGGCTGGCGGCGGCTCTTCTCAGTCTTTCCATCGCATTTTCTGCGGCGTATCCGGCTGTTCCCGCCATGGCGGCGGCCTGGGAAAAAGGTGCGAACGGATCTTATGTGGGAAGTGACGGCTCGGCGCTTACCGGAATTGTTTCCCGAGGAATCGACGTATCCCACTGGAAGCAAAGTATAAACTGGACGGCGGTGGCCGCCGATGATGTTCAGTTTGTCATGCTCGGTACCCGTTATAATAATGATGTGGACCCATATTTCAGCGCCAATGCCACCGGGGCTTTTAACGCGGGACTTAAAGTCGGCGCCTATATCTATTCTTATGCAACTACAACTGCAATGGCGGAAGCCGAAGCCGATTTTGTCTTAAATCTCATTAAGGACTACCCCATCTCCTATCCTGTTGTCATGGATGTGGAGGCCTCCGAAATGAGCACCCTGACTCCCACTCAGCTTGCTGATGTGATCAATGCCTTCTGTAAAAAGATCGAAACGGCCGGATATTATCCGATGCTCTATACCAACGATTACTGGCTTTCCAATAAAATCGACATGTCCAAGGTCCATTATGATGTATGGGTGGCCAGATATGATGTGAAACCGGCTTACGCCGGAGCCTCGCTGTGGCAGGCCACCAACCAGGGACAGATCAACGGTATTTCCGGCAACGTAGATATCAACTTTGCCTTTAAGAATTTTTCTGAAAAGATTCCGGCAAACCGCTGGCGCCTGATCAACAACCAGTGGTACTACTATAAGAACTACATAAAACAGACCGGATGGATTAATGACGGGCAGAGCTGGTACTATTTAAACGCAGACGGAACCCAGTATAAGGGATGGCTTCTTTTAAACAACGAGTACTACTATCTTCTTCCCAAAACAGGGCAGATGCAGACCGGATGGGTGCAGGTGGAAAATAAATGGTATTATTTAAAGCCTGACGGCCGGATGGCCAGGGAATGGATGCAGGTGGACGGCAAATATTATTACCTGCTGGATGGAGCCATGGTAACCGGATGGCTGAGAATTGGAAATGATTATTACTATATGAAGGGCGACGGCTCCATGGTGACCGGATGGCGTAAAATGGACGGCGCGTACTACTACTTCGCCGGGGACGGCAAGCTGGTGCGGGGCTGGGAATCCATTGATGGTAAGTATTATTACATGAAATCCGATGGAACCATGGTGACCGGATGGCAGACCATCGACAACACTGCCTACTATTTCAACGCAGACGGCTCCCTTGCCACCAAATGGACCAAAATCAACAACGCCTGGTACTATTTCGGCACGGACGGAAAAATGCTCACAGGCTGGATTCAGCTTGACGGCAGATATTACTACCTGCACACCGACGGGCGGATGGTGACCGGATGGCAGAGCGATGGAACCAATAAATACTATATGGATACAGATTCCGGAAAGATGGCCGTTGGATGGAAGAAGATCGACGGCGCATGGTATTATTTTAATCCGTCAGGACATATGATTACGGGATGGCTGAAGGTGGACGGTAAATATTACTATCTGAATCCATCCGATGGAAAAATGGTTTCCAACAGTTCCTACACTATCAACAACATCAACTACACCTTTAACCAGGACGGCGTATGCCAGAACGAGGCATCCGCCATTGACGGCGGCTCTGCCGGAAGTATTTATTCTTCCCCGTCCGGCAGCAGCAATACCGGAACCAATATCACTTCCGGAAACACAGTTCCCGGCACCGGAACCTATCCCGGAAGCTCCTCCGGAAGCAGCATAAATAACGGAAGCGGCATGTCTGCCGGATACAACGGAATCACGCCCGGTGGAAACGGTGTCACAGTTGCAAATCCCAGCGGTTTCTCCGGCGCTCCCGGAAGCAATAACACTTCCTACGGAACATCCGTGGCTCCGGGAAGCACAAACAACAACCCCGGAACCATGGGAAGCAATTTCGGTTCCCAGTCCGGTACCACTGGACAATACAGCAATGCAGGTCCGGGATATTCCTCCGGATCCGGTACCTCTGCGGTTCCCGGAAACTCCAATACCTCTGCAGTGCCTGGAAATTCCGGTACCTCTGCGGTTCCCGGAAGCTCCAACACCCCTGCGGCACCCGGAAGCTCCGGCACTTCTTCAAGTTCCAGCTCCAGCGGACTGAAAGAATACCAGACCAACGGGCCAAAATAAGAGTAACCCATAACTAAAAAGGCGGAAGCAAGCACATCATCGCTTACTTCCGCCCTTTCCTTTTTATCCTTTATACTTCAAAAATCAAATCTCCATAGCTGGGGAACGGCCAGTATTCCTTATCCACAATCATCTCAAGCTGGTCTGCGGCACTGCGCAGGCGGTTCATGGCCGGGACAATCTCGTCATAATAGAAATGCGCCCGCTTTTCCATATCCCCCATTTTTCCGCTTGTTTCCAGCTTATCCTGAATCTCAGCCACGGCTACCTTCATATCAGAAAGCAAATCCGAAGTCTCAACCAGAAGCTCTGTCTGCACGCTCACATCCGCATCGGCACAGGCTGCCTTTACGGCGCTCAGGGACTGGGCCAGAACTGTGGTATACTTGATCACTGCCGGAATGATCTGCTTCCCGGCCATATCCAGCATGGTCTTTGCCTCGATGTTTACCGATTTTGCATAGGCCTCATATTCAATCTCAGCTCTTGCTTCCAGCTCGGTCCTCGTATATACACCGAAATCGCCAAACAGCTTAACTGCTTTTTCTGTCACCAGAGACGGGATGGAATCCACCATGCACTTTAAGTTGGGAAGTCCTCTGCGGGCAGCTTCCTCCACCCAGGCGTCCGTATATCCGTTGCCGTTGAAGATAATTCTCTTATGTTCCATAAACAGCTTTTTAATCAGGTCATGGACGGCTGTGGAGAAGTCATCTGCTTTCTCCAGAATATCTGCCGTTTCCTTGAAGGCCTCTGCCACAATCGTATTCAGTACCACGTTGGCAGATGCGATAGAGTCAGAAGAGCCAACCATACGGAACTCAAACTTATTGCTTGTGAACGCAAAGGGTGAAGTACGGTTACGATCTGTGGCATCCTTATCAAAATCAGGAAGCGTGGTAACACCTGTCTTTAAGGTTCCGCCTGTCTTGGAATGGGTTGCGGAGCCAGTGCTGCAAAGCTGCTCAATCACATCCTCAAGCTGCTCTCCAACGAAAATGGAGATGATAGCCGGCGGGGCTTCCTGGGCTCCAAGACGGTAATCATTGCCCGGAACGGCGGCAGACTGACGGAGCAGATCTGCATGAACATCCACGGCCTTCATGATGCAGGCCAGTACCAGTAAAAACTGGATATTTTCATGGGGGGTCACGCCCGGCTCCAGCATATTGATTCCCGTATCGGAGGTCAGGGACCAGTTGTTATGTTTACCGGAACCGTTGACGCCCTGGAACGGTTTTTCATGGAGCAGGCACGCAAGACCATGGCGTCCGGCAACCTTTTTCATGGTTTCCATCACAAGCTGGTTATGGTCAACGGCCAGATTTGCCTTTGTGTAAATGGTGGCCAGCTCATGCTGCGCCGGAGCCACCTCGTTATGCTGTGTCTTTGCAGAAACGCCCAGTTTCCAGAGCTCCTCATTGAGTTCCTTCATATAAGCACCAATCCGCTCACGGATGACACCATAGTAATGATCATCCATTTCCTGGCCCTTGGGCGGCATGGCTCCAAACAGGGTACGGCCTGTATAAATCAAATCTTTTCTCTGTAAGTACTTCTCTCTGTCCACCAGGAAATATTCCTGCTCCGGTCCCACAGACGGGATCACCCGTTTTACGCTGGTATTTCCGAACAGATGGAAAATACGCACGGCCTGCTTGTCGATGGCCTCCATGGAACGCAGCAGCGGTGTCTTTTTATCCAGGGCCTCTCCGCCATAGGAACAGAATGCGGTGGGGATGCAGAGCGTCACGCCTGTGGCATCTTTCTTTAAAAAGGCAGGGGAGGTGCAGTCCCATGCAGTATATCCGCGAGCCTCAAAAGTGGCACGGAGTCCGCCGGAGGGGAAAGAAGAACCATCAGCCTCACCCTTAATCAGTTCCTTTCCGGATAAATCCATCAAAACCTTTCCGGCTTCGTTGGGGCTTCCAATGAAGGAATCGTGCTTTTCTGCGGTTACTCCTGTCAGTGGCTGGAACCAGTGGGTATAATGTGTCGCGCCGTTATCCACTGCCCATTCCTTCATGGCATGGGCTACCACGTCTGCGATGGAGGGATCCAGTTCGTTTCCGTCCTCGATGGTCTGTTTCAGTTTTTTGTATACACTTTTCGGGAGACGTTCTTTCATTACAGTTTCATTGAATACATTCTCTCCAAAGATCTCTGCCACATTGATGGCTTCGCTCATAAACTTTTCCTCCTCTTTCTGATTCTAAAAACGTTCTCCCGTATTGGGAGAACGTTTCGTTTTCTTATTCTGCTTTACCTACGGAACCGAACAGCTCCATCTTAGCTTTTACGGTTTCCTTAATTGCAGCAGCGCCCGGTGCAAGGAGTTTTCTCGGGTCAAATCCCTTTCCTTCCAGGTCCTTTCCTGCTTCAATGTACTTTCTTGTTGCATCAGCGAAAGAAAGCTGGCACTCTGTATTTACGTTGATCTTTGCAACGCCAAGGGAGATTGCTTTCTTAATCATATCCTCCGGAATACCGGTACCGCCGTGAAGAACCAGGGGCATATCGCCTACTTTTTCCTTAACAGCAGCCAGGGTCTCAAAGCTTAAGCCCTTCCAGTTTGCCGGATATTTACCGTGAATGTTGCCGATACCTGCTGCCAGCATATCAACGCCAAGGTCAGCAATCATCTTGCACTCATCGGGATCTGCACATTCGCCCATACCAACAACGCCGTCTTCCTCGCCGCCGATGGCACCAACCTCTGCCTCCAGGGACATTCCCTTTTCACGGCAGATCTTGATTAACTCTTTTGTCTTTTCCACATTCTCTTCAATCGGATAATGGGAACCATCGAACATGATGGAGGAGAATCCAGCCTCGATGCACTTTAAGCAGCCCTCGTAGCTGCCATGGTCCAGATGAAGGGCAACCGGAACTGTGATATTTAACTCTTCCAGCATTCCGTTTACCATACCTACAACTGTCTTATAGCCAGTCATGTATTTTCCTGCGCCCTCAGATACGCCAAGGATTACCGGGGATTTTAACTCTTCGGCTGTCTGAAGAATTGCTTTTGTCCATTCCAGGTTGTTAATATTGAAGTGACCTACTGCGTACTTGCCTTCTCTTGCTTTTTCAAGCATTTCCTTTGCTGTTACTAACATAATTTTGGACCTCCATTTGCATCTTATTTTTTGCATTTCACTATTTATTAATTATACCTTATTTCTCCTGTTTTGAAAAGGTTGATTTCACAGTTTCCTTCATTTCTTCCGGTCTGCACTGGCGGTTATGAAGAATTTTGGCATTTCTGATCTCATCAATGGCTGCCGGAATCTTCACGCCCGACAGTTTCTCCATCTTATCGATCAGTTCAAACTCATCTGCGCTCTCATCTGCGCCTGTGACTGCCTCCATGACACTTCTGGAAAACTTATAGGGGCTTGCAGTGGAGGCCAGGATGGTTTTCTTTCCGTCTCCGGTTTCCTCTTTATATTTTTCATATACGGCTGCCGCCACGCCTGTGTGGGTGTCCACAAGGTATCCGGACTCTTCGTATAACTTTTTAATCTCGGCAGCATTTGCTTCCATCCCCG
Organism: Clostridium sp.; assembly: GCA_021770825.1. Taxonomy (GTDB): domain Bacteria; phylum Bacillota; class Clostridia; order Lachnospirales; family Lachnospiraceae; genus CANRXD01. The sequence continues at coordinate 62,006 of JAETQD010000018.1, read as the reverse complement.
CATATCCGGCCCAGAAGTCTGACATAAATGCTTTCATCTCAGAAGTAATCTCATATCTGCCATCTTTAGAAAGTCCATCCATCAGGGCCTTTGTCTTCTCTGCGTCACGTCCGCAGCTTAAATACAGAAGCCGCTCCAGATTGCTGGAGACCAGAATATCCATGGACGGGGATGTGGTCAGAATGAACTCACGGTTTTTATTGTATTCTCCCGTCTGGAAGAAGTCGTAAAGCACCTTATTGTCATTGGATGCACAGATTAACTTTCCAAAGGGAATTCCCATCTGCTTTGCAAAGTATGCAGCCAGGATGTTTCCGAAGTTTCCTGTGGGAACCGTCACATTGACCGTTTCCCCTTTTTCAATTTCTCCCGCTGCGTAAAGCTTTGCGTATGCATACACATAATATACGATCTGCGGAACCAGGCGGCCGATGTTGATGGAATTGGCTGAGGATAACTGGAATCCCATTTCATCCAGTTCTTTCTCAAATTCCTTGTCTCCGAAAATCTTTTTCACTCCGGTCTGGGCATCGTCAAAGTTTCCGTAAATTCCCACCACCGATGTATTGGCGCCCCTCTGGGTCAGCATCTGCAGTTCCTGCACCCGGCTCACGCCGTCCTTGGGATAGAATACAATAATTCTGGTCCCCGGAACATCTGCAAATCCGGCCATGGCTGCCTTTCCCGTATCACCGGAGGTAGCCGTCAGAATCACAATCTCATTGTCCACATGATTCTTCTTTGCGGCCGTGGTCATAAAATATGGAAGAATTGACAGTGCCATGTCTTTAAAGGCAATGGTCTTTCCATGGAACAGCTCCAGAAAAAACATTCCCCCGGCCTTCTTTATGGGCGCGATTTCCTTCGTGTCAAATTTTTCATCGTAGGCACGGGAAATGCAGTTCTTCAGTTCATCCTCTGTAAAGTCTGTAAGGAACTGCTTCATCACTGCATAAGCAGTCTCCTGATATGTCATCTTTGCTAATTCCTCGATTGTCACATCCAGAGCCGGTATCTGCTCCGGAACAAACAAGCCGCCGTCAGAGGCCAATCCTTTCAAAATTGCCTGGGAGGCTGTCACCCCGCTCTCTCCGCCCCGGGTGCTTCCATATAATAATTCCATATTGTTTCCTTCCTCTCTTTGGTCCTGCATCACGGTAAAACTTTGCCAAGATTGTAGCACACTTTTCCACAGCGCGCAAGAAATTTGTGATATACTGTTCCCATAAGCAAAAGGAGGTCCGCAACCCATGTTCTACCCCAATATAAAAACTGCCGTATTTCTCTCCCGCCCCAACCGTTTCCTGGCCCATGTACAGCTTGACGGAACCGAAGTCGTCTGCCACGTAAAAAACACAGGCCGTTTAAAGGAACTTCTTCTCCCCGGCACCCCTGTGACCATACAGCACCACCCGGATGCCGCTTCCCAGGGCAGAAAAACAGAGTATTCCCTCATCGGCGTATCCAAAGCCGCTCCCTCCGGTCCCGTCTGGGTGAATATCGACTCCCAGGCCCCAAACCAGGCGGCCTATGAATGGCTCACCACCGGAGACGGACTCCCTTTCTGCCCGCGCCCCCAAAATGTCAGACGGGAGGTACGCTACGGCCAGTCCCGGTTCGATTTATCTTTTACCGACTGCCGGACACCATGGCTCATGGAAGTAAAAGGCGTCACCCTGGATGTAAACGGCACCGCCATGTTTCCTGATGCTCCCACGGAACGCGGCATCAAACATCTGGACGAGTTAGCCGAAGCATCAAAAGCAGGCTATCAGACCGCCGTTCTGTTCGTCATCCAGATGAAGGGAATCCGTGCCTTTTTTCCCAACCGGACCACCCATCCGGAATTTGCCGATGCACTGTTACGGGCCAGGAAAAGCGGGGTGCACATCTGGGCCTACGACTGCACGGTAACTGAAAACTCCATGAAAATAGACAAACCTGTTCCTGTTATCCTCTCATAACCCAGTGCCAGGTCCGTCTGCCCCGTCTGGTCCATGCACCATTCCCCGTCTTTCCTCATATCTCATTCATAAGCAACCTGCGAGCGAGTGATTTCATGGTACTTCCATTATGTGATATAACTCCCGGTGAAACTGCAAAAATCATCTGCCTGGCCAATGAAGGTCTCATGGCCGGGCGCCTCATGGACCTGGGCTTTGAACCAGGCGCCGTGATTTCCTGTGTATTACAGAAGAAGAAAAAGAACATTGCCGCCTACCTGGTAAGAAATGCTGTCATTGCCTTGAGACGTGAGGACAGCCGCCTGATCATAGTCCAGGAGCTTCGCGGCGGGGTGCAGCCATGAAGCGGCGTATCGCCCTAGTTGGCAACCCCAACGTGGGAAAAAGTACGATTTTCAACGCCCTCACCAATTTGCACCAGCACACGGGAAACTGGGCCGGAGTCACAGTTTCCTGTACCACCGGATATTTTTCCGTAGAAGACCACGGATTTTCCATTGTGGACCTTCCCGGAATCTACTCCTTTGACGTCCGCTCTGCCGAAGAAGCCCTCACCAGGAACTTCATCCGGGACGAAGCTTATGAATATTTGCTTTTGGTCTGCGATGCCACCTGCCTGGAACGGGGACTTCATCTTTTGCGGCAGGCCACCGGACTCATCGAAGACCGCCCGGAGCCCGAAATCCCCCAGATAATTCTCTGTGTGAATCTCTGTGACGAAGCCGCCAAAAAAGGGATTCTGGTAAATTTCCCCGCGCTGGAAAGGGAGCTTGGAATTCCGGCGGTCCCCTGCTGTGCCAGAAAAAAGAATGGCCTGGACCAGCTAAAAAAGGCCCTGGTAAAGCCGTCTCCCTCCCCGAACCATTGCTCCTGCGGAGCCTGCCCTTTTTTCTCTTCCTGTTCCATGGAGCCGGAATACAGGAAATATCCGGAGGACTTTTCCCCCAGTGATTTGGCCGCCATGGCCGTTACTTACAGTAAAAAAGATTACAGGACAAGAGAAGAACGGCTGGACCGCATCCTGACAGGCCCCGTAAGCGGAAGTCTCCTCATGTGTTTGCTTCTGGTGGGAATTTTCTGGCTCACCATCACAGGGGCCAACTACCCGTCTGCTCTTTTGTGGAACCTGTTTTTCCATCTGGAGGAAAAGCTGGTGATGCTCTGCCAGGCTGCCAGGCTCCCCCAGTGGTTCATGGGAGCCGCTGTTTACGGTGTTTACCGGGTTGTGGCCTGGATTGTTTCCGTGATGCTGCCGCCCATGGCTATCTTTTTTCCGCTGTTTACTCTGCTGGAGGACCTGGGCTATCTGCCAAGAATTGCCTACAACATGGACGGCGCCTTCCATAAATGCAAGGCCTGCGGAAAGCAGTGCCTCACCATGGCCATGGGACTGGGGTGCAACGCCGCCGGAGTCGTGGGCTGCCGCATCATCGACTCTCCAAGGGAACGGCTTATCGCCATTTTAACCAACAGTCTGGTTCCCTGCAATGGCCGCTTCCCTCTGCTTCTCACCATGATCTCCCTGTTTTTCATGGGCAATGCAGGTATGGCCATGACCGCCCGGATTCCTGCCTCCCTGCTGACGGCATTCCTTCTCACCGGATTCATTCTCTCTGGTATTTTTGCCACCCTGGGGGCTTCCTGGGTCTTATCACGCACACTGTTAAAGGGGGTTCCGTCCTCCTTCACCCTGGAGCTTCCTCCCTACCGTCCTCCCCAGGTGGGAAAGGTCATTGTCCGTTCCATCTTTGACCGGACTCTCTTTGTTCTGGGCCGCGCCGTGGCAGTGGCTGCCCCGGCAGGACTTTTGATCTGGCTGCTTGCCAATATCACCGTCAAAGATACCAGCCTGCTTCTTTATATTTCCGGCTTTCTGGACCCACTGGGACGGCTCATGGGCCTTGACGGAATCATTCTTATGGCCTTTTTGCTGGGCTTCCCGGCCAACGAAATCGTACTTCCCATTATCCTGATGGCCTACCTTCAGACGGGCTATCTGGTGGAGATGGACGATACGAAAGCCCTTTTGTCCCTCTTAACCGCCCACGGATGGACCGTAAAAACTGCAGTCTGCATGGCCATCTTTTCCCTGTTCCACTGGCCCTGCTCTACCACCTGCCTGACCATAAAAAAAGAAACAGGAAGTGTCAAATGGACCATCATCGCCTTCCTGCTTCCAACCATTATTGGAGTCATTCTCTGTATTCTCGCCTCTTCTGTACTGTCAATGTTTCTGTAACAAAAAGCCGGGCATTTCCATAAGCGGAAATGCCCGGCTCGTATCTGTTCTTTTATTTTGCTTTTCCTGCTGCCTTCTTACTCTCAGTAATCTGCCAGAGTGCAGAACCGCCTACCAGCACGATACCGACAATATCGGTCACAGTGCCAGGAATCAGCATGCAAAGGCCTCCAACGATAGCCATGACTCTCTGGATGACATTCATGTTTGCAAACATGTATCCCTCCAGACCTCCGGCAACACCGAACAGACCGATTAAGGAAGTGATTACGATGGTAACTACACCCAGAACGCCTGTGTCAATAAATAACATTGCCGGATCAAAGGCGAAGATATAAGGCACGATGAATGCCGCAATGGCAAGACGGGATGCATTGAGAGCCGTCTTCATCGGGTTGGACTTGGCAATTGCAGAGCCTGCATAAGCTGCCAGAGCAACCGGCGGTGTGATATCAGCAACGATACCAAAGTAGAATACGAACATGTTGGCTGCGATCTTGTTGATTCCCATACCATTTACAAGAATGGGAGCGCAGGTGGTAGCCATGATAATGTAGTTGGCTGTGGTCGGAACGCCCATACCAAGTACGATACAGGTAAGCATGGTGAGGAACAGAGCAACGATTACGCGGTCTCCGGCAACGCCTACGATTGCGGAAATCAGGATCTGTCCAAGACCTGTCATGGTAACAACTCCGGCGATGATACCTGCAACACCGCAGGCAACGGCAACGGAAAGTGTATTCTTACCGCCTGTTTCCAGAGCATTTATGAATCTTGTGGGATTCATTCTGGTCTCCTTGTTCGGCATGCTCACAAGGATTGCAAGGATAGTGGCAATAACAGCCGAACGGGACATGGTATATCCCATCATAACCATTGCAACCAGAGCCACCAGCGGAATCAGCAGATATCCCTGTTTGATGAACAGCGGAATAAATTTCGGAAGCTCATCCTTCGGAATACCCTTTAAGCCCAGTCTCTTTGCTTCCAGATGTACCGTAATGAAAATACCTGTGAAGTAAAGCAGAGCCGGGAAAATTGCACGCATGGCAATTTCACCGTACTGAACGCCTACCATTTCTGCCATCAGGAATGCAGCAGCACCCATGATGGGCGGCATGATCTGTCCTCCGGTGGAGGCAGCAGCCTCAACGGCGCCTGCGAACTCACCCTGATATCCGGTCTTCTTCATAAGAGGAATCGTAACGGAACCGGTTGTAACGGTATTACCAACGGAGCTTCCGGATACCATACCGCAGAGAGCGGAGGAGATAACGGCTACCTTTGCAGGTCCGCCTGTGGAAGCACCTGCCAGGGAGTTGGCAAGCTGGATAAAGAACTCGGAAATACCCGTCGCCTCAAGGAAGGCACCGAATAGGATAAACAGTGCGATATATGTGGAACAAACACCAATGGGAGTTCCGATTACACCGCCGGTTGTATAAAACAGGTTATAAACAACGGATTTTAAAACGGCATTGAATGCTCTTCCTGCATCCAGTCCGGTATAGAACGCATATAAAACGAAAACACTGGCCACACACAGAATCGGAATACCAACCACGCGGCGGCAGGTCTCGGCCAGAACCAGAATGCCGATCACGCCGACGATTACTTCCATCTGGCTGATACGGGTTGCATGACCGATAATCGTCTTAAAGTTGATTACAAAATAAAAATACGCTCCGGCACCAATGACCATTAAAATAATGTCATAGATCGGGACATGGTTCTTCTTGGAATTTCCCTTTTTTGCCGGATAAACAAGGAAAGACAGAATAATCACAAGGCCCACAAACAGGGAACGGCGCACACGCTCATCCCAGTTTGCAAACAGGTTCATATACACCATCAGTAATGCGAAGGCAGCCAGAAGATAGCGGATTACCATCTTTGGTGTCCCTTCCCAGATACGGGTATTTGACTCTCTGTCATACTTTTTCATTATGGCTTCCACATCTTCGGCAGTTCCGGTACTGGTATCTATCTCCGGAGCTGTGTTCACTTTCATCTTCTCGTTTTCTGCCATATCATACCCCTCCTAGTCTGCTCAAAAGAATTTATGTTCACAGGAAAACTCCACCTTGCTGTTTCGCCCGCAGAGCTCCCTTAAACTGATTTCATCCCCATGAATCGTAAGCGTATGGTCGGAAACCGTGCCTACGATATAGGAAAGAAACGGCATTTCCCGGTTAAATCCGGAAACGATCATCTCCCCGTTCTCTCCAATTTCCAGCTTTTGCCCCTCTTCGATCTCCGTCTGTACTCCTGCGCCAAAATTGTAATAGATGGTACGCACCACGTAAATCTTATGATCCCTGATCTCATAGACATCCGTCAGCGGATATTGATTTACGGAATGGATAAACATGACGGAAAACTCATCCCCCTCCGAGACGCGGAAGCGGGCATATTCTTCTTTGGTGTCCCCGTTCCTTAAGACCAGATAGTCTCCGCTTCTGAGGGTAACTGTTACAATGGCTGCAATAATAGCCATGATTATTGCAGCCATTGCCAGGATTTTTATTTTCTTGTTTTTCAAGGTTATTACTTAATTGCTCCAACTTCCTTGAAGTACTTTTCAGCACCCGGATGGAACGGAACAGAGATACCGCTTACAGCGTATTCCAGACTTAACTCTTCGCCCTTTGCATGTGCAGCAGCGATTTCGCTCTGGTTGTCAAAGATAGCCTTTGTCAGGTTGTAAACTGTATCCTCGGAAAGGCTCGGGGAGCAGATCAGAGTAGCCTTGATGGCAACGGTCTGAACATCATTGTCAACACCCTTGTAGGAGCCGCCCGGAATCGGGTATGTTGTATAGAACGGATGTGCTTCAGCAAGAGCTGCTGCATGCTCATCATCAATTTCAAGAAGGTTGATGCTGTTGGTGGTAGCAAGCTCTACGATAGCGGTTGTAGGAGCGCCTGCTGTACAGAAGAATGCATCGATCTTACCATCTTTTAATGCGTCTGCGGAATCACCGAAGCCAAGGTTATTTACCTGGATATCGTCAAAGCTGATACCGTAAGCTTCAAGAATCTGGCGGGCATTGAATTCAACACCGGATCCTGCGTCACCAACGGAAACTCTCTTACCCTTTAAGTCTTCGATGGATTTGATATCGCCTGTGGATACAACCTGGCAAACCTCAGCGTAAAGAGCTGCAACGGTAGAGAACTCAGTTGCTGCGCCCTCTTCTGCGAAAAGGTCTGTTCCGTTATAGGCATAGTCCATAACGTCGTTCTGTACGATAGCAAGGTCAGCCTCACCGTCGTTTACGAGGTAAATGTTAGCCTTGGAAGCACCTGTGGACTGTACGTTGATATTAACACCGATGTTCTTAGCATTTAATACATTGGCAATAACGCCGCCGAATGCATAATATGTACCAGTTGTTCCGCCGGTACCCATTGTCATCTTCACTGCGTCACCGCTGGGAGCGGCCGGAGCTGCTGTTGTTTCTGCTGCTGCCTGGGCTGCGGTTGTCTCTGCGGCCGGGGCTGCTGTTTCAGCCGGCTTGCTGGAGCAGGCGGTTAAAACCATTGCACAGCTAAGAGCCATAGCTGCTAATACCGAAATTTGCTTTTTCATAAAAACTACCTCCTTTTTATTCTTTGTTACTTTCATAACAAAGGGAACTGTTAATTGCATTATACAATATATATTTAAAGATTGCAACATTTAAAAATTATTTGTTCTTTCTCTTTAATTTTCCCCCATCAATGTTGCAATATATTAAAGTATCAAAATTTTCATGCATTTTCTTTTAACAAAGTTTTCCGCACTTTCCGGGCAAATTCTTCTATCCGCCCGGAGATTCCCGGGGCCTTCATTGCGGACCCAGGACTGTTTCCTGTTTCCATCATGCAGAAGTTCCCCGGAAGATAAAAGGTTTTATTCATGTTGAGCGCTGTCACCAACTGTCCTGCAATCAAATCACTTCCCGAATACCCTGACACAATGATGGCAAACAGGGCCTTGTCATAAAACCTTGTGGTCCTGAACAGCGCAGTGAGGCGGTTGATAAAGGCTGTCATATTGGCAGAAAGGGCATCGTTGTAGTTGGGACATAAAAGCAGAATTCCGTCTGCCCGTCTGACAGCCGGGTACACATCGTCCACCATGGCTCCGCCGTAAAAGCACTGCCCTCTCTCACCGAAGTGCAGGCACATCTGGAAGGGACATCCGGAGCAGTCCTCCAGGGTACCGTTCCTTAAATTGATTTCCGTCACCTCAATCCCATCCAGCTTTTCCTTTACTGCATTCCAGAGGGCCATGGTATTGGAGGTCTTATGGTTGGAAGCATGCAGAACCAGAAGATGCGGATGTTCCTTTTCCTCCCACGCAAACGAAGCCACCTGCTCCGCCAGAATTCTGGCACTGTTCTTGTAGGCCCCCATACGGTCCGTTTTCATATTTGACGCCTGGACAATATAGTTATCAAGTGATGCGGTGCCCTCCACCAGAGGCCGTCCCACAAAAGCACAGCCCGCCTGGTTGGCCGCCACCGCCAGCTCCCTGGCCGCTGCCTTGGTATAAAGCTCGCTGTCTGCATCAATGATGAGCCCTGCCACGGCCCCCTCCAGCACCTTTTCTCCCGTGCGGAGCCATGCTAACACCTCATAATACCCCCGGTTCACTCCGTCCTTTCCCAGAGGAACCGCAAATAAGAGCCTCCGTCCGGCAAACCTCCGGGACCCGTTTTCCTGATTTTCTCCATCCCAGAGCACCGACATGTCTTCAAAAATTTCTGCCGGAGTATTCTCCAGAGCATATGAGAGAATCTCATCCAGCCGTTCCCTCTCTTTTTCCTTTCCCCTCTTTTGAGGGTAAATCACCAGTAATTTCTCTTCCTCCAACGACTCTCTTCCTTTCCTTTCAGAAATCTTCCCGGAAAACCGCTGAGGGAACCGTCTGGCACCTGCCCGGCTCCCTCATAAGTTTCTTCTTAAAGATTATACGATCTTTTTCAGGTTTTCTTCCGCAAACACAATGCGCTCATAAAGGGCATCTGGAAGCGGCAGCATTTCCGTCTCCAGTCCATGCTTTGTATAACGGTTCTTCACTCCCATATAAATACCGCCCAGGAACACGGAACCGCAGTGCCATTCTCCTCTCAGAGCCAGAAGAATAGACAGGGCGCCGGAGGAAAAGGCCGGGGCCACAAAGGGCTTATAACCGATGGCGCGCATATGCAGGTTGGCTGTCACTGTAAGTTCCGTCAATTCCTTTGAAAGGGCATCGTTGTAATTTTCGATGGAATCTGCAATCACCAAATCCTGTCCATGGGGGCCGAAGGAACGCCCCTCTGTTAAGAACTGTTTAAACCGCTCGTCTCTCTTTGCATAATAAGCCGCTCTGGCGTTCATGACTCCCAGGCCAAAGCCCTGAATCTGTTCCGGAAGAAGTCCCATATAATCAAGCTCTCCGGCTTCGTTTTTGTTGCTTTCTAAGAATGCAGTCTTTGCCAATGGGTCTACCGGATCCGAAACCGCGCAGAACAGTCCCTTAAACTGCTTTTCCCTGGCCATCTTTGCATAGTGGCCGATGATCTTGGAGTTATTTTCAAACTGGTACATCCGCACGTCCTTGACGCCGGAGCCCACCGGAGGAATGCCCTTGGAGGCCACAAATACAAACACATCGCAGTCAAACAGGTTTTCCTGGGTCACCACCTCAACTTCCGGCAGGGCATCATAATCCCAGGGATATGCAATCTGGTTTTCCTCAAACTCCCATCTGGCTGTCACCTGATCGGAAATATCACAGATTCCGATTTTGGAAATCACATCGCCGCCCAGAAGATGAAGGCCTGTCAAAAGCATACTTCCCACATCTCCGATGGCCAGCACATGAACACGTTTTTTCCCTTCCATCGGCTTCCAGGAAAGAATTTCCTCAAAACGGGGATGGGAAACATTGACGGCACGGACCTTTCCGGCTGCAATGAGCTCTTTTCCCCAGCCCGGCAGCTCGCCCTCAAAGGCCTTTCCGTCCAGCTCATTTTCATTTAACCAGCTTACGCTCTCTTCCTTTGCAGAAAGAAGCGCCTGGCTGTTTACAAGGAAGGAGGCACGGCAGCTTCCCGGTTCCCGGTCAAAGAGCCATGTGAGGGTTTCTGCCCCTTCCGGCTCCCCAATTTTTTCATAGGGCAGATCTGCCCTGTCAGAAAAGCAGATCTGTCCGTTAATTTTATAATATGCAATCATTCCAGTTCTCCCTAAATCATAAATTCTTTCATACGGCCCAGCATTTCCAGGTCATTCTCCAGATATACGGATGCGGCCAGGTTCTCATCGTATTCCATACAGCTTCCCTTATCCGGGCACAGAGGCAGGATTACGGCCTCGGAAAGTCTGGAAAGGGTCAGATTCTTTGCAAACTGCTTCCTGTACTCAGACTCCAGCACCTGAAGAAGGTCCCTGGCGTTCTCGATACAGCAGGCGGAAAACTCAAACAGCGCCTCCCGGCTGCATCCGGTGAGCTTTGGAGTTGCATAGGGAAGAATCATATTAACGGACGGCTGAAGTCCGGCCACCTTCATCTCTTCCCTCCGCACCGTATCGCCTCCGATAAACGGATACAGGGTGGATTCCACAAACCACTGACGCAGATTCGGCATGGAGTAGATACTTTCCACAGGAAGATGGAAGGTCTGCATCAGGTCACGGCCATAGCCGGAGATCACGCCCACAACCACCTTCTTCACCGGAATTCCCGCTTCCTTGAGGCTGGGGGCCAGGGCCTGAAGACGGTCTGCCTTATGAACCAGGTCATCCACCAGAATCACAGGACGGTGGAAGGACTTGATGGTTTTAATCTGGCTTTCAAGCGGTGAATAGTACGGGAACGGCTCGATGGAGTAATCCTGTAAATCCGGCTCATAAACCTTATCCGTATGGAGCGTCTTCGTTACGGTATTGGGAACTACCTTGCCCCTTAAAATCTTACCGAAGGGAACACACATGTTTTCTCCCAGCTTTCTGGGGACTAAGGGCTCTCTCGGCACATCATTTAAGGCTGTAATCCGGTCCACCAGCCGATGGTGCATCACGCCGGAGGATAAGGACAGTACAAGATTGCCCGGATACAGCTTCGTCATGGTAAGCTGTAACTTTTTATGGTTCCGTTCAATGGCCTCTAAAACCACGGGACTGCTGGCAAAGGGTTCCTTGATCGTTGTTTCCAGATTATGTAAAAGCATCAGCGGTTCATGCATGTCTACCATATAAATGGTACGCTTTTCGCTGTCCTCTCCGCCCACCGGCTTCACAAAGCCCTGGCGCTCCAGGGCGAAAATCACTTCTTTGGAGGTAAGTCCCCGGTCTGCCACAAACAGGGCAAAGCTGCAGTTTCTTGCCAGCGCCTGGGTGACAACTTCCACCAAAAGGAGCTGGGCCGAGTCTCTTATGGCCTCGCCGTCACGGATTTCGCTTTCCCGCATGAAGATGCCCGTAATCATGAGCACTTCCCGGCTGGTCTTTCTCCTCACGGCGTTGGCCAGGTCCATATCCCGCAGAACACTGAAGAGCTCCTCGGACTTTAACTCCCGGTAGCTTACAAATCCCGCAGGGCGGGCGCCTTCCAGAGTATTTCTTAAAACAATCAACCGGTCCTTTTCCCGGTAAATTCTCGTTAAAATTGCTTCCGCATCGGGATGGGAATAAAGGACAGAGTTTCCGATTTCCGCTATCATTTGATCGTCTGCACAGGAAACATTCTCAAAGGAGATGGCCTTTGCTCTTAAAATCGGCTTAAATTCCGGCTCTCTTAAGTACAGACCCTTGTGGTAAATGTATTCCTGAACCACCGGGTCAATGAGGCTTGAAATGTCGCGGTGGTTGTCGATGTTCTCACGAATCTTTGTGGAACTGATGTCTTCCAGATTGGGCGGCAGCTCTAACTCTTCCACCTTTCCGGTGATGCAGTTGTAAAGGTCCTCCGGATGTTCCTCCCCGGCTCTTCGGAATACGATGTGGTTAAAGCTGTGGATGGAATTCTCACAGGGCTCCTTTTTGTAGGAGCTGGCGTTGTGGATGACATCGGAGCCCACCACAATGTAGACCTCCTGCTCTGAAAAAATATCCTTTAACCGCTTTAAATCCGCCGGATTGGCAATGTTAATGGGCGTATCATCCGGGAACAGATGTACATAGAACTCATCTGCCACCGACATATTGACGATCTGGCGGCGCACCAGATGGGGCTGCGTTTTCTTGGACCATGAAAATTCATCAATGGCCAGGAATACCGTGTAGCCCAGCTCCCTGATTTTTCTCGCGATCTCTTTATGGGACAGGGTGAAGGGGTCAAAGGTTCCCGGGAAGAAAGCCACCTTATACCGCCCTTTTAAGCCCACGCTGCCGCTGAAAATCTGGTATCTGGACATGAAACGGCTCACATGGGACAGGGTTGCCGCACGGTAGTAGAGGCTTAACTCTCCGCCCTTATTCTCATTCAACAGGAACAGAAGCTTCTTGGAGCAGAGGGAGAACAAGTCGTTCTTATCACGCTCTGACATCTCATCGGAGCCGAACACATGCTGGCCGATTACCAGCATGGCCTCCTGGCGCACCTGCTCCCTGTAATTGGCAAGGCAGCTTAAGATCAGGCCCAGAAGCCGCATTTTCCGCTCATGGGCCACCTCCTCCGGCTCCTCAAAGCGGCTGGGATATCTGGCATAGCATTCCAGAAGAATTCCCAGGGTATCCAGGGCCACGGAAACAATCCGCTCGTTGGCGTTGGCCAGCAGAATATGAAGTCTTTCAATTAAATCATCCAACTGTTCCGGCGGAAGCCAGAGGGCAAATTCGCCAAGGTACTCCGGAATATACTTGGAAAACTCATACTCGCCCACTTCAAGGCCCTTTAAAAGCTCCACGGCAATTTCGTTTCTCTGGTCTGTGGTCAGAAGATGGGCCAGGCGCAGCAGGGCACGTCCCGCGTCATGGCGCACGCCCACCTGCTCGCTGACTTTAATCAGGTTGGAAAAATGGGCGCAGATATGAAGGAGATGCTCTCTCTTTCCGTGGTCCACCTGGTCAGCCAAAAGCTTTATATTTACGGCTTTGATAATCCATGGGGTAGCCGATTTTAAGTTCTCCAGGAAGATATCGCTGACCACATCGCTTCCGTAGAGAATCTCCATCTGCTTTCTTGTATCCAGGCGCAGGTTGGTGAAAATCCGGTACTGTAAAAACAGCATGGTCATGGAATCCGGCTTCATCTCTTCAGCCGCCCGGCGCACCAGCTCATAGCATTTATGCTCCGGCGTTACGGCTCCTGTCAGTATCTTTAAAGCACGGATTGCTGCGATTCTTACCTTTTCATCCGGATAATTCATCTGCTCCACAGCAAATGCCACCAGCCGTTCCAGGCGCTCTTCTTTTTTACAGAGCTCCAGGGGAAGGGAGAATACGGCATCTAAAAGATAAAAGAGGGAGTCGTCGTTCAGGGAATGCTTTCCGTCAAACCACTCCATAAATACGGCAAAATATTCTTCCCGCACCTTTTCCGAGCTGCGTTCCAGGGCAGAGATCAAAACAAATTTCAGGGAATTCTGGATTCGTCTTTTCTGCTGGAGCGTCAGACGGTAGTCCGGACAGATTAACATGGCCATATACTCGCTCCAGAGGTTAAGGGCCGTTTTCTCATCCGGGTCAGGCATATTGGCCGGAAGCTCTTTCCGGTATCCGGCATTGAAGTCTGCAAACATTTTTCCGATCAGCGCAGCCGCCTGTCTGCGGATATCGCCTTCCCTGTTTAACAGAAGTTCATATAAGAAATTTATGGTCTGCTGTTTCTGTCTGTGGTTTAAATGAATGGAATATTCATTGAATATGTTCAGGTACGCACGGACATTTTTCCAGTCCTTTTCGCTTCGTGCCGCCTCCAGGATATTTCCGAACTGGCGCTCGGTTCCCAGACGGTGCATGACGTCGATATTATGTTCAATTCCAAGGAACACAAAGGAACGGACGATCTGGTCGCTGTTCTGAATTACGATATCCTTTGGTTTTTCCGGGGCGGGCGGATTTCCGTTTAAGTCTGTGTCCACCCCCAGGGACCGCATATATTTTTCAAATTCATGAAGTCTTGCATAAACCACACGGTAGCGGTTTTTCTTGGCCTCATCCACATTGTCAAGCTTGGATAAAATTACGTCGAAGGAGTCTTTCAGTGTATAAATTTTAGTGATTTCTTTTCCGTCTGCTCCGCGCATCTGTTTTACGCGGAAATCTGCATAGATTAACACCAGGGATTCCACGGAGATATTGTCAAGCTCCAGGTCCCAGGTAGAGTGATTGGCCGCGATATGGCCGATACTTTCCATATGGTAAGCGGTGAACCATTGGTTCGTATAATAATAATGAAGATACGGAACACGCTCGTTGGGCTTGCAGCCGAACTTTCCCAGGTCATGACCTGCGGCGGCACCGGATGCCAGAGCAAGATCGATGGGGACTCCGGCTTTATGAAGTCCTCTGGCCACATGCATGGCCACATAGTGAACTCCGGCAATATGTCCCAGTGTTTCAAAGGGCGTTGCCTCACGGTTTAACCGCATCATTTCATAAATATACTGGTTTCGGAATTCTTTTACAAAGTGTGCGTACTCTTCGGCACGGTCACAGGCTGCATATTCCTCCTCGGAAAGCAGCTCAAAATCATCATACGGATTGAAAGGTATCACCTTTCTCTCCTCATCAAAGAAAAACTGGAGCAGATTTAAATAAAGAAGTGCGCCTGCCGCATAGGGAGCAGCCTTTTTATCAAATTCCGGATCCGGATACAGAATATGGGTTGCGAACTTATAGGTGAAGGAAATCCATCCTTCCTCCGGTTCCACCGAAACGGCCCACAATTCCGGTCTGCAAAGTTCCAGGATCTCCTCACAGGTAAATGTTTTTTTAATGGGAAACAGGGTCTCAAAGGCCTCTTCCCACTTGTCCCTCACAAATATCTCCTGCATGGTCCGGCGGCTTAAGCCAGCGCTCTTTAAAAACTCACGGTCAAACAGCCGTGCGGACAGTTCAGTCGCCAAATGGCGGGTATGTCTGCTTCGCATGAAATCACCTCTGCTTCTTCGCTTAATAGTACTAGTATAATGAATGGATACATCATTTTCAAGGAATTTCTATGTATTTCCAGGTTTTTATTCGTATTTTTTCTTGACATTGTGGCTTATTTTTGTTAATATTTCAGTAACGATTATTATTATTGTTACTATATGAAAGGAGGGAATGAGGGAATGAAGACCCTGAAATACAGCCGACAGAGAGAGTCCATAAAAACCTGTCTGATGAACCGCACTGACCATCCCACTGCCGACGCCCTTTACCTTTCCATCCGCGAAGAATTCCCCAATATCAGCCTGGGAACGGTATACCGGAATTTAAATCTCCTGGCGGAGCTCGGGGAAATCTCCAGATTCTCCTGCGGAGACGGTTCCGAACATTTTGATTACAGAACGGAACCCCATTATCATTTTATCTGCAGGACCTGCGGCAGGATCCATGATCTCCCGCTCAGCCTGGTGCAGGAAACGTCCGATCTTCTGACGGAACCGGTGTTAGGACGGGTGGACTCCCACACAATTTTCTTTTACGGGGAATGTGAGATGTGCCAGCAGAAAAAAGCAAATTAAGTGTTGACAACCAATGGTTCTTATGGTATATTGAAATCAGTAATAATTACTATTATTAAGAATTATCAATAAAAAGGAGAGAATAGCATGAAGAAATTTGTATGTACAGTATGTGGTTATGTTTTTGAAGGCGAAGCAGCTCCGGCAGAATGTCCGGTATGTCATGTAGGCGCTGATAAGTTCAAAGAGGTTCAGGGCGAGATGAGCCTGGCTGCTGAGCATGAGTACGGCATCTACGCAAAGACTGTAAAGAACAATGCTGATATCAGCGAAGAAGACAAGAAGTTCATCTTTGAGCAGTTAAAGGCAAACTTCGAGGGCGAGTGCTCTGAGGTTGGTATGTATCTGTGCATGGCTCGTATCGCTCACAGAGAGGGTTATCCGGAAATCGGTCTCTACTGGGAGAAGGCAGCTTACGAAGAGGCTGAGCATGCTGCTAAATTTGCAGAGCTCCTCGGCGAGGATCTTGAGCCGAACATGAAGGCCTGCACAAAGGCTAACCTGGCTTGGAGAGTAGACTGCGAGTACGGTGCAACTGCTGGTAAGTTCGAGCTTGCAAAGTGTGCAAAGAAGAACAACCTGGATGCAATCCATGACACTGTTCATGAGATGGCTCGCGATGAGGCTAGACATGGCAAGGCTCTTGAGGGTCTTCTTAAGAGATACTTCGGCTAATCCATTCAGCTATTTTGAGGGAGAGGAGAAATCTTCTCCCTTTCTTTTTGTGTTATTCTCTATACACACTTTTTCGGCTTTCACGTACTGCTCCTTTAACGATATAAGGGCCCCTCTCTGTGAGTGGCCCTTTCCCGCATATGCAATCTTCTTTATTGTCCGAAATCCGCATAGTCCACATAAACAATATGCGGCATATCCATGCCATAATAGTGTTTCACAAAGGTTCCCATGGGCTTTAATCCATTCCGTTCCGCCACATTTCTGGATGCACGGTTGTTTTCCCGAATAATGGAGCTCACTCTGGGCGCTTTCAAAACATGAAAGGCATACTCCCGGCAGGCTGCGGCTGCCTCTGTGGCATATCCATTTCCCCACTGGGGCCGCTGAAACAAATAGCCGATTTCCAAGACCTGGCCGGAAGCGTCTATGGACTCAGGAACCGGCTGCCAGGTCAGGCCGCACTGACCGATGACTTCTCCTGTTTCCTTTTTCACCACAGCCCATAAGCCAAACCCAAAGTTTTGGTAGCGGTTCATCTGATTCCCCATCCATTTGTCCACTTCCTCATCTGAAAATGCGTGTTCATATGCATACATGGTTTCTTTATCCTGAAGAATCGCGCAGATGGCCGGACGGTCCTCCCAGGTCATTTCCCTGAGAAGCAGCCGTTTTGTTTCCAGCCCCTTAAAAGCCACTGGCAGTTCCCTTCCGGTACCGTCTTCTGCCTTAGAGTCTGCGTACTGCATCCTTTACCTCCTCCAGGGACATTCCCTGCTGATGTGCAATCTTAGCCACATCTTCGTATTCCAGCTTACTTCTTGTGATTCCATAACCGGAGGAAATTTTTTCCCGCACCGTTCCATAGGGTGTTTCAATTTCTTTGATTTCTCTGGTCAGAGTGAATCTTCTGCTGACATGCTCACGGATTCCGAGTGTTGTGGTATGTTTGAACAGGAGACCCGTCATGGTTTCCTCCTGCTCCTGCCTGCACATGCAGGTTAAGAGGATTCCCGGACGGTTTTTCTTCATTCCCACCGGAATGGTGTAAACCTCCAGGGCACCTGCTTCAAAAAGAATCTCCTGAACATAGCCGAGGGCTTCCGGAGTCATGTCGTCCAGATTGCAGGACAGCTCCACCACCTCAGATCCGGTAACAGCCGTTTCTCCCAGAAATGCCCGTACACAGTTGGCACGCTCGAAGTCCCTCTTTCCCATTCCGTATCCGATTTTTGATGTGACCATAACCGGCATCTCGCGGAATTCTTTCACAAAATGTTTTAACAGGGCCGCTCCGGTGGGCGTGCAGAGTTCACCTCTGATCTGCGTGCTGTATGCAGGAATTCCCTGCAAAATGTGGGCCGTGGCCGGAGCCGGAACCGGAAGAATTCCATGGGCACAATGGACATGGCCGCTTCCCATATGAACCGGGGATGCAATGATCTGTTCCGCGCCGATTTCGTGAAGCAGCAGACAGACACCTGCGATATCAGCCACCGCATCCATGGTTCCCACCTCGTGGAAATGAATCTGGTCCACAGGCATTCCGTGGGCGTGGGATTCCGCCTCAGCGATGAGCCCGTATACGCTTTCCATATCCTGCTTCACCTGCTCCGGAAGGTCCAGATGTGAGATAATGTGAGAAATCCCAGCCATATTGGCATGGTGATGATGGGTGTGGCCGTGGTCATGATCGTGGCTGTGCTCATGATCATGCTCGTGGCTATGCTCGTGTTCGTGGCTGTGCTCGTGGGCGCACTCATGGTCATGACTGTGCTCGTGGTCATGGCTGTGTTCATGCTCATGATTGTGCTCATGATCATGAACATCGTGGCTCTCCTCTTCCTCTCCAAACACCTTTACTTCCATATGGGTTCCGGTGATTCCGCATTTCACAGCCGGCTCTGCTGCCACCTGCACGCCGGGAAGCCCCATATGATTCATTTTCTCCAAAAAACCCTCTTTATCCGGGCAGAGTTCAAAAAGCGCTGCCATCAGCATATCCCCCGCAGCTCCCATGCTGCAGTCCAAATAAATTGTTTTCATGTTTTCCCCTCCATTTTCCCGGGTCCTATCCCCGCATATGATTGATCATGCTGGCCAGATATCCGGCCCCAAATCCGTTGTCAATATTTACCACACTGACGCCGCTGGCGCAGGAATTCAGCATGGAAAGCAGTGCCGAAACTCCATGAAACGAAGCCCCATATCCCACGCTGGTGGGAACTGCAATCACCGGACAGTCGGCAAGGCCTCCGATCACGCTGGCCAGAGCCCCCTCCATTCCGGCGATGGCAATGATTACCCTGGCGTTCATGATTTCGTCCATATGGGATACCAGACGGTGAAGTCCGGCCACGCCCACATCATACAGCCGCACTACCTGGTTTCCCAGGGCCTCCGCCGTAAGGGCTGCTTCCTCCGCCACCGGAATATCGCTGGTTCCGCCCGTCGCAACCACAACCGTTCCAATTCCATCCTTTTCAGGGAACTCGCCGCAGACACCGATTCGTGCATCCTTAAAATACCGGAAGCTGCCTCCGTCTGAAAATTTTGCTTTAAGCCCCTCTTCCACGGCCTTTGCCTTTTCCTCGTCTACTCTGGTCATTAACACCACTTCCTGGCCCCGCTTTTTCATGGCCTCCACAATTCCAACGATCTGCTCCGGCGTTTTCCCTGCGCCATAAATCACCTCTGCAATTCCCTGGCGCAGCTTTCTGTGGGTATCCAGCTTGGCAAATCCCAAATCATCGAATCCTGCCTCCGCAAACGGTTCCTTCTTGAGCTCCAGAACCGCTTCATCCACCGAAAGCTCTCCCGAGGCCACCCGGCCAAGCATTTCACGAATATTTTCCATAACTTATACTCTCCTGTCTTTCGTTCAAAGTTCTGCATTTTGCACACGCTGTCTCTGACAGACCATCTCCAACAGCGCAAAAATGCCATGAAAAGAAACTGCCGTCTGCTGCGGCAGCAGTTCCCTTCATGGCAACTTTTTACTCAACGACTGTATTCTTTAATGTACCGATTCCTTCAATGATGCACTCCACAACATCTCCCGGGTTCAGGAACTTGGGCGGTTCAAAGCCCATTCCCACACCTGCAGGTGTTCCGGTGGCGATGATGGTGCCTGCCTTTAAAGTCATTCCCTGGCTTAACTCTGAGATCACCTCATCGATTCCATGGATGAACAGCTCTGTATTGGAGTTCTGGCGAAGCTCTCCGTTGACCTTTGACTGAATGGTCAGCTTCGGCGGAAATTCGATGCTGTCACTGGTCACAATCCACGGCCCAAGAGGGGTGAATCCATCCAGGCTCTTTCCGAAATACCATTGTCTATGGTCCGTCTGCACCTCCCTGGCGCTGACATCGTTCATAATGGTATAGCCAAAAATATAGTCCTTCACATTCTCTCTGGACACATCCTTTGCATCCTTTTTCAGAATCACTGCCAGCTCCACTTCATAGTCCAACTGGTTTGTGAGATTGCGGTGAGCCGGAATTCCCTCATCGGGGTCTGTGGTACGGTTCACACGTTTGGAGAAGTACACAGCCTGTTCCGGCTTCGTGAACGCCTCCTTTTTAAACTTCGCCGATTCCTTCGCATGTTCCAGATAATTGATACCCAGACAGATGATGTCCTGATCCGGAACAGGAATCGGAGACAGGACTTTTATATCCTGTAACGGTGCTGCTCCCGGAACCTCATAGGGCGCGCGGCGGGAAATATATGCTAACATTTCCTCCTCCGACGGTCCGATCTCCCTGATTACCTCTTTCATGTCCCGGTATTCCATACCGGCAGCAGAAATGGGATATACCCAGTTTTCTTCCTGGCTCAGTACGCCTACGAATCTTTTACTGTTCACTTCATATGTCAGCAGCTTCATAAGCCCTCCTTACCGGATTTTTACCGGACGCGCTCCGGAAATCCTACTTTTTTCTGTACTTTTCTCAATGTCTTATTGGAGAAATATGCTGCTTTTTCTGCGTTTTCTTTAATTACCTTATCCAGATAGTCCTTGTTCTTGGACAGATCTGCAAAATTATCCTGAAAAGGCTTCAGTACACTGACAACGGCCTCGCCCACTGCCATCTTGAAATCTCCATAGCCCTTGCCGTCAAACTCACCCTCAACTTCTGCCGGGGTCTTTCCGGTGCAGGCGCAGTAAATGTCAATCAGGTTCTTAATTCCCGGCTGCTCATCACGGTAGCGGACACATCCCTCAGAGTCAGTGACCGCACGTTTGCATTTTCTGATGATGGTATCCGGATCATCCATCAGATAGATGCTGCCATTGGGATTTTCGTCGGACTTGGACATCTTTTTCGCCGGATCCTGAAGACTCATGATCTTGGCTCCTGATTTTCCGATATAGGCCTCCGGAACAGTAAATACATCACCGTAAATATTGTTGAAACGGATTGCGATATCTCTTGTCAGTTCCAAGTGCTGCATCTGGTCAATTCCCACCGGAACCACATCCGCCTGATACAGTAAAATGTCGGCCGCCATCAGAACCGGATAAGTAAACAGTCCGGCATTGATATTGTCTGCATGCTTTGCGGCTTTATCCTTAAACTGAGTCATTCGGTTCAGCTCACCCATATAGGTAAAGCAGTTTAAAATCCAAGCCAGCTCCGCATGTCCTGAAACATGGGACTGGTAATAGATACAGTTCTTCTCCGGGTCCAGGCCTGCGGCAATATAAAGGGTGAGAAGTGTTCTTGCACGTTTTCTCAGCTCTGCCGGATCCTGACGGACTGTAATGGAATGCATGTCCACCACACTGAAAAAGGTCTGGTAATCATCCGAAATGTTGACCCAGTTCTTTAAAGCCCCGAGGTAATTTCCCAGAGTCAGATTTCCTGTGGCCTGCATTCCGCTGAATAAAGTTTTTTTTCCATCTAACATCAATTTATCTCCTTGCTGATTTTCTATTACATTCGTTCACGCCAAGCGTGCTCAACTGTTTTTTATTATAGTACAAGTTTTGTGAGGATACAAGAAATAAATTATCTTGTATCCTGCAAATTTTAAGGCTATAATAAAGCCAGTACCGTTCCCATAAGAGAACTCGAAAAAAGGAAGGAAATCATCTATGGAAAAAATCTCCAGCTTTACCGTCAACCATTTAAAACTTCTGCCCGGTGTTTATGTTTCCAGACGTGACGCCGCAGGCGACACCCATGTGACCACCTTCGACATCCGCATGACCCGCCCCAACCATGAACCCGTTATGAACACAGCCGAAATCCATACCATCGAGCACCTGGGGGCAACCTTTTTACGGAACCATAAAATCTATAAGGACCTGGTCCTTTACTTTGGCCCCATGGGCTGCCGGACCGGCTTCTATCTGCTTCTGGCCGGAGATTATGAGTCCGCTGATATTGTTCCTCTTTTGCAGGAAATGTTTCTGTTTATCCGTGATTATGAGGGCGAAGTTCCCGGAGCTGCCGCAAGAGACTGCGGAAATTATCTGGACATGAACCTCCCGATGGCAAAATATTTGGCCAAAAAATTCTATGATGAGGTTTTGGAAAACATCCAGGACGAGCAGCTTGTTTATCCTGAATAGCGCTAAAAACCGGAAGTGCCTGTATGTGAAACATCATACGGTCCTTCCGGTTTTATTTGTATTCTTAGTTCTCCTGCTCCCTATTCCGGCAGCCGTTTTTTTCCAGCTCCAGCAGCCTCTTCTTAATATCCAGGCCTCCGGCATATCCGGTCAGTGTCCCGTCAGCCCCCACCACTCTGTGGCAGGGAACCACAATGGCAATGGGATTCTTATTGTTGGCCATTCCCACTGCCCGGGTCGCTTTGATGTCCCCAACTTGTCCGGCAATCTCCTTATAACTGCGGGTTTCCCCGTAAGGAATGGTCAAAAGGGCCTCCCAGACCTTTTTCTGGAACTCCGTTCCCTCCATCTGAAGCGGCAGGTCAAATACCTTTCGGTCTCCGTTCAGGTACTCCAAAAGCTGCCCATATACCTTGTCCGACAGCTCGGTCCGCCCTTCCTTTATATCTGTTTCCTCCGGTACCACGCGGCCAAACCGAAGCTCCGTCACCGCCTCATCCCGGCAGCAAACCGTAACCTCACCAATGGGAGTTTCATATGTGTAATATCCGCTTCCGTTCCGGCTGGAAAAAACCACAATACTTCTCGGAGGAATTTCCGCCTGGACCTGATTTTTAAGGACTGGCTCTTCCCCCTCTTTATAAGCACCCATTTCCGGTCCCCGGGAGGTGTCGTACACCACATGCCAAAGTTCACCTTTCGGCAGGTGGGGAAGGCCGAACAGATGGGGCTCCCAGTGCATGTTATATGCCACATAGAAGGTATCATCTGCTGTTCCGTCCGCCTTTTTTCCATACGGCCCCCAGTAGAGAATGCCAAACTGGCGCCTGTAATTTTCAAAATCCGGTCTCCAGGCATTTTCCCCATGGTAAGAAACATCCGGCCGTCCGCAGGATTTATAATCCATGATTCTCGGCTCTCTGTCCATATGGAATACCTTGTGTTTTTTCCGGAACGCAATTAACCCCTTCACAAAATCATACAGTTCACGGTTCTTTTCTATCAGTTTCCAGTCCAGCCATGCGGTTTTGTTGTCCTGACAATATGCATTGTTATTTCCGCCCTGGGAATTTCCAAACTCATCCCCGGCCAGAAGAAGCGGCGTTCCCTGGCTTAAAAACAGAAGCAAAAATCCGTTGCAGAGCTGTTTTTTTCTCAGCTCCACAATCTTTTTCTTTCTGGTGGGGCCTTCCTCCCCGCAGTTCCAGGAGCACTCAAAATCATTTCCGTCCCGGTTATCTTCTCCGTTCTCCTCATTGTGCTTTCTGTCGTAGGTTACCATGTCCATCATGGTCATACCGTTGGTATTGGCCATGTAATTGATGACGCCGCAGTCCGCCGGATTTCTGCGGCTTCTGAAGGCCAGACTGTTTACCATTCCTTCGTCTCCCTTCAGGAACCTACGCATATCCATTTCAAACTGGTCATTATATTCTGCCAGGTTTTTCTCCCTGACTGTCACCGGCCCCTCTCCCGGGGCCTGATACCCCTTGGAAGGTCTCCGGTCCAGGGCTTCTCCCCAACTGTTGGCGAAAAGCTTCGTTCTTTTTAAAAACGGGTCTTCAGCAATGGCTGCAAGCGGTGCAAAACCGGAAAGCCGGAACCCATCCACATGGTACTCCTGAACCCAGTAACGCAGCACATCCAGAACCTGCGCCGGCGGCTCTTTTCCGGTAAAATACATCTCCACAATGCACTCCATCTGTTCCTCATGGAGTTTTTTTACCAGCATCTTAAACTCGGTTTCCGGCCTTTTCTTCCCCGTTCCATAGGCCGCCTTCACGGCATAAAGAAAGGACGGGCCATACCCCCAGTAATTAAGCCGGCCCGTGGGCTCTGGTTTCTGCCCCAGCATCCGGTCCGCAGCTTCTGTCATCATGATCTCATCAAATTCCGTCACCGGCATAAGCTCCACAGCCGTAATTCCCAGTTCCTTCAAATACGGAATCTTTTCCGTCACTCCTGTAAAGGTCCCTTTGGCCTTCACTCCGGACGATGGATGTTTCGTGAATCCCCGGACATGAAGCCGGTAAATAATCGTGTCTGCATAGGGAGTTTCCGGTTTTTTATCCTCTCCCCAGTCGAAATCCTCGGTCAGCAGACGGGCTTTCACTTTTTTTCCAAACCTGGAGAGATCTCCCCATTTTTCCCGCCCTGTGACCACTCTGGCACAAGGGTCTGCAAGCCAGTCTCCATCCACCTCAAATCCATATTCCATCTTTCTAAGATCATACCCTTTCAGGGTCATGGACCATACGTCCCCAATCCTGTCTTCTTCTTTAAAGGCAATAACTTCCTCTGCCTCTTCTTCTCCTTTCCCAAACAGCAGGAGCTTCACGTCCTCTCCCTCTGCCCTCACAAGAATTTTTACTTCATCTGCCATTGGCGTTACTCCCAGCGGATACAGGAGCTCATGTCTGTTCTTTCGTTGTGTCATCGTTTCTCCCCCGTTATCTTTCCTGAACATGCGGCCGCCGCCACAAAGCTTCAAGCGCTGCGGATCCTGCTACTTCTGGCCCGCAATTTTTTCAGCCAGTTCATTTAAATACATCCATCGGTCCATTTTCTCTTCCAGAAGCTCTTCGTTTCTGGTCTTTTCCTCCATCAGCTTATTTAACTTGTCATAGCTGGTGGCCGAGGCCTCAATTTCAGTCTCAAGTTCTGCAATTTTCTCTTCTATGGATGCAATTTCATCTTCAATGGTATCCCATTCTCTCTGTTCCTGATAAGAGAATTTCAGTTTTCTCTCCCTCGGTTTTTCTGTCTTTTTTGTACTTTCCGGCGTTTCGTTTCCTGCTGCCGGCTTTTTGTCTGTCTCTTCCTCCTGTTCCCTTTTTGCCTGATAATCTGTGAATCCGCCTTCATACTGCCTTAATGTTCCATTTCCCTCAAAGGCAAAAATCCGCCGTACCACCCGGTCCAGAAAATACCGGTCATGGGATACGGTAATCACGATTCCCTGGAAGCTGTCCAGGTAATCTTCCAGAATCATCAGGGTTTTAATGTCCAGATCGTTGGTGGGCTCGTCCAGAATCAGCACATTGGGCGCACCCATGAGAATCTTTAACAGATACAGTCTGCGCCGCTCACCGCCGGACAGCTTTTCAATCTTTGTATACTGCACAGACGGAGGAAACAAAAAACGCTCCAGCATCTGGGACGCGCTGATACTGCCATCCTTTGTTTTCACATATTCCGCCACATTCCGGATATAATCGATCACCTTAAGACTTACATCCATATCCTCATTTTCCTGGGAGAAATATCCCATTTTCACAGTCTGCCCGATTTCGATTTTTCCCGCATCCGGCTGTTCCCATCCTGCGATCATCTTCATCAATGTAGACTTTCCGCTGCCGTTGGGACCGATATATCCGATTCTGTCATTTTTAAGGAAAAAATAGGTGTAATCCTTGATTAACACCTTATCTCCGTAGGCTTTGCAGAGGCCGGAGATCTCTACGGTTGTCCTTCCCAGACGGCTGGAAACGGACTCCATCTCCACACTTTCCTCTTCTGCCGGACCCTTCATGTCCCGCAGCGCCTCGTAGCGCATGATGCGCCCTTTCTGCTTCGTGGAACGCGCTCTGGCTCCCCGCTTCATCCATTCCAGCTCCACCCGGAGAATGGACTGGCGTTTCCGCTCCGATGCCCGTTCCATATCCATCCGCTCCTCCTTCAGCTCCAGAAAGCCCTCATAATTGGCCTGATAGCTGTAAAGCTTTCCGTGATCCAGCTCCACAATCCGGTTTGTAACGCTGTCAAGAAAATACCGGTCATGGGTAATCATCAAAAGGGCTCCCTTGAATTTTTTCAGGTATTCCTCCAGCCAGTCGGCCATTTCGCTGTCCAGGTGGTTGGTGGGCTCGTCCAGGATCAAAAGCTCTGCGGTGGAAAGAAGCACCGATGCCAGCGCCACCCTCTTTTTCTGACCGCCAGATAAGTGCTCCACATTGGCTCCATGGTCCGTGATTCCAAGCTTATTGAGAATGGTTTTGGCCTGACTTTCCAGGTCCCAGACATGTCCATGTCCCTCATTTTCCCTCAATACGCTTTCCAGTACAGTCTCCCCCCGCTCAAACACGGGATTCTGGGGCAGGTAGCGAATATCCAGATTCCGTCCCCGCACAATGGTTCCGCTGTCAGGCTCCTCAAGGCCTGCCACCAGCTTTAACAATGTAGATTTTCCTGTACCATTGACGCCAATCAGACCGATTTTATCTCCCTCGTTGATGTAAAAATCCGTGTCGTCAAATAAAAGCCGTTCTGTATACGATTTTGTCAAATGTTCTGCCGTCACCAGATTCATGTTATGTCAACCTTTCGTCCGTATTATCCGATCACCAGCTCCACCGGACAATGATCGCTTCCCATGATGTCCGTATGGATGTCTGCACTTATGAGCCTGTCCTTCAGGCTTTGGGATGTACAGAAATAGTCAATACGCCACCCGGCGT
The DNA here is from genome assembly GCA_021770825.1 of Clostridium sp. Classification (GTDB taxonomy): domain Bacteria; phylum Bacillota; class Clostridia; order Lachnospirales; family Lachnospiraceae; genus CANRXD01. Next base: position 35,439 of record JAETQD010000018.1, on the reverse strand, counting down.
TCTTTGCCCTGGCAGAAAAACGGTAGGACCACCAGGAATAAATCCCCTCTTTATCCGGGTAAAAGAACCGGAATGTGTCAATGAAGCCTGCTTCCAGAAGTTCTGTAAATTTATTTCTCTCCTCATCTGTAAAACCGGCATTTTTCCTGTTGGTTTTCGGATTTTTCAGATCGATTTCCTTATGGGCCACATTGAGGTCTCCGCAGAAAATCACAGGCTTTTTTTCCTCTAATTTTTTCAGGTATCCGCGGAAGGCATCCTCCCACTGCATCCGGTAATCCAGACGCTTCAGTCCGTCCTGGGAATTGGGTGTATAGCAGGTAATCACATAATAATCAGCAAATTCTGCTGTGATCACCCGGCCTTCCCGGTCATGCTCCTCCATGCCGATTCCATAGGTGACAGCAATGGGCTCCTCCTTCGTAAACATGGCCGTACCGGAGTATCCCTTTTTCTCTGCATAATTCCAGTACTGGTGATATCCGGGAAGCTCCAGATCCACCTGGCCCTCCTGTAACTTGCTCTCCTGGATACAGAAAATATCCGCATCCGTTTTCTCCACATATTCCAGAAATCCTTTCCCAAGACAGGCCCTTAACCCATTCACATTCCAGGAAATCATTTTCTTCATATATCCATTCTCCAATCTTCTCACATATAGAATAAGTATATCATTTTTGACTGTTTCAATCAATCAAAAACTGCCGGCAAAGACCGGGAATCCCAAATCCCCCTGTCCGCCGGCAGCGCCCTGATCCTATTGCGTCTCTATACTTCCCTGCTCTTACTTTTTATATTTTTCCAGTTCCTTCTTTAAGCGTTCGATCTCTTTCTTCTGTTCCTCGATCTCTTTCTGCTGCTCTTCAATCATATACTGCGCGGTGTTAGCATCTAAAATTCTCAAAGCCTCCGAAAACATTCCCACTACCTCCTTCGTCTGAAATCTGAATCGAAAGATTTCCCGGTATAATTCTTTGAATTCCGGATACACATCCAGAATTCTTTTAATGTCCTCCATCTTATCTGAGGCAATAAAATACAGCCAAGCATCCAGCTTACTAAGTTCATTGTGATGGATGCCGAGGAAAATGTCAAGTGGGATCAGAAGGTATTCCTGTATTAAATCGAACTCCAGCCCCGTCTCAAATTTCTGCCTTGCATAGTGGAGATATTTCTGCGGAATTTCATGAAATTCCTTTGTGCTTTTCTGCATCAATACGATGGTATATACTTTCCTGATATCACCATAAGAAAACTTCTTTCCCTGCCGCCTTTTCTGGGCTCGGAGCTGCGAGTACTGCCGCATCACCAGATCGCTGGAATAGCATGCACACCTGGCTCCCGGGAACCGGTAGCCAATCCGCTGAATCTCCACATTGACCAGTACCCCGGATCCCAGTCTCACCAAGATGTCCACCGCAAGGAGAGCGCCCTCCTCCACCAGTCTCCGTGATTCATTCGGAATCACATCCACGATCTCCACCTTTTCCTGAAGACATTGCCCAATAAAGTCCTCCAGACGTTCCGGGTTGACCATAGGGTCAAAAACATACTTAAAAAATGGATCATAGGTCAGCTTAATTCCCTGTACTCCCATGCAAAAGGCCAGCAGCTCTTCCTGGAGTGGTTCCGACAGCCCCAAAAACTGATCATATACCTCCAGATTTTCCTTCAGAGTCTGAAGGACCTCTTCCCTGGATAAGATTTCCCCAAACACATCGGTTATGTCCGGAGCTTTCTTCCTCTCATGTTTCATCATACACATACAAAACACTCCTTTCCCGGCGGCCCTTGCATGGTCCCGTCAGCAAAGCACAAAAGTGCAGAAAAACTCCTGTAAGATTCCATTCGGCGGCCCGCCTTTCCTAAAACAGAAACTCTGGCTGAAACAGCCAAGAAAACAATAGATGGGATTTTCTTCCCAATGATATGGCAGATTTCGCAAGATGTGCGACAGCCATAGGCAGATTATACCAGTTTCCTGAACAAAAGACAAGAGAAAGCACAGCAAGCAGCTTTTCTCCTGCCTCCTGTGCTTTCTCTTCAACATTAATCTTTCAAAAACCTCGCCTCCCAGGCGTATTCCTCCATGGTCTCAATTTCCCTGTCCGTGAATCCAAGTACATTCTTCAGCAAGGCGATTTCTTTGCGAATATCCGTCCTGGAGCAGGTCATGTTGTCGGAGTTGACGGTTACATGAACGCCTGCGTCAAACAGTTTTTTAATGGGATGGGCCTCGATGGACGGCACCACCTTGGTCTGGTAATTGCTGGTCACACATACCTCCAGGGTAATTCCTTCCTCCGCCAGCGTTTTCACCAGCTCCGGATCCGTGGCGGCGGCCACTCCATGGCCAATTCGCTTGGTTCCATAGGAAAGGGCTGTTCTCATGCTGTCCGGACCTGCTGCCTCGCCTGCGTGGATGGTCATGGGAATTCCATACTCCCTGACCTTTGCAAACACCGGAGCGAAAAGTTCAGTGGGGAACAGGGATTCCGCCCCCGCGATGTCCACGGCGCAGACCACATCTCCCAGATATTTTTTCGCTGTCTCCACGGTCTGCATATTCAGCTCTTCGTTGGTATCTCCCCTCATGCAGCATAAAATCAGGCCCACACGAATCTGCGGATACTGCTCCATGCCCCGCTTCACACCGCGAATGGCTGCCTCTGTCACTTCGTCCTGGGTCAGCCCTCCATTTAAGGAAAGCTGGGGCGCAAACCGGATTTCCGCATAGGTCACGCCGGACCTGGCAAGGTCTTCCGTCAGTTCAAAGGCCACCCGTTCCAGGGCATCTGCCTTCTGAAGCACCATTAACGGCATATCAAATCGTTCCAGATATTCCTCCAGAGTTTTGCAATCCTCCGGAACCTCCATTTTATACCGCACATCCTCCACGGTCTTTGCCGGAAGCTCAATTTTCTGTTCCTTTGCCAGCTCCCAGACCGTTTCCGGTCTTAAAGAACCGTCCAGGTGAAGGTGAAGTTCAATCATTTTTCTCTCCGTTTTCCATTGATATATTATATTGTTATATCATACCCATCGCCCATATGGCTTGTCAAGAAAAAACCGAATTCTGCCATTTTTCAGATTGAAAAAATGAATAGCCTATCCCATTGCCTTTTTGCTCACTCATATGCTATAATGCGGGCAAGATGATTTTCGGTTGAAGAATTCGGAAGAGACTACTTAAATGGCAGCGCCGAAGGGGCTAAACTCTCAGGCAAAAGGACCGGATTTGGACGAAACCCCTGGAAAGGTGTTAAATCACCACCAACGAGGCAGCTTCTTTAATTAAATGATTAAAGAGGGGAATCTTTCAGGTAAAAAGACAGGGCATACGACAAAGATAGTCGTATGCCCTTTTTTAATGCCTATATTATTAAGGAGGAAAGCAGTATGGAACTCAAAACTTCACTTTACGACACCCATGTAAAATACGGCGGAAAAATGGTGCCCTTTGCAGGCTACATTCTCCCGGTACAGTATCCGGCCGGCGTTATTAAGGAACACATGGCTGTCCGCACACAATGCGGTTTATTCGATGTCTCCCACATGGGCGAAATCACCTGCATCGGACCGGATGCACTGGCAAACTTAAACCGCCTTTTAACCAACGATTGCTCTGGCATGTACGATGGTCAGGCCCGTTACAGCCCCATGTGCTACAATGACGGCGGTGTTGTGGATGACCTGATCGTTTACAAAATCCGCGATGACCACTATTTCATCGTGGTAAATGCAGCCAATAAAGACAAAGACTTCGCCTGGATGAAGGAACATGAATTCGGAGATGCCGTTTTCACTGACATTTCTTCCACCGTAGGCCAGATCGCCCTTCAGGGACCCAACGCAAAATCCATTCTCATGAAGATTGCAAAGGAAGAGGATATTCCGAAAAAGTATTATAGCTGCACTCCCCATGCAACTGCAGCCGGAATCCCCTGCATCCTTTCCAAAACAGGATACACCGGAGAGAACGGATATGAGATCTACATGGCTGCCGACAAAGCTCCCGAGCTTTGGGAAGCTCTCATGGAGGCAGGAAAGGACGAGGGACTTCTTCCCTGCGGACTGGGCGCCAGAGATACCTTAAGACTGGAAGCAGGCATGCCTCTTTATGGCCATGAAATGGATGAGACCATCTCTCCTCTGGAAGCAGATCTTGGCTTCGCAGTAAAAATGGATAAGGACGATTTCATCGGAAAAGAAGCCCTCAAAAAGGAACTCACAAGAGTCCGCATCGGACTTAAAGTAACAGGACGCGGCATTATCCGTGAACATGAGGCTCTCTACATCGGTGATACCCAGATCGGTGTTACCACCTCCGGAACCCATGCTCCGTTCCTTGGCTACCCCATCGCCATGGCACTTGTGGACGCAAAATATACAGAGGTCGGCACTGCCGTTGAGGCTGAAGTACGCGGCAGACGTGTGGCAGCAGAGATCATTCCCCTTCCCTTCTATAAGAGACCGAAAGCAGTAAAGTAAATACATATAACAATACATTTTTGAAAGGAGTTTATATATTATGAATTTTCCAAAGGAGTTAAAGTACAGCAAATCCCATGAGTGGGTAAAAATTGAGGAAGACGGCACCATGTTAATCGGTATCACCGACTACGCACAGAAAGAGCTGGGTGATCTTGTATTCGTAAACCTTCCGGAAGAAGGTGATTCCGTTAGTGTTGGCGAGACCTTCGGCGATGTGGAGTCCGTAAAGGCAGTTTCCGATGTTTACTCTCCCGTAACAGGAACCGTATGTGCCATCAACGAAGACCTGCTGGACGCACCCCAGAGCATCAACGAAGACCCCTACGGCGCATGGTTCATCCGTGTTTCTGATGTATCCGAGACAGAAGAATTCCTGGATGCCGATGCTTATGAGGCATTCACAAAGGAAGAGCAGTAAAATCCAATCATACACACAGGAGGTATGTGCACATGGGTAATTTTTTATCCAACACTGCCGGACAGCAGGAGGAAATGTTAAAGGAAGCTGGATATGGAAGCTTTGATGAACTGTTCGCCGGCATTCCGAAAGAGGTATATTTAAAGGACGGCCTCCATCTTCCGTTGGGACTCTCCGAAATGGAAGCCGGAGAAAAGCTGGAAGACATGGCAGAGAAAAATAAAGTATTCCGTCATATTTTCCGCGGAGCCGGTGCTTACCATCACTACATTCCGGCCATCGTAAAGAACGTGACGGCCAAGGAGGACTTCCTGACCGCCTACACCCCATACCAGGCTGAAATCAGCCAGGGAAATTTACAGTCTATTTTTGAGTTCCAGACCATGATCTGCGAGCTGACAGGTCTTGACGTTGCCAACGCATCCGTTTACGACGGAGCCACAGCAGCAGCCGAAAGTATCTTCATGTGCAGAGAGAGAAAGCGTTCCAAAACACTGGTTTCCGCTGCCGTACCGCCGCAGGTTTTAGAGACCATGAAAACCTACTGCTTCGGAAGAAACGCAGAGCTCGTGGTTGTGCCTGAAAAAGACGGTGTGACTGATCTTGAGGCCCTGGCTTCCATGCTGGATGAAACCGTGGCCAGCGTTTATATGCAGCAGCCCAACTACTATGGAATTTTAGAGGATGCAGAAGCCATCGGCGCCCTGGCCCACGAAAAAGGAGCCAAATTTATCATGGGCTGCAATCCCATCGCCCTGGCTTTAATGAAGACTCCGGCAGAATGCGGAGCCGATGTGGCCGTTGGAGAGGGCCAGCCCCTTGGACTTCCCTTAAGCTTCGGCGGTCCGTACCTGGGCTTTATGGCATCCACAAAGGATATGATGCGGAAACTGCCCGGCCGTATTGTGGGTGAGACCGTAGACAACGACGGAAAGCGCGGCTTTGTACTGACTCTTCAGGCCAGAGAACAGCACATCCGCCGGGAAAAGGCCAGCAGCAATATCTGTTCCAACCAGGCACTCTGTGCGCTGACCGCTTCCGTTTATCTCTCCGCCATGGGACCGGAAGGACTCACACAGGCAGCCACCTTATGTACGTCCAAGGCCCATTATCTTAAAAATGCCCTGGAAGAGGCCGGCTTAAAGCCTGTCTATGACAAGCCCTTCTTCCATGAATTTGTAACCGAATGCCCCGTGGATGCAGAAAAGCTCATGGAGCATCTGGAAGCCCATGGAATTCTGGGCGGACTGGTTCTTCCCGGAAACCGCATCTTATGGTGTGCCACAGAAATGAACACAAAGGCTGAAATGGATCAGCTTACTGCACTTGTAAAGGAGGTGGCTTCTGTATGAAACTGATTTTTGAACGCAGCGTTCCCGGACGCAGATGCACACTTCTTCCGGAGTGCGATGTTCCGGTGACAGACTTAGGAGAAAATAAGCATTCCCGGACGCTTCATCTCCCGGAAGTATCGGAAAATGACATCAGCCGCCATTACACCGAGCTTGCAAAGGAAACCCACGGCGTCAACGACGGTCAGTATCCTCTCGGCTCCTGTACCATGAAATACAATCCGAAGATCAATGAGGTAACTGCCTCTCTTCCCGGATTTACCAATGTCCATCCGCTTCAGCCGGAGCACACGGTCCAGGGTTCTTTGGAGGCCCTTCGTACGGCCGAGCAGATTTTCTGTGAGATCACCGGTATGGATGCCATGACCTTTGAGCCGGCAGCCGGAGCCCATGGAGAGTTCACAGGACTTCTCTTAATTAAATCCTATCATGCCAAACGCGGGGACACCAAGAGAACGAAGATCATCGTTCCCGACTCCGCCCATGGAACCAACCCGGCCAGCGCCGTGATGGCAGGCTTTACGGTTGTCAATATTCCGTCCACAGAAAACGGCTTTGTTGACATGGAGGCTCTGAAAAAGGCCGTTGGCGAAGATACTGCCGGACTTATGCTTACCAATCCCAATACCGTGGGACTGTTCGATAAAAACATCCTGGAGATCACAAAGATCATTCACGATGCAGGCGGTTTAAACTACTACGACGGAGCAAACTTAAATGCCATTATGGGGCTGGCACGCCCCGGCGATATGGGATTTGATGTGGTGCATTTAAATCTCCACAAAACATTCTCCACTCCCCACGGCGGCGGCGGTCCCGGAAGCGGTCCTGTGGGCTGCAAGGATTTCTTAAAGGATTTCCTTCCCGGATGCGGTGTCGTAAAGAACGATTCCGGCTATCATTTTGAGGCCCACAAGGAATCCATCGGCAGCATGAAAGCGTTCTATGGTAACTTCCTCGTTCTCATCCGCGCCCTGACCTATGTGCTGATGTTAGGCGGCGACGGACTCCGCCAGGCCAGCCAGAATGCAGTGTTAAACGCCAACTACATCCGTACAAAACTTACGGGAGCCTACGACGTTACATACAACGAAACCTGCATGCATGAGTTTGTCATGAGCCTGGAGCAGGAAAAGCACACCAGCTCTGTGACAGCCATGGACGTGGCCAAGTCTCTTCTTGATTACGGAATCCATCCGCCGACCATGTACTTCCCTCTGATCGTTCATGAGGCTTTAATGATCGAACCGACGGAAACCGAATCCAAAGAAACCCTGGATGAGCTGATTCATGCATTCTTAGAAATCCATGAGACGGCAATCAGCAATCCGGAATATGTGCAGGCTGCTCCTCATACCACAACCGTAAAGCGTCTGGACGAGGTACAGGCCGCAAGAAATCCGAGACTTCACTATGTCTTTGAATAAGCTTTCTTATATTATCAGTACGGAAACCAACCCATACCATAACATCGCTCTGGAGGAATACCTTTTAAAGCACGTGGAAAAGGGCGAATGCATTCTGTATCTTTGGCAGAACCGGAAAACTGTGGTAATCGGCTACAACCAGAATGCCTGGAAAGAGTGCCGGACGGACACTCTCGAGGCAGACGGCGGGTATCTGGCCCGCCGCCTGTCCGGGGGCGGCGCTGTGTTCCATGATATGGGCAATTTAAACTTTACATTTCTTGTGCGTGAATCTGATTATGATGTGGCCAGACAGTCCGAAGTGATTTTAAAAGCCGTACAGTCCTTTGGAATTCCGGCCGAAAAGAGCGGGCGCAATGACCTGACGGTGGATGGACGGAAATTCTCCGGCAATGCCTTTTATAAAACCGGAGACTTCTGCTATCACCACGGAACCATTATGATCCGTGCAGATAAAAGCGAGATGGGACGGTATTTAAATGTCTCGCAGGAAAAATTAAAATCCAAGGGCGTGGAATCTGTAAGAAGCCGTGTCGTGAATCTGGCAGAGTATGTGCCGGACATGACGGTCTCCGGTATGACAGAGGCTCTTCTTACCGCTTTTGGAACGGTCTATGAAGGAACCCCAAAAGAGCTTCCGGAAAGCAGAATTTTAAGGGACGAAATCCGGCTTTCCAGCGAGCATTTTGGTTCATGGGATTGGAAGTACGGACGGAAAATTCCATTCCAGCATGAAATTTTAAAGAAATTTTCGTGGGGCGAGGTCTTAATCCAGCTCCATGTCTCGGAAGGTATCGTGGAACAGGCTGCCATCTGGTCGGACGGTCTGGATGTGGATTTCCCACATGCGGCAGCAGAACTGTTACAAGGAACCCGGTATCTGTCCGAAGACTGGAAACAGCTTCCGGAAAAATTGAGCGGAAATGACGAATACCGGAAGATGATGGAGGACATCATCCTTTGCCTGAAGGAAGAGGCATAACGGCGCTGCACGGGAAACGGAGGAAAATATGGAACAGATTTTTGATTTGGCTGTGATCGGCGGCGGTCCAGGCGGATATCTGGCAGCTTTAAAGGCTGCCAAGCTTGGAAAGGCAGTGGCCCTGGTGGAGAAAAGGGATCTGGGCGGCACATGCTTAAACCGCGGCTGTATCCCCACAAAGACACTGCTTCACAGTACAGAAACCTACCGCGGAATCGGTGAAGCAGAAAAACTTGGAATCCAGTGTCAGAAACCGGAGTTCGATACCGAAGCGTTCTGGCAGTATAAGGACAATGTGGTACAGAGCCTGCGGGACGGCATCGCACAGATGTTAAAGAAACAAAAGGTGACCGTTTTCCAGGGCTGCGGTTCGGTGGCAGATATCCAGGAATCCGGTGACGGACAGGTGATTACTGTGGATGTGACAGGTGCTGACGGCTCCAAAGAAGCCATCCGGACAGCCCGCGTCCTCATTGCCACAGGATCAAAGCCTGCGGTTCTTCCGATTCCCGGAATTGATACTCCGGGTGTCATGAACAGTGATACGGTACTGGATGAAAACCGCCTGGGTGACGACAAAAAGAGCCGCTATGAAACCATGATCATCATTGGCGGCGGCGTGATCGGCATGGAAATGGCAACGGCTTACAGCAATCTGGGAAGCCAGGTGACTGTCATCGAGGCCATGGACCGGATTCTCCCCGTCATGGATAAGGAGATTTCCCAGAATCTTAAAATGATCTTGAAAAAACGCGGTGTGGAGATTATCACATCGGCAACAGTAAAGGAAATCTCCAAAAAAGACGGCTCCTTTACGTGTCAGTATGCGGTAAAGAATAAAAAAGGCGAAGAAGATCTTCAGAGCGTGAAAGCAGACGGTATTTTAATCTCCATCGGACGGAAACCGGAGACCGACGGACTGTTTTCTGAAAAACTTCAAAAGGACTCCTTATGGACCTCCCGCCGTTTCCTTAAGGTGGATGAAAATTATCAGACAGAACTTCCGGGCGTTTACGCCATCGGAGATGTGATCGGAGGCATCCAGTTGGCCCATGTGGCCACTGCGGAAGGCTACCGGGCTGTGGAGCACATGTTCTCCCTCCCATTCTCCCAGAACCTCTCCATTATCCCCTCCTGCGTCTACACCGATCCGGAAATCGCCTGTGTGGGAATGACTGCCGATGAAGCAAAAGCAGCCGGAATGGAAGTGGAAACAGGAAAATACATCATGTCCGTCAACGGAAAATCTGTCCTGACACTCCAGGAGCGCGGCTTCATCAAGCTGGTGGCAGAAAAGGGCTCCGGACGTCTTCTGGGCGCCCAGCTCATGTGTGCCCGGGCAACAGATATGATTGGGGAACTTGGTCTTGCTGTTGGAAAACAGATGAACGTAAAAGACCTGGCCTCCGCTGTGATGGCCCATCCCACCTTTGCAGAGGGAATTTACGAGGCTGCGGAATCCATGATTGATTAAAAATATGCCTTGAAGCAAAAAGAGGCTTTCTGCCATTAAATCCGGCAGAAAGCCTTTTTTGTTATCCCATCACATGGGAAAGAGATTTTTTGATCTGCGGTCCTGCAATGACAGCAACAATGATTTTTACGGTATCACCGGGAAGATAAGGAATTACGCCGATTCCCAGACCCTCCATAAAGGTCCTTCCAAGCTGGCCGGAAAGCCATACGGTTCCGAAAATATAACAGATTGCCGTTCCGATTACCATACCAATCACATGTACATAAATCTTACCCGGGAACTTCTCCACACAAAAACCGGCGATTGCTGCCAGGAAGATAAAACCGATGAGGTATCCGCCTGTGGGGCCTGCAAGCTTTGCCAGACCGCCGGAAAAACCGGAAAATACGGGAAGCCCTACCATTCCCAGAAGAAGGTAAACCATATAGCTTATAACAGAAAGCTTTGCCCCCAGCACATAGGTCATAAAATAAATCACCAGGTTCGTAAGGCTGATCGGCACCGGGCTTATGGGGAGCGGAAGCGACATGGGTCCTAAAATACAGGTAATTGCTGTCATAAGAGCGGTCACTGTCATCTGTGCGGTTGTCATTTTTCTTTTTGCTGTCACTGTTTCCATACTATTCTCCTTAAACGTACACTTCCGGTCAAATTGTCAACCGAATATTTTTTAACACGTTTACATTATAGCACGGTTTTTCCGATTGTCAACTTATTTTTTATATTAAGTTTACATTTTGTTTCCTATTCCCCCAGCATATGAAGGTTCAGTTTTCCGGACAGATACTGCAGCATCCGCTCTCCGGCAATGCTGTTTCCTTTTCCATCAAGGGCCGGCCCGAAAATGCCGATTCCCATTTTTCTGTCCGCCACGGAAAGAATTCCTCCGCCGACGCCGCTCTTAGACGGAATTCCCACGCGCACGGCAAATTCCCCGGAGCCGTCATACATTCCGCAGGTCATCATAATGGTTTTCACCACCCGCACGGTTTCCGGTTTTAAAAGATGCCTTCCTGTGGAAAGCTGAATTCCCCGGTTGGCCAGCAAAAGTCCAAGTTCTGCCAGGCTCTCGGCCGTTACACTCAGGGAACACATCCGCACATAAAAATCCAATGTTTTTTCCACATCACTGGTGATAACGCCCTTGCTCTCCAGCAGATAGGCAATGGCACGGTTCCGGGAAATATGGGACATTTCTGACTGATATACCTTCTCATCCAGAACGATCCCGTCATCCTTACAGAACGTTCTGGCCAGCTCCACCATCTCCTCAAAGGAAATCACCGGAACAAGATACCCGCATACGGCAATGGCGCCGGAATTAATCATAGGATTATAGGGATGGCTGTTGGAGCTTTCCAGCTTGACCAGAGAATTAAAGGCATCTCCGGACGGTTCCATTCCCACCCGTTCAAATACCGTATCGAATCCGCAGCGTTCCAGGGCAACGGCCAGGCTGATTACCTTTGAAATACTCTGGATGCTGAACCGCACTGCCGTATCTCCGGCAAAAAAGCGCTCGCCCTCTTTGGTGAACACGCAAATCCCCAGTTGGTTTTTATCCACCTTTCCCAGCTCCGGAATATAAGTTGCAACTTCCCCCTGTGCAATGGCCGGACGCGCCGTCTCTATGGACTGCTTCAGTATTTCTTCCATCATCATTTTGTATATTCCCCTCTTCCTTTTGTATTATTACTATAACACAAAACGGAATTTCTTAGTATTTCCTATTAGCTTTAAGGGTCATAAACATAATGAATATCCTTTAGGCCAGCCGCTTTTTCACGGCGCTGATAAACTCATCCGTGATACCGGAAACAGGAACTCCCTCCAGCATCACGTACCCAAATTCAAACATCAGATCACTGTCCGAAATGGGAATGGAGATGGCCTGATATTCGGATCCCTGGCAGTCAAAATCATGGATGCCTATGCTGTAAAAACTGCTTTCGGAGATCAGACGCATCAGGGTCCCCCTTGTGGAGGTATAGATCACCCGGGAGCTGCCGTTCCAGTCTTTTTTCGCTTCCGCTCCAAAGAGGTCATACACCAGATCATCGTACTGCCCCAGATACCGGATAAATCCATATTCCGAAAGGGTCTTAAGGTTCACCGGCTTATTCTGCACCACCAGAGGATGGTTTTTCGATATGACAATATGGGGCTCCACATAGGCCAGAAACCGGTAGGAAAGCCCCTTGGAGGACAGAGTTTCCTCCACCTCCCTGCGTCTTTTGCTGTCAAAATGGAACACTCCCACATCAGCCCGTCCGGAAACCACATCCCCGATCACATCATCCGGGTTCCCCTCATACAGACGATGGGTAAAGGACGGCTGGTCCTGATGGCGTAAAACCACCTCAATAAAGCTTTCCATAATATGAGAAAACTTGGTCATGGACACCGAAAGATGTTCAAAATTCTCTCCTCCGCTGGTGGTGTGGAAGCGGAGGCTGTCCATTTCCTCCACAATTTTCGTGGCCCGGCGCAGAAACTCTGTCCCTTCCGGCGTCAGGGTAACCCCCTGCTTGCTGCGGTTAAGTAACGGAACGCCGAATTTTTCTTCCAGATCATGGATGATCTTTCCCAGATAGGGCTGGGAAATAAAAAGAGCCTGTGCAGCCTTGTTGATGGAGCCCAGTCTGGCAACCTTAATAAAATATTCCAGGTGCTTTAAGTTGATATCGTAATTCATGTATTCTTTCCCCTCTGCTTATCTGTTGCAGTTTTTCCCATCCGGTGTTACACTTACTGCATCAGAAAAGGCGGTGATTTTATGGAACAATTATCATTATTTGATTATACAGAAACTGCTGCCCCTTTGGCAAGCAGGCTTCGTCCGGACTCTTTAGAAACCTTTGCAGGGCAGAAACATCTTCTCGGGCCGGGAAAGCTTTTAAGACAGCTCATTGACCAGGACAATATCCCCTCCATGATCTTCTGGGGACCTCCCGGCGTTGGAAAAACCACCCTGGCCAGCATTATCGCAAAAAAGACCCATGCAGATTTCATTAATTTCAGCGCCGTCACCAGCGGAATCAAGGAAATCAAGGATGTCATGGCCAAAGCCGAAATAAGCCGCCAGATGGGCCTTCGCACCCTGGTCTTTGTGGACGAGATTCATCGTTTCAATAAGGCCCAGCAGGACGCATTCCTTCCTTATGTAGAAAAGGGAAGCATTATACTGATTGGAGCTACGACGGAAAATCCGTCTTTCGAGATCAACGCCGCTCTTTTATCCAGATGCCGGGTGTTTGTTTTACAGGCGCTGACAGCCGAAGATCTTACCGGGCTCTTAAAAAATGCCCTGACAAGTCCCAAGGGCTTTGGATATCTCAATGTGGAAATTTCCGATGACCTTTTGTCTGCCATCGCTTCCTTCTCCAACGGAGATGCCAGAACCGCCCTCAATGTTCTGGAAATGGCCGTCACCAACGGGGAAATATACCCGGATAAAACCGTGGTCACAAAAGAGATTCTTGAGCAGTGCATCAGCAAAAAATCCCTTCTTTATGATAAGAATGGAGAAGAACACTATAACCTGATTTCTGCCCTCCATAAGTCCATGCGAAACAGCGATCCCGATGCCGCCGTCTACTGGCTTGCCAGGATGTTAGAGGCCGGGGAAGACCCCCTTTACATCGCCAGGCGTCTCATCCGCTTTGCCACGGAGGACATCGGACTGGCCGACAACCAGGCCCTCTCTCTGGCTGTTTCCGTGTACCAGGCCTGCCATTTTCTCGGTATGCCGGAATGCAACATCCATCTGACCCACGCTGTCATTTATCTCTCCCTGGCGCCCCGGTCCAACTCTGTCTATATGGCCTATGAGCACGCCAAAAAGGATGCCTTGAACATGCTTTCCGAGCCGGTTCCCCTTGTAATCCGGAATGCCCCCACAGGTCTTATGAAGGACCTGGATTATGGAAAGGGCTATGTCTACGCCCATGACACCGAAGAAAAAATCGCCCATATGGAATGTCTTCCGGAGTCCTTAAAAGGAACCAGGTATTATGTTCCAAATGAAACCGGAGAAGAGAGCCAACAGAAAGAACGTCTGGATCAGGTTCTCCGGTTTCGGAATCAGCACGAATAAATTTTAAGCTTCTGCCATCATATCAAGCCCTGTCATTGCCAGAACTTTAATTGCGGCCGTTAAGGCGCGGCGTCCCTCCGGTCCGCCTGCTGCTGCGGCAAAGGGAGCCGTATGGGTTCCAAGGCCCTCTCCCAGGCCAATATAAAACTGTGCAGACGGAAGCGCATGGGTCACATTTCCCACATCGGTGGAGCCGATTCCCTGGGTCAGGTCTCTGGGAATATGGTGCTCCCCGATGAAATCCATGTTCTTTTCCACCGCTTTCACCAGCTTTTTCTCATTTTTCACGTCCTCAATGAGGTATCCGTCCTGCTCAATTTCCACGTCCACTCCGGCGCAGATGGCAGCGCCCCTGGCGCACCGGTCAATTATTTCAACGATCTCCCTCAGGTAGTCAGAATCCAGGGAGCGGATATTGAACTTGCACACGGCACGCTCCGGCACAATGTTCACCGCTGTTCCGCCTTCCAGCACAATTCCATGTACGCGGGTGAAATCTTTCATATGTAATCTCTGGGCATCCACCGCATGGAACATCTGCATAACGCCGTTCAATGCGCTGGCTCCCACCCACGGGCAGGCTGCCGTATGGGCAGGTTTTCCCTTGAAGGTATAGATTTTATTGACAGCCGCAAAGGAAATATCGTCCGCCATGGACATGTCGCTGGGATGCATGATTAACGCCATGTCAATCCCCTCAAAAATTCCCTCTTCCAGCATGGTAATCTTTCCGGATCCATTCTCCTCTGCCGGGGTGCCGAGAACCTTAAGGGTTCCGCCGATCCCATACTTTTCCATGATTTCCTTTAATACGACTCCGGCTCCTGCACCGCTGGTTCCGATCAGATTGTGGCCGCAGGCATGACCGATTTCCGGAAGCGCATCGTATTCACACATAAATGCAAAGGTCATTCCCGGCTTTGGGCTCTTATACTCAGCCACAAAGGCAGTTTCCAGCGAGCCTGCTCCCTTTTTCACCGAAAAGCCGTGGTGCTCCAGAAGTCCGCACAGCGCATCGCGGGCTGTCACTTCCTGATAAGCCAGCTCCGGATGTTCAAAAATGCAGGCGCTCACCGCTTCAAACTCTGCCTTGTACCCCTCTGCAAGGCCCTCAATTTCATGCTTTATTTGTACCAGATCCATAATGCCTGTCCTCCTTAAAGTAATGTCTGGTCTTATTATAACATGTCCTGGTTTTTCCTGCTATGGCTCTCCAAAATTTTAATAAATTTCCTTAAATCCCCGTCCGAACACGTCATAAGTTTCGCTGACGATCACAAAGGCGGCCGGATCCACGGCCTTAATCATCTTCTTATAATCGGCAAACTGCGCCCGTTTTACCACAGTCATCATGACCTGGTATTCATTTCCTGTATACATGCCCCGCCCGTTCAGACAGGTCATGCCCCTCTGGTACTTCGTCTGAACCAGACGGTACAGATCATCTCCTTTATTGGTGATGATCAGACACTGCATTCCCTTATCATATCCGGCAATAATAATATCCGTGGCCTTGGAACAGACAAAAATCGTCACCAAAGCCAGCAGCATATTGGCCGGTTCCCCCAAAAGCATATTTCCGCCTATCACAACAATGCCGTCCACAATGGCCATGGCCTGTCCCATGGTTCCCTTTCCTGTGGCCTTGCACCAGGCCCGCGCCAGGATCTCCGAGCCGCCGCTGGACCAGTTATACTGATAAAAAATACCGATGGCAATGCCAATGAGAATTCCTCCGTAAAGGGCAGAAAGAATCGGGTCCACCTTCGGAAACTGCACCCAGGCCAGGGCATCGATCATGGCTCCCAGAACCATGGAGGTAACGGCTGTCCTGGCAATGAATCTCCATCCCAGGATTTTCCATCCGATCAGCATAATCGGAATATTAATCATAATGGAAGCTGTACCCACCGGAATTCCAAACAGCTTATTGACCACAACGGCGCCGCCTGTGGTTCCCCCCAGAACCAGATTGCATGGCACCACAAACAGGTTAAGACCCAGCGCAAAGATCACGCATCCCACCAGCATGAACCCCACTGCCGTTATTTCTCTCCTCACAGTTTCCGTTCCCATAACGCTACCTCCCTTTCTCCGGTCAGTATAGCATACTTTCTATCCATAGAATAATATTTAATATTTAGCGTTTTCCATAGAGAAAAATTATGTCTGGGCAGGCGTTCGGCTTTCGCCGAACGACAAAGTATGGTAATATAGGATATACGGAAAGGAGCAGACTCTTATGACCTTAAAGCAGATGCGCTATGCCATGGCGGTGGCCTCCTTCGGCTCCATCAGCGATGCCGCCAGACATCTTTATGTAACCCAGCCCACCCTCACAAACTCCCTGCGCCAGCTCGAGGCCGAGCTTGGTTTTCCCATCTTTCTCAGGAGCCGCAGCGGAATTGAAATCACGCCAAACGGTCAGGAATTCCTCCGCCAGATACGGACGGTCATCGAGCGGGTGGATGCCATTGAGGAGCGTTTTACCGCCTCCGGAAAGGAGCGCGAAACCTTATCCGTCAGCGCCCAGCACTATAATTTTGCATCCGATGCCTTCGTAAAGCTCTTACAGGAATCCGGCTCCCGCTACACCTTTACGTTTCTGGAAACCACCACCTTGCAGGTCATGGAAAACACCGCCCTCGGTTACAGCGAGCTTGGAATTCTCTACTACTCCAAAGGCAACGAATCCGTGATTTTCCGGGAGCTGAAAAGCCGCGGCCTCGCCTTCCATCCCCTGTTTGAAACGGCGCCCCATGTGTTTCTGCGCTCCGGGCACCCCTTATGCCAAAGACCCCAACTGGCCTTAAACGATCTGGAGCCATACCCCTTTGTCCTTTACAGCCAGGGACAGGAGGGATCCTACAACTTCCTTGAAGAGATCATTCCCGCTGCTGACAGGGCCCAGATCATCTATATCCAGGACCGGAGCACCTGCTACCGGATTTTAGAGCACACAGATGCCTATTCCATCGGCACAGGCATCCTCGCCCGGAACTCCCGCCACTCCTCCGTCTTAAGCATCCCTCTGTCAGGCTGTGATGAAATGTACATCGGATGGATACAGAAAAACGGCTCCGCCCTTTCGCCCCTGGCCCTGCGGTTCCTGGAACTTATCCAGGTATAAAGCCCTTGCCATCTGGCAAATTACTGTTATAATTAAAAGTAGCACAAAACTGCCGGAGAAACAGGGGATTTTTCCGGTGATTTCAACAGGAGGATTATCATGACCACATTATTTACCCATGCAAACATCATTGATGTCATCGGAGAAACAGTCCTTACGGACGGCAGCGTTCTCGTGGAATCCGGCATCATTAAAGAGATCGGCACTGGCATTTCCGCTCCGGAGGGCGCAAAAATCGTTGATCTGGGCGGCAAAACACTCCTTCCCGGACTTTTCAACTGCCATGTACATATGTGCTCCGATGCCGGAACCGGCGTCCGCGAGACCATCAGCGATGCAGCCGTAACCATCCGTGCTCTCAAAAACTTAAAGACTCTGGTGGAGTCCGGCGTTACTTATGTCCGTGATGCAGGCGCTCCTCACTACATTGACGTGGACCTCCACAATGCCCAGCAGCAGGGCAGCATTCTGGCTCCCGAAATGCAGACAGCCGGAAGATGCATCTGCATGACAGGCGGCCACGGACATGATTCCGGCCGTGAGGCCGATGGTCCCGACGACTGCCGCAAAGCTGCAAGAGAGCAGTTAAAAGCCGGAGCCAACTGGATTAAGGTAATGGCCACCGGAGGCGTAATGACCAAAGGCGTGGAGCCCGGCTCCCCGCAGCTTACGGAGGACGAGCTCCGCGCAGCCATCGAGGAAGCCCATAAAGCCGGTGCAAAGACCTTTACCCATGCTCAGGGTATGGAAGGCATCAAAAACGCTCTGCGGGCCGGCGTGGACTCCATCGAGCACGGTTTCTTCATGGATGACTGGTGCTTTGATTTCATGAAGGAACACAACGTATTCTTCGTTCCCACCCTGGCCGCTCCCTACTGGATTAAGGAATACGGCACAGGCGCCGGAATCCCCGACTACATGGTGAAAAAGGTGGAGCGGACCATCGACGCCCATCAGGACACCTTCCGCCGCGCCCACAAGGCAGGTGTAAAGATTGCCCTCGGCACCGATGCCGGAACTCCCTTCAACAAATATGACAAAACTGCATTTGAATGTGTTCTGATGGTAGAAAACGGAATGACTCCCATGGAGGCCATCCAGTGCGGAACCATCAACGCCGCCGAGCTTCTGGAAGTAAAAGATACCCACGGCTCCATCACCGTCGGCAAGAAAGCAAACTTTGCTGTATTTGAGAAAAACCCCCTGGATGATATTCGCGCACTCTTAGACTGTGCCATGACCGTCCTGGGCGGAGAAATTGTATTTGAAAAATAAAGATCACGCCGAAAAACCCCCGGAAGCTAAAAACTTTCCGGGGGATATTTAATCGGATTGAATTATTCGCAGGTGTAGGGCATAAGAGCGATATGTCTTGCTCTCTTGATCGCTACTGTTAAAGCTCTCTGATGCTTTGCACAGTTTCCTGTGATTCTTCTGGGAAGGATTTTTCCTCTCTCAGACACGTATCTCTTTAACTTGTTTACGTCCTTGTAATCGATCTCGCCGTTCTTATCGCCGCAGAATACGCAAACTTTTTTTCTTCTATGCATGCCGCCTCTTCTTACTCTGGAAGAATCGGACTTATCACCTTTATTGAATGCCATTTTACATTACCTCCTGTAAAATTTAGTTGAATGGAAGTCCTTCGTCCTCGACTCCATCAGGAATATTCATAAAACCGTCGCCGATTGCACTGGACGGAGCAGGTCTTGTCCCCTGCTGGTAGCTTCCGCGGTTATTTCCTCCGCCATAGCTGCTGCCTCCAAAGCCGCTGTTATCGCCGCTCTGGTTCTTGCTGTCGGCAAACTCCTGGTCCTCTACAATTACATCTGTTGTATAGACCTTCTGGCCATCCTTATTTACATAGCTGCCGGTCTGGATTCTTCCGGAAACCAGTACCCGCATGCCCTGGCGGAAATATTTCTCCGCAAACTCTCCGGCACGGTCAAATGCTACGATGTTGATGAAATCTGCGGTCTGACCCTGATCGCCGTCCTGGCTTCTTCTGCCTCTCCGGTCAACGGCAAGAGTATATCTTGCGATTGCCATGGAGCGCTCGCCCTGGGAATAGCGTACTTCCGGGTCTCTGGTTAATCTGCCCATAAGGATAACTTTATTCATATAATCACACTTTCTTTATTAAGCGTCCTGTCTTACGCAAAGATAACGGATAACCGGCTCCATAATGCGGATATGAGCTTCAACCTCATTGGGGCAGTTGGAGTCACCTTCAAAGTGAACGAAGTAGTAGAATCCCTCTTTCATCTTCTGGATTTCATAAGCAAGTCTCTTCTTGCCCCACTCATCCACGTCTGTAACAGTGCCGCCGAAACGGGTGATATAACCCTTAACCTTTTCGAGAGCGGCTGTTCTCTCATCATCCTCAAGTTTTGCGCTAAGAACAACTGCTAATTCGTATTTGTTCATAGTTTTTTAACCTCCTTGTGGTCTCTGGCCCCCGTTTTTCAGTAACAGGAGCAAGGAATTTAATATGTCACAGTTATTAATCATAACAGAAAAATGCAGGAATTGCAAGCACTTTCTGCCCGCATTTCCTGCACTTTTTCCATTGATTTTACTCCGGAACTCTCATGAAATCCGGTTCTTTATTTTCTCTTAACTTTTCCCAAAACCATATCCATATATTTCTTCGTCCACGGAATATTTCCAAGAAGTACTCCCAGCGTACAAATGGTCAGTACGATGGTAATGGGGTGACCGAACATGGCCAGGAACGGATTCTCCGAAGAGGAGGCCAGCGACACGGCCTGGCGGAAGTTGGAATCCATCATCTTTCCAAGCACCATGGCCAAAATTAACGGTGCCACCGGATAATCAAACCGGCGCATCAAAAATCCCATGATACCGAATACAAACATCAGCCCCACATCGAATAAACGGTTGTTGCATGCAAAGGAGCCAATGACACAGAGGCTTGTAACCACCGGAATCATGATGTTCTTCGGAATGGTAATCACCTTGCAGATTCTCGGTGCCACCAAAAGCCCCAGAAACAGCAGGGCAAAACATGCGATGAAGCCTGCCGCCACAATGGCGTGGAAGGACTCCGGATTCTGCCGGATGAACAAAGGTCCCGGCTGTAAACCATGAACGTAGAACACGGACAGAATAATGGCCGTAACCGCATCACCGGGAACCGCCAAAGTCAGCATGGGGATCAGTGCCCCGCCGATACACGCGTTGTTGGAGGACTCACTGGCCATGATTCCCTCCACAGCGCCTTCTCCAAAGGGTACTTCGGGATTCTTTACAAGTCTCTTTGCCTCATTATAGGCAATAAAGGATGCCACCGGACCTCCGGCTCCCGGAAGGGCTCCCACCAGCATACCGATGGTAGATGTATACAGGGATAATTTCCAGTGCTTTAAGACTTCCTTCAGGCTGACCTTCGTTTTTTCCATAGCCAGCACATTTTGCTCCTGCTTCATATTATAAATAACAGAGAGCACCTCTGCAAATCCGAAAAATCCTACCAGAGCCGGAACCGTGCTGACTCCGCCGGTCAGATTCTGGATGCCGAAGGTAAGTCTTCTGGTTCCCATCAAGGGATCCAGTCCGATCATGCTGATAATAAGGCCGATGGCCACGCTGATTAAGCCTTTTGCATAATTCTTTGTGCTGACAGAGCCAACAGTTGCAAGTCCGAAGAACGCCAGCAGGAAATAATCCATCTTTGTAAACTTTAAGGCCACTCTGGACACAGGTGTTGCTAGAAGCCATAAAGCGATCAGTCCAAATAAACTTCCTGTAAAGGAATAGATGGTTGCCGTATAAAGGGCTTTGTAGGACTGGCCCTTTTTTGACATGGGATATCCGTCAAGGGTTGTCACCACAGAGGACGGAGCTCCCGGAATATTAATCAGGATTGCGGAAACCGCTCCTGAGAATACTCCAACCACATAGACGCCCATAATCATTGCAAGGGCATCGGAATGTTCCCATGTATAGGTGATGGAAACAAGAAGCGCAGTCGCCATGGATACGGAAAGGCCCGGAATGGCGCCTACAAACAGACCTGCCACAGAACCGAGAAGGACCATCATGACAAATCTTGCATCCATAATTGATAACATTTCAGCCATTTTCCTTCCCCCTCCCTATGGCAGCAGCACATGAAGCAATGTGCGGAATGCAATACTTAAAAATATGGTAGTTCCCAGGGGGACAAACACCAGAATGGCTGGTTTTCTCACACCCATAAAGGCCATCATGGCCGCCAGAAACACCAGTGTTACCACTTCAAATGTTGAAAACATGTAGCTGAAGGACAGAATTCCAATGGTAACATAGGGGAATTTGAAATATGCCAGTGCCAGGTAATAGAGGCCGCAGAGAATTAACGCCATCACAACCCAGCGGAGTTTTTCACCGGATTCTTTCTTTTTTTCTGCAGCCGTCTCCCGGGCGGTCTGCTTTTTTAATTCCAGGACTCCTTCACCGATCACCCAGAGGGAAAGGCCAATCATGGCAATTGCCACGATCAACGGAAAAAGATACGGGGACTGTGCCCAGCTCTTGTTAAAAGCCTTAGCATAGGATGAAAGAGAATACGAGAGCAGCCCAAGGCCGCTCCCGCAAAAGACAATTCCTTCAATAATAAGTGAATTCATCTTATTTTTCATGGTTTATTCTCCAAGCTTTTCGATTCCGAACTCTTCCGGACTCTTTTCTGCAACGCCGTTCTCATACTGCAGCCAGCAGATTACGGATTTCCAGTTGTCGTAGAAAGCCTGTACAGATGCATCGTCTGTGTACTTCTCAAATACCGGATCAGCAGCGTTTATCTTCACGAACTCTGTCCATTCCGGATCAGCAAATACTTTCTGGGAGGCAGCCTTTAATACATCCACTGCTTCCTGAGGAGTATCGTTGTTTACAACAAAGCTTAACAGGGTATAGGGAATATTTAAATATTTTTCAGATTCCGGAACTGTCTCTGTGAAGGCCGGGATATCCGGGTAAGCTTCCATTCTCTCACTGGAGAAGACAGCCAGAGGCTTTACGTCGCCGCTCTCAATGTATCCGCCAAGAGTGGAGATGTTCGGGTTTGTGAAATCAACCTGTCCGCCGATTACGCCAAGCAGCGCATCGTTACCGGAGTCAAAGCTTGTCATGGCCACATCATAGCCAAGCTCTTTTAAAACAAGACCCTGGTTATGTCCGCTTCCTCCAGGACCGGAATGGGACATGGTAACTTTGCCGGGGTTGGCTTTGATGTCTTCCAGCAGTTCTTCCAGAGTATTGTACTTGGAATCCTTACCTACAACCAGTACCTTCGGATCGCCTACCAGCGGGGAAATTACAGTGAAATCATCATATCCCAGGTCACAGATATTCATGGTGCGGTATGTACCCATGGTTTCTGCACATACAAGCAGTGTGTAGCCGTCAGAGGGCTGCTCCTTTACGAACTGGCTTCCGATGGAACCGGATGCACCGCCCTGATTGGTAACAGTGATGGGCTGACCTAAATATTTTTCAAGCAGTGCTGCAAGCTTTCTTCCCCAAACATCTGTGGTTCCGCCAGCGCCGTAAGGAATAATCATGGTCATCGGCTTGGTGGGGTAGTTGGCAGTTGCAACCAGGTCACTTTCAGCCTCGGCGGCTGTGGTCTCTTCTGCTGTTTCTGCTGCGGTGGTTTCTTCTGCCGTTGTTTCAGCGGCTGTGGTGGCTGCAGTTGTCTCAGTTTTGGATTCTGTGGAGACGCTGCATGCGGTTGCGGACAGGCACATTACTGCGGCCATGCCCAGTGCAAGAACTCTCTTCATTTTCGTTTCTCTCCCTTGTTTTGTATTTGTGGATTGGATTTTTCTTACCAACGGGGAGATTATACCACACCATTATGAAAGATTCAACAAAAAGCTTCGCCGCATTAATGCTTTTATGCGGCAAATTAACAGGTTTTTTCTTTTTCCGGCCCAGGATTGTATTTCCAGGCGATTTCCGTTATACTGGAACCAGTACAAATACAGGAGGTTACATCTATGTCTCATGATTATAGAAACAAATTTGTGACACCGGAAGTTGCCGCTGCCAAGGCAGTCCGCTCCGGAGACTGGGTGGATTATGGATTCGGTGCAGGCTTTCCGGAGCTGATGGACAAGGCCCTGGCCGGACGGAAAGATGAATTGAAGGATGTAAAAATCCGCGGCGGCCTGGTAATACGCCCCCGGATTGAAGTGGTGGAATGTGATCCCATGCAGGAAACCTTTTCCTATTATAGCTGGCATATCGGTGATTATGAGCGGAAGCTCCAGAGCCGCGGACTCTGCCAGTTTATCCCCATGATTCTGCGGTATCTTCCGGAGCTTTACCGAAGTCACATCCGGGTTGACGTGGCCTTTGTTCCCGTGTCCCTTCCCGATGACAACGGCTACTGCGGTCTTGGAATTTCAAACTATGCCTGGCGAACCATTTTTGAACATGCCCGGACTGTCGTGTTTGAAATCAACGAACATCTTCCAAAACTCCAGGGACTCAATGGCTCCCACCGGGTCCATCTCTCCGAAGCCGATTATATTGTAGAGGGTGAGCATGAGCCGCTGCCGCTTCGCACCTACAAGGATCCCTCCCCCGTCGATGAAGCCATTGCAAAACATGTGGTAAGGGAAATTCCTGACGGCGCGGTTCTTTCCCTTGGCGTGGGCGGTGTACCGTTTACAGTTGCAAAAATGCTGGCCGAGTCCGATTTAAAAGACCTGGGCTGCCACACCGGAACCATCAGCGATGCCTTCCTTTTCCTCTACCGGGCCGGAAAGCTGACCAATAAGAGAAAAGAGATTGATACCGGCTACTCCACCTGGAACCTGGCCATGGGCTCCCAGGAATTGTACGACTGGCTCTGTGAGGAGCCGCAGCTTTTCCATCCGGCCGACGTAGACTACGTTCACTCTCCCGAGCGGATTGGCAGTATGAAAAATGTAATCAGCATCAACGGCGGCGTTGAGCTTGACCTCATGGGACAGGAGAATGCAGAATCCGGCGGCAGGCGGCAGCTTTCCGGAACCGGAGGACAGCTTGATTTCCTGGAAGGTGCCTTCCGCTCTCCGGGAGGAAAGGGCTTCATCTGCCTGAATTCCGCCCGCAAAAACAAGGACGGTACCTTAAAATCCAACATTGTCCCCTTCATTCCCGGCGGCAGCGTAGTTTCCGGCCCCCGCGGCATGATTCAGTATGTGGCGACGGAATACGGGGTTGCGAAGCTTTCCGGCCTGTCTCTTCGGGAGCGCGCGGAAGCCATGATCGCCATTGCACACCCTGATTTCAGGGAAGAACTGGCCCAGTACGCCAGAGAAACATTCCGGTAGGAGGTATCTGTCATGAATCTTAGCTGTCCCATCGTTTTATGCGGCTTCACCAGCAGCGGAAAAACCACCGTCGGCACTCTGCTGGCCCAAAGGCTGTCCCTTCCTTTTTATGATACGGACAAACTCCTGACAGAGCATTACAAAATGTCCATCCCGGAGATTTTTGCCAAAGGCGGCGAAGCTCTGTTTCGGGACATGGAACATGAAATTGCAAAACAGGTGTGTAACCTGGGCCCGTCCGTGATCTCCACCGGAGGCGGTATGCTGACCTTTTCCCGCAATGCGGACCTTCTCCTGGCCCACAGCATTATTTTTTACATCGACAGGTCCTTTGAAAACTGTTATGAAAGCCTTTCCAGACAGCCGGACCGGCCGCTTTATAAAAACCATACAAAAGAAGAGATGGAAGCCACCTACCGGGCGCGTCTGGAGAAGTATTTAAGCTGTGCAGCTTGTTCCATAAAAAATGACAGCACCCCGGAAGATGCTGTCCTTCAAATCTGTACTTATTTAGAATGCCGTTAGGAGAGGGCGTTACTGACCGTTTCCTCCATCCGGTTTTCTTAAGCCTCTGGTGTTTTTCTCCACCAGCCGCCTGGTCACCATAACCATATGTCCGCATCCCATGCATTTGAGCCGGAAATCTGCTCCCACACGGAGAATTTCCCATTCCTGGCTCCCGCAGGGGTGCGGCTTTTTCAGTTTCACAATATCTCCCACTTCATATACCATCGCTTGGCCACCGTTTCCTTCCATCACTTAAGGATATCATCAATTTTTTTCAGTTCTTCTTCTGTAAGAGCCTCACCTTTCAGGGCCTGGAGACTGTTATCCAACTGAACCTTACTGCTGGCGCCCACTAAAACCGTTGTTACCTCCGGTCTGCGGAGAATCCATGTGAGAGCCATCTGTGCCATACTCTGTCCCCGCTCCTTGGCGATTTCATTGAGCTTTTCAATCTTTTCCCTGTTTCCTTCCGATAAATACCGGTCCGCCACAGAGGTTCCCGCTCTGGATGCCCTGGAACCGGCAGGAATTCCTCTCAGATACTTGTCCGTCAGCGCTCCCTGTGCCAGAGGCGAAAAGCAGATGCAGCCCACTCCGTTCTCTGCGAGAGCCGAAAGAAGGCCGTCCTCCACCCACCGTTCCAACATATTGTATCTGGGCTGGTGAATCAGACACGGTGTCCCGTTTTCCTTTAAAAGCTTCACAGCTTTTCTGGTTTCTTCTTCTTTATAATTAGACAGGCCCACATAAAGAGCTTTTCCGCTCCGTACCATGTCACTTAAGGCGCCCATGGTTTCTTCCAGAGGCGTTTGGGGGTCCGGTCTGTGATGGTAAAAAATGTCCACGTATTCCAATCCCATCCGTTTTAAGCTCTGGTCCAGACTTGCCCTCAGGTATTTTCTCGATCCCCAGTTGCCATAGGGGCCCGGCCACATATCATATCCGGCTTTGGTGGAGATAATCAGTTCATCCCGGTACGCTCCCAGGCAGTCCTTAAGGGCCCGGCCGAAATTTTCTTCTGCCAGTCCCCGTGCCGGATGGCCATAGTTGTTGGCCAGGTCAAAGTGGGTGATGCCCTTATCAAAGGCATGGCACAGGATTTCTTCCTGCTCCTCCATGGACTTTTCCAGCCCAAAGTTCTGCCAAAGCCCCAATGCCAGCCGCGGCAGCAAGAGTCCGCTCCGTCCGCAGCGCTTATATTCCATTTCCTCATACCGGCGGTCCGATGCCTGATACATCCGCCTCATCTCCTTCCGTCTGCCAGCACCTGTTTTTATACGCCCACAGCGTCCCCCAAAACCTCTCCGATGGGACCGCTTATGACAAGATCTGCACGGCTGTCCATGGGCGTCACCGATTTATTGATCAATACCAGCTTCTTTCCTCTGTAATAATCAATGAGGCCTGCTGCGGGATACACCGTAAGGGAGGTTCCTCCGATAATCAGCACATCTGCACCGGCAATGTAAGCCACCGATTTCTGTATGGTCTGCTGGTCTAAGCCCTCTTCGTAAAGAACCACATCCGGCTTAATGGTTCCTCCGCACTGGCATTTGGGAACGCCCTCAGAATTCAGCACTACATCCAGTCCATAAAACTTCCCGCACCGCATGCAGTAGTTCCGAAGTACAGAGCCATGGAGCTCCAGCACCTCCTTGCTGCCCGCCTTCTGGTGCAGGCCGTCGATATTCTGCGTCACCACAGCCTTAAGCTTTCCCATCTCCTCCAACTTTGCCAGAGCCTTATGGGCCCGGTTGGGCTCTGCATCGGGGAACAGCATCTTATTCCGGTAAAACCTGTAAAACTCCTCCGTCTTTCTCATATAGAAGGTATGGCTCAGGATAGTTTCCGGCGGATAGGCATATTGCTGGTTATAAAGCCCGTCCGTGCTGCGGAAATCAGGAATTTTACTCTCTGTGGAGACTCCCGCCCCGCCGAAAAAAACAATATTGTCACTTTCTTCCAACCACTTTTTCAAAGTTTCCCGCTCTGTCATTCCGCCTGCACTCCTTTCCTTTAAACCACTTCGTCCAGAAAAACACCCTGAAAGGGTTCAATATACTTTCCATAGGGCACACGCTCCACCTGTTCCGGCACCGTATATCCAAACAGCCACTGGGTCAGCTCGGCGATGGTAAACACTTCCATCCGCCCCTTGGAAATAAACCGTGATTCCTGGGTCATCACAGACCCCTCCCTGGTCAGCCTCCAGGTCCATGCCCCCTGATTCTGGGGCACAAACAGGTCATGGACGCCGATCTCCACCACAACCTCATCCTCCGGGCAGTCCTCCGACAGCCGGATATGCTTTACAAATTCCGGCATACATACGATTCTTGCCATGATGGCCGGCTTCGTCCCCGCCAGGGTCCTGTACCGCTCCCCCGTATAGAGATAGCGCATCTCCCTTTCGTGAAGTCCCCATTCGCTCTCCATTCCGATGAACCAGTCGTCGTCATAGATCAGGCTGCATGTACCGTTTTCGCTTTTCAGCTCTTTCTCCATCCGTTCCAGATATGCCTGGTCACGGACCGCAAACACCTCATACTGCCGCTTCAGCCAGGCGTTCTGCCACTGGGCCAGATCTTCTGTCAGTGTATTTCCGCTGTACGGCACCCGCTTGATGTCCTTATTATAATGCAGCACCCACCGCGGCTGGTCAAATACGAACCGGAAATCATAAGGAAGATACAGAGATTCCCGCGCCGGCATCAGAAACGTAAAGGGCATTCTCTCTTCCTGCATGTCCCGCAGCATGGCAAGCAAAAGCCCCCGCATATGTCCCTTGTTTCGTTCAGACACTGCTGTGGCCACGCCCACGATATAATCGCATTTCTTTATATCCTCCCGCATGGAAATCATATAGGGATTCCGGTGCAGCATGGCGACGATTCTGCCCTCTTCCTCACAGACCAGCACCTGGTTATCCTTCATTTTTTCCTTAAAATAATACTCGCAGAACTGGTTGGAATCCTCCGGGAAGGCCTCATTCCACAAGGCCCTTGTACGCCCTTTTTCCTCTGTTTCCAAATACCGAATCATACCTCTTTTAGCCCCTCTGACTTCCTTCCGGCCAAAGCTGCCGGATTCTGTATTTCTTTGCAAATCCCATGGGAGCATAGGACATCTTCGCATGCCTGAGCCCCGGCAGCCCCATGTCGTCCTCACGGTTTACGATTTCTGCTTCTTCAAACTCATGAATTAAAAACTGCTGGTTGATCATCTGATACAGCCCGCGGATTTCCGGATTGGCCTTTTCCACATGAATAATCGCCATCTTTTCCCTGGCATTGTAGCTGCCGATGGAAAATGCCTCCAGTTGTCCGTCAATATAAATCCCGCCCATACGGACATTTAAGAAACAGCAGTTTTTAAGGATTTCATGGATTCCCTCCACCTCATAGTCCAGGTGGCCTTCCACTTCCTGTCCCTTCTGCTCTCTCCATTTATCCAGGAACTTCCATATATCCGTATTATCGGAACAGCAAAGGGTCCGGTATTCATACCGCCCTTCATACTCACGCTTGAAAAAGTTCATATGATTTTTCTTTTTCGCCAGCTTTTTTCCCGGCAGAACTTTTAAAGCCTCTGCGCTGTAAAGGTAGTCCCTGCTGTCCGGCAGCTCAATGACCGAATAGCGATCCGCCGGAAGATTTAAATATTCCATGGCAGGCTCGTCCGCCAGGTAGATTTCCAGCGGAATCCCCAGTTCCTTGTTAAAATACTGTTCCAGCTCAGAAAAATAATGGGGCATGTCCTCCATCGCACAGACCGGAAGAGCCGCATACTGCTTCCCCATAATATTCATCGTCCACAAAACCGCCTTCTGGTCACGCACACAGTATCGTACATCGTAATAAATTCTCCAAAGAAAATTATCAAGAATTACGCTGTCGCAGGTCTGGTCATGCCGCTTCCCATAGTACTTTGCCAGTTCCTCAATGCACTCGGCATTCAGTTTATTAAATTCCAGATTCATCTCTGTTTGTTTGTCCTCTCATTTTCTTCAGCCTTAATGCTTTCGCGTTCATTTTATCACACTTTTAAACAGATGGGAAGGTCCATTATTTCCTTATAAAATCCCCTGGAATTCCTTTTTTTCCTATTGACATTTCATCACTGTCGAGTATAATTTAAACTAATGGATACCGTAATACGAAACATAGTTTCATATTGTGAAACTCAGTATCGTATTACAGAATCACTGACCGAATAAACGTTTCCTGAATTATAAAATTAAAAGGAGAAATGGGATCATGAACGAAGTATTAGAAAAAATCCAGAAAATTGGTATCGTTCCGGTTGTGGTACTGGATGATGCCAAAGATGCTGCTCCGCTTGCAAAGGCACTCTGCGAGGGCGGCCTTCCGTGTGCAGAGGTTACCTTCCGTACCGCAGCTGCTGAAGAATCCATCCGCATCATGGCAAAGGAATTCCCGGACATGCTGGTGGGCGCAGGAACCGTTCTCACCACCGAACAGGTGGACCGTGCTGTCAATGCCGGCGCAAAATTCATTGTAAGCCCGGGCTTAAATCCGACAGTTGTGAAATATTGTGTGGACAAGGGTATCCCGGTGACACCAGGTACTTCCAATCCCAGCGATGTGGAGGTTGCAATCTCCCTCGGTCTTGACGTTGTAAAATTCTTCCCGGCAGAGCAGGCAGGCGGCCTCAATATGATCAAAGCCATGGCTGCTCCCTATACCCAGATGAAATTCATGCCCACCGGAGGAATCAATGCAAAGAATCTTAACTCCTACCTTGCATTCGATAAGATCTTAGCATGCGGCGGAAGCTGGATGGTTAAGAAAGATCTGGTTGCAGCAGGCGAGTTCGATAAGATTCGTGATTTAACCAAGGAAGCCGTACAGACCATGCTTGGCTTTGAGTTAGCCCATATCGGCATCAACTGCGACAATGAAACAGAGGCAGAAAAGACTGCCGACGCATTTGACGGACTTTTCGGCTTCACAAAGAAAGTCGGCAACAGCTCCGTATTTGCAGGAACTGCCATCGAAGCTATGAAGAGCGCCGGACGCGGTGCAAAGGGCCACATTGCCGTTTCCACCAACTCCGTTGTAAGAGCAAAGAACTATCTGGAAATGATGGGCTATAAGTTTGATGAGTCCACAGCCAAGTTCAAAGGCGATAAGATGACTGCCATCTACCTTTCCGATGAAATCGGCGGCTTTGCAGTACATCTTGTACAGAAATAATCCACGGAAAATCTATAATTTTTAAGGAGAGTTTTAATCATGGCAAAGAGAGTTATCACATTTGGTGAAATTATGCTCCGTCTCGCTCCGGAGGGATATTATCGTTTTGTACAGGCCAACACATTCGGCGCAACCTACGGCGGCGGCGAGGCCAACGTATCTGTTTCCCTTGCTAACTACGGTTTTGATTCCGCTTTCGTTACTAAGCTTCCGAAGCACGAAATCGGTCAGGCTGCTGTCAACGAGTTAAGAAAATACGGTGTTGACACATCCGCAATCGCCCGCGGCGGTGACCGTGTTGGTATCTATTTCTTAGAGAAGGGTGCTTCCCAGAGACCGTCCAAGGTTATCTACGACCGCGCACATTCCGCAATTTCTGAGGCTTCTCCGGAAGACTTCGACTGGGCAAAGATTTTTGAAGGCGCTGACTGGTTCCATTTCACAGGTATCACCCCGGCCCTCAATGACACCGTAGCAGGTATCTGCCTGGAAGCATGTAAAAAAGCAAAAGAGCTTGGTCTTACCATCTCCTGCGACTTGAATTACAGAAATAAACTGTGGAGCAAGGCAAAAGCAGGCGAAGTTATGGGCGAGCTTTGCAAATATGTTGATGTATGTATCGCAAACGAAGAGGACGCTTCCGATGTATTCGGCATCAAGGCTGCCAATACAGACGTTACAACCGGTACTGTAAACCATGAGGGCTACAAGGATGTTGCAAAACAGCTTGCTGACCGCTTCGGTTTCACAAAGGTTGCCATTACACTCCGTGAATCCCTCTCCGCAAATGACAACAACTGGTCCGCCATGTTATATGACGGAAATGATTACTACTTCAGCAAGAAGTACAAAATGCACATCGTTGACCGCGTAGGCGGCGGCGACAGCTTCGGCGGCGGATTAATTTACGCCTGCTTAAGCGATTATGATGCTCAGAGCACAATCGAGTTTGCAGTTGCTGCATCCTGCTTAAAGCACTCCATCGAGGGAGACATGAACATGGTTTCCGTAGACGAGGTAAACAAGCTTGCAGGCGGCGACGGCTCCGGACGTGTTCAGAGATAATCATCTGGCTTAGTTGCCCAATTTGCCAAATAGGGCAAGTTTATTCCTCAATATATACCACAGGACCTGCCAGCCAGCGGGTCCAAAGGAAAAGCCTCTGCGGCTGCCAATCGCAGAGGCTTTTCCTATTCTATTTAATAGTTGTAGCATATAACCGGAATTCCTTTATATACATGCTCATAAATGGCGGCTGCCGCCTTGGGCGGAAGATTGATGCAGCCGTGCGAACCGCTGGTCTGATAGATCTGTCCTCCGAACTTGGCACGCCAGTTGGCGTCATGAAGTCCGATTCCGCCGTTAAAAGGCATCCAGTAGGAAACCGGAGTTTCATATTCATAGGTTCCGTCTGCCTGAAGTTTTCCCCTTAAAACCTTGTCTCGCTGTTTATAATTCAAGGTGAAAAATCCCGGTGGGGTTGTCCATCCCCTGGACACATTTCCCGATACGAAGGGAGTATCCAGAATACAGGTACCGTTTTCATAAAGGTACAGGTGCTGTCCTGTCAGGTCCACCTCCACATATGTGGTTCCAAAATCATTTCCGCTCCAGCTGATTGCTGTGTGGGAATAAACAGGCTCCCTGGACTGGCTCTCACAGCTCTGAATTGCCTGAATCAGCGCCTTTACTTCCTCCGCCTGATTGATCTGCCATCCATAGGCACCGGGCACCGTCACATCCCGTCCGGAAGAGGCATGAAACAGAATAGGTTTCCCATAGGTATCATAGGTGTCAGCCAGAGACTTCACATACTCCGCTGCCTTTGCCTCATCCACAAGGATAGTGGACCCTGAGGTTCCCTTAATCCACTGGGCAATCTCCGTCCCAAGAAGGACTTCCTGGTTCTCCCCAAACACATACGTAATATTCACATCTTTAAACTGATTCAAATTGGCGCACAGCCGGTTCAGGGAGTCGTCCAGAGAAGTTACCTGAATGGTTTTCCGGCAGTCAATGTCAGCCAGCCTCAGCACAGACCTCTGTTCGCTTAAGGCCTCCTTGGCGGCCGCCATCAGCTTGTCCACATCAATTTCCGTTCCCTGCACCTCCGGAATGATCGTAAATGCCTTTCCCTCCTCATAGGCCGAGATATGGGCATCTGTGGTGGGTGTGGCGTTCTTCACGAAGGTAAGGTTTTCCATGGCCTGACGCAGCAGGCCTTCGTCACATCCGGAATTTACCTCCACACGGAAGCTGTTGTCCTCCCCGGGCCCTGTTTTTCTTCCGTTCTCATTCTCTCTCTGCAAAATAGCGTTCAAATCACCTGTGACCTGGAGATAATATCCAATGTCTGTATCTTTAATCAGCTCCTGTGTTCCGTCCAGGTCTTTGACCTTTAAGGTATAGGCTCCCTTAAAGTACTCTTCCATGTGGGCCTTCGCCTCATCTGCTGTCATTCCGGACACCTGTACGCCGTTGATTGTGGTCCCTTCCACAAACCGGGTAGTATCTTCTTTTTCTGCGGCCATACTTCCGAATGGAAGCGCTGCAGCGGCAATCCAGATCGCAGCTCCCACAGGAAATATCTTTTTCAAAAGATTTTTCATATCATATCCTCGCTTCCGTTATCGCTTTCTATCTTTTATTCTGTATCCTTTTCAGGCTCCTTTTTCACCGGCCGTTTCGTAATGGGGAGCTGGAGATTAATTCCGAAGGGATTAATTACAACTCCCTTGGCCTCTCCCGCAAGGATCTCCGGGATTTTCGCTGCAGTCACCATGGCAGCCTTAAACTGGTTATCCTTATTAAACTTCCTGAACTCCAGAATATCCGTAAAAACAGGCTGGAACGCATCGCCGTTTTTCTGCTTCAAAAGCGGGACTCCATTATTTTCATGGAAAGCAGCCACATAGGTTCCCTTTCCATAATCAGCCAGAATCTCCTCCTGCATTTCCTTCAGCTCATCGGTCAGCTCTGAGAGTTTCTGCCTCCTCACTTCCTGCAAAAAATAAATGGCTGTCAGATGCAGCCCCGGATTCTCCACCCAGACCTGCCCATTGGGAAGCTTCTGCCCTGGCTTTTTAACCATATCGCTCAACTGGAGCTTATACTCCCCCGGCATATAGCCGTTTAAAACCACACAGTTCACTCCCATGGTAAATAAGTTTGCATAAAAGTTTAAAAAGTCCTTCTGCTCCACCTTGGCGATCTGCAGAGGAATCTTTTGATCCACAAACCGTTTTCCTTCCCGCTTAATATCCTCTTCCTTCTCATATATAAAGATTTCATCATCAAATGTTTCCGGGTCACACATAACAAACGGCATTTTCGTACATAACGAGATCAATACATAAAGCTCCCTGGCCCCGCTTAAAGTCCGCATAGCCGCCTGTTTCTCCGGCTGCACTACATTCTCATTTCCCATACTTCTGTCTTCCTTCCAGTCATTGAATTTCCAATCTGACCTGTCCATTATAGCAGAAAAGTTCCTCCAACGCTATATCCCTTCTGCTATTTATCAAAGATACATTTCACGTCCAATCACGATGGCCTTTGAATTGGTCTTATGGCCGATTTCTTCCGTAACTGCAATCGGAATGTTGGGTCCCGCACATGCTTTCACCAGCGAAACCATATCCGGTACACAGGCTTCCGCCTCCATGGTCAGAAACGTCCCCAGCAAGATACCGGAAATGCGCTCAAACACTCCCATCTGCTTCAACTGGCTTAAATACGTTGCCATCTGCGGAATCATGCCTCCATTGGCTTCCAAAAATAAAATCTTTCCATCCATATTGGGCCAGTATTCTGTTCCGGCCAGCTTAAGCAAACACCGAATCGTTCCGCCAACCACAATTCCCTCCATCTCTTCCTTCTGCACAAAGGAATACCGGAAATCAAACAAATCCCGCCGTCCTCCCAGAACCGTGTTCCGAAAACGCATAAGCTGGCTGTCCCCATCATCAGAAACCAGATTTCTTATCTGATACCAAACCGATTCCTTCCCGGTTTTCGCATAGATTGCATTTATTATCGTTGTAAGGTCACTGTATCCCCAAAATTTCTTATCGCTCTCCGCAATTTTGTCGAAATCCAGATACGGCAACACCCCGTTGGCAACATCTCCCCCCGAAATATCAAAAATCGCCCGTATCTCCCTGTCACCATAAAATGCCATCAGGCTCTCCGCCCGTTCCCTGCCTGTACCGGAAAAAATACTCTCCCGCTCAAAAATATACTCTCCCATCACCGGCACCAGGCCCATTCCGCACAGCTTACGCTGTAAAGCATTAATCTTCTCCCTGGCCTCTGCCTTCTGCCCATTGGAACAGCCTACGATTGCAACTTTATCTCCATGTACCATAGAATGCCTCCTAACATCTGCCATCTATTTTCTCCTCCCATTTCCACTATCTCCAATCACCTTGCTCATGAACATTTCCATGGGCTGTTCGTATGGCGTATTGGCTCTTCATTTCCATCCGCTATAATAAGAAAAAACCCCAGAACCCTTGAACATGCAAGGTTTCTGAGGTATTCATTGAGAGGCGACAACCAGATTTGAACTGGTGATCAGGGTGTTGCAGACCCACGCCTTACCGCTTGGCTATGTCGCCATATTTAGTTTTATCATGACCCCAACGAGATTCGAACTCGTGTTACCGCCGTGAAAGGGCGATGTCTTAACCGCTTGACCATGGGGCCTAAATTTCGCATGTTTATACTACCATATTTATCTGCCTCTGTCAACCAGTTTCAAAAACCAGTCAGGACTAAAAAAGCTCCCCGAGTAGGACTCGAACCTACGACAGCGCGGTTAACAGCCGCGTGCTCTACCGACTGAGCTATCGAGGAATATTTCAACGTACCTTCAAAACCACATATTGAATCATCTTTCCTTCAGAATCTTCCACAAAACCTTTCTGGATAAGCCCTCGACCGATTAGTAACAGTCAGCTCCATGCATTACTGCACTTCCACCTCTGCCCTATCTACCTCGTCGTCTTCAA
>JAETQD010000002.1 GCA_021770825.1 Clostridium sp. | reverse complement strand
ACATGCCTGTCAGCAACTGCTATATATAAAGCAAGGGTGAAAAGTCTGATTTTTAAGCTTCTCACCCTTCATTATCATAGAAGAATCTAATTTACAGAGATTTTCTCATACCCTCCGCAAAGCTTTTAAGAGAAAAAATCAAAATTTTACAGAGCCTGTTCGTTCCGGTAAGCCTTTTGGCAGGCTTCATCGGACTGGCTCTCGGACAGAACGGCTTCGGACTGATTACATACTCCAGCCAGTTCGGTTCCTATTCCGGTCTTTTAATCATTGCTGTATTCGTATCCATCGGACTCCGTGGATTCAACTTCAGCAAAGGCGGAGTAAAATCCAACTTTGACCGTATCGGAAGCTACTATTGCTTCCGAAACATCGGCTGGGCATTCCAGTATGCAATGCCCATCATCTTCTCCATGCTGGTGCTGCGTGTGATCGTTCCGGAGTTAAACCCGGCATTCGGTATGCTGATTCCTGCTGGCTTCCAGGGCGGACATGGTACCGCAGCGGCTCTTGGCGCAACCCTTGGAAACCTTGGATGGGAAGACGCCACTGACCTGGCCATGACCTCTGCAACCGTAGGTATCTTAACCGGTATTTTCGGCGGTATTGCACTGATCAAGATCGGTACTACCAAAAACTACACCAAGTTTGTAAAAGACTTCAGCCAGCTTCCGGACGACATGCGTACAGGTCTTATGGAAGAGGGCCACAGACCGGTTCTCGGTGAGGAAACCGTTTCTCCCATGGCCATTGACCCCTTAGCCTGGCATTTAATGCTGATTCTGATTCCCACAGGTATCGGATATCTCCTTACAAACGCCATCCAGAACGCAACAGGACTTGGCGTTCCCAGCTTCTCCGTTGGTTTCCTGGTAGCCATTGTATTCCATTTCCTGCTTAAGGGAATTAAGGCTGACAAATATGTGGATAACCGCATCATCTCCCGTATGGGAAGCTGTGCAACCGATTTCCTGGTATTCTTTGGAGTTGCTTCTATTAAGATTCCGGTTGTTATCCAGTACGCAGTCCCCTTCGGCCTGTTAATGGTTTTCGGTATCATCTGGGTTGTATTCCACTTTACCGTACTTGCTCCCCGCCTGTTAAAGCAGGAGTGGTTTGAAAGAGGCATCTATGTATACGGCTATTCCACAGGTGTTACTGCAATTGGTATGGCGCTTCTCCGTATCGTTGACCCGGAGAACAAGAGCTGCACACTGGATGATGCAGCCATCGTAACCCCCATTGAGTCCATCATCGAAATCTTTGCACTGGCAGCCGTTCCGGTGGCCTGTGTACAGGGCAACTGGATGATCGGTGTGGCTCCGATTCTCATTTACCTGGCGGCATTGATTATTGTACCGTTTGTATTCAAATGGTGGCATCAGCATCCGCATGCTGTCTGGGATGAGTCTCAGGAAGGTTAAAGATACTGACAAATTTTAGATAAACCCCTCACGTAAAAGGATGCTGTACCCATAGCATCCTTTTTGCGGTATAATCAAAGAAAGAATTTAATATCAGGAGGAATCCGTATGTGGACACAGGAACTGTTTCATGTTGAAAAACCGATTATTGCATTGTTACATTTAAGAGCCCTTCCGGGGGACCCGCTGTTTGGGGATGGGGATACCATGGAATCGGTGATAGAAAAGGCCAGAGAGGAGCTCCATGCCTTACAGGACGGCGGCGTGGACGGTATTCTCATTGCCAACGAGTTCAGCCTTCCCTATGAGAAGAAGGTTTCCTATGTTACGGTTGCAGCCATGGGGCGGATTGTGGGCGAATTAAAGTCGGAGATCAAGGTCCCCTTCGGCGTAAACATCGTCTCCAATCCCATCGCCACTATTGACCTGGCAGCCGCCACCGGAGCAAGCTTCGTCCGCAGTACCTTTACCGGAGCTTATATCGGGGAAAACGGAATCACCGATACCAACATTCCGGAGACCCTGCGGAGAAAGAAAGCTCTGGGACTTTCCGATTTGAAACTTTTATTTAAGGTAAATCCGGAGTCTGATGTGTATCTGGCAGAGCGGAACCTGGAGAAGATCACAAAATCCATGATTTTCCATTGCTTCCCGGACGCTCTCTGCGTGTCCGGCAGCAGCGCCGGAACCGAGACGGATTCCAGCCTCATCGCACGTGTCAAGAAGGTGGCCGGGGATACCCCTGTTTTCTGTAATACGGGATGCACGAAAGATAACATTGCGGAAAAGCTGGCACAGAGCGACGGCGCCTGTGTGGGTACGGCCTTTAAGGTGGATGGAAAATTTGCAAACTTCGTGGATCCGGTGCGGGTAAAGGAATTCATGGACGTGGTGAAGGAGTACCGGAAGACTTTATAAGAGAAGAGGGAGATTATGGGAAACGAAACGTATTTCATGGGGATTGATATTGGAACGTTTTCCAGTAAGGGCGTAATCACGGATGCGGCAGGAAACGTTGTGGCAAGGGCGCAGACGGCTCACGGCATGGAGAATCCGGCGCCCGGATATTATGAACAGGACGCAGAAGAGGTCTGGTGGCATGATTTCTGTGTTCTGTCCAAAGAGCTTTTGAAGAACAGCGGAATCGGGCCGGAAAAGATTAAGGCTGTCGGTGCAAGCACCTTAGGAAGCGACTGCCTTCCGGTCGATGAAGACTGCCGCCCCTTGAGAAAAGCAATTCTTTACGGAATTGATGCCCGATGCATGGATGAGATTGACGAACTGACAAAGTATTACGGAGAAGAGCGGACGAGAGAGCTGTTTGGGCGGCCCATGGTTTCCGGCGATGTGGCGGCCAAGATATTATGGGTAAAAAACCATGAGCCGGAGGTTTATAAAAATACCTATAAGTTTCTGACGGGCTCGTCTTATATGGCGGCGAAGCTGACAGGAAATTATGTCATTGACCGTTTCCTTGGAATTGCCTCATTCCGTCCGTTCTACCGGGCGGATGGCTCTGTTATTGAGGAAATGTGCGAGCCGGTCTGCCGTCCGGATCAGTTGGCAAAGGGACAGATTGTCACGGAGCTCGCGGGAACCGTGACCAAAAAGGCGGCAGAGGAAACCGGTCTTCTTGAAGGCACGCCTGTGATTACGGGAACCGGGGATTCTTCTGCAGAATCCATCAGCACCGGAGTTTTAAGCCCCGGAGATCTCATGGTTCAGTTCGGTTCCTCCCTGTTCTTTTTCTGCTGTACGGACCATCTGGTGAAGGACGACAGAGTCCGTGGAAATAACTTCCTGATTCCCGGCACATTCAGCGTGGCAGCCGGAACCAACAACGGAGGAACGCTTCAGAACTGGTATCGGGATCAGATTCTGGAGACCTGCGTGGAAGAAGAGAAGCGGACGGGCGAGAATGCCTTTTCCCTGATGATGGAGGGAATCGATAAGATTGCACCGGGAAGCGACGGCCTGATTACACTGCCGTATTTTGCCGGAGAGAGGACGCCGATCAATGACCCGAAGGCCAGGGGCATGGTGTTTGGACTCAATTTAAACCATACGAAAAAGCACTTATACCGTTCCGCGCTGGAAGGAATCGGCTATGGTGTGGGACAGCATCTCGATATTTTCCATGAGAACGGCCTGTTCCCGGAGCGGATTCTGGCAGCGGGAGGCGGAACAAAGAATTTAGTCTGGATGCAGATGATCGCTGACATTACCGGAATCCCGGTGGTGATTGCCAGGGAAACGGCAGGCGCCTCCTATGGGGATGCCCTGATGGCGGCCATCGGCGTCGGCCATTATAAGGATTTCCAGGCATTACGGGATGTTATCGCTTTAGAAACAACCCTGACACCGGACGAAAAGGCCCATGAGGCTTACAAGCCGTACCGGAAGATGTTTGACAGGCTTTATGAAAAGAATAAAGAGGATATGCATCTTCTGTATCAAATGCAGAAAAAGTAAAGAGGTAGGAGGAAAAACGTATGCCGTCAATAAAGAGAGAGCAGCTTGCCGGAATGGGAATGCACTACAAATTCCGGACATTGGACTATTTCCTTAAGGCACAGGCAGAGCTGGGGCTTAAGAACATCGAAGTATGGTGTGCAAGACCGCATTTTCTGCTGGATGATTATGGATACCAGGATGCTGTTGTGTGGAGAGAAAAGGTGGAGAGCTATGGCCTTCATATAGGAGCGTTTTCACCGGAGTGTACCGTTTACAATTATAATCTGTGTGCCTGGGAGGATACTGCCGCGCGACATTCCATGGGATATTTTATCAATGGAATTAAGGCGGCAGGAGAAACGGGCACAAAGCTCATGGTAATAAACTGCTGCGGCGGTGCCAGGGACGAAGAACCGGAGCGTATTTTCGACAGAGCAGCAGAAAGACTCAGCATACTGGCACCTATCGCAGCCGACAACGGTGTGACGCTGGCTGTGGAGACGGTGCGTCCGGATGATTCCGTAATCATGAACACACTCCCGGAGCTTCAAAAGCTTTTAAAGGCCGTATCACATGAGAACGTGAAGGCCTGTCTGGATTTGACTGCAGCCGGACTTGCCGGGGAGACCATGGAAGACTGGTTTCAAGCATTGGGTGGAGATTTGCGGCATATTCGGTTCGTGGACGGAAGACCCCAGGGACGTCTCGTATGGGGAGACGGACTGCGGCCGCTGGAAGACCAGTTGGAGGTGCTTGAGAATTACGGATACGATGGCTATTTAAGCCTGGCGCTCAACGATGCCCGGTACCTGGATGACCCGAAGGAAGCTGACAGAAGAAATATGGCTGCGCTGGCGCCGTTTATTGTATAAGGGGGATGGAATTAATGAAATTGGTGGATTTTTCACGTTTATCTGTTTTAAATCTTCATTACTGCCAATACACCCTGGATTATTTCCTGGACTGTATGTTAAAGCTGGGAATTAAAAATGTGGAGCTTCTTGGCGGACATCAGGGACTCTGGCTGGACCCAGACGAATACCAGGACCCGGCTCCGGTATTGGAAAAACTCGAATCCCGCGGAATGAAGTGTCCGGTGTTCACGCCCCAGAACTGCCGCTTTGGATATCAGTTTGGGGTAAAGGAGCCGGAACTTCGGGAAAAAACCTTTGGATTTTTTTCTAACGGAATCCGTCTGGCAGCCGCTTTGGGAGCCCGGTATATGGAGGCCAATTCCGGCTGGGGCTATTGGGATGAGCCGGAGGAGGAAGGCTTAAAGCGGGCCATCGAGATGCACCAGAGACTTTCGGAGGTGGCGGCGGAGAATGGAATCACCATTGTGGCAGAATCCCTGCGCCCCCAGGAATCCAGAATCGGATATCGTCTGGACCAGATGAAGAAGCTCTTCGATGGGGTAAATCATCCGAATTTTAAGGTGATGATTGACCTTACCGCCATGTCTGTGGCAGGAGAGAGCATCCAGGAGTGGTTTGATGTTTTTGGAAAGGAAAATATTGCCCACGCTCATTTCCAGGACTGCAATCCCTATGGCCATTATATCTGGGGAGACGGAAACAGAAGCTTAAGGAACGATTTGGAGACCATGGTGAAAAACGGCTATGAGGGCTATTTTACTCAGGAGCTGACGGACCCAGCCTACTATCTGAATCCGTTCTATTATGATAAGAAAAATGTACAGAATCTCCGGATGTACATGGGAGACTGATCAGGGGGTTGTAAAAATCCGGGAAATCGGGTATGATACAGATAACTGAAAAGACGTGCTGTGCACGGAATCATAACGAAAGTTATAATTGCGGACACAGTGCAGGAGAAAAGGCAGGTGCATCGGTCCCCTGCCTTTTTTGTTGGAAAAATTTAAAAACTGGAGGAATGATAACGATGAAACGGAACTGGAAGGAGAAGGGAAAGGACTTTGCTTACGATTTTCTCGGAGCGTTTTTGCAGGGCCTGGGGACCTGGTGCTTTATCGAGCCATGCCGCATTGCTCCCGGCGGCGTATCCGGTATTGCGCTTTTAATTAATTTTATGACCGGACTTCCGGTGGGGACCATGACCTTTTTATTGAACGTTCCGCTTTTAATCAGCGCATGGCTTTTGCTGGACCGGAAAATGGCTCTTAAAACCATCCAGACAGTGGTCATCATGACTGTGGTTCTGGACTGTATGGTGGCTCCCTTCTTCCCGCAGTATGTGGGGGACCGCCTGATTTCATCGGCCTTCGGCGGAATCCTTGTGGGCGTGGGTATGGCTCTCATTTTCATGAGAAACTCCACCACAGGCGGCGGCGACATCATCGCAAAGCTTTTGCAGAGACGGTTTCCCTACATGCATACAGGATATGCGCTGATGCTCATTGATATGGTGGTCATTGGGCTTTCCATTCTGGTGTTCCGCGGGCTGGAGGCAGCTCTTTACGGCTTAATTTCCATGGTCTGCACTACCCAGACCATCGATGCGCTGCTTTACGGAATGAACAAGGGCACCATGGTCATGATTCATTCCTCAAAAAATCGGGAAATTGCCGATGCGATCATGGTCAGAATGGACCGAGGAACCACTTTTTTTAAGAGCATGGGCGGCTTCAGCAGGCAGGAGGGCGAAACTCTGATGTGTGTGGTGGACAGAAAGCAGTTTTATCTGGTAAAGGCGATCATTGACGCCTATGATGAACATGCTTTTGTGGTGGTGATGGAGACGAAGGAGGCCTACGGAGAGGGCTTCCTAAACGATCCGAGAAAACGGGGAACGGAAGGCATATAAAAGGATGGCACGGCGGGAGATTCAATGGTATAATATGGTTGAATATTCTGCCTGTGCATCCGGTTTTTTGCGTCTGCCGCAGAAAGCCGGGCGCCGAGGTATTTGAGAGAAGAAAGGGGACAGATAAAAATGAGAGTAGCAGCCGTTTATTTTTCTCCCACAGGGAACACGAAAAAGAGCGTGGAAGCCATGGCGGCAGCCATTGACCCGGGGTATGAGACCGTGGATTTAACACTCCCGGCAAACCGGAATACGGTCTGTCAGTTCGGGCCGGAGGACCTGGTTATCATCGGTATGCCGGTGTATGCGGGAAGAATTCCCATGGCAGCAGCACCGAGGCTGGATGGAATCTGCGGCCAAAAGACGCCGTGCATTTTGGTGGCCACATACGGAAACAGACATTACGATGATGCCCTGGTGGAAATGGAGGACATTGCAAAGAAACAGGGATTTGTTGTGAAGGGGGCAGCAGCCCTTGTGGGCCGCCACACATACGGCGCCATCCAGGTGGAGCGGCCGGATGCAGATGATTTGGCCGCTGATGCCGAGTTTGCCAAAAAGGCAGCAGCCAGCGGAGGCCTCACATGCGTGATTCCCGGAAACCGTCCGTATAAGGAAGGAATCCCGGGAGGAAAGTTTAAACCTCTCACCTCCGAAGCCTGTGTGGGCTGCGGTGTCTGTAAGAGGGGATGTCCGGTGGGAGCCATCGGAGAGGATTTTCAGGTAAATCCGGAAATCTGCATTTCCTGCTTCCGCTGCATCAGGAAATGCCCGGTTCATGCGAAAAACATGAACGTGGACGCATACAATGCCTTTGCGGCAGACTTTTCTGCGAAGCTGGCAGAAAGACGGGAAAATGAATACTTTCTGTAAGTGATAAAACGGGCCGGGATCCCAGTGTACAGGATCCCGGCCCGGAAATTTATTCTGTGTTATTTCAGGAAATCCAGAACAACGGTTCCGTCTTCCTTGCGGACAACGGCCTCTTTTGTCATGTTCAAGTCTTCCAGAGCCTTTATGTACTCTTCCTTGGAAGCAAAACGCGGCTTGGATTCGGCGAGGACCTTCTTTGCCAGGGCGGCATCGTCAGCGAGAAGTCTGTCAGCCATGATCAGCAGGCACTTGGCAGGAGCCACGCAGGCTCTTTCCGGGTCTGCAATGTAGTAGTCCATCCCGTGTCCGGTTCCGATGGCTCCGGCGCCGTAAGGATGAACGGCCGGCATGATGGAGGAAACGTCGCCCATGTCGGTACTTCCTGTATCCCAGTGGTCTGTTTCTACAACACATCCGGGGCCGCCAACGGCTTCCATAGCCTCTTTGGCAAGCTGGTTGAGGTTTTTATCGTTGTTCAACGGGAAATAGCCGGGACGGTCTTCAATGAGAACTCCGGCACCCATGGCAGCAGCGGAGCCGGCCATGGCCTGGTTGATTTTCTTATTGTATTCGGTGATGGCTTCATAGGAAGCGCCGCGCACATAGGTCTCCACCTTTGTCTTTTCCGGAATGGCGTTTACGGCAACACCGCCTTCGGTGATGATGGGATGGAAACGGATATGTTCATTGTCTAAGAAGGTCTCACGGAGCGCATTGGCAGCGTTCATGGCGTTGGTGGCAGCGTAGAGCGCGTTTACGCCCTTTTCCGGAGAACCGCCGGCATGGGAAGCCACGCCCTCAAAGGTGAGGTTCTTTACCACACAGCCGTTGCAGCCGGGGTTGATGGTCAAATATTTTCCCTCTTCCATATTTCCGGCATGAATCATCATGGCCATGTCCACGCCGTCAAAATAACCGCGGTAGATGAATTCCACCTTGCCGCCGTAGAAGTGGATGGTGCCGCTCTTTCTTAAGCCCTCACGGTAGCCAAGCTGAATCAGCTCCTCAGCCGGAACTGCCATCAGGCGGATAGAACCGCACATGCCGTCTAAGGCGCCGGGCTGCTTTAAGGCAGCGGCAACACCTGCCAGGGTTGCACACTGGGCGTTATGTCCGCAGGCATGAACTGCTTTGGTCTCCGGGTCTGCATCGGGATGGTTTCCACAGATTAAGGAATCCAGCTCGCCGAGGATTGCCACCTTGGGACCGGGCTTTCCGGTATCCAGATCGGTGTAGAAGCCCGGGATATCTCCGGCTTTTGTCAGTGTGTAGCCAAGGTCTTCAAAGATCTTTTCCATATAGGCGTTGGTGGCCCACTCATGGTATCCTGTTTCAGGCTTGGCCCAGATGTCACGCTCTGTTTTTAAAATCAGGTCACGACAGTTGTCAACGAGAGATTTTAATTGTTCCGTTCTGTCCATTTTTATTCCTCCTGAATAATTTCTTCTAATAAATAGTATACATGTTTATGGATGTTTTGTCTATTTTATTTAATTATATTGACAATTCTTTCTCAAGAATGATATAATCATCAGTGCGCGTTTAGCGTATGCGGATGTGGCGGAATTGGCAGACGCACCAGCCTTAGGAGCTGGCGGGCAACCGTGGGGGTTCAAGTCCCTTCATCCGCATGATATTTGTTTATCAGTATAAGGGAGTAGTCGGCGCGGTCTGGCGCAGCGTGGTCAACATACTGGAATTATCCTGGCTTCGCTTGAAATGATGAGACTTATCTGTCCTGGGGCAGATGGGTCTTTTTTGTATCTTAAT
The DNA here is from genome assembly GCA_021770825.1 of Clostridium sp. GTDB lineage: Bacteria > Bacillota > Clostridia > Lachnospirales > Lachnospiraceae > CANRXD01. The sequence goes on along the minus strand of JAETQD010000002.1, from coordinate 234,186 downwards.
CAGGGGGAATGTTCATATGAGTCTGGTGGAACTTTTTATTATTGCAGTGGGATTGTCCATGGATGCATTTGCGGTGTCGGTCTGTAAAGGATTGTCGGTACAGAAAATGCGGCCGGGTCATGCGCTTACCTGCGGCGTTTATTTCGGCGGCTTTCAGGCGCTGATGCCTTTCCTGGGATATCTCATGGGGAGCCAGTTTGAGGCGATGATTACAAAAATTGACCACTGGGTGGCGTTTATTCTTCTGGGAGTCATTGGACTCAACATGATAAAGGAGTCCAGAGAAGAGGACGAGGAATGTCTGGACTGTTCCTTTGGAGTAAAGGCCATGCTGCCGTTGGCCATAGCCACCAGTATTGATGCCCTGGCCGTGGGGGTAACCTTTGCTTTCCTTAAGGTGGATATTTTCTGGGCGGTGACCTTTATCGGTGCAGTGACCTTTGTGCTGTCGGCGGTGGGAGTAAAAGTCGGAAATGTGTTCGGAATGCGCTATAAGGCGAAGGCGGAGCTTGCGGGAGGCGTCATTTTGGTTCTCATGGGGACCAAGATTCTTCTGGAACACCTGGGATTCCTCGGGTTTTAATGGATGGAAAGGGCTTGCGGCATTCCTGTGAATCCGATATAATTTCCATAGAGAAGGAGGGCGAACCATGAACAGTGAACTTCAAAAGGTATATGAAAGTGTAAAGAAAAAAGTGACCTTTAAGCCGGAGGCAGCCCTGATTCTGGGGTCCGGTCTGGGAAATTTTGCGGAAACGATTACGGTTGTTGAGACACTGGATTATAAGGACATTGAGGGCTTTCCCGTGTCCACAGTGCCGGGACATAAAGGGAGATTTATTTTTGGATATGTGGAGGATGTGCCCATGGTCATTATGCAGGGGCGGGTCCACTATTATGAGGGCTATTCCATGAAGGAAGTGACGCTTCCGATTCGGCTCATGAAGCTCATGGGAGCAAAGCTTTTGTTTCTGACCAATGCGTCCGGCGGCGTCAACACAGGATACAAGGCCGGAGATTTTATGCTGATGTCGGACCATATCAGCAGCTTTATACCGTCTCCGCTCATTGGACCCAACGAGGAGGAGCTTGGACCGCGGTTCCCGGATATGAGCGATGTGTATAAGAAAGAAATCCGCACCATCATACGGCGCGTGGCAGAGGAGGAAAAGATTCCCCTTCAGGAAGGCGTATATATCCAGTTCACAGGGCCCGCTTACGAAAGCCCGGCGGAAATCCGCATGGCGAGAACCCTGGGAGCGGATGCCGTGGGTATGAGCACGGTCTGCGAGGCCATTGTGGCGAACCATATGGGAATGGATATCTGCGGAATCTCCTGCATTACCAACATGGCCAGCGGAATTCTCCCGCAGCCTTTAAGCCACAAAGAGGTCCAGGAGACGGCCGACCGGGTGGCGCCGTTATTTGAACGGCTGGTGAAGAAATCGCTGACGGCTATTTATCATGAATATCTTGTTGTGAAGAAATAAAAAACGCGCGCGCAGTGAGAAATATCTGCGCGCGCTGTCTTTTTATTCAGCCCAGTACATTTTTTCGTAGCGTGTCATACCGTTGGAAGTCAGATTGAAGCCCTGGAGCTTGGAGTTATAGGCCCGGATGTTGTTTTTCAGGAATAAGGGAATCTGCGGGCAGATCTCGTTGATGGCCTTGCTGAGTTCTGTGACAGCCTTCACGTTTTCCTCCGGGTCAAGGGTGCTTTTGATTGTTTCGATCAGCGCATCGATCTCCGGGTCATTGATGCGGGTTTTGTTGGAGGCACCGATGGAGCTGGAGTGGTAAACACCCATGGCATAGGATAACACGCAGTCTGTGGTGTAGCCGCCGATGGCTGCATCGTAGTCACCGGATGCAGTTGCGTCCAGATAGGTGGCCAGGTCCATGGATTCAAGGGTAATATCCACGCCGAGCACATCCTTTAAGCAGCTCTGGATTACCTGTCCCTGGCGAAGTTTGGTATCATCAGAACAGATCAGGGAGAAGCCGCAGTCTGCCGGGTCTAAACCGGATGCCGCAAAGTACTCTTTTGCCTTTTCCACATCATAAGTCGGGGCTCCGTCGGACACAACGCCGGCAAAGCATTCTGCAATAAGGCTGTTGGAGATGCTGGCAGCGCCGTTTAAGGATACCTGAATCACAGCGGCCTTGTCGATGGCGGAATCAACGGCAAGACGGAACTCCTTATTGTTGAAGGGTGCCCGTTCGGTGTTGGTCATCATCCAGTTATGACCGGTTCCGGCCTCTAAAGCCATGGTACGGGAGGAACCTTCCGGAATGACCTTCCAGGTCACATGTTTGATGGAGGGAGTGCCGTCCCAGTAATCATCAAAGGCTTCCAGCTCGATTCCTTCCCCCTTATTCCAGGCTGTCAGCTTATAGGGGCCGGTTCCGATGGGCTCCTTATTGAAGTCATGGCCGCTTTCGATCAGGTCTGCCGGAAGAATCATATTTCCGTGATTGCAGAGATCGGAGAGAAGACCGGACTGGGGGCCGTCGGTGATGATTTTAATGGTATAATCGTCCACGATCTCGATGGTGCCTGTGGATTTTCCATACTGGGCAACCTGTGGGGACTCTTTGCAGAGCTCGAGAGATGCCTTGACATCCTTGGCAGTCATTTCCTGTCCGTTGTGGAATAAAACGCCCTTTCTCAGATGGAAGAGCCATTCTGTGTCGCTTACGATCCCATAGGATTCTGCAAGACAGGGCTGGGGAACCAGGTTTTCGTCGGGAATCGGGCATTCATATACGCCTCCGGTGGTTTCCTTCCATTCCAAGGGGGCAATGGTGGTATCCAATGGCTTTTTCAGAATCTCTGAGAGCATGCCGGCGCCGTATTTTTTCCTGAAAAACGCCTTTTTGGCCTCCAGTTCCTCCGGAGTGGAGGTTTGATGTAAGAAAGCCTCTGCCAGGGCAAAATCTTCCTCATTAAAATCAGGAGCTCCTATGGTTTCCATACATGTATGCAGTGTTGTCGTCAGCACACGGTTGGGAAGATAGTCGGAAAGTCCGGAATAAAGCTCATAGGACATCTCCGTCCCGGTCATTTTTGCGGCGCCCTCGGCCACATCAATGACCCGCTTATAAATCTCCTGTACCTGTCTGGACTTGGGAGCGCGTATGAAGTAGTGGACACAGCTATGTCCCTGCACGACATTGGGGGCAATTCCCCCCACATCCCGGTACGCGTAATGGATTCTGGCCTCCGGAATGATATGTTCTCTCAGGTAGTTGACCCCCTTGAAGCGAAAGAATACACTGACATTGGCAAGGGTGGTATAGGTGCAGGCGAGGTTTTGATCTCCGGGATGCCATGTAAATGCGGCATCCAGACAGTCAAAGGCGTGGCTGCGTGCCAGGAACACCTTTCCGTTTCCCTTTTCCTCACTGGGACAGCCATACAGTATCACAGTGCCCTTTCCGGGATGTTCTTCCAGATAGGCTTTTACGGCCAGTGTCGCTGCCATGGCGCCTGCGCCAAGGAGATTGTGGCCGCAGCCGTGGCCGTCGGGGCCCCCTCCGGCGGCGGGAGTCCGCGTGGTACATCCGCCGGCCTGGGAAAGCTCCGGCAGCGCATCGTATTCGGCGAGAAATCCGATCACGGGCTTTCCGGTTCCGTAGGATGCCAAAAAGGCCGTAGGCATCTGGGCGATTCCCGTTTCCACATGGAAGCCCTCCTGTTTTAGCACCTGCTCATATAACCGGGCTGTCCGGAATTCGTGAAAGCCGGTTTCGGCGAACGCAAAGATCTGGTCGCTGACGTCTATGATACGGCCGCGCTTTTCTTCGATTACTTTGTCGATCCATTCTTTGTTGGTCATACATTCCTCCTGCCATCCATAACTTTTTAGATTTGACAGATAATCTGTATATCTTTATAATAAATATAGCATTAATAAGCCAATATATCCAATTCCACTTTCAGGCCTAAATATAATAAAAAAGTTATGGATATAGGAAAAAGGAGAAGTCCCATGAATCTGCAGCATTTGGAGTATATGATTGAAATTGAAAGAAGCGGCTCCATTTCCAGGGCCGCACAGAAGCTTTACGTGTCCCAGCCCTACCTGAGTAAAATCTTAAAGGAGGTGGAGGACGAATACCAGATTTCGATTTTCAGCAGAGGAAAGCAGGGAATTACATTGACCAATTCCGGTCAATTGTTTATCGACATGGCCAAGGATTTGCTGGATAACGCCAACCGCTTCCAGAAAACCTTTGAGGAAAAGCAGGACAGCAGCCGGCTCAGAATTTCCACCTGCCCGTCTTCCCATATCATAGATGCTTTTATCCGGATGCTTTCTGCTCTTCCGGACACGGATTTCCGCGTATCTTATCAGGAAGGAAGCAATATGGATGTGATCGATGATATTTACACACACCGGGCGGACATCGGAGTCCTGCTCCTAAATATGAACAATAAGAAAACAATTCTGGAACTTCTGGAAATCAGGAGAATTGCGGCCAATAAGCTGTTTGATACGGGAACCTGGTTTGTGGCAAGGGAAGGCCATCCGCTGCTTGAGAAAAAAGAACCGCTGACCATGGAAGATATCTATCAGTATAATTTTGTCCTGTATCCCTCCCATCGCGATATAAAGACGAGGGCGTTGGAATCCCTTTATGCAGAAGAATCCTTAAAGCTGATCAACTGGAGCAGAATTCGGAAGGTCATCTATGTAAACAGCCGCTCTGCCCTTCATAATATTATTGAATCAACGGATTATCTGGGAATTGGAATGGCCCCTGTGCCCGATCAGGAAAAACGGTTTCACATTGTGTCCATTCCGCTGCCGAAGGACGCACCGCAGGAGGAAATACGGAATAAAGGAAACGCCATGTACTATATTTATTTAAAGGATCGTGAGCTTTCCTGGACATCAAAGACCTTTGTGGATTTTCTGGAGAGCTCCTATGGAAAAGAGTCCTCATACAGCGGCAGTCTGCCCGGAGAAGCTTACAGATAGATGGTGTCCGCATGAAGCAGGGATACGTCTTCCCTGGCGTGGGTGGAAACCAGAAGAGGCTTCCCTTTTGTATATTCTTTAATTAAGCCGATGGCCTTAAGGCGTGTCTCATAATCCAGCCCGGTAAAGGGTTCGTCCATCATAAGAAAGGTGAAGGGCGCTAAAAGGGCGCGCAGAATGGCGGTGCGCCGCTTCATGCCGCCGGAAAATTCACATATGGGCTTTTCCAGTGCATCTTCCGGGAGAAGTTTTAGAAGAATGTCTGTCAGCTCCCGGTTTGTATACCGGCGCCCGGTCACAAGACGGAGATTCTGAAGAGCCGTGTACCCCTCGAGAAGGCGGTCTTCCTGGAAAACGGCGGAAACCTGATGGTCAGAAAGGCCGTGGATGGTTCCGGAATCCGGAGCTTCCAGGCCGAGAAGAATCCGGAATAAGGTGGTTTTTCCGGCACCGGAGGGGGCCATGAGGCAGTAGGTGCCGCCGGGCTTTAAGGTCAGGCTTAAGTCCTTTATGACCGTGGTCTCCCCATAGGCTTTACAGAGCTTTTCAATTACAATCTCATCCCCGTTCCTCTTCACTGCGGACCACAACTCCTTTCCCTGCAAGCTTTTTTAATATCAGAAGGAATCCCTTTTCAAACAATGTGCTGATGATAATAATGGTAAAGGTCCATGCAAACAGCTCTGCTGTGCTTAAATAGATCTTTGCCATATAAAGCCCCTCGCCGATGGAACCGTCCGGGACACCGATGACTTCGGCAGCGATTCCGGACTTAAATCCCATTCCCAGAGCCGTCCGGAGGGCGCTTTCCAGATAGGGATAAAGGGAAATCCGGTAAATGGATGCGGCCTGTCTCCACAAAGGAATCCGGAAAACCTGCGCCATCTCCAAAAGCTTTTTATCGGCATGGGAAAGCCCTGCCAGGGTGTTCACATGAATCACCGGATATACCACGATAAAGGAAATAAAGATGGACAGATTCCTGGACCCGGTCCAAATGAGGGCCAGAATCACAAAGGAGGCCACGGGAACCGATTTCATAAGCTGGATGGCAGGAGCCAGAAATTCGCCCACAAAGGGGTTCCGGAATGCAAGGGCGCCTGTGAGGAGTCCTGCCAGAAAGGCCATGAAAAATCCCAGGCTGATTCTCCCGAAAGAAAACCAAAGGGCTCTCCAGAAATCAGGAGAGGCAATTTGTACGGACCATGCTTTCAGGGCGTCCAACGGACCCACAAGCAGAATCTGGTTGTGGACAAGAAGAGAAAGTCCATGCCAGAGGATGAGCCAGAACAAAAGGATGGCGGTCTTTCGGGACCAGTCTGGGAATTTGAACATAAGAGTAAATCTGCTCCTTTATGGATGTATCACGGTATTACTGCACATAGTAGAAGGCATCATCCGGGAGAGTTCCGCCCACGGATGCGGCATTCTGCTCAAATAAAACTTCAAGGTAGCCGGATAAAGCAGCCTTCATCTCCTCGCCGGAAAGGAATTTAATGTTGCAGAAAGGCAGTGCTTTTTTCGCCAAGGGTGCCTTGGGAACGATTTCGGCTGCGGCAATCAGTTCAGCTGCGGTATCGGGATCGGACTCGGTGAACAGGATGGAGGCTTCGTGCTCCTCTAAGAAGGTGTTCACGGAATCGGCATTGGACTCCAGGAACTGGCTGTTTACGATAGTCACACCTGTCACAAGACGGCTTCCTTCGCCCTCTGCCTGGAACTCATCCCATGCCTTGGTAAGGTCCATGACGATGGAAAGCTTGTCGTTCTGAGCCAGAGCCGATGTTACGAAGGGCTGGGGCAGCAGGCCGATGGCGGTGGGATCCTCAGCCAGAATGGAGGCAACCTCAGAGGCCTCGGACTTGAATTCCAGAGTCACATCGCCCACGGAAAGTCCGGCTGCGGAGATCAGATAGCGGAGTGCATACTCCGGTGTGGTTCCCTTTCCGGGAAGGTAAACGGTTTTGCCCTTTAACTGGTCCACGGTCTCAATGGAGGTATCAGAGGATACCAGGTAAAGAACGCCCAGGGTATTGATATCGATGACGGAAACACCGCCGTTTGTTTTGTTATAGAGAACGCTGGCTACGTTTGCCGGAAGCAGGGCGATGTCAACCTTTCCTCCTGCAACCAGTGCAGTCAGCTCGTCGGCAGCGGTTACCATGGTGAATTCATAATTGTTTTTGGCGGTTCCGTTTGCTGCGTCATCCATAAGCTTTACAAGACCCATGGTTGTGGGCCCTTTGAGCCCGCCTACGCGGACAACGGTTTCACCGGAAACGGCCTCGTTGGAAGCAGTGGTTTCAGCGGCAGTGGTCTCGGCAGCAGTGGTCTCGGCAACTGTGGTCTCAGTGGCCGTAGTTTCAGCCACTGCGGCGGTTGTGGTTTCGGCAGCCGTCTGGTTTCCTGAAGAACAGCCTGTCAGTGCAAAGAGGCCAAGGGCAGCAGCGGCCATCATTGGAATTAACTTTCTCATAATTAACAACTCCTCCTGGAATAGATGGTTTTTGTGCTGACGCCGTTAAGCATACCCAGTTTTCCGGAGAGGCTGCTGATTTTGTCCATGGGAGCGTCCATGACCACGCTGATGATGGAGATTCCCTTATCACGGTATGGGACTCCCATACGGCCGATGATGTAGGAGCTGTATTCATGGAGCAGAGCATTCATCTGCGTGACGGAATCCGGCTGTTCAACGATGATTCCAATGAGAGCTACCCGTGTTTCCATAAAATTTCCTCCTCCGGCCAAAAATAAAAGACCTGATACGCGCTAAAAAAGAGCATACCGGTCCCCTCATGTACCTGTACAAAATCTCTTCGCCTTCTCCCGCAGGAACCAGAAACATGCCTTTGGGGTTAGCACGAACAAGTTCAATATAGCATAAGACTTTTATATTGTAAAGATCAATTAATTTTTTCAATAGAGCGGGAACAGAACTTTAGAAAATAAAGGAGAATCTGAGAAATTCGTTAAAAAAAGTACAAAAAGGATATTGCGGATGAAGGACCGATGTGCGATAATATATTAACGAAAAAAGGATTCAAAAAATGCATTAATTAAGGAAAGAATTTCAGGAGGAAAAAACATGAGAACCAATGATGAGGCGCTGCTGAAAATCAAGTATAATGTTTTGCATGAAGTGGCAAAACTGGCCTTTTCTGGTGAGCTTGAGGAAAAAAGAGATGAGATCCCGTTTAAGCTGATTCCGGGACCCAAGGCACAGTTCCGCTGCTGTGTTTACAAAGAGAGAGAAATTATCCGTCAGAGAGTACGTCTTGCAGAAGGCAAATGTCCCAGCGACAAGCACAGCGATAACATGGTTCAGGTTATCTCTTCTGCATGCGAGGAGTGCCCGATCACACGTTTTGTTGTTACTGATAACTGCCAGAAATGTATGGGTAAGGCATGCCAGAACGCATGTAACTTCGGAGCTATCACCATCGGCCGTGACCGCGCCCATATTGACCCGGGTAAGTGTAAAGAGTGCGGTAAGTGCTCCCAGGCCTGCCCGTATAATGCAATCGCAGAGCTTATCCGCCCCTGCCGCCGTGCATGTCCCGTTGACGCAATTAAGATGGACCTGGAGACCGGTATCTGCCAGATCGATGAATCCAAGTGCATTCAGTGCGGTGCCTGCGTAAGAAGCTGCCCCTTCGGCGCCATTACCACCAAGGTATTCATCGTACAGGTAATTGAAGCCATCAAAGCCGGAAAGAAAGTAATTGCCATGGTAGCTCCCGCTGCGGAGGGCGAGTTCGGTCCGGATATCACAATGGGAAGCTGGAGAACCGCTCTTAAGAAGGTTGGCTTTACCGATATGGTTGAGGTTGGCCTTGGCGGAGATATGACCGCAGCCTATGAGGCATTGGAGTGGGCTGAGGCCTACAAGGAAGGCAAGAAGATGACCACATCCTGCTGCCCGGCCTTCGTAAATATGATTAAGAAACACTATCCGACATTAATTGATAATATGTCCACAACCGTTTCCCCCATGTGCGCCGTATCCAGAATGTTAAAGGCAAAGGATCCGGAGACCGTAACCGTATTCATTGGACCGTGTATGGCAAAGAAGAGCGAGGCTGCCGACAAGTCCATCGAAGGAAATGCAGATTACGTTCTGACCTTTGGTGAGGCTATCGAGTTAATCCGCGCCAAGGACGTGGAGCTGGAGCCGGAGGAGTACAAGGATCAGGAAGCCAGCGTATTCGGAAAACGCTTCGGAAACGGCGGCGGTGTAACAAACGCTGTTATCCAGTGCTTAAAGGAACAGGGCGAGAACACCGATATCAAGGTTGCAAAGTGCAGCGGCCCGGCCGATGTGAAGAAGGCCCTTCTTCTCATGAAGGTGGGAAGACTTCCCGAGGACTTCATCGAAGGTATGATGTGCCAGGGCGGATGTGTCGGCGGTCCCAGCAACTTAAAGCAGGAAATGGCCTGGAAGAAGGACAGAGACAACCTGATCGCCCAGGCAGATAACAGAGGCGTTTGGGAGAACTTAAAGAACTACGATATGGATTCCTTCTCCATGCACAGAACCCACGAAAAATAATACATAGAAATTTCAAGGCCGCTTCGGAATATTCGGGGCGGCTTTTTCTTGACGAAAATTTTACTTGGGAGTATCATGGGAGAAGTGGAATTTTTACATGGTCTGCAGGCAACGAGAAAGGAAGAATAAAATGGCGGAAAAGAAAAATAAGCTGGAAGAGGGAAATATTTGGCATCTGATGGTGTCCCTTTCCATTCCTTCTATTATCGCCCAGCTTGTGGGAATCTTATATAATATGGTGGACCGGATGTTTATCGGAAGAATTGAGGATGGTACCACGGCTATGGCGGCTTTAAGTGTGTCCCTGCCTTTAATTACCTGCATTACGGCCTTCACCAGGCTTGTGGGAATCGGCGGAGCGCCCACCTGTGCCATCAAAATGGGACAGAAAGACCAGGACGGAGCCGAGGAGATCCTGGGAGTCAGCTTTGCATCCCTGATCGCAGTGGGCGCCATCATTACGGCTGTGATTCTTCTTTTTCAAAGGCCCATTCTGACCCTGTTCGGAGCGGATGAAACCACGCTTAAAATGGCCTGCGATTATATGACCATCTATGGCATGGGAACCATTTTTGTCATGATCGCCCTGGGAATGAATTCCTATATCACCACCCAGGGATTTGCCAGAACCGGAATGTTCACGGTTTTGATCGGTGCCATTCTCAATATCTTTTTTGATGCCTTTTTCATCAATGTCCTTCATATGGGTGTGCGGGGCGCAGCCATCGCCACAGTCATCGCCCAGGGAATTTCCTGCCTGTGGGCGCTGTCGTTCCTATTTGGAAAGAAGAGCCTGCTAAGAATACGGAAAAAGTATTTCCGGGTAAAGTGGAAGGTGCTGGTACCCATCATGGCTCTGGGCGTTTCCCCTTTTACCATGAGTATTACGGAGAGCCTGATTCAGATTTCCTTTAATAACCAGCTTGCCAAGTACGGCGGCACCATGGCAGTGAGTACGGTGGCCATCATGTTCAGCCTCTGGCAGTTTGTGACGCTTCCCACCCAGGGACTCTGCCAGGGAGCGCAGCCCATCATCAGCTATAACTATGGGGCACAGAATTACACCAGAGTCCGCAAGGCCTGCCGTATCAGCCTGGCGCTCTGCATGATTTATTCAGCCAGTGTGACTGTCCTTATGATGAGGCTCCCCCATGTGTTTGCCGGAATTTTCAGCAATGACCCGATGCTTTTGGAGCTTTGTGCCTGGGCGCTTCCCGTGTACCTGGCAGGCGGAATTGTCTTTGGTGCACAGACAAGCTGCCAGCAGTCCTTCATGGCCCTGGGGCAGGCAAAGATCTCCCTTCTTCTGGCCTGTTTAAGAAAGGTGATTTTCCTTACACCGTTCATTTATATTTTCCCGCTGACCGTGGGAAAGCTGCCTGTTGCTGCCAAAATGGCAGAGGCAGTGGCGGAGTTTGTGAATTGTCCGGCAGAGGTATTTGCAATCTTCTTTGCAGAGCCTGTCTCCGACACCACAGCCGCAATCTGCACCACCATTACCTTCTTTCTGTTCTACAATAAAAATCTGAAAAAACCGGATATTAATTAATTTACTTACATTTTTGCAAAAAATGTGATACAATAAGAGTACAGCGTGTGGTTCCTGGGAACGTAAGTCCAGTTGTCAGGAGTCACATGCTTTTTTGTTCTTATAGTAACCCCCATGGGAGGGGAAGGATCCGGTGAGAGACCGGGTGTTTTTAGTTTAGGAGGCAAGGTATGTTTGAAAAAGGCAGTTTGATGATTTATGATACCACCGGAGTCTGCAAGGTTGAGGACATTGGAGTCCCGGAGGGGCTGCCTGTGGCCCAGAAAGGAAGAAACTATTATAAGCTGGCTCCGGTATTTGGGTCCGGAACCATTTACATTCCGGTGGATACAAAAGTATTTATGCGTCCGGTGATCTCCAGGCAGGAGGCAGAACGGCTGATCCGCAAAATTCCGGAAATCCGGGAAAATCTTTGTGAGTCCAAGAACCAGAAGGTGTTGGAAGACCACTATAAAGAGTCCCTGATGACCCATGACTGCGAAGATCTGGTACAGTTAATTAAAACCGTTTATGTGAAAAAGAAAAATCTGGAACGGATTGGAAAGAAAACCGGAAAAACCGATACCCAGTACATGAAGCGTGCCAAGGCCCTGCTCCACGAGGAGCTGTCCATTGCACTGGGAATACCGGTGGATGAAGTAGAAGACTACATTACGAATGCTGTGGAAGGACAATAAAATAGGACAGAACAGATGGACCCGGAGGGATTTCCCCCGGGTCTGTTTTTATTTGCGCGGTTCCGTATAAAAGAACAAAGAAGGGGGCTATTAAATGAACACACTGGAAGCGAAGGTTAATGCGTGCATTGACCAGCACAAAGAAGAAATCATTGCGTGGGGAAGAGATGTATGGACACATGCAGAGATGGGCTTCAAGGAAGTTCGCACAGCCAAAAAGATCGGGGATATTTTCAGGGAAAAAGGCCTGAGAGTTGAGACCGGATTGGCAGTAACCGGCGTAAAGGGCTACATGGAGCCGAAAAAGGAAGGCAGGACTATCGCTGTAATCGCCGAGATGGACGGGCTTCCCATTGACAACCATCCAGACGCAAATCCCGAGACAAAGGCATCCCACTGCTGCGGACATAATGCACAGGTGGCGGCAATGATCGGTGCGCTGCTGGCTCTGTCTGATGAGGAAATCAAAAAGGAACTGGACGGAAATGTTGTGTTTATGGCAGTTCCGGCAGAGGAATTTGTGGATGTGGAGTTTAAGAACGGCCTGATCGAGAAGGGAATTATCGGTTTCGGAGGCGGAAAGACAGAATTAATCCGCATCGGCGCATTTGATGATATTGATATTGCCATCGGACATCACACCATGATGCGTGACGGCGTTGCCCTGGCAAACTACTCTACCAATGGTTTTGTGAATAAGATCGTGACATTTAAAGGAAAGGCAGCCCATGCAGCTGCAGAGCCCGAAAAAGGAATTGACGCTTTAAATGCAGCCATGCTGGCTCTTCATGGCGTGGACTTGCAGAGAGAAGGACAGAGAGACGAGGATGCAATCCGGATCCACAGCTTCCTTCCGCGGGCAGGAGAAGCAATGAATGTAATTCCGGATACGGCAGTGATCGAAAGCTCGGTACGTGCTAAAAACATCCCGGCCTACCTGGAAGCAAGTAAGAAGTATGATATGGCAATGAAGGGCGGCGCCATGGCACTGGGCTGCGGTGTTGAAATCAAAACCGTTCCCGGCTATCTGCCCGTGTATCCGGTAAAAAAAGCATGGGGAATCCGCGAGGCCGTTGAGGAAGCAGCCGGAACCACCTATCCGCTTACCATATTGGAAGAGGGCTTCCATGAAACAGGCTCCACGGACTTTGGCGATCTTTCCTGTGTAAAGCCTGTTCTCCAGTTCAGGACCGGAGGCTTTTCCGGTGCCCTTCATAATCCCAATATCCGTGTGGAAGATGAACAGCTTGCTTACGTGGAGGCAGCCAGAATCTTTGCACTGACCGTATGTAAGCTTTTGAAGAATAAGGGTGAAAATGCGGAAAAGATTGTAGAAGAGTATGAGCCGGTTATGACAAAGGAGGAATTCATTTCCTTCATGGAATCCAACAACCATGTAGAGGTTGTTATGCCGGAAGAAATCTGATATGGGGGTAATCTTAAATCAGATTGCGCTGCTGTTTCTGCTCATGGGTGCAGGATACGGTCTGAAGCGGATTCATATGTTTGACGGAGAAACCGATAAGCGGTATTCGGCATTCATTGTCAACGTTACGATTCCGGCGACGATTTTAAACGCTGCCTGCCAGGAGACGGAGCTTGCCCCGGGTGATCTGGCAGGAATTGCAGGAATCGCAGTGCTTTCCTTCCTCCTGCTGCCTGTTTTAAGCTGGTTCGCTTCAAAGCTTTTGCGGCAGGATGGAGTTTTTACCTGCATGCTGGTATACAGCAATCTGGGCTTTATGGGAATCCCCATTATACAGAGTATTTACGGAAAAACATATGTGATTTATGTGGCAGTATTTATGATGATATTTAATATCAGCCTGTTTTCCTATGGGGTTTCTGTTCTGTGCCACAGTGGGAAACGGAATCTGGCAGATCTGCTGAAAAAGCTTTTGAATCCGGGAATTATTTCGGCGGTAGCGGCGCTAGTTCTCTTTGCTGCCAAACCGCCGATTCCTGCTGTTTTTAAGGCGTTTCTTGACAGCGTATCCTCCGTCACAACTCCTGTGGCCATGATGCTGATTGGCTCCTCCCTGGCAGATATCCGGCTTAAGGAGGTGTTCACAGACTGGTCCATGTACTGTCTGGCAGCCTTAAAGCTTGTGATTTTTCCGCTTATCCTGTGGGGAATACTGGAAGGACTCCTCTCGGTCCCTTCCGAGTGGGCAGCGATTGCTGTGATTCTTACGGGACTTCCGGTGGCAGGAAATGTTTCCATGCTTTGTATACAATATGGGGTTGGACAGCAGAAAGCGGCAAAGGGAATGTTTGTCACAACAGTCGCTTCGGCAGCAACGATTCCCGGCCTTATTTATCTATTGATTGGCACGTAAAAATAAAAATCTGAATTACATAAGGAGAAAAAATGAATATATCAAATTTGTGGGCTTCCTCATTATTTTGCTTTGCAGTTTTTGCCGTAATATGGGCTCTTGGAGATATCATAGCAGTTAAATCAAAGGGTTACATATCCGGTATCGTAGTTGGCGCAGCCGTCTATCTGTTCGGTTTCATATCCGGAATCATTCCAAGAGATATCATAGGGCCAGACGGCGCCTCACTTGGCTCCGCCATTGCAAACTCCACTATGTCTACGGCTGTCAGCGCATGGGCAATGGCCCTTTTGATCACAAACCTGGGAACCATCATTGATATGGACCAGTTGATTAAGGAATGGAAAACCGTAGTGGTTGCGCTCTGTGCCCTGGTGGGAATTGCTGCGATTTCCTTTACAGCCAGCACAGCACTTTTCGGAAGAGAGTATGCACTTTCTGCCGCCTCTCCCTTATCCGGCGGTCTTGTGGCTGGTATCCTGACAACCAATGCAGCACAGGCAGCAGGAAAACCGGAGTTTGGTGCTTTCGCCATGCTGTGTGTTGCCTTCCAGAACTTCGTAGGCCTTCCCGTGGCATCCTTCACTCTGAAAAATGAGGCAAGAAAGCTGATGGCAAACGGCGGAAGAGTCCAGGTAGAGGAAAAGACAACCGCAGCGGCAAAGAAGTTCAATATCTGTCTTCTTCCGGAGCTTCCGGCAACTTTGAATACCTCTTTTGTAATCATTGCAAAAATGGCAATCGTAGTGGTGATTGCAAACCTGATCAACATTGCAGTTCCGGCCATCAACGTAAATATTCTGTATCTGCTTTGCGGAATCGTTGCCTGCGAAATCGGATTTTTGGATAAACAGGCCTTAAATAAGGCAAATGCCAACGGCATGGTTATGCTGGCAATGATGGCACCCTTTGGTGCATCCTTTGCAACACTGGATTTAAACACACTTGGAAAAATGGTACTGCCGTTAATCGGCTGTCTTATTCTTGGTGCCGCAGGAGCCATGATCGTCGGCGTAATTGCAGGTAAGTTTGTGGGCTGGGGTGCCAACGTGGCAATGGCCGTTTCTGTTACCTGCCTGATCGGCTATCCCGGAACACAGATCATCACAGATGAGGTTTGTAAGACTCTGGACTGCGACGATGAAATGAAGGCCCGTGTTAAGGAATACATCCTTCCCAAGATGATCGTGGGCGGATTTGTAACCGTTACCATTGCTTCCGTCATCTTTGCAGGTATTGTGACACCTATGATCTTCCGGTAAGCACCCGTTACGAAGAAGTGTACTGGGCTGAGTGATACAGAATGTAAAACAGGTGAAAAATGCAGGCGGCGGGAAGTTTCCCAACTCCTGCATTTTTTGTTTTTGTCTATCGAAAAGGGGAAATTCATGATATAATGTAGCAATATGGGTGAAATCAAGTGAGATTGGGAGGGCGAATATGAGTGATATACTGCAGTCAGTGGACAATGCATTGGGGGTGCTTGATCTTCTGAGTAAATATGATGAGCTGGGAGTGGCAGAGGTTGCAAGATATATGGGAGTGGCCAAAAGTACGGCGTTTCGTCTTTTGGCAACGTTGGAAAAAAACGCTTACGTCTACAAAAGCCGGGACTCCAGATACCGGTTGGGGATGAAGTTAGCCATGCTTGGTGATCTGGCGGTCCAGAGGATGGAAATTGTGAGTATGGTGCATCCTTATCTGACCGAGTTAAACCGCAGTCTTAAAGAAACCACCCATCTGATTATTTGGGATGGGGGACTTTATATCACGGTGATGGACCGTGTCCTGGGTACCTCGTTCAATACGCAGATTACATCCATCGGCTTCCGGTACCTGGCCCATGCCACGGCCTGCGGGAAGGCAGTACTGGCTTACGCAAACGAAGAGGCGAGACAAAAGTATTTCAAACAGCTCATGAGCGGCGAAGCGGGAGAGTTCACAGAAGAGGACTGCCGCGTGATCGATGAAGAGCTCAAGGAAATACGCCTGACACGGGTATCCTGTGATGATGAGAAAAATGTGCCGGGTCTGACCTGTTTTGCAGTTCCCATTCTCGATCACACAGGCCATGCGCTGGCATCCATTGGTGTTTCGGGAATCACTGTGGGACTCTGGAAAAATAAAGATCATATTGTGACCGAACTATGGGAGGCATCAAATAAGATCAGCGATTCCATCATAAGAGGTCTGTAACATAGCCATACAAGAAAAGGGCGGGTATACAAATGGTATACCTGCCCCTTTTTGGCAGTTGCTTATAAGTTGCACTTATTCACCCGCTTGGACATCAGCTCTTCGATGCGCTGTTCGGTGGCGGCGGTTAAAAGTGTGTGATCGTCCGGCTCATTGTTCAGGTTTTTGTGGGCGGTGGCCAGCATGAGCTTGATGCGGTTGAGCTGGTTTACTTCACTGGCGCCCGGGTCATAGTCCACGGCGATGATGTTGGCCATGGGATTTTCCCGGCGGAGCTCCTTGATAACGCCTTTTCCCACAATGTGGTTCGGAAGGCAGCCGAAGGGCTGTACGCATACGATATTGTTGACACCGCTGTGAATCAGCTCCAGCATTTCTCCGGTCAAAAACCATCCCTCACCTGTCTGATTGCCGATGGAAACGAATTCATTGGCCATCACAGCCAGCTTTTTGATTTTCGTCGGCGGAGTGAAATGGCGGCTCTTTTCAAATTCCATTCTTGCAGATTTCCGGAAATACTCCAACAGGGAAATGGCCATGTTGCAGAGGTAAGCGGTGGAACGCTTAGAGCCCAGATTATCTGCACGGAAGTTGCTGTTGTAAAAGCAGTACAGAAGGAAGTCCATAAGATCAGGCATCACGGCCTCGGCTCCCTCGGATTCCAAAAGCTCCACAATATGGTTGTTGGCGGTGGGGGAGAATTTCACAAGGATTTCGCCCACGATACCAACCTTGGGCTTTTTCACATCCACCCGCTCCAGCTTGTCGAAGTCACGGATAATTCCCTTCACATTCCGCACAAAGCCCATCATGCCTGGGTCAGGCTTGGAGAGGGCCCGGATGCAGACGTTTTTCCACTTTTCATGGAGAGCGTTGGCGGAGCCGGGAACCTTTTCATAGGGCCTTGTGGCATATAACACGCGCATAAACACATCGCCGTAGACGATGGCCTGTAAGGCCTTGGTGAGCATCTGCGGAGAATATTTAAAGCCGGGGTTGGTCTCCATGCCGTTGGCGTTGATGGAGATAACGGGAATTTGGGGCATTCCTGCCTTTTCCAGGGCTCTGCGGATAAATCCGATGTAGTTGGATGCACGGCAGCCGCCTCCGGTCTGGCTCATGATCACGGCTGTGTGGTCCAGGTCATACTTTCCTGACAGCAGGGCGTCCATGATCTGCCCGATTACAATTAAGGACGGGTAGCAGGCATCGTTGTTTACGAATTTAAGTCCTGTGTCCACAGCCGCCTTGTCGTCGTTCTGGAGGACCACCAGGTTATAGCCGAAGCTGCGGATGGCCGGTTCCAACAGGTCAAAGTGGATGGGCGACATCTGGGGGCAGAGGAGCGTATAGGTCTGCCGCATTTCTTTGGTAAACACCACACGGTTGTAGGAGCTGGACACGATGGTTCTTGTGTAGCGGCGTTCCTCTCTGACCCGCAGGGCGGAAATCAGGGAACGGATACGGATTCTGGCAGCGCCTAAGTTATTGACCTCATCGATTTTTAATACGGTATAAATCTTTCCTGAACCGGTCAGAATATCGCTGACCTGGTCTGTGGTTACGGCGTCCAGTCCGCAGCCGAAGGAGTTTAACTGAATCAAATCCAGGTTATCCTGCGTTTTTACAAAGGAAGCAGCCGCATAGAGACGGGAGTGATACATCCACTGGTCCGTCACGATCAGGGGCCGTTCCACCTTGGCCAGTTGAGAAACGGAGTCCTCTGTTAAAACAGCGAATCCATAGGAGGTAATCAGGTCCGGAATTCCATGGTTGATTTCCGGGTCAATGTGGTAGGGTCTTCCGGCCAGAACGATGCCGCGCTTTCCGGTCTCCTTTAAATAGGAAATAACTTCTTCGCCCTTCTTTTCCACATCCCGGCGGGCATTTTCCTGCTCCTCCCAGGCCTTTTTGGCGGCAGCCCTTGTTTCATGCTCCGGAATATTGAATTCCTTTTTAAATTCATGGGCAAGCTGTTTGGCAAGAATGGGTTCGCTTGTAAAGGCCATGAACGGGTTCATGAAACGGATGTTGTTCTCCTTTAATTCCTCCATGTTGTTTTTGATATTTTCGGAATAGGAGGTCACCATGGGGCAGTTATAATGGTTTCCGGCTCCCTGAACTTCCTTCCGCTCGTATGGAATACAGGGATAGAAGATAAAGGGGATGTTTTTCTTTATGAGCCAGGAAATATGGCCGTGGGCCAGTTTTGCCGGATAGCACTCAGACTCGCTGGGGATGGTTTCGATACCCAGCTCGTATACCTGACGGTTGGACTGGGGAGAAAGCACAACCCGGAATCCCAGTTCCTTAAAGAAGGTGGCCCAGTATGGGAAATTCTCATACATGTTGAGAACACGGGGAATTCCGACGGTTCCTCTGGGGGCCTGGTCAGCCGGTAAGGACTCATAGTCAAACAGTCTGTGGTATTTATAGTTATAAAGGTTCGGAATATCGCGTTTTGCTTTCTCAATTCCAAGACCGCGTTCACAGCGGTTTCCGGAAATATACTGGCGTCCGCCTTCAAAACGGTTGATGGTGAGAACACAATGGTTCACACAGCCCCGGCACCGGCTCATGGTGGTGGTGTAGGTGAGGCCTATGATTTTATCTAAGGGCAGCATGGTGGTCTGTTTCGGACGGTGCATGTAACGCTCTCTGGCGATTAAGGCAGCGCCGAAGGCACCCATGATACCTGCGATGTCGGGACGGATGGCCTGACAGTCGGCAATCTTTTCAAAGCTTCTCAACACGGCGTCGTTGTAGAAGGTGCCGCCCTGTACCACCACATTTTTTCCCAGGTCAGAGGCAGTGGTGATCTTGATTACCTTAAACAGGGCATTCTTAATGACAGAGTAAGCCAGGCCGGCGGAAATGTCGGACACAGATGCGCCCTCTTTCTGGGCCTGCTTTACGTTGGAGTTCATAAATACCGTACATCGGGTTCCCAGATCAATGGGATTTCTGGCATACAAAGCCTCTTTTGCGAAGTCCTGGACACTGTAATTTAAGGATTTTGCAAAGGTTTCGATGAAGGAGCCGCAGCCGGAGGAGCAGGCTTCATTTAGCTGAACGCTGTCCACGGTTCCGTCTTTGATGCGGATGCACTTCATATCCTGTCCGCCGATGTCCAGGATGCAGTCCACCTCCGGATCGAAGAAGGCGGCGGCGTAATAGTGGGAAATGGTTTCCACCTCTCCCTCATCCAGCATGAATGCGGCCTTTAAAAGGGCCTCGCCGTAGCCGGTGGAGCAGGAATAGGCGATTTTAGCCGTTTCCGGCAGCAGGGATTTAATTTCCTTAATGGAGGAAATCGCAGTTGCCAGGGGGCTTCCGTTGTTGTTGCTGTAAAAGTTGTAAAGCAGGGAGCCGTCCTCACCCACCAGAGCGATTTTTGTGGTGGTGGATCCGGCGTCAATGCCTAAAAAGCAGTTGCCCTCATAGGAAGCCAGATCGCCCCGCTTTACCTTATGGAGGTTGTGGCGGTCGGAGAATTCCTGGTAATCTTCCTGATCTTTAAATAAGGGCTTCATTCGTTTTACTTCAAATTCCATCCGGATACCGCTGGACAGATCGGAAATCATCTGGTCCAGAGAGAGCACCGGCTCCTTTGAAGAGTTCATGGCAGAACCCACAGCGGCAAACAGGTGGGAATGGTCAGGGGCAATGATCTGCTCTCCCGTAAGGTTTAAGGTGCGGATGAAGGCATTCTTTAACTCCGACAGGAAATGAAGGGGGCCTCCCAAAAAGGCCACATTTCCGCGGATGGGCTTTCCGCAGGCCAGACCGCTGATGGTCTGGTTGACCACCGCCTGGAAAATGGAAGCTGCCAGGTCTTCCCTTGTGGCGCCCTCATTGATTAAGGGCTGGATATCAGATTTTGCAAAAACACCGCAGCGGGCCGCAATGGGGTAGATTGCCTTATAGCTTTTGGCATATTCATTTAATCCTGCCGCATCCGTCTGCAGAAGGGATGCCATCTGGTCAATAAAAGAGCCGGTACCTCCGGCGCAGATGCCGTTCATACGCTGGTCAATACCGCCTGTAAAGTAAATAATCTTTGCATCCTCGCCGCCCAGCTCAATGGCCACATCAGTCTGGGGAGCGTAATCCTGAAGGGCAGTGGCCACAGCCACAACCTCCTGTACGAAAGGAATATGTAAGTGTCCGGAAAGCGTCAGGCCGCCGGAACCGGTAATACTTGGACGGAGTGAGATTTCTCCAAGAAGCTCCCTGCACTTTTTAAGAAGCGAGGCCAGGGTCTCTTGGATATTGGCGTAATGCCGCTCATAATCCGCGAATAATATTTGGTTGTCATCATCTATGACAGCAATTTTGACAGTGGTGGAACCAATGTCGATTCCAAGCCGATAACAATTATTCATACGAGCGGGGAAAAATCCCCTTACCTCCTTTGTAGGGTAACAATATCATTATATTTAAGATAAATACAAAATAGTAAAAAAGAGTCCCGTAAACGGAACTCAGCATATGGAATGCTGTTTTAGAAACAGGATATAATGTCGCTGACATTATACCATGACCGCGAGCGGCCATGGTGCCTCCGGCGGAATTTAGCGCCTGGATTTCTGCGGTGGACGCAGAAACCAGATGCGCAGATATAATGTCGCTGACATTATATCATAATTTCTAAGGGAATACAATCGACACTATGAGGATTCCTTTGCCAAAAATGGTTAAAATTCTGTAAAAAATGCGTAAATATTTTAGTGGCAGAGGAAAAGAATTCCAAAGGGTTTGACAAATGGAATAAGTGGGAATTATAATAGCGTCCATAGAAGTATTGGAAAGGAATTGGAATGAGTATTTTAAGTAAGCTGGAACGGAAATTTGGGAAATATGCAATCCCCAACCTGATGTATTATATTGTGATTCTCTATGCGGCCGGTATGGTGATACGCATGTTTGCGCCGCAGGTTTATATCCAATATCTGATGCTGGACGCCAGTGCCATTCTCCGCGGGCAGATCTGGAGAGTGATCACATTTCTGATGTGGCCGTCCTCCGGGGATCCCTTTATCAATGTCCTGGTGATTTACTGCTATTTTAATCTTGGAAGAAATCTGGAATATGTCTGGGGTTCTTTCCGGTTTAACCTTTACTTCTTTATGGGAGTTCTGGGCCACGTGCTGGCGGCAGTGGTGATCTACCTGCTGTTTGGTATGGTTTATCCCCTGACTGCCGATTACCTGAACTTTTCCTTGTTTTTTGCTTTTGCTGCCACGTTTCCGGAAACGAAATTTCTGTTGTTTTTTGTCATTCCGATGAAAGCGAAATGGCTGGCTCTGTTTGATGGGGCATACTTTGCTTACGGACTTATTTTCGGCGGCGCTGCCACCAGAATTGCCATTGTCATGTCCCTGTTGAATTTTATTCTCTATTTTGCCATGTCAAAGGGCGGAAAATATAATCCGAAGGAAATAAAGAGAAAGCAGCAGTTTAAAACGCAGATGAACCAGGCTGTGAAATCTGCAAAAGCCAACGGGCGCCACCGCTGTGCCGTCTGCGGGCGGACAGATCTTGATGATCCAAACCTGGTTTTCCGTTATTGTTCAAAATGTGAGGGTGATTACGAATATTGCCAGGATCATCTGTATACCCATCAGCATGTGACCAGAGGAGGAATGGATCCCCGACAGGCGGAACGTAATAGATAGGAGGAATTTTGAATGAAGAAAACAAAGATTATCTGTACCATGGGCCCCAACAGCGACAACCGGGATATTATGAAACAACTGGTTTTAAACGGAATGGATGTGGCCAGGTTTAACTTTTCTCATGGAAGCCATGAGGAGCATAGAAAAAGATATTTACAGTTAAGGGAAGTGGCTGATGAGGCAGGAATTCCCATTGCAGCACTTTTAGATACAAAGGGACCGGAAATCCGTACAGGAGTTTTAAAAGACGGAAAGAAAGTGACCTTAAAGGAGGGGCAGGAATTCATCCTGACCACAGAAGAGATTATCGGCGATGAGGCAATGGTGCACATCAATTACAGCGGACTGGCTGAAGATGTGGAGGAAGGCAACCGGATTCTCATTGACGACGGCCTCATTGAGCTTCATGTAAAGCGTGTGGATGGACCGAGAATTACCTGCCGGGTTATCAACGGCGGCGAGCTTGGGGAAAGAAAGGGCGTCAACGTGCCGGGAGTTAAAATCAAACTTCCGGCGCTGACCGATAAAGATAAGGAAGATATCCGGTTCGGAATGGAGATGGGCTTTGATTATATTGCGGCTTCCTTTATCCGTTCCGCAGATGCCATTGAGGAAATCCGGGAGATCTTAAAATCCGGCGATTCCGATATGGGAATCATTGCAAAAATTGAAAATGCAGAGGGTTTAGAGAATCTGGACGCCATTATCAAGGCCAGCGACGGCATCATGGTGGCCAGAGGCGATCTCGGTGTGGAGATTCCGCCGGAAAGGCTTCCCTACCTTCAGAAAATCATGATTGAAAAGTGCAGCGAGGCCTGTAAGCCGGTAATCACAGCAACGCAGATGCTGGATTCCATGATCCGAAATCCCAGACCGACCCGCGCAGAGGTTACGGATGTGGCCAATGCCGTTTACGAGGGAACCGACGTGGTTATGCTCTCCGGTGAGACGGCCAATGGAAAATATCCGGTGGAGGCCTTAAAGATGATGGCCCATATTGTAGAAGAGACAGAATCCCATCTGGATGATATTTTCTATAAGAGAAGAAAGGTATCCGACGACAACAGCCACAGCATTTCCAATGCCGTGTGCTATTCCTCCGTTTCCACGGCCCGGACGCTGGGAGCCAAGGTGATCATCGCCCCCAGCATCAGTGGATATACGGCCAGAATGCTTTCCAAATGGCACCCCAAGACCATGCTGGTAGGAATGTCCCCCAGCATCGCAACGGTGCGGAAAATGCAGCTTTACTGGGGCGTAAAGCCGTTCCAGGCAAAACGGGCAGAGTCCACAGATACTTTGATTATGAATTCCATTGATATATTAAAGGAACATGGAATCGTTGAGGAAGGTGACCTGGCAGTGGTCACAGCAGGAGTGTTAAGCCACTCCAGAAGACATGAACCGGCAACAGACACCAACATCATGCGTGTTGTTACAGTAGACTGATAAAGGAGAAGACGTACATGGGGAAGAAAGTATTCGTAACAAAGGAACGGTTGGAGGCAATCGCGAAGGAGTATCCAACCCCGTTTTATCTGTATGATGAAAAGGGAATTCGCGAGAATGCGAAGGCACTGAAAGAGGCGTTTGCATGGAACAAGGGATTTAAAGAGTATTTTGCCGTGAAGGCAACCCCAAATCCATTCATTCTGAAGGTTTTAAAGGAAATGGGATGCGGAACGGACTGCTCTTCCAAGACAGAGCTTTTAATGTCGGAGGCCTGCGGGTTTACAGGACATGAAATCATGTTTTCCTCCAATGACACTCCGCCGGAGGAGTTTAAGCTTGCAGATGAGCTGGGCGCTATCATCAACCTGGATGATTTTACCCATATCGAGTACGTGGAACAGGTCCTTGGAAAAATTCCGGAAACCATCTGCTGCCGCTTCAATCCGGGCGGACTGTTTAAGATTACGACAGCGATCATGGATAATCCCGGCGATGCCAAATACGGCATGACAAGAGAGCAGATCACTGAGGCCTATAAAATCTTAAAGGCCAAGGGCGCGAAGAACTTTGGTATCCATGCATTCTTAGCCAGCAATACGGTGACCAATGAGTATTATCCGACTCTGGCCAAGGTTCTCTTTGAACTGGCTGTGAGCCTGAAAGAGGAAACGGGAGCTGATATTAAGTTCATCAACCTTTCAGGCGGAATCGGCGTTCCCTACCGCCCGGATCAGGAGGCCAATGACATTAAGATCATCGGCGAGGGCGTGAGAAAGGTTTATGAGGAGGTTCTGGTTCCGGCAGGAATGGGCGATGTGGCCCTGTTTACAGAGCTTGGACGGTTCATGCTGGCTCCCTATGGCGTATTGGTGACAAAGGCTATCCATGAAAAGCACACATATAAGGAATACATCGGTGTGGATGCCTGCGCGGTAAACCTGATGCGTCCGGCCATGTACGGAGCTTACCATCATATTACCGTAATGGGGAAGGAGAATGAGCCCTGTGACCATAAGTATGATGTGACAGGTTCCCTCTGCGAGAACAACGATAAATTTGCCATCGACAGAATGCTGCCGAAGATCGATATGGGAGATCTTTTGGTGATTCACGATGCAGGTGCCCACGGATTTGCCATGGGATACAATTATAACGGAAAGTTAAAGAGTGCAGAGCTGCTCCTTAAAGAAGACGGAAGCGTACAGATGATCCGCCGTGCAGAGACTCCGGCCGATTACTTTGCGACCTTTGATTTCTGTGATATTTTGAAAAATGTAAGAAAGTAAAATTGAGAGAAAGAAAAGCCTGGTTTTCCGCACGCAGGAAATGCGGAAAATCAGGCTTTTTGCTGCCAGCTATCCGGAGGCGCTTTCGGCGGCAGGTCCTCTCGGTCTAGGGTATGGACACCTCTCCTGTGAGGCGGTTCACCAGATACCATCCTTTTGTCTGAGTTGCATATACAGTATCTTCATCATAGAATACATAGTAATGTCCGAAGCGGTAATAGTCTCCATCTGTTTCTTCCAGAAAAACGACCGACGCACATGGACGTTCAGCATCCTCATCCCCAAAGGCCAGTTCAAACCGGTCAAGCACCACCTGAAAATCGTCACTGCTCTCATCATAGCTGATTTCTTCCAGCCCGCATTCGGAAAAACAGGCGGCTTTCAAATATTCCCAGGCCGTTTCCACACCGATCGGCTCTCCAAAGAGTTCACCGGAATCGCTGGAGGGCACAGAAAGGCTTTGATTTGCGATGAACCGGTAGCCATCTTCTGTCTCTTCCAGGGTCGTTTGTACGTGGGAATAGATGTAGTCCCAATCCATGTCGGCCTTAAATTCCAGAGTGTAGACGCTGCCGTTTACGAGTCCGCCCACACAGGTAAATTCCATATAGTTGGTGTCCCCGCACTCGTGACAGTAAGCGTCAAGCTCCGGTATATACAGGCCGATCTGACTGGCATCCATGTCCTCAAGGCCGATTCCCAGCCTTTTTTCTACCAGTTCCTCTGCATGGCTGCGGGCAGGATTCTTTTTTCTTAATGAAAAAACCCTGCACATACTGTACAGGGATTCATCATTTAGGATTTCGATTTCAAAAAGGTTTAAGGATAAAGGATTCATTTGTATCGTGCATTTCTTATGGTTAAAGTATATCATGTTGTTTCAAAAAATGATTGTATATTCTTTGAATGAATTATGAAGAATTTCTTAAGATTTTCCAATTCTGGGTAAAATGTCCGGCCGGGGACACATTCCCAGAATGGGCTGTGCGGAATATCCTATGGTAAAAGGTAATCAGGAAACTCATGTGAATCATGTAAAGAAACAGATTCATTGCAGGGACGCATTTACCATGGGACTTACGGGAAAGGGCGTGGGGGTGGCAGTCCTGGATACCGGGGTATTTTTGCACCGGGATTTTGAGGACCGGGTCATTGGCTTTGCCGATATGGTGAACCGGAAGGCGGGGCCATACGACGACTGCGGCCATGGAAGCCACATCTGCGGCATCATCGGCGGAAGCGGCGCTTTTTCCGATGGGAGATATCAGGGCATGGCACCCGGATGCAATCTGGTGGCGGTAAAGGTCCTGGACCGGAAGGGCAACGGATACGCGAAGGATGTTCTGGCGGGCATTTCCTGGATCATAGAAAGAAAGGAAGAGCTGGGAATCCGGATTGTAAACATTTCTGTGGGCTCTTACGGAAAACGGGGGATGAGTGAAAATTCAGTGCTGGTAAAGGGCGTCAACCGGGCCTGGGATGCAGGCCTTGTTGTGGTGGTGGCAGCCGGGAACAATGGTCCCAGGCGGATGAGCATCACAACACCCGGAATCAGCCGGAAGGTGATCACCGTGGGGTGCTCCGATGACAGCACGGAGGTGCTGGTGGGAGGAAACCGGATGGTGGACTATTCCGGCCGGGGCCCCACGGCTGCCTGTGTGTGCAAGCCGGATGTGGTGGCGCCGGGGTGCAGCGTGGTGAGCTGTTCCAACCGGCCGGACCGCTACACCATAAAAAGCGGAACCTCCATGAGCACACCCATCGTCTCCGGGGCCATTGCCCTTCTTCTGGAAAAGTATCCCCATATGACCAACCGGGATGTGAAATTGAAGCTCATGGAAACCTCCCGGGATATCGGCCTTCCCAAAAACCAGCAGGGATGGGGGCTTCTGGATGTGGAACGCCTGCTTTTATAATGATAATAAATGCTGCCATCTGGCCTTAAAATGCCGGATGGCAGCTTTGTTTTCCGCGAGCCCGTATAATTTTTGAAAATTTACATAGATTTTACATGAGGGCGGCGGATATTTTACATACTGATGATATTCTTCAGATATAAATTTGAATTTTACGGAGGAATGTATGGACTTTTTTGGTTTGCTTACCATGTTTGGAGGACTGGCGCTGTTCCTGTATGGAATGGATACCATGGGACAGGGCCTGGAGAAATTATCCGGCGGCCGGCTGGAAAAAATCCTGGAGAAGCTCACATCCAGCCCCATTAAGGCAGTACTTCTGGGCGCCGGTGTGACTGCGGTGATTCAGTCCTCATCGGCCACGACAGTGATGGTGGTGGGTTTTGTAAACTCTGGAATCATGAAATTAACCCAGGCTGTGGGAATTATCATGGGCGCCAATATCGGTACCACGGTGACCTCATGGCTCCTTAGTATGACGGGAATTGAAAGCGGAAATTTCTTTGTACGGCTTTTAAAACCATCATCATTCTCCCCGGTATTAGCCATGATCGGCGTCATTTTCATCATGTTTTTCAAAAAGGAAAAGAAAAAGGACCTGGGAACCATCATGGTGGGCTTTGCAGTTTTAATGTTCGGAATGGAGACCATGAGCGGTGCCGTAAAGCCTTTGGCTGACGTACCGGAATTTACGGGAATTCTCACCATGTTTTCCAATCCGGTGCTGGGAATGCTGGCCGGAGCCGTTTTAACGGCTGTCATTCAGAGTTCTTCGGCATCAGTCGGTATTTTACAGGCTCTCTGTGCCACAGGCGCAGTCAACTTTGGCAGCGCGATTCCCATTATCATGGGACAGAACATCGGTACCTGTGCCACAGCTCTGCTATCCGGTATCGGCGCCAGCAAAAATGCCAGACGGGCAGCCCTGGTGCATCTGTATTTTAATATCATCGGAACCATCGTGTTTATGATTGTGTTCTATACGGCAAACGGATTCATTCATTTTGAATTTTTAAATGATTCGGCCAATGCCATGGGAATTGCAGTGGTGCACAGCACCTTCAACGTGGCAGCCACACTGGTTCTTTTGCCGTTTTCCAATGGCCTTGTGAAGTTAGCATGCCTTACGATTCCGGATACGGAGGAAACAAGGTCTGCAAAAGATGCGGAGGCCGCTTCTGGAGAGTTCCGGCTTCTGGATGAACGTTTCCTGGAGACGCCGGGGTATGCGGTGGAGCAGTGCAGACATATGACAATCCGCATGGCCAAGCTGGCCAGGAAATGTCTTCTTACATCTGCGGAGCTGCTTGATCATTACGATCAGGAAAAGGCAGACCAGGTGGAGTCTCTGGAAAATCTGGTGGATAAATACGAGGATAAGCTGGGAACCTACATGGTGAAGCTGGGCAGACAGAATCTGTCGAAAAACGACAGCCTTACGGTTTCTCTTCTTCTGCACTGCATCGGAGACTTTGAGCGGATTTCCGACCATGGCATGAACCTTATGGCAGCCGCCAAGGAGATGAAGGAAAAGGAAATGGAATTTTCCAAAAAGGCAGGGAAGGAGCTGGAGGTGTTCCTGGCGGCCGTGCGGGAAATTCTCGATCTTTCCATCTCTGCCTTTGAGGACAACAGTGTGGAGCGGGCATCCCTGGTGGAGCCGTTGGAGGAAGTGGTTGACGATATCAACACCTATGTGAAGGCAAACCACATCAAGCGTCTCCAGAAGGGAAAATGTACCATCGAACAGGGATTTGTACTTTCGGACATTTCCACCAATCTGGAACGTGTGGCAGACCATTGTTCCAATATCGCCATCAGCGTCATTGAAATTGACCGGGACGGCTTCGATGCCCATGGGTATCTGAAGAATTTAAAGCGTGACAACGACCCGAAATTCCATGCGCTGGTGGAGAGCTACCGGAGAAAATACGCTCTTCCAACTTAAGAAAAATACTGATATAATGTCTGTGCATGCAAAAGCCGGAGGAAATGCAGACGGGAGGGACTCAAATGGCATTGATTTATGTGGTGGAAGATGATAAAAACATACTGGAAATTGAGATGTTTGCCCTGAAAAACAGCAGCTACCAGGTGGAGGGCTTTGAATGTGCCAGGGATTTTTATAAGAAGCTGGATTCCAAGCTGCCGGACATGGTGCTTCTGGACGTGATGCTGCCGGATGAGGACGGCCTGGAGATTGTGGGAAAGCTCAGAAAACGGCCGGAAACAAAAAAGCTCCCGATTATACTGGTGACGGCGAAAACCTCTGAGATCGACAAGGTGAAGGGGCTGGACATGGGAGCGGACGATTATCTCACGAAGCCCTTCGGCGTCATGGAGCTGATTGCCCGGGTGAGAGCCGTTCTGCGGCGCACGGTGGAAGAGGAGAAATTTCTGAGCCTGGGGGATATTTTTCTGGACAATGAAAAACGCATGGTATATGTGAAGGATATCCCCTGCAGCCTGACCTTTAAGGAATATGAGCTGCTTAAGCTGCTGCTTTACAATGCGGGAATCGTGGTGACAAGGGAAGTGATTCTGGAACGTGTCTGGGGCATTGACTTCGAGGGAGAATCCAGAACCCTGGATATGCATATCCGGACGCTGAGACAGAAGCTGGGAGATGCAGGCGCCATGATCCGCACCGTGCGGAACGTGGGATATATGATTGAGTAGGCGGAGGCCCAAATGAAACGAAAGATACACATTGAGCTGCTTGCCACATCGGCCCTGGCCATTGTGCTGACCCTTTTATTTGCCCTGTTTGTCTTTTATGGCCTGTTTCAGGAACAGATCGTGGGGGATTTGAAAGCGGATGCCTGGGTTCTTAAGAACATGCATGTGTTTGACGATATCGAAGATGTCCACCCGGATGCCTATGATTTGAATACGGAAAGCCTGCGGATAACTGTGGTGGGAGAAAACGGCTCCGTAATGTTCGACAGCAATGCGGACACGGCGGCAATGTCCAACCATGAGGACAGGCCGGAGGTGCGGAAGGCCTTTGAGGCCGGAGAGGGAAGCGGCACCAGGCGTTCAGAAACCCTGGATAAAAATTTGTTTTATTATGCGGTGAAGCTGGAAAACGGGACCGTGCTGCGGATTTCCAGGGAGGCAGACAGCTTTTTCGCTGTGCTGTGGAATATGCTGCCGACGGTGGCCGGGGTTTTCCTCTTCCTGTTTTTGCTGAGTATTTTCCTGGCCCATTACTTTACAAAAAGTATTGTGGAGCCCATTGAGCGGATGGCGGAAAACCTATCTGAACCAGGGCAGGAGGCGGCATACCGGGAGCTGGCGCCCTTTGCGGCCAAAATCAGGCAGCAGCATGAAGATATTTTAAAAAGCGCACAGATGCGCCAGGAGTTCACCGCCAACGTGTCCCATGAGCTAAAGACGCCGCTTACCGTCATATCCGGCTATGCGGAGTTAATGGAGCACGGAATGGCAGGGAAAGAGAATACGGAGCGGTTTGCCGGGGAAATCCATAAAAACGCGGCGAGACTTCTGTCACTGATCAATGATATTATCCAGCTTTCCCAACTGGATGACGGAAAACGCCGGATTGAATACCGGGATGTGGATTTATTCCGGCTTGCAGAGGAATGTGTGGATATGCTGAACATGAATGCCCAGAAGCAGAATGTGACCATGGAGGTCCGGGGAAGGTCTGCGGTGGTTTCCGGGGACAGGCAGCTTTTGGAGGAGTTACTCTACAATCTCTGTGATAATGCCATCCGCTACAATAACCAGGGCGGTCAGGTGACGGTCACCGTGGGAACGGAGGAAGGTTTCCCCTTCCTTTCGGTAAAGGACACGGGTATTGGAATTCCAAGGGAACATCAGGAGCGGGTGTTTGAACGGTTTTACCGGGTAGATAAAAGCCGTTCCAAGGCAACCGGAGGCACTGGCCTGGGGCTTGCCATTGTCAAACATATTGTGGCCCAGCATGGGGCAAAGCTCTCTTTGGAGAGCCAGGTTGGAAAGGGAACGGAAATCCGGGTGGTATTTTCCGGAATCCGGAAATCATAAATCATACCCGTCTGGACAGCCCCCAATGCATGCCCTTCGGCAATTCTTTCAAATCCCCGGAATCCGCCGGTGCAGGTTTCCTTTTGTGGAATATGTACATTGACGGGTTCCGGGGAATGACGTATAGTATACATATCGTTTCATCACAAAAGCATTTTCTGAAGAAATTCTGCAGGTTCAGAGGCAGTTCGCCGTTTTATTCGCAGGAAACAAATAAGACAAAAGAACGATACGGACAGACAGGGGAGGCACGAAAAACACGAAGGATGGGGCAGAGAAGGGCTTGCCGGGTGAACAGAACGCTGCCGGGACAGGGACCGGAAGCGGAGCGAAAGAAAAGACGGGGAATCCTGTAAGAAACAGTTGACTTTTTGGAACAAGTATATTATGATTAAACAAGAAACAGAACGTTTGTTCGCATTGGAGGATGAATATGAATAAAGACGATAAAATGAAGGCCCTTGACGCGGCGCTGACCCAGATTGAAAAAGCGTATGGAAAAGGCTCTGTGATGAAATTGGGAGATTCCAGCGCCAATATGAATATAGAAACTGTTCCCACAGGCTCCTTAAGCCTGGATATTGCCCTGGGACTTGGCGGTGTGCCGAAGGGACGTGTGATTGAGATTTACGGCCCTGAGTCCAGCGGTAAGACAACCGTGGCTCTTCATATGGTGGCTGAGGTGCAGAAACGCGGCGGTATCGCCGGATTCATTGATGCAGAGCATGCCCTGGACCCGGTATATGCAAAGAATATCGGCGTGGATATTGACAACCTTTATATTTCCCAGCCGGATAACGGCGAGCAGGCTCTGGAAATTACAGAGACTATGGTGCGTTCCGGCGCTGTGGATATTGTAATTGTGGACTCCGTTGCTGCCCTGGTTCCCAAGGCGGAAATTGACGGTGACATGGGAGATGCCCATGTGGGTCTTCAGGCCCGTCTGATGTCACAGGCTTTAAGAAAGCTGACGGCTGTGATCAGCAAGACCAACTGTATTGTTATCTTTATTAACCAGCTCCGTGAGAAGGTGGGAATTATGTTCGGAAACCCGGAGACAACCACCGGAGGCCGCGCGTTAAAATTCTATTCCTCCGTCCGCCTGGATGTCCGCAGAACGGAATCCTTAAAGCAGAGCGGCGAAGTGATCGGTAACCACGTGCGCGTAAAGGTAGTAAAGAATAAGATCGCCCCGCCCTTTAAAGAGGCAGAGTTTGATATTATGTTCGGAAGGGGAATCTCCAAGGAAGGCGATGTTCTGGACCTGGCGGCCAATGCCAATATTGTGGAAAAGAGCGGTTCCTGGTATGCCTATAAGGGAGCCAAGATCGGCCAGGGACGTGAGAATGCCAAGCTGTACCTGCAGCAGAATCCGCTGATCTGCGAGGAAATTGAAAACCAGGTGAGGGAGATTCACGGTCTGGAGGCCCAGCATGTGGCTGTGGCAGCCGCGGAAGACAAAGCAGCAGCCGCTGAAGACGAAGCAGAAGAATAAAAAGAATCCCATCGGGAGGAACGATGAAAGAGTGGAAGCAGGAAGAGTGGGTAAACGGGCAGCCTGGTGTGCAAAAGGCAGCCCCCTTGGAAGACAGCTCCTCAAAACGGCAGGAGGGGACGTCGGAAGAAGAAAAGGAAGCCCGCAATAAAGCAGTCTACTATCTTCAGTTTTCCGGTAAAACAGAGAGTGAATTACGAAAGAAGCTGGCAGAACAGGGATTTCTGCCGGCTTCTGTTGACTCGGCAATCGACTTTGTGAAGCAGTACCGGTATCTGGATGATGAAGATTACGTAAGACGATATATTGAGAAAAACGGACGGAAGAAGAGCAGGAAACAGATGGTGTTTGAACTGCGTCAGAAAGGGGTCCAGGACGATGTGGTCCGGGCTGTACTGGAAGAAATGCCTGTGGACGAGGAGGCGCAGATCGAAGCGGTCCTGGAAAAACGGGGATATCCGGGAGCGGAGGCGACCCGGGAGGAAAAACAGAAGATTTCAGCCTATCTTGCAAGAAAAGGATTCTCCTATGAAGCCATTCAGTCGGCTTTAATTCATTATACACAGAAAAAAACAGATTCGGGGCAATATACTTGACATAATGTATAAAACAGTTTAAAATTGAGATGTTGTACAATGAAAACTAAATAAAGGAGGTGCTCCTGTGTCACCAATAATCAGCGTGTTATTAACAGCAATTATTGTGGCTCCTATTACCTGGATTATGGCTGTGGCTTACCGGAAGAAAAGCTATGAGAGCAAAATCGGAAGTGCAGAGGAAAAGTCCAGAGAAATAATAGATGAAGCATTAAAGGTCGCAGAGACGAAGAAAAAAGAAGCTCTCCTGGAAGCGAAGGAAGAGAATTTAAAAGCGAGAAATGAGCTTGAGAAGGAAACCAAGGAGCGAAGGGCAGAGATTCAGCGTTATGAGCGCCGTGTTCTCAGTAAAGAGGAAAATCTGGACAAGAAGGCAGAGGCCATGGAGAAAAAGGAATCCAGCCTGGCATCCAGAGAAGAATCTTTAAAAAAGCGTACCGCTGAGGTGGAAGAACTTTTTGCCAAGGAACAGGAAGAGCTGGAAAAGATTTCCGGACTCACATCGGACCAGGCGAAAGAATACCTTCTGAAATCCGTGGAAGAGGACGTGAAACACGACACTGCGAAGCTCATCAAGGAGTTGGAAAGCAAAGCAAAGGAAGAAGCTGACAAGAAGGCAAAAGAGTACGTGGTTACAGCCATCCAGAGATGTGCCGCTGACCATGTGGCAGAGACTACGGTTTCTGTTGTTCAGCTCCCCAGCGACGAAATGAAGGGCCGTATCATTGGACGGGAAGGCCGGAATATCCGTACCTTAGAGACCATGACCGGCGTGGAGCTGATCATCGACGATACTCCGGAAGCAGTCGTACTGTCGGGATTCGACCCGGTTCGGAGAGAAGTAGCAAGAATTGCTTTAGAGCGTTTGATTGTGGACGGACGTATTCACCCGGCCAGAATCGAAGAGATGGTGGAGAAAGCGCAGAAAGAAGTCGAAAATATG
Organism: Clostridium sp.; assembly: GCA_021770825.1. Lineage (GTDB taxonomy): Bacteria > Bacillota > Clostridia > Lachnospirales > Lachnospiraceae > CANRXD01. The sequence goes on along the minus strand of JAETQD010000002.1, from coordinate 200,490 downwards.
ATGCGCGAGGAAGGCGAGGCCGCTATTTTAGAGGTCGGCATCCATGGAATCCATCCGGAGCTTGTCAAGTTACTTGGCAAGATGAAATTCAGAACCAGTTACGGGCAGAATGCATTAAAGCATTCCATAGAAGTTGCTCAGTTATCAGGTTTGCTGGCTTCTGAAATTGGTGTAGATGTCAGAATGGCAAAACGTGCCGGTTTATTACATGACATTGGAAAATCCGTCGACCATGAAATGGAAGGTTCCCATATCCAGCTTGGTTCCGAGCTCTGTAAGAAGTATAAGGAATCCGCTGTGGTTATCAATGCAGTGGAATCCCATCATGGCGATGTTGAACCGACGAGCCTCATTTCCTGTATCGTTCAGGCAGCCGATACAATTTCCGCTGCAAGACCCGGTGCGAGAAGAGAGACGTTGGAAACATACACGAACCGCCTGAAACAGTTAGAGGATATTACCAATGCCTTCAAGGGCGTTGACAAGTCCTTCGCGATCCAGGCAGGACGCGAAGTGCGTATCATGGTGGTGCCGGATCAGATCAGTGATGATGATATGGTTCTTCTGGCAAGGGATATTTCAAAGAGAATCGAGGATGAATTGGAATATCCGGGACAGATCAAAGTCAATGTGATCCGTGAGTCCAGAGTTACCGATTACGCAAAATAAGGGGATTTAAGACAGAAATGTCCGGAGGTACATAACAAAATGGATTATGTACCCCCGGCTTTTTTTATTCCGCCCCGGGAATTTTTGAAAAAGTATTGACGGCGGGAAAAAAGTGATGTACAATCCAAACCAATAAAGTTCTAAGAACCAAAGCCTTAAAAGGCTTGGGAGGTAACAGGATGACGAACACATATACCTTACAGATGAATATGATGTCTCTGATGTGCGGCATGGCCATGTGCGGCATGATTTTTTGCATGGAAAAATTTCAGAGTGCAGATACTTCCTGTATGGATTGTGTAAGATAGAGAGTCACCCTCGGAAACGAAAAAGAAAAGGGTAAGCCGCAGTTCGTATAAGGACTGCGGCTTTTATATTGCAGTGTAAAGGAGATACAGTATGGCAGAAATTAATCCGATCATACGAATGGAAGGACTCGGAAAAGAGTTTAAGGGTAGCCAGGGGAATGTGAGGGCACTGGAAAACATCAGCCTGGAAATTATGCCCGGAGAAATTTTCGGAATCATCGGTCTTTCAGGGGCCGGAAAAAGTACTCTGGTGCGGTGTATGAATTTTCTGGAAACACCCACCGAGGGCGAGGTTTATTATGATGGAAAGCCTTTGTCAAAGATGAAGGATGCGGACTTAAGGAAAACCCGTCAGTCCATGGGAATGATTTTCCAGCAGTTTAATCTGCTGGCCCAGAGAAATGTGTTAAATAATGTCTGTTTCCCCATGGAAATTGCGGGGATTCCAAGAAAGCAGGCCTGTGAGCGGGCCAGAGAGCTTTTAAAGCTGGTGGGACTGGAGGACAGGGAAGCAGCCTATCCGTCCCAGTTATCCGGCGGGCAAAAGCAGAGGGTGGCCATCGCCAGAGCCATCGCCACCAACCCCAAGGTGCTGTTGTGCGATGAGGCCACCAGTGCCCTGGACCCCAACACCACAAAGGCCATTTTACAGCTTTTAAAGGAAATCAACCAGACCATGGGAATCACAGTCATTATCATTACCCATGAGATGTCTGTGATTGAAGCCATCTGTGACCGGGTGGCCATCATTGATAAGAGCCACATCGCAGAGATGGGAAATGTGTCCCAGGTGTTTGCAGGGCCCAAGTCCAAAATCGGCCGCCAGTTGATTCTTGGAGACGCGGCGGAGAAAGTGGAATTCGGCACCGGACGGCTGTTCCGCATTACCTTTGACGGACTGGCTTCCAACGAGCCTGTAATTTCCAACGTGATTATGGCCTGCAAGGTTCCGGTGAACATTATGTATGCAGCCACCAGAGACATTAAAGGTAAGGCTGCCGGACAGATGATTATTGAGCTGCCGGACAGCGAGCAGGAGATTGAGAGAGTCCTCCATTATCTGACGAGGGCAAAAGTACCCTATGAGGAGGTTGGAAAAAATGACCTTTAAAATGATTTCCATGTTTTTTGAGGAATTGGGAAATACTTTGATTATGACCTTTGTGTCCTCATTTCTGGCTTATGTGATCGGAATTCCCCTGGGAATTCTTCTGGTGATCTGGGCAAAGGACGGAATCAGCCCCAGGCCGAAAATCCAGGAAACCCTGGGAGTGGCCATCAATCTGGTCCGTTCCCTTCCGTTTTTAATTTTGTTAATTGCCATCCAGTCCTTTACCAGGAAGCTGGTGGGAACCACTGTTGGCGTGAGGGCCATTATTGTGCCGCTGACCCTGGCATCGGCTCCCTATGTGGCAAGAATTGTGGAATCTTCCTTAAAGGAAGTGGATTATGGAATTATTGAAGCAGCAAAATCCATGGGCGCCTCCACCTGGCAGATTATTTACAAGGTGCTGCTTCCGGAGGCAAAGCCGTCCCTCCTTCTCAATGCGGCCATTGCCATTACCACCATCCTGGGCTATTCGGCCATGGCAGGCTTCGTGGGGGCCGGAGGACTCGGCGCCATCGCCATCAACTATGGATATTACCGCACGGAAGACGGAGTGATGTGGACTGCCATTGTGTTCCTGGTTGTGGTGGTACAGGTCATCCAGTCCCTGGGAATGTACCTGGTAAAGAAAGTGGACAAGCGGGTTCGTTAATGTTTTAAATAAGGATGAAATCTCCCTGGCTTAAGTCCCGGCGCGCAGGATATGGGACAGAGAGGTTCACATAAAAAATGAAAAGACATCAAAGGAGATTTTAGATTATGAAAAAGACATTATATGTGATTTTAGCAGCAGCTCTGGCTGTGGGTTCTCTCACAGCATGCGGTTCCAAGTCTTCGGACGAGGCAGATAAGACCATTGTGGTGGGCGCAAGTCCGTCTCCCCATGCAGAAATTCTGGCAGAAGCCCAAAAGATTCTTGAAAAACAGGGTTACACGCTGGAAATTAAGGAGTATAATGATTATGTACAGCCCAACGTAGCTCTGGACGCAGGTGACCTGGATGCCAACTACTTCCAGCACCAGCCGTATCTGGACCAGTTTAATGCAGAAAAGAAGATGGAACTGGTATCCGCCGGAATGATTCACTATGAGCCCTTTGGCATTTATGCAGGAAAGACAGCAGCTTTAGAGGAGCTTCCTGAGGGTGCTCAGGTGGCCGTTCCCAACGATGCAACCAACGAGGCGAGAGCCCTTCTGCTTCTGGAGGCCCAGGGAATCATTAAGGTGAAAGAGGGCGCAGGCTTAAACGCCACCAAACAGGATGTGGTTGAGAATCCGAAAAATGTGGAAATCATCGAGATGGAGGCAGCACAGATTCCCCGTTCCCTTCAGGATGTGGATATTGCCGTCATCAACGGAAACTACGCCATTGGCGCAGGTTTAAAGGTGAGCGATGCTCTGGCCTGCGAAGATTCTGACTCCATCGGCGCCACCACATACGGAAACATTGTGGCCGTTCAGAAGGGCCACGAGAGCGATGAAAAGATCAAGGCTCTGGTGGATGCGTTAAAGAGCGGCGAGGTCAAAGCCTTCATGGAAGAAAAGTACGAGGGCGCAGTGGTTCCCCTTTCATAAAAGAGGAACCGACAATACATAATGGCAGGAGGAAATGGAAATGGCAAAAGTTGGTTTTATCGGTATGGGAAACATGGGAATGGCGATTATGAAGGGACTTTTAAAGTCCATGGCCCCGGAAGAAATTCTGTTTTCATCGGCCCATGCGGACAAGATGGAAAAAATTACAGAGGAGACAGGCGTACCCCACGCAGCCTCCAATGTGGAATGTGCAAAGCAGGTAAAATATCTGGTTCTGGCAGTGAAACCGCAGGTACTGCCGAAGGTGTTCCCGGAGATTAAAGATGTGGTCACAAAGGACCAGGTGATTATTTCCATCGCTGCCGGATACTCCATTTCCGACCTGACAGAGGGTCTTGGAGGACAGGTACGAGTGGTACGCACCATGCCCAATACCCCGGCCATGGTGGGCGAAGGCATGACTGGCCTCTGCTATGATGAAACTCTGTTTACAGACGAAGAGAAAGCGACTGTGGAAGCGTTGTTTACTGCCGTTGGAAAGACGGAAAAGGTAGAGGAAAAGCTTCTGGATGTGGTGGCCAGCGCCAGCGGCTGTTCTCCGGCTTATGTGTATATGTTTATTGAAGCTCTGGCAGACGGCTGCGTAAAGAACGGACTTCCCCGCCAGATGGCATACCGCATGGCCGCACAGGCAGTCCTTGGAAGCGCCAAGATGGTGCTGGAGACAGGAAAGCATCCGGGAGAGCTTAAGGACATGGTATGCTCGCCGGGAGGCACCACCATCGAAGGTGTGGCTGCTCTGGAACAGGGCAACTTCCGCGGCGCCATCATCAAGGCATGCGATGCCAACTATGAGAAAAACAAGAGGTTAAAATAGTATGGAAGCAACCATTCGCTTAAAACGGGACCTGGCCTACACAGGGACAATTTTAAAGATTTACCGGGACACGGTTGTGGCCAACGGGATTGAGGAAATTTACGATTACATCCATCATGACGGAGCGGCAGCCGTTCTTCCGGTCACAAAGGACGGAAAAATTCTCATGGTGCGCCAGTACAGGAATGCTTTAGACCGGTTTACACTGGAGATTCCGGCCGGGAAGGTGGACGCGCCGGACGAGCCGAGAATCGAGTGCGCTTACAGGGAACTGGAAGAGGAGACGGGATTCCGCACGGAAAAGCTGGAGTACTTGATGACCATTAACACTACGGTGGCGTTTTGTGATGAGGCCATTGACGTGTTCCTTGCAAAGGACCTGATTCCGTCCAAACAGCATCTGGATGCGGATGAGAGCATTGATGTGGAGGAGTGGGAGGTCAAAGATCTTCTGGAGCTCATTTACACAGGAAAGATGACGGACGGAAAGACTGTGGCAGCCATCATGGCTTACGCACAGAAGGAAGGAATCCGTTAAAAACAAAACGGCAGGAAATGTCCGGAATAGACAGGACAGGATGCTCATATAGTGGTAAAAAGCCATATGAGGTGAGGCCGTGGAATATGTTGGAAGCAAAAAGGGCAGCCTGGAATTCTGGCTGTCCTTTTTTCTTATGCTGGGAGCCGTTTTGGGGAGTCTGTTCTGCAACCGGATGGACGGGCAGATGAAGGAGGAGCTTCATGCGCTGGAGGGAAGTATGCTGTCAGGCGCAATACTTCTCAAAATGGATTTTGGAGAGCTGTTTTTTAAAGTGGCGGCCAGGCGGTTTGGCCAGTTGTTTTTTGTGCTCCTGGTGGCAATGACGCCTGTGGCCAGGGCGGCTTCCCTGTTTCTTTCCGGTTATCTGGGGTTTTCGGCGGCTGTGATGGTCTGCGCCCTCACCATGGATGCAGGACTTATGGGAATTGTGCAGTACGTCTCCCTCATGTTTCCCCAGGGGATTTTTTATATGGCCGTCTATTATGTGGTATTCTGGTGGATGCCCCGGGAACAGAAGCATCTGACACTGGCAGCAGCCGTTCTCCTTATGGCGCTCACGGCGGCGGGAACAGCGGCGGAAAGCTTTGTAAATCCCTGGATTGCAGCCCTTTTCCTGGGAAAATGAAAAAAATTTTCATTAAAATTTTTCACAACATCTGGCCGAAGTGGGAGACCCTGGGGCCAGATGTTGCGTTTTTTTTATGTAAATCGGCGGAAAATGGCTTGAAAGTGGGAAAAATATGTTTGATTTTATGAAAAAGTGAGGCTATAATGAAGGAAATCAGCGCTTTTTTGGGGAGATAATACCATTTGGGGGATACATGGGTCAGAAATGAAAGAGGAAATAAAACGCTTTATTGAATACTTGCAGCAGGAAAAACATGCGTCGAAGAACACGCAGGTTTCCTACGGCCGCGATTTAATGCAGATGGCCGATTATATGGAGGAAATGGGAATTACAGAGCCGGGGAAGGTGACGAAAACGGCACTGAATTCCTATATTCTTTTGCTGGAAAAGGAAGGGAAGGCCGCAACGACGGTATCCAGGAATCTGGCTTCCATGAAGGCCTTTTTCCATTTTGAATTTAAAAACGGGGCCATGAAAAGAGACCCGGCAGAGGGACTTCGGGCGCCAAAAATTGAGAAAAAGGCACCGATGATTTTGACCATTGATGAGGTGAGCCGCCTCCTTTCGGAACCGGGAAACGGGTCTGCCAAGGAGCTGAGGGATAAGGCTATGTTAGAGCTTCTCTATGCCACAGGAATCCGGGTGTCGGAGTTAATTCATTTAAAGATGGCGGATATCAATATGCCGGTGGGGTTCATCACATGCCGGGATGAACATAAGGAACGGATTGTACCTTTTGGGAGAGTGGCCAGGGACGCCGTGCTTAAGTATCTGGAACAGGCCAGAGAGGAACTTTTAAAGGGGAATCAGTCGGAATGGCTGTTTATCAACTGCAGCGGGGATGCCATGAGCCGTCAGGGATTCTGGAAGATTATAAAGTATTATGGAAAGAAAGCAGGAATTGAGGGAGATATTACGCCTCATACCCTGCGGCATTCCTTTGCAGCCCATCTTTTGGGGAACGGTGCCGATGTGAAGGCAGTCCAGACCATGATGGGCCATGCGGATTTAGCCACTACCCAGATGTATGCGGCCTATGCAGGGAACAATGCAGTGCGCGAAGCATACCAGGGAGCACATCCCAGAAGATAAGAAGAAAGATGAAGAGGCAAAACAGAAAATGTTTGCCTCTTTTTTCAGTAGTGATAGAATGGTGTCAGGAAATGCAGAGAGAGGAGTGATCGTTTTTGAAGCAGATTACAGAACAGCAGATTCTTGCTCTGGCCCCCAATCCGGCGGCGGCCTCCAACGGAAGGAAAATATCCCAGAAGGGCGGATTTGTACGGCTGGAGTGTTCGGCCGATGATACCTTTTATTTGGGCGAATGTACCGGAAGCGGAAAGAGCAATTACATTACAACGGCAGACTTCATTGAACCGGCATCTCCGGTTTTCAGGTGTTCCTGCCCCAGCAGGCAGTTTCCCTGTAAGCACAGTCTGGCATTATTGTATGAAATTATGGCAAAAAAGCCCTTTGGGACATGTGAAATCCCCGAGGATATTTTAAAGAAGAGGGAAAAGAAGCAGACACGGGACGCAAAGGCGAAGGAAAAAGAAGAATCCGCAGACGGGGCAGCCCCAAAGGGAGCCGACGAAGCCAAAAAGAAAGCGGCCTCCGCAAGGTCTTAGAAGGCAGCCAAAGCGAAAAAGATAAAGAAACAGCTTGGAGACTACTATCTTCCGGGTCCCCAGAGGCTTTTAAACAGGCTGGTTCTGGAAATTGAAGCGTTCCAGAAGGACGGGGACGAGGCGCATTATGAAAGAGCCATTGATGTTTTAGAGAAGTTCTGGAGCCTCATTAAGAAGTCAAAAACCTATCTGGCGGATAAGTTAGAAAGCGGCAGCCTGGAACAGGAGGACAGCCAGCTTTACGAGGAGCTGGGAGGAATCTGGAAGCTTTCGGGGCTTGCGGAAATCGGGCGCAGCAAAAAGGACCGGGAACTCGTGCAGGCGGCCTTCTGGGTGGACTATGATGAGGCCAGAAAGGAATACATAGATACGGGCTGCTATGTGGACCTGGAAAACGGGGAAATCAGCATGACCTACAATTACCGTCCCTTAAAAGCCTTAAAATATGTGAAGCAGGAGGATACGCTGTTTGGCGTGGCAATGACTCCGGAGGCATTTTATTATCCCGGCGACGGAAACTTACGTGTCCGCTGGGACAGCTCTGAAATCCGGCCGCTGAAGCCGGAGGACTGCCAAAGACTTCGTTCCTTTGCAGCAGTATCCCTGGCTACGGAGGTCAAGGCGGCGAAAAATCTTTTGAAAAATGCTCTGGCAGACCCCATGTTCATCAGGCTCATCGCTTATGAGGAGATCGGACGGACCGGGGATAACGGTACCATTCTTCTGGGAGATATGCCGGGAATGGAACCCACGTAACCTGTTAAAAAACCAGGTTCTGCTTGGGGGCTTTTACTATGATGCAAAGAGCAGGCGGCTTAAGATGCAGCCAATCAGTATTATTACCGGGTCTGACATTGTCAGACTGCTGTATTAGATTTGGGAGAGGGAGGAACAGGCTATGGATATTACCCCATTATATGAACTCCGGACCAGGTTAAAAATGCAATGATTTCGGGCTGCGGCCTGATTGAAGAGGACTTCCGGCTAAAACGGGCTGCGGAGGCCATGAAGCCTTTGGAGGCAGCGTCTCCGGTATTTGCAAAGATCGGCCAGCTTCTTTCGGTTCTTCTTTCGGAGGACTGTAAGGACCGGGCAGGCGCCCTGATGGATGCCATTACCCTGGTAGATGCCGTTTTGTGTACCCAGGGAGCCGTGAATGTGCCGGGAGAGCTTGAGGAAATTGAAACAAATTCGTGGGGCAGCGCAGTGACAAACGCTCCCTATTCGGTGCTTCACACACTGCTTGATGCTCTGACCACCTCCGGAGGCGGACGGTACGGTTTTGTGATGGAGACCCATGAGGCACATCCGGAGCTGTTTGAAGATTACAGGGTAAAGCATGTGCTGGTACAGGCTTTGGGAGCATCCCATGCAGAACTGGCGGAACAGGTGGCCCAGTGGTTAAAGGAAAGCGGACCTTCCATTCTGCCGCTTTTATATAAGGAATTTGACCCCAAAGGAAAGAAGGAAATGGTGCGGCGTGTCCAGGTCATCGAGGCCATTGCCAAAGCCGGAGCCAATGAATTTTATTTAAAGATGCTGCCGGAGGCAGAAAAGGACGTGCGAGGAGCCCTGATCTATGCCCTGCGTCATGATAACGGCAATGCCCCGCTCCTCATGGACCTGGCAAAGGCCGAAAAGGGAAATAATAAGAAAATGGCCCACTGGGCCCTGGCCTTTATGGACACGGACGAAACAGCCGGATTCTGGAACGCCTATATGAAAAAGAAGCCGGGGGAGGCCGTTTACTATCTGGCAGAATCCAACACAGAGTGGGCTTCCAGGCTGACAGCAGGAAGCTTACAGGAGCTTCTGAGGCCGTGGGTACATTACTCCGGGTCCGCAGAGACCAGAATGGAGCTTACAAAGGAAAGCGCAGGGCTTTTATTCGCCCATCTGCGTGCCCTTCCGAAAAAAACGGGCCCGGAAGTGCTGGAATGCTTCCGGATGGCGGCCGTGGCAAAAATGCTCTATGCAGCTCCGGAAGAATTTGCGGAGTGGATAGACAGGCGGGTGCACAAAAAGGTACTTCTGGGAAAGAGCTTGGACCGGAATGTCATCGAAGAGCTGTGCCTGGTTTTTGACAACGTGTACTGGGATGAAAAAGTCCGTTCTTATGTGCTGAAGATTTCGCCGTACAGCGAGGCCGATGAGCAGAGACATGAATACTGCCGCAGGCTTTCCAAGCCCTTTGACAGATATTTTACGGACCTGTTCATAGAGTGCCGGCATCCGAAGCTGGACAGTTATCTGGAACGGTGGATTCAGCCGGATAACCGGGAGTACTGCGAAAAGCTTAAGAACTATTTTTATAACCGGGCCCGTACCACACAGGATAACCGGATATACCTGGCCCCCTTGCGGAAGCTGGGGCTTACAGACAGCAGCGGGCTGGCGATGAAGTATTTTAAGGGGAAGAGCCAGGTCTACGGATGGGACGCCTGGGACTACCTGCACAGCCTCCCCGGAACCTGGGAATCCAAATTAAAGGAAGCGGAAGGCCTATACGAGCTTGTGAATAAAAAAGAAATCAAGGGGCTGAATCTGAAGGAACGCCTTGAGGAATTTATTGATTTTGCCAGAACCCGGGCAATATCGGAGACAGCCAAATAAAAAGCCGCCGGAGAAAACGGCGGACAGGGAGTCAAAAAAGAGGAGAAAGATATGAAACAGGAGGTTTTAAGGCTGCCGGCGGAGCAGCTTTTCCAGAAGGAAATTGACGCGCTGATTGCGGCGGAGACAGACCCCATTCCCACGGGGTGGCGTATGTCTCCCAGGTCCGTGCGTACCTATATCTGCGGCGGACGCGTGGGAAACATGATGATTACTCCAAAGTACATCGGCCATGAGCGGCTGGTGGAGATTGCCATTGCCACACTGGTCACGGACCGGGCCCTTCTTTTGATCGGAGCACCAGCCTCTCTTTAACTACTTTAAGCAGCAGTTTGCACAGGTCACGAACCCACCCATCGACTCCATCCGTGAGGAAATCGTCACTTCCACAACGGTTTACCTGGGGCCGGACGGAAATCTCCTGGACCAGAAGCCGGAAAACTGCCACATTATCAAGGTGGATAACCCCATCCTCAGCAATACGGACCTGTTGAAAATCAAAAACATGAAGGTGGAGGGCTTCCAGGTGGCCACCATCCCCATCACCTATTATAAGAACACCTCCCTGGAACGGGCCATTGACCGCCTGTTCATTGAGGTGGACCGGGCATACAAAAACGGAAGTAATGTGTTCATCCTCTCCGACAGGGACATTGATGAGAACCATGTACCGATTCCGTCCCTTTTGGCAGTGGCCGCCTTAAATTCCCACCTGGTGCGGACGAAAAAGAGGACCCAGGTGGCGCTGATTCTGGAATCGGGAGAGCCCAGAGAGGTCCATCACTTTGCAACGCTTCTGGGCTACGGCGTGACGGCCGTGTGTCCGTACCTGGCTTTGGAGTCGGTGCATTACCTGATTGAAACGGGGATGCTGGATAAGGACTATTACGCGGCTGTCCAGGATTACAACTCGGCCGTACTCCATGGAATCGTAAAGATTGCTTCCAAAATGGGAATTTCCACCATCCAGTCTTACCGCGGCGCTCAGATTTTTGAGGCCATCGGTCTGGACGACGATGTGATTAAGAAGTATTTCCCCCATACCATGAGCCGTGTGGGCGGCGTCAGCCTGGAAGATCTGGCAAGTGATGTGAACGCCCTCCATTCAGCGGCCTTTGACCCGCTGGGACTGGATGTGGATTTGACCCTGGAAAGCGTGGGAAGCCATAAGGCCAGGGCCGGAAAGGAGACCCATCTTTACAATCCGGAAACCATTCATCTTTTGCAGCAGGCCGCGTGGACCGGAAATTATGAAATTTTCAAGCAGTATTCCGAGGCTCTTCACAGGGAAGAGATGACAGTAAACTTAAGAAGTCTTCTGGACTTTAAATTTGCGGAGGACGGAGCCATGTCCTTTGGTTCCATCTCCAAAGAGGCCCATGAGACCATGGCCATTGCCATGAATACGCTTCATGGAAAGTCCAACAGCGGTGAGGGCGGTGAGGACGTTTCCCGATTTACCCCGGGTCCCAACGGACTGGACCGGAATTCCGCCATCAAGCAGGTGGCTTCTGCCAGATTCGGCGTTACCTCCAGATATCTGGTAAGCGCAAAGGACATCCAGATTAAAATGGCCCAGGGAGCAAAGCCCGGCGAGGGCGGCCAGCTTCCCGGGAAGAAGGTATATCCCTGGGTGGCCAAAACCAGGAATTCCACCACAGGCGTGGGCCTCATTTCCCCGCCTCCCCATCACGATATTTATTCCATTGAGGACCTGGCCCAGTTGATCTACGATTTAAAGAATGCCAACACAAAAGCCAGCATTTCCGTGAAGCTCTGCTCCGAGGCGGGCGTGGGAACCGTGGCTTCCGGCGTCGCCAAGGCCGGGGCCCAGACCATTTTGATCTGCGGATATGAGGGCGGCACCGGCTCTGCGCCAAGAAACTCTATCTACAATGCAGGAATGCCCTGGGAGCTGGGAATTTCCGAGACACACCAGACCCTGATCATGAACGGACTCAGAGACCGGGTGGTATTGGAAACCGATGGAAAGCTTATGACCGGGCGGGATGTGGCCATTGCCTGCATGCTGGGAGCCGAAGAATTTGGTTTCGGAACGGCAGCACTTGTGACCATGGGCTGTGTTATGATGCGTGTCTGCAATCTGGATACCTGTCCGGTGGGAATTGCAACCCAGAATCCGGAGTTAAGGAAGCGGTTTAAGGGCAAACCGGAATACATCATGAATTTCATGAGGTTTGTGGCCCAGGAGCTGAGGGAATACATGGCCAGGCTTGGAATCAGGACCGTGGATGAGCTGGTGGGCCGCACGGACCTGCTGATGAAAAAGGCCGACCTGAAAAACAAGCGGGCCGGGAAGGTGGATTTTTCCAGGATTTTAAATAATCCTTATGCAGGAACAAAGATTGCCGGACGTCTGGAGAAAGACGTTTATGATTTTGAGCTGGAAAAGACCGTTGATGAGAGCATTTTCTTAAAGAAATTAAAATCGGCCGTGGTAAACGGGCAGAAAAAGAGCCTCCAGGTGGATGTTACCAACGTGGACAGGACCCTGGGAACCATTTTGGGCTCTGAAATCACCAGAAACCATCCGGACGGCCTGCCGGAGGATACCATCTCCATCAAGTGCAGCGGCAGCGGACCAGCTCAACAAGAGGGGCCACAGCGTCACGGTATTTGAGCGGGAGGACCGGATCGGCGGACTTCTCATGTACGGAATTCCCAATATGAAGTTAGATAAGTCCATTGTGCTGAGGAAAGTGGACGTGATGAAGGCAGAGGGCGTCCGTTTTGTGACGGGGGCCGATGTGGGAAGAAATTATAAGGCCGGAAAAATCCTTAAGGAATTTGACAGTATCATACTGGCCTGCGGGGCATCGAGACCCAGAGATATTGATGTGCCCGGAAGAGATGCGGGCGGAATTTATTTCGCCGTGGATTTCTTGAAATCCACAACGAAGAGCCTTTTGAACTCCGGACTGGAAGAGGGGACGTATATTTCTGCAAAGGGAAAACATGTGCTGGTAATCGGAGGAGGAGACACAGGAAATGACTGTGTGGGAACCTGCGTCCGGCACGGATGTGCACAGATTCTCCAGCTTGAAATGATGCCGGAGCCGCCCCATGAAAGAACCGCAGCCAATCCCTGGCCCCAGTATCCGAGAGTCTTAAAAACCGATTACGGACAGCAGGAAGCGGCGGCTGTTTTCGGAATGGACCCTCGGACCTACCAGACGACGGTAAAGGAATTTTTAAAGGATGAGGCCGGAAATCTAAAGGGCGCCGTTCTGGTGCGGCTGAGGCCGGAAAAGGACGAAGCCACAGGACGGACTGCCATGGTCCCGGTTGAGGGAAGCGAGTGGGAAATCCAGACGGAGCTGGTTCTGATTGCAGCAGGATTTCTGGGGGCCGAGGAGTATGCCGCCAAAGCCTTTGGCGTGGTGCTTGGAAACCGCCTGACGGTGGTGACAGAACCGGACGGAAGCCGGTGTGAAAGCTCGAAGCTTTATGCCGCCGGAGATATGCGCCGCGGCCAGTCCCTGGTGGTCTGGGCCATCCGGGAAGGAAGAAATGCCGCGCAGGCGGTGGATGAGGACCTGATGGGATATTCCAATTTGAGCTGATGGTCTCAGACAATGGATAAAGAAAGCGGGTGTACAGAGTCAGATACCGATTCTGTACACCCGCTTATTTTCAGGCCGCCTTTTTAGGATTCATTTAAAAAACGAACCGCTGTATTTGCAAACAGCTCAATGCCTGTTTTCAGGCACTTTTCATTTCCTGCAAACATCGGATTATGAAGAGAGGCGCGGCAGGAGTCACCTTACGCGATGCCCAGCCAGGCAAAGGCACCCGGTACTTCTTCCAGATACCAGCCGAAATCTTCCGTGGACATCACCGGATTTGGGATCAGTACGTTTTCCTTACCAACCACATCGGCGGCGCACTGGCGGTAGAATTCTCCCATCTTCTCATCGTTATTGAGAACGGGAAGACTCATATTATAATCCAGATCATACATAATTCCATACATGAAAGCAAGTCCGGACAATATGTCTTCTATGGAGCCTGCAAACGGATCAAATCGCTGTGTTCTCAAATTGGCCAGTGCATTGACGAACTGGACAGCTGGGTAAATGGGATTGATGGATTTGTGCGGCATGGAAATGTGTCCTCCCTTGCCAGCAGAGGAAGCCAAGAAAGGCAATCCCCTGCTGTTGAAGCTGGAACCGTACAGCGGTTCATTCTAAAGTCCGCTTTTCAAAATACTCCGCGCCACTGACAGTCCGTTGGCCGAAGCCTGCTGTAAGCCGCGGGTGACGGAGGCACCGTCTCCGATGGCGCGGAGACCTTTGATGTTGGTCTCGAAGTCCTTGTTGACCACTACCTTATTGGAGTAGAATTTCACCTCAACGCCGTAAAGGAGGGTTTCATCGCTGGCGATGCCGGGCGTTACCTTGTCCAGGGCCAGCAGCATTTCTTTTATGTCAACCATGATGCGGTGAGGCAGAACCAGGGACAGATCGCCGGGAACTGCATCCTTTAAGGTGGGAATCAGATTGTTTCTGCAAAGGCGCTCTTCTGTGGTGCGGCGTCCCCTCTGGAAATCGCCGAAGGTCTGGACGAGGATTTTTCCATCGCAGAGCATGTTGGAAAGCTGGGCGATCTGCTTCCCGTACTCGATAGGAGTCTTAAAGGGTTTTGTGAAGTTCTTGGACACCAGCAGGGCAAAGTTGGTGTTGCTGGTCTTATACTCGGCGGACTTATAGGCGTGGCCGTTTACCACCGCAAGGCCGTTCTCATAGTATTCTGTGGCCACCTCTCCGGACGGGTTGGTGCAGAAGGTGCGGACCTTGTCGTCGAAGGTGGGCGTGTAGTACACCAGCTTTGCTTCGTATAAGTTCTTGTTTAAAAATTCCATGACCTCATCCCGGACCTCCACGCGGACGCCGATGTCCACGGTGCCCACCTGGGTCTCGATTCCATGGGCCTTGCAGATATGGGAAAACCAGTCGGAGCCTTCGCGGCCGATGGCGGACACGATTTCATTGGCATAAAAGGTCTCGTCTTTATCGGTCAGGACTCCAAAAGCCCTGCCGTCTTCGATGAGAATATCCTGCACCATGGTGTTGAAGGTGATCTGTATTCCATGTCCCAGGAGATGTTCCTGAAGGCGAGTGTAGATCTTATATCCCTCTTCTGTGCCCAGATGGCGGATGGGACATTCGATGAGCTTTAAGTTGGCACCGATGGCCTTTCTGCGGATTTCCTGGATTTCCTTCTGCTTGTCAACGCCGTAAACATTCTTATCGGCACCGAATTCCAGATAAATGCTGTCGGACTCCTTAATCAGTTCCAGAGCCTTATCATAGCCTAAAATGTCGGGAAGCGTTCCGCCCACATCCGGGGACAGGGACAGCTTTCCGTCAGAAAATGCGCCTGCGCCGGCAAATCCGGTGGTGATGGAGCAGGGCTTGCATCCCACGCAGACCTTGGTGGTGCGTTTGGGGCATACACGTTTTTCGATAGGCCGTCCCTTTTCCACCATGAGGATTTTAAGCTCCGGTTTGTTTTTAATCAGCTCATAGGCGCAGAAGATGCCGGACGGACCGGCGCCTATGATGATCACGTCAAAATGTTCTCCAGACTTCATATACATAACTCCCTTCGGATTTTGATACACAGGCGGAATTTTCCGCACAACATATCTAGTTTATCATAGTTTTCCTGTGGGAGCAAGGCGGGGGCCGTATTTATTGGAACAGGGAAATCTTGTGAATGGTGCCGGAATCCGGATACCAGATTCCATACCAGACATCCTCCAGATTTTCTCCATCCGCAGCCAAAAACCCGTAAACATTGGCATCGGGCTCCGGGACCGCCACAGGGCCGTACAGGCACTGTCCTGCCGTCTGGGCCTGGACGGCAGACTGGAGTTCGCGTTCATATTCCCCGCTTATGGCGGCGTCCGCAAGAGCGGCATTGCCGTCCAGGAGTGTTTTTAGGAACTCTTCGGAGAGGTCCGGGATCTCTGCTATGGTACTGTTTTCTTCTTCATAGAGGAAAAACTGCGGCTTTGTAACAGCAGGGTTATAGGCATCCGGTATAATCATGGCGCCTCCGTCTCCACCGACAATTTCCGTATACTGGTCTCCCTGCATGGAGATTTCCCCGGCCTCCGAGAGACTTACTGCACGTTTTAAGGCGGCGGACGGTTCTTTGTTCCCGTTGGGGATGAGATCAAAAACGAGGTAGCCAAAGGAACCGTGCAAGGATATTTTATCTTCGCTGACGTAATCAAGCTCCACGGCCATTCCGTAGGGCTGTTTCTTTATGAGGTCCATATCCAGCTCTTCTGCCTTTGTTCCGGTATCCCCGCCGGATTTTCCGGCCAGAAAAATGGAGGTGGGGCCGTCAGCGCCGCCAATGATTCCGATGGAAACGGCATCGTCTCCGAAACTGCCGGGATTTTGGGGATCCGTAAGCAGGAAAATGGCAGCAGACAGCAGGATGACAACGGCTGCAAGGGTCACCCAGAAGGCAGGTTTTTTATAATTTAAAATATTTCTGATTCTGGATTTAGTGTGGCTTTCTCCGAAGGCCAGAGGGAGAAACAGCGCACTTCTTCTCTCTTCAAAGTGCAAAAGCACCAGGGAATAGGCTTTCTTGTTTTCTTCTCCCAGACTTGCAATCACATGCTCATCGCAGGCCATTTCCATGTCGCGGCATAAGAGATAAAATGCTGCCCAGACCAGGGGATTGAACCAGTGGACTGCCAGTCCCAAAAAGGCAATTAATTTTGAAAAATGGTCAAACCGTTTTAAGTGGGCACGTTCGTGGGCCAGTACAAATTCCTTTTCCTGTGCGGATTCTTCCTTTAAGAAAAAGGTGGGAAGAAGAATCCGGGGACGGAAAATCCCCATCACCAGGGGCGTGGAAAGGTGGTCAGAATAATATACACCTTTTTCGCCCGGAACCGAATCGGCCAGCCGCTTCTTTAAAAGAAGGTAGCGGCCCAGATGGATTCCCAGAAATAAAAGGACGCCAAGGGCCCAGATGCGCTCCGTAAAATATAAGGCATGGCTGAGCGGAGAGAAAAAGGTGTCGGCAGTTCCTGTGAGAATCAGATTCACCGGAAGATCGATGGCAGGCAGTCCCGTATCCAGAAGCGGAAGATTCCCTGCACCCGCAGAGATCCCTGTGGCAGAGCCGGACTTCAGGGGAAGCAGGGCAAACACGGAGGGAATGGAGACGGGAACCAGCAGCCTGAAAAACGGAATCAGCCAAAGAAGGCACAGATACCGCTTGGGAAGTTTGTTAAGAAAAAGACGCAAAATAAGGATAACGAGGATGACCGCGCCTCCGGTCAGACTCATTTGAAAAAGGTGCAGCATACCTGTCTGTCCCATTAAATTTCCTCCTTTCCGCCTGTTTCCGGCACCGCTTCTTCAATCATTTTATGGATGGCCTCCGCCTCACTTCTTGTGAGTTTCCGGTCCTTTAAAAAGGCATTTAAAAAGGCGGGGAGAGAACCGGAAAAATTCCTGGCAATCAGACTCTCGCTCTCATATTTCTGCACCTGCTCCCGGGCCACAAGGGCAGAAACCGTTGCATTTTCATTCTTTACAAAGCCTTTATCTGCAAGCTTTTTTAGAACTGTATAGCAGGTGGATTTCTTCCATTCCAGTTCTTCAAGGGCCATCCGGCACAATTCTGTGGAGTTTACAGGCTCCGATCTCCAGATCAGATCCATAAAGCGGTATTCGCTTTCAAACAGCTTCAGTTCATTCATGGTTTAACCTCCTTCTTGTGATGATATGATAAGTCTATCACAATAGACCTATAAACACAAGAAAGAAAATATTAATAAAACATAACGAATTTATGACGATCCATAGACGAAATAAATGTTATGAAAATAACAATCAATTGTTTTTAAATTAACGAAAACTAAAGAAAATTAAGCAAATTTTGAAAAATACTTGCATTTATTAAATTGAACATGGTAGAATCGAAACAATCTAAAGAAGAACGGGCGGCGACTGGACTTCTGGAGGGAAGAAGGCCAGTAAACTATGAAAGAAGAGGAGACAAGGGATGAGTAGATTAAAAATAGCTTCTCCCACAAGGGCAGATATTGTCATGGAGGAGCTTTACAAGGATCTGGAACGGAGAATTGAATCCAGCCAGCCGGGACTCTGTCCTGTGGATATGGCAAGGGCATTTTTGGAGCTGTGCTATGCACAGACCTGCGGAAAGTGTGTGCCCTGCCGGATTGGTTTGAGACAGTTAAAATATTTGAACCAGGATGTGCTGGATGGAAAGGCCACCATGGAAACCCTGAAATTGATGGAAGAAACAGCTCTTTCCATCATGGATTCCGCGGACTGTGCCATCGGGTATGAAGCAGCCAATATGGTTTATAAGGGACTTGTCGGCTACCGGGACGACTATGTGGAACACATTAAGCACGGACGCTGTACCTGTACCACCAATCAGCCGGTTCCCTGCGTGGCACTCTGTCCTGCCCATGTGGATATTCCCGGATACATAGCCCTCGTAAGGGAGGGAAGGTATGCAGATGCCATCCGCTTAATCCGCAAGGATAACCCGTTCCCCACAACCTGCGGTTTCATCTGTGAACATCCCTGTGAGGCCAGATGCCGGAGAGACATGGTGGACGATGCCGTGAATATCCGCGGCTTAAAGCGTGTGGCGGCTGATTTTGCCGGAGAAGTGGACCCGCCGGAGTGCGCGCCCTCCACGGGCAAAAAGATTGCCGTTCTGGGCGGAGGTCCGGGCGGTTTAAGCGCTGCCTATTATCTGCAGCTCATGGGCCATCAGGTAACTGTATACGAGATGCTGCCCGAACTTGGCGGCATGCTGCGGTATGGAATTCCCAACTACCGTCTTCCCAAGAACCGTCTGGATGATGATATTAAGGCGATCTTAAAGACGGGAGTCCAGGTGAAGCATGGCTTAAAGATCGGTCCCGATATTACGATTCAGCAGCTTCGGGAAGAATATGATGCGGTGTTAATTACCATAGGCGCCAGCACCGATAAAAAGCTGGGACTGGAAAACGAGGATGCAGAGGGCGTTTTGTCGGCAGTCCAGTTTTTACGGAGTGTGGGAAAGGGAGAAATCCTTGACCTGACAGGAAAAGAAGTGGTTGTAATCGGCGGCGGAAACGTGTCCATGGATGCAGTCCGCACGGCAAAGCGTATGGGAGCGAAAAAAGTCAGCATCCTGTACCGCAGAAGAAGAAACGATATGACAGCCCTTCCGGCAGAAATCGAGGGCGCCATTGCCGAGGGAATCGAGCTTCAGACCTTAAGGGCTCCGGCCTCCATTGATGTGGACGAAAATCATCAGGTCAAGGGCATCTATGCCACCCCGCAGATGATCAGCCTCATAAAGAACGGCAGAGCCAGCGTAAAGCCAACGGGAGAACCGGATGTCTATGTTCCCTGTGATATTTTAATTAAAGCCATCGGCCAGGACATTGAAACCAGCCATTTTGCAGAGGCAGGAATTCCCGTGGCCCGCGGAAAAATTCTCACCCAGAACACGGGAGATTTTGAAAATATGCCGGGCGTGTTTGCCGGAGGCGACTGCGCCAGCGGACCCGCTTCCGTTATCAGTGCCATTGCAGCGGCTAAGGTGGTGGCAGCCAATATTGATGAATACCTGGGATATCACCATGTGATCTCCTGCGATGTGGAAATTCCGGAGGCAAATCTGGAAGACAGAACGCCCTGCGGCCGTGTGAATCTGACAGAGCGCGAGGCCTGCGAGAGAATCTGCGATTTTGAGGGTGTTGAAAACTGCATGACAGAAAATGAGGCAAAGCAGGAGGCATCCAGATGCCTGCGCTGCGATCACTTCGGATACGGAATCTTTAAGGGAGGCAGGAACAGAATATGGTAAACATTACAATTGATGGAAAAAAGGTCCAGGTAAGGGCGAACATGACGATTATGGAGGCTGCCGCCCAGTGTGGAATTCCCATTCCGAAATTATGCTATCTGAAGGGAATCAATGAGATTGCAGCCTGCCGTGTCTGTGTGGTGGAGCTGGAAGGAAAGGAAAAGTTAATTACTTCCTGCAACAACGTGGTGCAGGAGGGAATGGTATTGTATACCAACAGCCCCAAGGTGCGCCGCCACAGAAAGAAAACCGTGGAGTTGATTTTATCCCAGCATGACTGTCTGTGTGCCACATGTCCGAGAAGCGGAAACTGCAGTCTCCAGAAGATTGCCAACGATCTGAACATTCTGGAAGTGCCGTTCCAGCAGATGTTGGAGCACCAGGCATGGAATAAAAATTTCCCGTTGATCAAACGGTCAGAAAAATGTATTAAATGTATGCGCTGTGTCCAGGTTTGTGAAAAGGTCCAGGGCCTTGGAATCTGGGACGTGGAGGGCACCGGCTCCAGAACCACAGTCAATGTGGCCGGACATAAGACCATTGAAGAGGCAGACTGTTCCCTCTGCGGCCAGTGTATTACCCACTGTCCGGTGGGTGCTCTTACAGAGCGGGACGATACGGAAAAGGTATGGGATGCCATCGAAGATAAAGAGAAAATTGTGGTTGCCCAGGTGGCTCCGGCGGTCCGCACTGCATGGGGCGAGGAACTGGGACTTCCTCCGGAACATGCCACCATCGGACGGATTCTCGACGCCTTAAAGCGCATGGGCGTGGATTATGCCTTCGACACGGTGTTCTCGGCAGACCTTACCATTATGGAGGAGGCCAATGAATTTGTAGAGCGGTTCACGAAGGGCGAGTTTAAGGACAGACCCATGTTCACCTCCTGCTGTCCCGGATGGATCCGCTTTATCAAGAGCCAGTATCCCCATCTGGTCCGCTATCTGTCCACGGCAAAATCCCCGCAGCAGATGTTTGGCGCGGTGATGAAAACATACTATGCAGAAAAGTTAGGGGTGTCTCCCGATAAGATCTTTACCCTGTCCGTAATGCCCTGTGTGGCCAAAAAGGGTGAGAGGGAAATGGAGCTTTACTATGAGGAGTATGCCGGACATGATGTGGATGCGGTAATCACCACCAGGGAGCTTGTGAAGATGATTCGCTCCGCCCATATAAAACCGGAGGGCTTAAGGGACATTGAAAGTGACAGTCCCATGCAGGGAGGAACCGGAGCCGGAGTGATCTTCGGCGCCACCGGAGGCGTGATGGAGGCAGCTCTCCGCACGGCTTATTACCTGATTAAGGGTAAAAATGCACCTGCCGATGCATTCCGTGCAGTCCGCAGCCTGGGCTTCAATGCCCATGACGGCGTGCAGGAGGCAGAGTTTAAGATCGACGATATTGTGGTGAGAACAGCAGCCGTCAGCGGACTGGGAAACACCAGAAATCTGCTGGATAAGATCGAACGCGGAGAGGTTCAGTATGACTTTGTGGAGGTAATGGCATGTCCCGGCGGATGTGTGGGCGGCGGCGGCCAGCCGATTCACGATGGAGAGGAACGGGCCTTCGACAGAGGAAGACAGCTCTACTATCTGGATGCCAATGCGAAGCTGCGCTATTCCCATGAAAACCAGGATGTGGTCACCATGTACGAGACATACTTTGAAAAGCCCAATTCCCATAAAGCCCATATGCTGTTACATACAGATCACAGAAAATAGAAATGCAAAAAAGCCATTGCCCCGGCATCATCCTGCTCGGCAATGGCTTTTTGTATCCTTACGACAAAGCCGGAGTACGGAGCCAGCGGCCGCGCAGCAGCCGGATGAGGAAAACGATTCCCCGGAAAATCAGCTCGCAGGTCATGGAAACCCATACGCCTGTGATGCCGTAGGAGTGAGTAAAAAGGACTACGCTGAGGACCCGGACACCCCACATGCTGCAAAGGTTGATAAAAAACGGTCCCTTGCTGTCTCCGGCGCCGCGGAGAGCTCCGATCACAACAATACTGACGGCAAACAGGGGTTCAGAAAAGGCCACGATTCTAAGGACCCGGGCGCTCATGGCGGCCACCTGGGGATCTGTGGTTAAAAGCCCGGTTAAGGACGGAGCCAAAAGGAACATGATGGTTCCCATGCCTGTCACCAGAAGAAAGCCCAGTGCCGTGGTGCCATAGGCAAACCGCTTGGCCATGTCCAGGCGTCCGGCGCCGATGCTCTGTCCCACAAGAGCTGTGGCAGCGGCAGCAATACCGTATGCGGGAAGGTAGCAGATGCTCTCGGTCTGGACTGCCACATAGTTGGAAGCCACGGCCAAAGTGCCCATGCCGGCGATGATGGTGGTCATGACGATCTGGGCAAAGCAGAGGGTCATGCGTTCCAGGGCTGTGGGCATGGCCAGGTGAAGGGCATTACGCATACAGGTTCCCGTAAAGCGCCAGCGCTCCCGTCCTTTAAGACCCATGGGTCCCTTTCCCTTTAAGAGGGCGAACGCCAGGGAAAGTCCCACACATGCATGGGAAAGTCCGGTGCCGAGGGCAGCTCCCGCAACGCCGAGTCCGGCGCCCCAGAAGGTGATTCCGCCGATTTGTCTTGTGGGATAAATAAGGAAGAAATTAAACAGAACATCCAAAAGACACATGCCGATGTTCATAAGGCTTGGGAGCGTCACATTTCCGCTGCAACGGAGAATGCTGGAATACATGGCGCAGGCCATATTAAAAGGAAAGAAGGCTCCCACAATGCAGAAATATGCCCCTGCATAAGGCCGGATTTCCGGGTCTGCACCGAGAAAAGCCGGAAGAAAACGGCCGAAAGAAACAATAATAAGCGCGAGACCGATCCCAAACAGAAGATTAAACAGGATAGCCTGGCACAGCACGTTCCTGCTGTCTTGTTCCCGTCCAGCACCCAGATACTGGGCCACCTGAACGGAAAAACCCACGGCGACGGCACTCACAATACCATTTAAAAGCCATATGGAGCTGGATACCACACCGATGGAGGCTGTGGCCTGGGACCCCAGACTCCCCACCATGGCCGTGTCAATATAACTCATTAAGGTCATTACCAATTGCTCCAGGATTGCGGGAATGGACAGGGCAATGACTAACTTCATCTGGCTTTTTAAGGATATGGTCCGTCCGTTTCTCATATCCTCGCTCATCTGTAACATATTCATATGAAAAATCCTCCCTGCCTTTGATTATACACGAAATGTACTTGTAAGAAAACTGCAAAGCTGATAAAATAGTAAAACCAGGGGACTTGAAAAAGGCCCCTTAAAGGCGTGTAATCTTCGGGATAAAGGAGAAAATTTTAAATATGTTTATAATAGCAGGTCTCGGAAATCCGGGAAAGGAATATGAAAATACAAGACACAACGCGGGATTCATGGTTCTGGATGCCCTGGCCGACAAGCTGGGGGCCGATATTTCTGAAAAAAAGCATAAGGCTCTCTGCGGCCGGGCTGTGATCGGGGGACAGAAGGTGATTCTCTTAAAGCCCCAGACTTTCATGAATTCCAGCGGGGAAAGTATCCGGGCAGCCGCCGATTATTACAAGGTGGAGCCGGAGGACATTCTGGTGGTATATGACGACATCAGTCTGGCACCGGGACAGTTGAGGGTCCGTGCCAAGGGAAGCGCCGGGGGCCACAACGGCATTAAGAGCATCATCGCCCATCTGGGAACTCAGGAATTTCCCAGGGTCCGCGTGGGAGTTGGAGAAAAGCCGCCCAGAATGGACCTGGCCGATTATGTGCTGGGACACTTTTCCCAGGGCGAGAAAAAAATCATGGAAGATGCCGTGAAGGAAGCGGCCGATGCGGTGGTGGAAGCGGTCACTGAGGGCATTGAACATGCCATGAACGATCATAATAGGAAGAAAGACAGTCAGGCATAGCAAAAGCAGGAGAAGGGAAGTATGGGAGAGATATTTGCAAATCCGTTGACGGAGCTGGCAGAATACGGGGATATGAAGCGTGACTTAAACCAGGGGAAGGGGCCTGTACACATATGCGGTGTTACCGATTCCCAAAAAGTCCATGTAATGTACGAGCTTTCCACGGATAAGGCATGGAAGTTAGTCGTGACTCACGATGATACCAGAGCAAAAGAACTTTACGATGATTTCAGCTATTTCAGCAAAAACACATGGCTGTACCCGGCCAGGGATTTGCTGTTTTACAGCTCCGATATCCACGGAAATCTTCTGACCCGGCAGCGGATGCAGGTGTTTAAGCATCTGGCGGAGGACGAGGGCGGCATTGTTGTC
Organism: Clostridium sp.; assembly: GCA_021770825.1. Taxonomy (GTDB): domain Bacteria; phylum Bacillota; class Clostridia; order Lachnospirales; family Lachnospiraceae; genus CANRXD01. The sequence continues at coordinate 176,417 of JAETQD010000002.1, read as the reverse complement.
ACAACGGTGGACGGCCTCATGGACCATCTTCTTCCCCTTTCCATGCTGGAGGACCGCTGCCTGTCTGTGGCATCGGGAGACATCCTTGATATGGAGGAGATCAAGGGATTTCTGACGGACATGGGCTATGAGCGCATGGGACAGGTGGACGGGATGGGGCAGTTTTCCATCCGGGGCGGAATCCTTGATGTTTTTCCCCTCACGGAGGAGCTGCCGGTTCGGATTGAGCTTTGGGGGGATGAGGTGGATTCCATCCGCTCCTTTGACCCGGAAAGCCAGCGCTCCATTGCACAGATGGATTCCATCCGGATTTATCCGGCAGCGGAGGTGGTGCTCACCAGGACACAGATCGAAGACGGGATTCTTTTGATTGAAAAGGAAGGGAAAAAGCAGGAAAAGACATTCCGTGACCAGGGAAAGGCAGAGGAAGCACACCGGATTAAGGCGGCGGTGGGAGAGCTCTGCGAGTCTTTGCGGGAGGGATTTGATGTCCAGAATCTGGATGGATATATCCGGTATTTTTACGGGGACACAGTTTCTTTTCTTGACTATGTGAGAGAGGCAGCTTCCGGAAAGGGAAACGGCCTGGCGGTATTCCTGGATGAGCCGCAGAGGCTTAAGGAGAAAGCGGAGACCGTGGAAACGGAATTCCGGGAGAGTATGAGCCACCGCCTGGAGGGCGGATATCTGCTCCCCGGCCAGACGGATATTCTGTTTTCTGCAAAGGAAGTGTTAGCGGCAGCCCAGCTTCCCAATACGGTGTTTATGACCGGGCTGGACCAACGGCTTCCCGGCATGGCCGGAAAGAAAAAGTACAGCATCACGGGAAAGAATGTCAATTCTTACCAGAATGGCTTTGAACTTCTCATTAAGGACCTGACCAGGTGGAAAAAGGAGGGCTACCGGGTGGTACTCCTCTCGGCATCCAGAACCAGGGCCAGCCGGCTGGCAGGGGATTTGAGGGAGTATGAGCTTCGTGCCTTCTGCCCCGAGGATGCGGGGCGGCCGGTGAGTCCGGGGGAAATCCTTGTGACCTATGGAAAGCTTCACAAGGGCTTTGAATATCCTCTGATTAAATTTGTGGTCATTACCGAAGGGGATATGTTCGGGAATGAGAGACGCCAGAAAAAGCGGAAAAAGTATAATTACGAAGGAAAGAAAATCAGCAGCTTTTCAGAGCTTTCCATCGGTGATTATGTGGTCCATGAAAGCCATGGCCTGGGAATTTACCGGGGAATTGAGAAAATTGAGCGGGACCATGTGATCAAGGACTATATTAAGGTGGAGTACGGAGACGGAGGCAATTTATACCTTCCGGCCACCAGACTGGACGGAATCCAGAAATACGCCGGAGCCGATGCAAAAACACCGAAGCTCAATAAACTGGGCGGAAGCGAATGGGGAAAGACCAAAACCCGGGTCCGCACGGCAGTGAGGGAGATTGCAAAGGAGCTGGTGGAGCTTTATGCGGCGCGGCGTGACTCGGAGGGCTTCCAATATGGTCCTGATACGGTGTGGCAGAAGGAATTTGAGGAGATGTTTCCGTATGAAGAAACCGAAGACCAGCTTGCCGCCATCGAGGACACGAAAAAGGACATGGAAAGCCGGAAGATCATGGACCGCCTGATCTGCGGGGACGTGGGATACGGAAAGACAGAGATTGCCCTGCGGGCAGCATTTAAAGCAGTCCAGGAGGGGAAGCAGGTGGTTTATCTGGTTCCCACCACGATTCTGGCCCAGCAGCATTACAACACGTTCGTCCAGAGGATGAAGGACTTTCCGGTGCGGGTGGATTTAATGTCAAGATTTCGGACTCCGGGGGAGATGAAAAAGACTCTGGAAGGGCTGAAAAAGGGCTATGTGGACATTGTGATCGGCACCCATCGGGTACTTTCTAAAGATGTGGAATTTAAAAATCTGGGTCTTCTCATTATTGATGAGGAGCAGAGATTCGGAGTGGCCCATAAAGAGAAAATCAAGCAGATGAAGCAGAACGTGGATGTGCTGACTCTGACGGCAACTCCCATTCCCAGAACGCTCCATATGAGCCTCATCGGAATCCGCGATATGAGTGTGCTGGAAGAGCCTCCGGTGGACCGGGTGCCCATCCAGACCTATGTGATGGAGTATAATGACGAGATGGTACGGGAGGCCATCCACCGGGAGATATCCAGAGGCGGACAGGTATATTATGTATACAACCGGGTCAACAATATTGATGAAATTGCAAACCACGTGGCGGCTCTGGTGCCGGATGCCCAGGTGGCCTTTGCCCATGGCCAGATGAATGAACACCAGCTTGAAAAAATCATGTTGGACTTCGTCAACGGTGAAATTGATGTGTTGGTGTCTACCACCATCATCGAGACAGGCCTGGATATTCCCAATGCCAACACAATGATTATCCATGACGCAGACCGTCTTGGACTGTCGCAGCTTTACCAGATCCGGGGCAGAATCGGCCGCTCCAACCGGAATTCCTTTGCGTTCCTCATGTATAAGAGAGATAAGATGTTAAAGGAAGAGGCAGAGAAAAGGCTTCAGGCCATCCGGGAATTTACGGAGCTGGGCTCCGGTATTAAAATTGCCATGCGGGATCTGGAAATCCGCGGGGCCGGAAATATTTTGGGGGCTGAGCAGCATGGCCATATGGAGGCCGTGGGCTATGACCTTTATTGTAAAATGTTAAATGAAGCCGTCCTGGCTCTTAAGGGCCAGATACCGGAGGAGGAGCAGTTTGAAACCGTGGTGGACTGTGACATTGATGCCTTTATCCCGGACGGATACATTAAGAATGAGTATCTGAAGCTGGATGTGTACAAGAGAATATCTGCCATTGAAACCGATGATGAATATATGGATATGCAGGATGAGCTCATTGACCGGTTTGGGGACATTCCGAAATCCGTGGATAATCTTCTCCGGGTGGCGGAGCTCAAGGCCATGGCACACCGGGCCTATGTGACAGAGGTGGACATCAACCGTCAGGAGGTACGCCTGGAGCTGTACCCCAAAGCCAGACTGGATGTGACAGGAATTCCGGCACTGGTTGCCGAATATAAAAACGCCCTTCGGTTTGTCCAGGGAGAGAAGCCCATGATGCTTTACCAGGACAAGAGGAACAAAAATAAGGATTGTGAACGAATGCTGGAGACAGCCAAAGAAATTTTAATGAAGCTGTCCGATCTGGCATCGTAAGATCCTATACCCAGGAGGCTGAGAAGTATGACAGAATGTGAAATTAAGAACCTTTTGGAGCACCAGCGGGCATATTTTGCCTCCGGAGAAACGCTGGACGTTAAAATGCGGGTGGAGGCATTAAAAAAACTTAAGAACTGTATTGTAAGGCATGAAAAAGAAATCGGGGCAGCGATCAGAAAAGACCTGGGAAAGAGCAATGCCGAAAGCTATATGTGCGAGACCGGGCTTGTGCTCAGTGAAATCAGCCATATGTTAAAGCGTATCCATTCCTATACCAGGGAGAAAACGGTGCCTACGCCTCTGGCCCAGTTCCACTCCAGAAGCTTTAAAAAGCCGTCGCCCCGGGGGGTGGTGCTGATCATGAGCCCATGGAATTACCCGTTTCTTTTGACGCTGGACCCGCTGGTGGATGCCATTGCCGCAGGAAATACAGCGGTGGTGAAGCCCAGCGCCTATTCTCCCAATACCAGCAGCCTCATAAAGTCTATGGTTGAGGAATGCTTTAAGCCGTCCTATGTGGCTGTGGTCACGGGAGGACGGGAGGAAAACACTTGCCTTTTGAAGGAGCGGTTTGACTATATTTTCTTTACGGGAAGCCAGGCTGTGGGAAAAGAGGTCATGACCCGGGCAGCCGTCCATCTGACGCCCGTAACCCTGGAGTTAGGCGGAAAGAGCCCCTGTGTGGTGGAAAAAAGCGCCGATCTGAAACTGGCGGCGAAGCGGATTGTTTTTGGAAAATATTTAAACTGCGGACAAACTTGTGTGGCGCCGGATTACGTGTACTGTGACAGGACCATTGGGGACAGACTGGTGGAGGAGATTAAAAAGCAGATCAGAAAACAGTTTGGAAAGGATCCCCTAAAAAACAGTTCCTATGGGAAAATTATAAACGAAAAACACTTTCAACGGCTGTTGGGACTGATGGAGGAAGAAAAGATCGTCTGCGGCGGAAGAACCGATGAAAAAAACCTCAAAATTGAACCGACAGTCATGGATGGGGTTACGTTTCAGGATGCAGTGATGCAGGAAGAGATTTTTGGGCCTATTCTTCCCATACTGACCTATGAAACTTTTGACGGAGCCATTGAAAATATCCGCTCCATGGCTCATCCCCTGGCGCTTTACATTTTTACTTCCAGCAAAGAGGCGGCAGATAAAATCCTGTCCCGCTGCGGCTTCGGCGGCGGATGCGTCAATGATACGATTATCCACCTGGCCACTAGTGAGATGGGCTTCGGCGGATTTGGGGAAAGCGGAATGGGATCCTATCACGGAAAAGCCGGATTTGACACCTTCACCCATTACAAAAGTATCGTGGATAAGAAAACCTGGCTGGACCTCCCCATGCGCTACCAGCCCTATAAAAAGATTTACGATAAATTGGTCCATGTGTTTTTAAGATAGGGAACAGACCGGGGCTGTCTTTGGATTTTGGACAGCCTCCGGTTTTATATTAAATGTACTTGTTATTTTACCAGGAATATGATATTCTCTTTACACAGGAATTCTCCTGTTTCTGTACCCATAAGCGGTACTGTCTTTTTATCTTGTGATGCACATAAGCATCATGTTCATGGCGGCGCACGGCCGCAAAATTCCTAATTTGGTAAAAATATTATTGTTTTGAATTGGAGGGATTCCATGGGAAAAGCCGACGTGGCGGTGAATCAGATGATGGGAAGGAAAGAAATCTTTGCAGATTTTGTCAATGGAATTGTGTATCACGGGAAGCAGATATTGAAACCGGAAATGCTGGAGTACGTTTCCGGACAGTCTGGAATCTTATATGAAACGGATTCCGGAAAACTATGCGCCCTGGAGCGGCGGAGGGATATCCGGATGAAAGCAGATATGGGCATGTATTCGGTGATCTTTGCAGAGGAAAGCCAAAGCGGGGTCCATTATGCCATGCCGGTGCGAAATATGCTGTATGATGCCCTTGAGTATGTGAGGCGGGTACAGGAGCTTGAAAAGGGACATAGAAAGCGGGGAGAACTTTTGGCAGGTGAGGAATTTTTATCCGGCATTACAAAAGAGGACCGTCTAACCCCTGTGATTACCATTGTATTTTACTTCGGAGGAGAGTGGGACGGGAGCAGGAGTCTGTATGAGATGATGGGATTGGACGAAGAGGAAGCCTGGTGTAAGGAGCTGGAAACATATCTTCCCGATTATAAAATGAACCTGGTTCACGCAGGAAATGTGGAAAATACCAATGTGTTTACCAGTTGTTTACAGCAGATTTTTGATATGTTAAAATATAGAAAAGACAAGAAAAAGCTGTACCAATACGTAAGGGATAAGCGGGAAGAACTGCTGCGTATGGACCGGGTGGAGCTGACTGCGGCCATGGTTATGATGGGAGAACAAAAAAGGCTCATGCGGATGCTGGAGGAAAAGGGAGAGGAGGAGTTTAATATGTGCCAGGCGATTGATGAATTAATAGAAGATGGAAGAGCAGAGGGAAGAGCAGAGGCCGTCCTTGACCTTTTAAAGGCTCTGGGTACAGTTGCAGAGGACCTGCAGAAACTCATTCTGTCCCAGCATGAGACAAAGGTGCTGCAAAGCTGGCTTCATATGGCTGCAAAATCTGCAAGTATAGAGGAATTCAGGCAGAAAGCCAACTTAAATATATAGTGAAACAGGAAATCCCTGCTTGACAAAGTGGGGAAAGACCCATATAATGTGCCTTATGAATAAGAAAAAGCGGTGAAGAGAACAAGTAGCGGAATGTGGCTCTAAACAGAAAGCAGCCGGTTGATGAGAGGCGCATAGAGAAATTCCTGTGAATACATCTCGGAGCTTTGCACCGAACCGGAAAAACCGAAAGTAGGCTGCAACGGAGTTGGCACACGTTACCGTGCCCGAGTCATGACTGTGACTTGCTGAGCTGTATGGCGTAAGCCATATGGGAACATTAGGTGGTAACACGAGATTGAGACCTCGTCCTTTTGATAAGGACGGGGTTTTGCTGTATTATCAGACCAAAAAGAAAGAGGAGAAGCAAATGGGAGTATACGAAGAGTTACAGGCCAGAGGTTTAATTGCCCAGGTCACCAATGAAGAAGAAATTAAAAAAATGGTAAATGAAGGAAAGGCGGTATTCTACATCGGATTTGACCCGACTGCCGACAGCCTTCATGTGGGCCATTTCATGGCGCTTTGCCTGATGAAGCGTCTCCAGATGGCCGGAAACAAGCCCATCGCCTTAATCGGCGGAGGAACCGGAATGGTAGGAGACCCATCCGGAAGAAGTGATATGCGTCAGATGATGACCGTTGAGACCATCCAGCATAACTGCGACTGCTTCAAGGAGCAGATGAGCCGTTTCATCGACTTTTCCGATGGAAAGGCCCTGATGGTAAACAATGCCGAATGGCTTCTGGATTTGAACTACGTGGAATTCCTCCGCGAGGTTGGTCCCCATTTCTCTGTCAACAACATGCTGCGTGCAGAGTGCTACAAGCAGAGAATGGAAAAGGGCTTAAGCTTTTTGGAGTTCAACTACATGCTGATGCAGAGCTATGATTTCTATGAGCTGTTCCAGAGATACGGCTGCAACATGCAGTTCGGCGGCGATGACCAGTGGAGCAATATGCTGGGCGGTACTGAACTGATCCGCAGAAAGCTGGGTAAGGACGCCCATGCCATGACCATCACCCTGCTTTTAAATTCCGAGGGCAAGAAGATGGGTAAAACTCAGTCCGGCGCCGTATGGCTTGACCCGAAGAAGACCAGTCCGTTCGAGTTCTACCAGTACTGGAGAAACGTGGGAGACGCCGATGTATTAAAGTGTCTCAGAATGCTGACCTTCCTGCCGTTGGAAAAGATCGACGAGATGGACCACTGGGAGGGAAGCCAGTTGAACCAGGCCAAGGAAATCCTGGCTTACGAGCTCACAAGTCTGGTACATGGCGAGGAAGAGGCAAAGAAGGCCCAGGAGAGCGCAAGAGCCTTATTCGCCGGCGGCAATGCAGCAGAAATGCCCACAGCAGAGCTTACGGATGATGATTTCACAGACGGAGCCATTGATATTCTGTCCATCGTGCAGAAATCCGGCCTCTGTGCATCCCGTTCCGAAGCAAGAAGAAACGTGGAGCAGGGCGGCGTATCCGTGGACGGAGAGGCTGTAAAGGACATCAAGACCACCTATACAAAAGAGCAGCTTTCCGGCGAGGGAATCGTTGTAAAGCGCGGCAAAAAGAACTTCCGCAGAGTCATTGCAAAATAAGAGCGGCTGCGGACTGACTGTCTGAATATGGAGGGACAGAAAATGGAGATATTTAACGAAGCAAAAAAGAACTTTGACTATATGGTACGGATCCGGAGGCATATGCATGAACATCCGGAAATGACAGGAAAGGAATTTGAAACCCTGAAGTTCATTAAGAGTGAACTGGATGCTATGGGAATTGAATACATTGAGGTTCCGGATGGCGGCATTGTGGGACAGATTCACGGCAAAAAACCAGGGAAGATGGTTCTCATGCGTGCAGATATGGACGCCCTCCCCATTCAGGAAAATCCTGTAAACCTGGCCTGCAGTAAGGTCTGTGTATCCAAGAATGCAGGCATCTCCCATGCATGCGGCCACGATTCCCATACGGCCATGCTGTTGGCGGAGGCGAAGATTCTAAACGAGCACAGGGATGAGATAAACGGCACCATCGTTCTTTGCTTTGAGCGGGGTGAGGAAGGCGGAGGCCAGGTGGAAAATCTGCTTCCGTACATCGTTGAGACCATGAAGCTTCCCATTGATACCTGCATTGCAACACATGTAAAATGGGATGTGGAGGCCGGACAGATTTCAGCAGAGCCGGGTCCTGTATTTTCCGGCGGCTACGGCTTTACTATCCGCCTTCACGGTCTGGCAGGCCATGGTTCCCGTCCGGACATGGCGCACAGCGTACTGGACTGCTTCAACTCCATATACAACCATATGAATATGATCCGCATGAAATATGTGAGCCCCACAGACATTCTGACCTTCTCCGTGGGAAAAGTGGAGTGCGGAACCGCCATGAACATCGTACCGGATGAGCTGACTTTTGCGGGAACGCTCCGCACCTTCAATGTGGAAGGGGCAGGCGCCAGCTTCATGAAGCAGTTTATGGAAGTGGTTGAGGCAGAGTGTAAGTTAAACCAGTGTACTTATGAGATCATTTCCATGCGTGATCCGCTGTTTGAAAACTACAACAATGAAACCTGCAGTGAAATCGCAAGAAATGCCATTAAAAAGTATATCGGGGAGGAAGCCCTCACAAAGACACAGCCGTGGATGGCATGCGAGAGCTTCCAGGCATACTTAAAGTACTGGCCGGGTGTGATTACCTTCACAGGAATTAAGAATGACAAGCTGGGAACCGGAGCCAACCACCATACACCGGAATTTGATCTGGATGAAAAAGGCATGATTTACGGTGTGGCAGCGGCCCTGGGCTACGTTGTGGATTTCCTTAACTATGAAGGAGAAATTCCATTTACTCCCTATAAAGGAAACATCAGAGAGCTGTCAGCAAGAAATATTTAGAAGAAAAAATAGAATGAAAGCGGCCGTCAGGGACCAAAAATCCCCGGCGGCCGTTTATTTTGCAGAATTTACTGGTACTGGGACTGGTGCATCTCATAGTAAAAGCCCTTTTTTTTCATCAGCTCCTCATGGTTCCCACGCTCCACCACATTTCCGTCCCGTACCACCAGAATGCAGTCGGCATTCCGGATGGTGGACAGACGGTGGGCCACCACAAAACAGGTCTTATTCTCCATGAGACTTCGCATGGCAGCCTGAATCTGGTGCTCCGTCCTGGTGTCCACATTGGAGGTAGCCTCATCCAGAATCAGCATGGATGAATGCATGAGAAGTGCCCTGGCGATGGTGAGGAGCTGCTTCTGTCCCTTGGAAATATTGGTTCCATCGTCAATCAGAAGAGTGTCATAGCCCTGGGGAAGACTCTCGATGTAGGTATGGATTCTGGCTGCCTTCGCTGCGGCGATGACTTCCTCTTTGGTGGCATCCGGTCTCCCGTAGGCGATATTTTCATAGATCGTGCCATAAAAGAGCCAGGTATCCTGAAGGACCATGGAATAGGAGAGGCGGAGGCTTTTTCTGGTGATGTCTGCAATGCTCTGTCCGTCCACCAAAATCTTTCCGCTGTCGATGTCGTAAAAACGCATTAAGAGGTTTATAAAGGTGGTCTTTCCGGCTCCGGTGGGTCCCACAATGGCAATGAGGCTGCCCTTGGGCGCTTCCATACTGAAATCCTTTAAAATAACCCGGTCCTTCTGATACCCGAAATTCACATGGGAAAGCGCTACATTTCCCTCCGGGGAGGAAAGATCGAGAGCATCTTTACGGTCCGCAGGCTCCGGCTCTTCGTCCAGTACCTTGAATACCCGCTCGGCGGCGGCCAGGGAAGACTGAAGCTCTCCGTAGATTTCCGCAATTTCCCGGATAGGTCCTGTAAATTTCCGGGAGTACAAAACGAATGCGGAAATGCTGCCGATGTCGATCTGTCCTTTCAGATACAGAATAGCTCCGAATACGGAAATCAGCGCCAGAGCCAGGTTGTTGATGGCATTGGTGGACGGTCCCATGATGCTGGCATAGTAGTCGGTCTTATAGTAGGCATCCACCAGCTTTTTATTCTGCACGTTCATCTCTCCGATGACCCTCTCCTCCTGGGTGTAGGCCCGAAGTGTCTTCTGACCGGAGATCATCTCCTCCACATAGCCGTTTAACTCTCCGGCAGCCTTTGACCGGGCCCGGAACATGGGCTGGACCATGCGGGTCAGATAGGAAGCCAGCACTAGGGCCAGAGGAATGGTAACGGTAAAAATAAGCACCAGCCGGGGACTTAAGCGTATCATCATGAAAAGAGAGCCCACGATGGTGACGGAGCTTGAAAGTACCTGCACCACGTCGTTGGATAAGGAGGCGTTGATGGTATCAATATCATAGGAAATCCGGCTTAAAATATCTCCGGTGGTGGTATTGTCAAAAAAGCTCACGGGGAGCGTCACCAGATGGTTAAACATGTCTTTCCGCAGAGTGTAGGTGATCTTCCGCGAGAGGGCAATCATGGAGACATTCACCACATAGCTCATCAGGGAACTGACCGCATAAAAGAGCAGCAGCAGGGCAGCGTACCGGTAAATAAGCGGCATATTCATGTTTCCTTTGGCTCCCTCATCAATCAGATTGATGGCCGTACCGGAGAGTCTGGGACCAGCCAGAGCCAGGAGATTTCCAACCAAAGACAGGACCAGCACAAAAAAGAGCTGGACCCGATGACGCATCAGATAACCGATAATCCGGACGAAAGCGGCTTTTCGCTTCATACGTTCCCACCTCCCATCTGAATCTCATAAATTTCTCCGTAGGCAGAACAGGTTTTCAAAAGCTCCTCATGGGTTCCAAGCCCCAGGGGAATTCCGTCCTCCAACACCAGAATCTTGTCGCAGTGCAGGATGGAGCTGACCCGCTGGGCGATGATGATGGTGGTGGTGCCGGAAAAGGATGCCTCCAGGGCAGAGCGGAACGCCGCATCGGTCTTATAGTCTAAAGCACTGGAGGAATCGTCTAAAATCAAAATTTCCGGATGCCCGGCCAGGGCTCTGGATATGAGAACCCGCTGCTTCTGTCCGCCGCTTAGATTGACACCCTTCACTGCAATGTCCTTTTCATATCCGCCGGATTCTGCAATGAATCCGGCCGCCTGGGCCACAGAAACGGCCTCATCGATCTGGGATAAGGGAAGATTCCGCCCCATGTCAATATTCTGGAGCAGGGATTCCTTAAACAAAACATCATTTTGGAACACCACGCCGAACTTCTGGCGCAGCTCCTTTAAGGGGAAGGTGGTGATATCCCGTCCATTGATGGAAATGGTTCCGCAATCCACATCGTAAAGCCGCAGAAGAAGCTGGACCAGGGTGCTCTTTCCGGCGCCCGTGGGGCCGATGATGCCGAGGGACTGGCCGTGCTCCAGAGTAAAATGAATATCATCCAGATTTTTTATCCGCTTATTATAGGAAAAGCTCACATGATCAAATGCAATATGAGGCGGTTTTGGTCCATTTCCGGCATCCGGCGCAGCATCCGGAGTACGAATTTCCATGTCCGCCGGTGTGGTGAGAACCTCCTCCACACGTCCGGCGCTGGCAATGGCCTTGGAGGTCATGGTGATGAGACGGGAAACGGCCATAACGGCGTTTAAAATGATGGTAAAATAAGTGAGAAAGGCCACAATGGCTCCGGGCTTCATATTTCCGGTGGAAACACGCCAGGCGCCGACGAGAATCACAGCCACCAGACCTGTATTTAAAAGCAGGTTAATCAAGGGGCTGGAGGCCGCCATGGTGACGTTGGCTCTGGTTTCATCGGTGTTTAACTGACTGTTGACCGCATCATACCGCTCCATTTCATGGCTGGTCCGGCTTAAGGCCTTAATGACGCGGATTCCGGTGGCGTTTTCTCTGACCACGCGTATCATATCATCTGCAGACTGCTGGGCTTTGGTGAACATGGGGATGCTTTTTTTGCTTATCCGGACCACAACGATGGTCATAAAAGGAATCAGAAAACAGAGAATCCCCGACAAATAGGGATCAATCATCATGGTGACAACCACGCCGCCCAGCATGAGAATGGGGGCACGCACGCCCATGCGCTGAATCATGTTGAGGGTCCGGTGCAGATGGTAGGTGTCGGTGGTCATTCTGGTCACCAGGGAGGGGATGGTGAAGGCGTCCACCTGGGAGCTGGAAAGGTAGGAAATTTTATAGAACAGGTCATGGCGCAGAGTTTCAATGGTATCCCTGGAAACGGCCGATGCCACCCGGTTGGCCCAGACGTTGCACAGTAACACCAGGGCGGCACAGAGTGCCATCACAAGGCCCCACCGGATCACCAGGGAGATGTCGTTTTTCGGTGTAACCTCGTCAATGATGTAAGACAGAATATAGGGAATCATCAGATCCAGGATGGTTCCGGTGAACTTGATGGAAAAGCCGAACACCATGGTTGGGATATGGGGCTTCACATACCGCAGCACATATTTCATAGGCAGATCTCCCTTCCCTTTTTTACCATCCGCCCCAGAAGAGATTCCAAAAGGGCCAGTTCTTCCGGAGAAAACTCTTCGGTCAGGGCGTCAAAAAAGCGCTCGGAAAGTCCCCGCCCCTTAAGGTGGATTTCCTCAGCCGGAGGAAGGGCCAGCACCTTTTTGGAGCGGGCGTCGGTTTCATCCTCTTTGCGGATCAGATAGCCCTTGGATTCCAGCTTTTGGAGCGTTCTGGAGATCATGGCTTTATCCACATTCAAATTCTCAGCCAGATGGCGCTGGCTGACCTCCCCGTGAAAACCGATGTGGCGGAGAAGCTGAAACTCTGCGGGGGTAAGGTCCGGGTGTTCCATATTGGCGATGGAATATTTCTGGTTCATGCGGTAAAGCCGCCGTATACTTCTGTAAATGGACATGGACGATTCCATAAGACAGCACCTCCCGGGAAAAATATCGTTGATAAGTCAATTATATGCAGAGAACGTTGATAAGTCAACAAAATAATAAAAAGAAAGCCGGAGCCGCACAATGGCAGCTCCGGCAGCAACAGCCGTTCTTATTTGCCGATTTCGTCCCGTACTTCTTTGAAGCACTTGATGATGAAATCGATGTCCTCTTTTGTATGGCTTGCACATACCTGGGTGCGGATTCTTGCTCTTCCCTTGGGAACAACCGGATAGGAGAAGGCCACAACATAAACGCCCTTTTCCATCATCTTCTTTGCGTATTCCACAGCAAGTCTCTCATCGTACAGCATGATCGGTACGCAGGGATGGGTGCCCGGGATGATATCGAAGTTGTTCTCAACCAGCTTTGCGCGGTAGTAAGCAGTAACTTCCTCCAGATGGTCACGGAGAGCAGTGCTTTCTTCCAGCATGTTGAACATTTCGATGCTGGCGCCTGCAATGGCGGGAGCCAGGGAGTTGGAGAATAAGTATGGACGGCTTCTCTGACGAAGGAGATCGATGATTTCCTTACGTCCGCTGGTGTAGCCGCCGGAAGCTCCGCCCAGAGCTTTTCCGAGAGTTCCGGTGATGATGTCCACACGGCCCTCAACGCCGCAGTGCTCAGCAGTTCCGCGTCCTGTTTTTCCAACGAAACCAACGGCATGGCTGTCGTCCACCATAACCAGGGCGTTGTACTTGTCAGCCAGATCGCAGACACCCTTCAGGTTGCAGATGATGCCGTCCATGGAGAACACGCCGTCGGTGGCGATCAATTTCACTCTTGCGCCGGCTGCATCAGCAGCGATGAGCTGTGCTTCCAGATCTTCCATGTTGTTGTTTTTATAGCGGTAACGTTTTGCCTTGCAGAGGCGAACGCCGTCGATGATGGATGCATGGTTTAATTCATCGCTGATGACAGCGTCGTTTTCTGTGAGAATGGTCTCAAACAGTCCGCCGTTTGCATCGAAGCAGGAGGAGTAGAGAATGGTGTCGTCAGTTCCGAGGAAGCCGGAAATCTTCTTTTCCAACTGTTTGTGGATATCCTGGGTTCCGCAGATGAAACGAACGGAAGCCACACCGAAGCCCTTTTCATCGTAGGTTCTCTTGGCTGCCTCAATCAGACGGGGGCTGTCGCCCAGGCCAAGGTAGTTGTTGGCGCACATGCAGAGAAGCTCTCTGCCGTCTTCCATCTTTACTCTTGCACCCTGGGGGGATACAAAGGGAGCCTCACCCTTAAAGAGACCGGCTTCCTTGATGGATTCCACTTCTTTTGTATAAATGCTTAAAATATCATTTTTGCGTGCCATGTAAGTTCTCCTTCCTAAATTAATCGTTGATATGAGACCAGTCTAAGATAACCTTTCCGGACTGTCCGGAGATCATGGCCTCAAAGCCCTTCTCGTAATCCTTAATATCGAAGCGGTGGGTGATGATTGCAGAGATATCCAGTCCTGCCTGAAGCATGGTGGACATCTTATACCAGGTATCCCATACCTTTCTTCCATAGATTCCGCGGATGTTGAGACCGTTGAAGATTACGGTTTCCAGGTCAACAACGGCATCGGTGCGCTGTAAGCCCAGAAGAGCGATCTTTCCGCCGTGCTTCATGTTATGAATCATATCGGAAAGGCCGGCCTGGCTTCCGGACATTTCCAGTCCGATATCAAAGCCCTCGGTCATACCGATTTCCTTCATGACATCCTGTAATTTCTCGTCCTTTAAGTTTACGGTTCTGGTTGCGCCTAACTTCTTTGCCAGGTCCAGACGGTAGTTATTTAAGTCTGTGATTACCACGTGTCTTGCACCGGAGAATTTGGCGATTGCGGCTGCCATGATTCCGATGGGGCCGGCGCCGGTGATCAGCACGTCCTCACCCAGCATGTCGTAGGAAAGCGCGGTATGGGTGGCATTTCCAAAGGGATCAAAGATGGCGTACATTTCCTCGGGAATGTTGGGGGTGCAGGGCCATACGTTGGAAGCCGGAATTACAAGATACTCTGCAAATGCGCCGTTTCTGTTTACGCCCACGCCTTTGGCATCACGGCAGTTCTCCTTGTGTCCTTCCAGACAGTTACGGCATTTTCCGCAGGTAATATGGCCTTCACCGGATACCAGGTCTCCAATATGGAAGCCCTGTACGCCGGCTCCTGTCTCAACGACTTCTCCCACATACTCATGTCCTGCTGTCAGGCCAATGGGAATTGTGTGCTGTGCCCAGTCGTTCCACTGGTAAATATGAACGTCTGTGCCGCAGATTGCAGTCTTATGGATTTTGATTTTCACGTCGTTCGGTCCGACTTCCGGAATCGGAACCTTCTTCATCCAGAGACCTTCTTCGGGTTTTTCCTTTACTAAAGCCCACATCATAGAATTGCTCATTGTAACACCTCCGTAGTCAGGAACCTCCGTCCTGTATTTATATTAAGAATAAACGATTTCGGGTGATTTTTCAAGAATTTTTACGCGTTGGACGGACATTTTGGCGTTTTTTACATATGGAGTCCGCAATAGGCGGACAAAAAAGCGCGATACAGGGAATGGGCGGACAGGTTTCGTGAAACATGAATAAAAAGCTCCGAACCCATGGACATGATGGGAAAGTTGATTTAAAATATAGGTGTTGCCAATGATAAAAAATACAGATTTCCAGGAGGAATTTTTATGTTTCAGTTTTTTGTGACAGAAGAAGGCGGGCTGACAGGAGCCGGATACGGCGTTTTTGCGGCCGCCGGAGCGGTGTTGTTGATACTGGCGGCAGTTCTGGCCTCCAGAGGCGGAAGGAAGAAAGGAAAAACCATGGCGGCAAAGGAGCTGGTATTCTGTGCAGCCGCCGTTGCACTGGCATTTCTCACATCCTATATCCGTATCATGAAAATGCCCTGGGGCGGTTCCGTTACCTTATGCAGCATGCTGTTTGTGTGCCTGATCGGCTACTGGTATGGGGTGAAGACCGGAATCATGGCGGGGCTTGCTTACGGTATTTTACAGTTTTTGCAGGAACCCTATGTGCTGTCCGGTTTCCAGGTGTGCTGCGACTACATTTTTGCCTTTGCGGCTCTGGGGCTGGCAGGGCTTTTCATGAATGCGAAAAACGGCCTGGTAAAGGGATATCTGTTTGGAGCACTGATGCGGGGCGCTTTCCATTCCCTGGGCGGATATCTTTACTGGATGGAATATATGCCGGAAAATTTCCCGAAAACACTGGAGAAACTTTATCCTATTGCATATAACTATTCTTATATCGGTGCAGAGGCTGTGATTACGGTTGTGATTTTGAGCATTCCGGCCGTAAAGAGGGCCATGGAGCAGGTACGCCGCTCTGCCAGGGAGTAAAAACAGTTGACACGGCCCGGCGTATATTGTACAATCAGTGCCAAATACATAAAGAAATAGGAGTGATTTTTTTGGATTCAGGGCAAGCCCTGCAGATGCTTATTGTAATTGGGCTTTTAGCACTATCAGCATTTTTTTCATCATCGGAGACTGCGATGATGTCGGTAAACAAAATCCGGGTTAGGAATCTGGCGGAGGCCGGATTGAGCCAGGCGCAGATTCTTACAAAAATTCTCGATAATCAGTCAAAAATGTTAAGTGCGATTCTCATAGGAAACAATGTGGTGAATATTTCCGCATCTTCTCTTATGACTGTGATCGTAACCCGCGCCTTTGGCGACAAGTATGTGGGTCTGGCCACCGGAATATTAACGCTTCTGGTTCTCATTTTCGGTGAAATCACACCGAAGACCAGTGCAACCCTGTACTCAGAGAGCATGGCGCTGCGGTCTGCAAAGTCCATTTATTTTATCATGCAGGTATTGACCCCGGTGATTTTTATTGTGGATAAAATGTCGCTGGGAGTTCTGCTTCTGCTTCATATTGATCCCAACAAGAAGCAGGATGCGATTACAGAAGATGAGCTGCGTACCATCGTGGAAGTGAGCCATGAGGAGGGCGTAATCGAATCGGACGAAAAGAAAATGATCTATAATGTGTTCGATTTCGGTGATTCTGTGGCCAAGGACATTATGGTGCCGCGGATTGATATGACATTTATTGATGTGAATGCCACCTATGAGGAAGTCATAGAGGTGTTCCGCCAGGAAAAATACACAAGATATCCGGTCTATGAGGATACCACCGACAACGTGATCGGTATTATCAACATCAAGGACCTGCTCTTAATTGAACATGAGAAAGAGTTTAAGCTCCGGGACTACTTAAGAGAGCCTCTGTATACCTACGAGTTTAAGAAAACCGCAGAGCTCATGGTGGAGCTTCGGAAAACCCAGAACAATATCGCCATCGTTCTCGATGAATACGGAGCCACAGCAGGACTCATCACTCTGGAAGATATGCTGGAGGAGATCGTGGGGGAAATCCGCGATGAGTACGATGAGGACGAAGAGGACCTGATTAAGAAGATCAACCCCAAAGAATATGTGGTGGAAGGCGCCATGAAGTTAGACGATCTCAACGATCAGCTTGGCTTACAGCTTGAATCGGAGGACTACGATTCCATCGGCGGCTTCATCATCGGACTTTTGGACCACCTGCCGGAGGAGGGCGAGGAAGTGACTTACCAGAACCTGCGCCTTGTGGTGGATAAGGTGGAACGGAACCGGATTGATACCATCCATCTTTACGTGCTGGATGAAGAAAAAAGGGCGGAAAACGACTAAAAAACTGTTGACATTTTTTTTTGTACCGTTTATATTTTAATTAATCAAAAAGGGAGTAGTTGAAATGTATCGTCAACATGCGCGGCGGTAACGTCTGGCGATGCATACCGGTTTGGGTAACGAGACTTTTTGCAGAAGGGAAAAGACTTTCTGCAAAAAGTCTTTTTTGCGTCAGAAGAAAGCATTTTTCCCGAAAACCAGTCAATACTTTTTATATCAAAGGAGGAATTGTTATGGAATTTCTGTGGAGCGGCTTATTGTCAATTACATGGCAGCAGGTGGTCATGTACGCAGTGGGAATTGTACTGATCTACCTGGCCATTGAAAAGGACTACGAGCCGGCGCTTCTCCTGCCAATGGGCTTTGGAGCGATACTTGTCAACATCCCCTTAAGCG
This sequence comes from Clostridium sp., assembly GCA_021770825.1. Classification (GTDB taxonomy): domain Bacteria; phylum Bacillota; class Clostridia; order Lachnospirales; family Lachnospiraceae; genus CANRXD01. The sequence continues at coordinate 158,633 of JAETQD010000002.1, read as the reverse complement.
GTGCCTTGAATCAGGTCATGTCTGGTGTGGGTGAAACGCCCGGAATTGTGCAGTGGCTCTTTGAGGTGGGGATTGAGACCTCAGAGGCATTTCCGCTTCTTCTGTTCATCGGTATTGGAGCCATGATCGATTTCGGACCGCTGTTATCCAACCCGAAGATGTTCTTATTCGGCGCAGCCGCTCAGTTTGGTATTTTCCTTACCATCGTGCTTGCGGCCGCCATGGGATTTGATATCCGGGATGCGGCTTCCATCGGCATCATCGGTGCTGCCGACGGACCCACCTCCATTCTGGTGTCCCAGGTGTTAAAATCCAATTACATCGGAGCCATTGCCGTAGCCGCTTACTCCTATATGGCACTGGTACCCATCATCCAGCCGATTGTAATAAAAGCAGTGACGACGAAAAAAGAGCGTGTCATTAAAATGCCCTATCAGCCGGGAAAGGTGAGCAGATTCACAAGAATTGCCTTCCCGATCATCGTTACCTTTGTGGCAGGTCTTGTGGCTCCGGCTTCCGTATCCTTAGTAGGATTTTTGATGTTCGGAAATCTGATTCGCGAATGCGGCGCCTTAAACAGCCTTTCAGAAACTGCACAGAGTACGCTGGCGAACCTGATTACTTTGCTTTTGGGCATTACAATTTCATTCTCCATGAGAGCCGAGTACTTTGTAACACCGCAGACACTGATGATTATGACCCTTGGTCTTTTTGCTTTTGTGTTTGATACTGCGGGCGGCGTTCTGTTTGCAAAGCTTTTAAACCTGTTCTCAAAGACAAAGGTCAATCCCATGATCGGTGCGGCAGGTATCTCCGCGTTCCCCATGTCGGCCCGTGTCATTGAGAAGATGGGTGTGGCAGAGGACAGCACCAATCATTTGTTAATGCATGCCATCGGCGCAAACGTATCCGGACAGGTGGCTTCGGCAGTGGCCGGCGGCATCGTCCTTGGATTCTTTATGTAGGAGGTAAAAGATGAGTGAAAATATGTTAATGGCCTTCGGAATCATGTGGAAGGGAATGGTCGGAATCTTTGTTGTAATTGCCCTTCTGGCGCTGGTGGTTTATCTGCTGGCAAAGTTCGGAAACAGATAATCTATTATATATAGAAGCAATACAAAAGGCAGCATTACTCCGGAAAAACGGAGGATGCTGCCTTTTTCGCAGATAAAAAGCAAATTCCCTCTTGACGAAACAGGAAAGTTGTTATAATGTATGTTTACTGCTAAAAAATTAATATTTATGCAGAATGGCGCATAACGCCCTGTAAGAGGAGGATATAATTATGAAGAAGAAAATTTTAACCTTAACACTGGCAGCATGCATGGCAGCATCCTTGGCAGGCTGCAGCTCCAAGAGCGCAGAAGAGACCATAGCAGCAGCTACCACAGCCGCTGAGGCCAAGACAGAAGAAACCACAGCAAAGGCAGAGGAGACCACTGAGGCTGCGGAAGAATCCAAGGCTTCCGGCGGAGTTCTTGTGATGGCAACGAACGCTGAATTCCCGCCCTATGAATTTTATGAAGGCGGCGAAATCGTAGGAATTGACGTGGAGATCGCAAAGGCCATCGCAGAAGAGATGGGAATGGATTTTGAGGTTGAGGATATGGCATTCGATTCCATCATTCCGGCTGTACAGTCCGGCAAGGCAGATTTCGGTGCAGCAGGTATGACTGTGGATGAGAAGCGTTTACAGAGTGTTGATTTCTCTGATTCTTATGCAACTGCAACGCAGGTAATCATCGTAAGAGAAGACAGCGACATTGCCACTCCCGATGATCTCAATGGAAAGACCATCGGCGTACAGCTTGGAACCACAGGTGATATTTACGCCGGAGATATTCCGGATGCAACCGTGGAACGGTACAACAAGGGATTTGAGGCTGTTCAGGCTCTGATGCAAAATAAGATTGATGCAGTTGTCATCGACGGCGAGCCGGCAAAGGTATTCGTTTCCCAGAATGAAGGTTTAAAGATCTTAGACGAGGCTCTGACCACAGAGGAGTATGCAATCTGCGTAAAGAAGGGCAACACAGAGCTTGTGGAGGGCATCAACGCCGCCATTGCAAGCTTAAAGGAGTCCGGCGAATTACAGAAAATCGTTGATAAGTATATCACAGCAGAATAAGAGAGAGTAAAACATGTGGGAAAATTTTGCAAACAGGTTCGTCCTGAACTTTGTGACAGATAATCAATGGAAATATATTACTGACGGCCTGATGATAACCTTGAAGGTGACATTGTTTGCAGGCATTGCAGGAGTTATCATCGGATTTTTCATCGCACTGGTGCGTACCGGCCATGACAAGACCGGGAAGATGAAAATTCTCAATGCTCTGTGCAGCCTGTATCTGACCGTAATCCGCGGAACTCCGGTGGTAGTTCAGCTTTTGATTATCTATTTCGTTGTGTTTGGTTCGGTGAAAATTGATAAGACGCTGGTGGCAATTCTGGCCTTCGGCATCAACTCAGGAGCCTATGTGGCAGAGATCTTCCGAAGCGGAATCATGTCCATCGAGGCAGGCCAGTTTGAGGCAGGACGCAGCCTGGGCTTTAATTATTCCCAGACCATGTGGTACATCATTATGCCGCAGGCATTTAAAAACGTGCTTCCGGCCCTCTGCAACGAGTTTATCGCTTTATTAAAGGAAACCTCCGTTGCAGGATACATCGCCCTTCAGGATTTAACCAAGGGCGGCGATATTATCCGGAGCCGTACCTATGACGCATTTATGCCCCTCATTGCAGTGGCGCTTATTTACCTGACTTTGGTTGTGGTATTCACCAAACTGGTACAGATTCTGGAGAGGAGGCTTAGAAGAAGTGAGCGATAATATGCAAAAGCCCCTGATTCAGGTGGAAAATCTGGAAAAAAGTTTTGGAGATCTCCGCGTTCTGAAGGGAATCACCGTAGATATCAAGAAGGGCGACGTGGTCTTTGTGGTGGGACCGTCCGGTTCAGGTAAAAGTACCTTTCTCCGGTGTTTAAACCGCCTGGAGGAGCCCACGGCAGGAAAAATCTTTTTTGAGGGCGTGGATATCACGGATCCCAAAACAGACATTGACCGTCACCGCCAGAAGATGGGAATGGTATTTCAGCAGTTTAATCTGTTCCCCCACATGACAATCATGAAAAACCTGACCATTGCCCCCATGAAGCTTCAGGGGAAAAGTCAGGAGGAGGCAGAGGAAACCGCCATGCAGCTTCTTAAAAGAGTCGGCCTGGCTGACCGGGCTGATGCCTACCCAAGCCAGCTCTCCGGCGGACAAAAGCAGAGAATTGCCATTGTCCGCGCTCTGTGCATGAAGCCGGATGTGATGCTGTTTGACGAGCCCACATCGGCTTTGGACCCGGAGATGGTGGGCGAGGTATTAAGTGTTATGCGGGATCTGGCAGAGGAGAAAATGACCATGGTGGTGGTAACCCACGAAATGGGCTTTGCCAAAGAGGTGGCAACCAGGGTCATGTTCATGGACGAGGGATATTTCCTGGAGGAAAACGAGCCCAGAGAATTTTTCGAGCACCCGAAAAACGAACGCCTGAAAAATTTCCTGAGCAAGGTCCTTTAATGAAATGTGTTAGCTTAGCATTCCCCCGGCCATTCCGCTCAGAGCGCACATGGCCAGGACTGTGGCAACATGAAGGGGATCGCCTGTGATGCCGCCGTCCTGAAAGAAGGACATGAGAAAAAGAAAAGCAAAATAGAGCCCGCCGGTGAGGAGTCCCCAGAAGAACCGGCGGGTTTTCTGGGTCTTTCCGGCAAGAAAGCCGCCGATGAGACAGGAGAGAATGTATACCCCGTTGACTCCCATGTTCACCTGGCTTTCCGGAAGCCGGAATTTGAAAAGTACAAAAGCCAGTCCGGCCAGAAGGATACCGGAAATTATGTAAGTGATAATCAGCGTGCGTACCACACGCCAGATTCTTTGGCTAAGCATGAACCCGCTCCTTTCCTAATAAAAATCAGCCTGTTTGCTAAATATTATTCACCGTACCCTCAAATTATCCCTATTGCAACTTGGGAATTGGTATGGTATAATTGTCCGCGAAAGCGAGCCGCTGCACCGCAGAGTCCCGGCTCCAGTTACTTATCGCTCCCAACAATAAAAACCATCAGGAGGACTAAAAATATGAAACACGTTAAAACCTTAAGCTCCAACACATTAAAGAACAGCATGAAAAAAGGCGGCTGCGGCGAGTGCCAGACATCCTGCCAGTCTGCATGTAAGACATCCTGCACAGTAGGAAACCAGAGCTGCGAAAACAGCAACCGCTAATGGCGGGGCTTCAGACAATCAGAAGTTTTTAAAAAGACCCCTACGGTCGTATGATTGTAGGGGCTATTGTTGTCACATGGAAAATTCCAAATCCAACCCAAGCTAGGAGAATTGTTTTGATACATCAGTACATCAACAACGGATATTATATCGTTCTGGATGTCAACAGCGGTTCGGTCCATTCGGTGGATGCCTTACTCTATGATGTGGTAGAGGCTCTGGTGCCCCATGTCCCTGATATGGAACATCCGGAGCCCCTTACGGAGGACCAGAAATCCTGTGTCTTCAATACTCTCTCCTCCAAGTACACAGAGGAAGACCTTCTGGACGCCCTTTCTGATGTCCAGGAGTTAATCGACGCAGAAGAGCTGTTTACGGCAGACATTTACAAAGATTATGTGGTAGACTTTAAAAAGCGCCAGACCGTGGTAAAGGCCCTCTGTCTCCACATCGCTCACGATTGCAACCTGGCCTGTCAGTACTGCTTCGCCGAAGAAGGCGAGTACCATGGCCGCCGTGCCTTAATGAGCTTTGAAGTGGGAAAAAAGGCCCTGGATTTCCTCATTGCCAATTCCGGAAACCGGATCAATCTGGAGGTGGACTTCTTTGGAGGCGAGCCTCTTATGAACTGGAATGTGGTAAAGCAGCTTGTGGAATACGGCCGCTCCCAGGAAAAGGAACACAACAAAAAATTCCGCTTTACCCTGACCACCAACGGAGTCCTTTTAAATGATGAAATTATGGACTTCTGCAACAGAGAAATGAGCAATGTGGTCTTAAGCCTGGACGGAAGAAAAGAAGTCAATGACAGAATGCGCCCCTTCCGCAATGGAACCGGCAGTTATGATTTAATTGTTCCGAAATTCCAGAAATTTGCAAAATCACGTGGAGAAAAAGACTACTTTGTCCGCGGAACCTTTACCAGAAACAACCTGGATTTTTCTCAGGACGTGCTGCACTTTGCTGATCTGGGCTTTGAAAAGCTCTCCGTAGAACCGGTGGTGGCATCTCCCGATGAGCCCTACTCCATCCGCGAGGAGGACCTGCCCCAGATCATGGAGGAGTACGATAAGCTGGCCAAGGAGTTCATTAAACGGGAAAAGGAAGGCCGCGGCTTTAAATTTTTCCATTTTATGATTGATTTAAACCAGGGTCCCTGTGTGGCCAAGCGTCTTTCCGGCTGCGGCTCGGGAACGGAATACCTGGCAGTCACCCCCTGGGGAGACTTCTATCCCTGCCACCAGTTCGTGGGCATGGAAAACTTCCTTCTGGGAAATGTGGATGAAGGAATCACCAACACTGCAGTGCGGGATGAATTCAAGCTCTGCAACGTATACGCCAAGGACAAATGTAAGGACTGCTTTGCAAGATTCTATTGCAGCGGCGGCTGTGCAGCCAATTCCTACAACTTCCACGGCAAAATCACAGACGCTTATGATATCGGTTGCGCGATGCAGAAAAAACGCATCGAGTGTGCCATTATGATAAGGGCGGCCCTGTCAGAATAGGGAAGCCATCTCGAAATATTTAAAAAGTTAAGGAGAAAGAGAACCATGAAGAGCAACAAAGGAAAGGGCCTTCTCTTCCTTTTGGGCCTCCTCGTTGTCATCGGTATCTTCGGATACTTCGGATACGATACGCTCCAGAAGAGCAAGCTTATCACCGATGAGAACGGCGTGACCTCCCAGGAAGGCGGCATTAAGCTGGGCCTGGATCTGGCAGGCGGTGTCAGCATCACCTACCAGGCAAAAGAGGCAAACCCCAGTGCTGAGGACATGTCTGACACTCAGTACAAGCTTCAGCAGAGAGTGCAGTCATACAGCTCTGAGGCTGAGGTTTATCAGGAAGGCAGCAACCGTATCAATATTGATATCCCGGGTGTTTCCGATGCAAACAAGATTTTGGAAGAGCTTGGTAAGCCCGGCTCCCTGCTGTTTTTGGATGAGAACATGCAGACTGTATTGGAAGGAACCGATGTGGCATCTGCCACTCCCATGATCTATAAGGACCAGCAGACCGGTTCCAACAACTATGAGGTTGCCCTCACCTTCACCGATGAGGGAGCACAGAAGTTTGCTGAGGTAACAGCAGCCAATGTGGGAAAACGCATTGCCATTGTTTATGACGGCGTTGTTTACTCCAACCCCACCGTTCAGGCAGCCATCACAGGCGGCCAGGCATCCATCACCGGAATGACTTCCTATGAAGAGGCAGACCGTCTTGCGGCCACCATCCGCATTGGTTCCCTGTCCCTGGAACTGGAAGAGCTCCGTTCCAACGTGGTTGGTGCAAAGCTTGGCCAGGAAGCCATTGTCACCAGCTTAAAGGCCGGAGCCATTGGTTTTGCCATCGTATGCGTGTTTATGATTGTAATTTACCTGATTCCAGGTCTTGCAGCATCCATCGCACTGTGCCTGTATGTGGCTCTGATGCTGATTTTACTGGCAGCCTTTGAGGTGACCCTCACATTACCGGGTATTGCAGGTATTATCCTGTCCATCGGTATGGCTGTGGATGCCAACGTTATTATCTTCACACGTATTAAAGAAGAAATCGGCCTTGGAAAGACCGTAAAGTCTGCCATCAAGACAGGTTTCGCAAAGGCCGTATCCGCCATCATCGACGGCAACGTGACCACCTTGATTGCCGCAGCCGTTCTTTACTGGAGAGGCTCCGGTACCGTTAAGGGCTTTGCCACCACACTGGCCATCGGTATTGTGCTGTCCATGTTCACAGCTCTGTTTGTGACAAAATTCGCCCTGAATACTCTTTACGAGCTGGGCTTTGCCGATAAGAAGTTCTACGGCGTCAGAAAAGAGAAGACTCCGGTTAATTTCCTTGGAAAGAAAGCGATCTGCTTTGCCATCTCTGCAGTACTGATCTGTGCAGGCTTTGTGGGCATGGGAATCAACAAGGGTTCCATCGGCGGCGCCTTCAACTACGGCCTGGATTTCCAGGGTGGTACTTCCACCAACGTAACCTTCAACGAGGATATGTCCCTGGAGCGCATCTCCAATGAGGTGGTTCCTGTTGTCGAAGAGATCACAGGAAGCGCTGACACCCAGACCCAGAAAGTTGCAGGAACCACAGAGGTAATCATTAAGACAAGAACCCTCAACGTGGAAGAGCGTCAGGCTCTGGATGCAGCCCTGGTTGAGCATTTTGGCGTGGATGAGACAAAGATCGTTGCTGAGAGTATTTCCGGTGCCGTAAGCGCCGAGATGAAGCGGGACGCTGTTATGGCAACTGCCATTGCAACCGTATTCATGCTGCTTTATATCTGGGTTCGTTTCAAAGATATCCGCTTTGCAGCCAGCGCCGTTATTGCTCTGATTCATGACGTACTGGTGGTAATTGCGTGCTATGCACTGGCAAAATGGTCCGTGGGCTCCACAGCCATCGCCTGCCTGCTTACCATCGTTGGTTACTCCATCAACGCCACCATCGTTATCTTTGACCGTATCCGTGAGAACTTAAAGCTGCAGGGACCGAAGGCAGATCTGGCAGGAATTGTGAACTTAAGTATCACACAGACCTTCACAAGAAGTATCAATACTTCCCTGACCACTTTTGTTATGGTTCTGGTGCTGTTTATCATGGGTGTATCCTCTATCCGTGAGTTTGCACTTCCGCTGATGGCAGGTATCATCTGCGGAACCTATTCTTCCGTATGCTTAACAGGTGCTCTCTGGTACGTGATGAGCATGAAGAAAAAGAAAAATTAATGGGGAAAACCATGCAGTATAAAATTCTGGCAAAGGATGGACGTGCCAAGCGGGCTGAGGTTACCACAGTCCACGGCACGATCCAGACGCCGGTTTTCATGAATGTGGGAACCGTGGGGGCCATCAAAGGCGCCGTATCCACGGATGATCTGAGGGAAATCGGAACCCAGGTGGAGTTATCCAACACCTACCACCTTCATGTGCGGACCGGAGACAAACTGATTAAAGAGGTGGGCGGACTTCATAAGTTCATGAACTGGGACCGCCCGATTCTCACCGATTCCGGCGGCTTCCAGGTATTTTCCCTGGCCGGCTTAAGGAAAATAAAGGAAGAGGGAGTTTACTTTAACTCCCACATCGACGGCCACAAAATTTTCATGGGGCCGGAGGAGAGCATGCAGATTCAGTCCAACCTTGGTTCCACCATTGCCATGGCCTTTGATGAGTGTGCTCCCCATCCATGCACCAGGGAATATATGGAAAATTCCGTGGCAAGAACCACCCGGTGGCTTCAGAGATGCAAGGCGGAGATGGAGCGGCTCAATGGGCTTCCTGATACGGTGAATAAGGAACAGCTCCTGTTTGGAATCAACCAGGGCGGAACCTTTGAGGACATCCGTATCGCTCATGCGGACGCAATCTCAGAAATGGACTGCGATGGCTATGCCCTCGGCGGTCTGGCTGTGGGAGAGAGCCATGAGGAAATGTACCGGATTCTGGATGTGACGGTGCCTCATCTCCCGGAAAATAAGCCCACCTATCTGATGGGGGTGGGAACCCCGGCCAACATTTTAGAGAGTGTGGACCGCGGAGTGGATTTTTTCGACTGTGTTTACCCGACGCGGAATGGACGTCATGGACATGTCTATACCAACCATGGAAAGCTGAATCTTTTTAATGAGCAGTTTTCCAAGGATATGCGCCCCATTGAAGAGGGGTGTCAGTGTCCGGCCTGCCGCTCGTACAGCAGAGCGTATATCAGACATCTGTTAAAGGCCAAGGAGATGCTGGGAATGCGCCTTTGTGTGCTCCATAATCTGTATTTCTATAATACCATGATGACGGAGATACGGGAGGCCATCGAAAACAATCGTTACGCCGAATATAAGGCGAAAAAGCTGGAAGGCGTTTCGGGAAATTACAAGGACCGCTGAAAGTGAATTAAAAATAAGCAGAAGTTAGAAAGAGAGGTGTAAGGGATATGTCAATGAGCAGCCCGGCATTCTGGATCGGCTATATCGTTTTGATTTTTGCGTTTATGTACTTTATCGCAATTAAGCCGCAGCAGAAAGAAAAGAAGAAAATGCAGGAATTAATGGCAAGTATTGCAGTTGGAGACAGCGTACTGACCTCCAGTGGCTTTTACGGAGTTATTATTGATATGACAGATGATACGGTTATCGTAGAGTTTGGAAATAATAAGAACTGCCGCATTCCAATGCAGAAGCAGGCAATTGTTCAGGTTGAGAAACCGGAAATGTAATTGCCAGAGAAAGAGAAACCGGAGTATCCCGTATGGGGCTCCGGTTTTTATGTTCACCAGGTCACGATCTCATCCAGAAAGCCGGAGGTCTGCCCCCGGCGGCGGCACCAGTCCATGGCTTCCAGACAGAGGGAGTCTGTGATGTAAATGCGCCGGATTTTACCTCCCTTAGAGTATAAATCCAGATAACCACAGGTTAAATGTTCCACTTTAATCTGGGTCAGTTCGCTGACTCTGGCTCCGGTGGTGACCAGAAAACGGACTGCAAAATACCAGAATTCCTGGTGCTCATCCTTCAAACGCTGCTCCAGCAAGGCGCAGTCTTCGTTGGAAATGATGGAATCCTGAAAGGAACCGCGGGGGATTTTTATGGAGCGGAGGCGGAATGGGGCGGGGGAGGATACCTTGTCTCTGGCGGTTTCATCCAGGAAAAGAAGATGGTGATTGACTGCGTGGATTCTCTGGTTGATGGTGGCAGGACGGTAGCGGCTGATGAGAAAACTGCGGTAGGCCTTTAAATTTTCAGGTGTCACCTCTTTATACAGGATAAAAAACTGATGCATGGCCGCCGAGTAGGCGATGATGGTATTTTCTGATAAATTTTTCTTTTTCATATAATTCTGAAATTCTTCCAAATAGATTCTCCTTTACCAATTTACAACCTGATTGAAAATCCGCTGCTGTTCAGTACTGCTGCGATGGAGATAAATCCGGGTGGTTTCAATGCTCTCATGGCCCAAAATATCGGAGAGCATGGCGATATCATCGCAGCGTTCAATGAAATTTTTGGCGAATAAATGCCGGAAGGAGTGGGGGTATACCACGGACGGGTCCAGTCCGTAGTGGATGGCAGCCTGCTTTAGCTGGTCACGGATTCCGGTGGTGGTAATTCTGTTGCCAAAACGATTTAAAAACACATAACCTTGAGTCCGTCCGATATTGTCAAGCCAAAGGATGCAGGGCTCACGGACGGTTTTGGGAATATAGATGCGCCGGAGACGGTTCCCCTTGGAGTGAATGTCAATATGGCCCCTATAAACATCCTGGGCCTGGAGAAGGATCGGCTCACTGACACGCATTCCTGTGGTAGCCATGATGCGGACTGCAAAATAGTACAATAGCTTGCCATCCCTGAGAAGACAGTTCTTTAAATGCTCATAGTCGGCAGCGCTTATGACATTTTCTACAAAGGGTTTTTGCTGGAGGCGGACCATCAAAACCCTGGAAGAGGGTTTATGAAGGAATTCCATATAGCAGTTCATGGCGTGGATTCTCAAATTCACGGTCTGAGGCTTGTAATGCTCGATGAGGTAACATTTATAAAGCATGAGGGAATTGTGATCGGCAAAAGAGTAGAGCTTTAAAAACTGCCGGACTGCATAAAGGTAAGCCCGGATGGTATTGGAAGATTTATCCTGAAGCTCCAGATAAGACTGAAACAGGGCAAGCATATGCTCGTTGGATTCGTCCTGTGTCTGGATTTCTGGTGTGGTGGTTATCATTTGCGGTACATCCTTTTCTCTGTGTAATATATCTAATATTACCGCAAGTATATAAACATATTATAAAAAAATCAAGAAAAAAGAGATAAAAAATCTAAAAATATATGGATTTTGTGCGGAAAATGCACTCAACTTGCGATAATTTCTCTTATTTGAAGTATAATTACCCCCGTAATGCAATTAGGAATTTCAAAGAGAAGAAAAAGAAAAAAGGAGAGTGAATGAATTATGAGAAAGCAGATGAAACTGGCCGTGGTCACATCCGCAGCAGCTTTGCTGGCCGCAGGTGCTTCCATCCCCTCTTTTGCCGCTTCCAAAGGAACCTGGAAAATGGTAGACGGCGAATGGTACTGCTATGACAGCAGCGGAAGAAAAATCACCAATGACTGGAGACTGACAGCCCCCATTGACGATGAGGACGGAGAGGAGGAATGGTTTTTCTTTAAATCCAACGGCAAGAGAGCAGAGACGGATGGGATGAAGGCTCCACAGACGATGTGAAGAATACTGATACCTATTACTGTGATGAGGAAACAGGCGCCCGCCTGGAGAAAACATGGGTGTACACCTATGCTCCCAGCGTTGACCCGGATGATGTGGGAAGTGATGATGATGAACATTATTATTACTTAAAGAGCTCCGGAAAGGTGGCCACAGGAAAACAGACCAATGTGATCGGTCAGACTTATTTCTTTGATGCAGAAGGCGTTATGCTTACAGGATGGGTGACACAGGCCTCTGACAGCAATGGCTACATGCAGATCTGGGAAGACGATGATGACACAGACGGCACCTACGATACTCCGCTTGCAGATTTTTCCGACAGAAATGTATACTTCTGTGCGGAAGACGGCCATATGAGGAAAAACAAGTGGATTAATGTGTACAACAACGTGGAATACGGAGAAGATGACGATGATAATGATAAATACTGGTTCTGGATTAACTCCAGCGGCGTAGTCTATATTCCGAATGAAGGTGATTATGACTTCGTTGGTCAGATTTATGATTTCGACGATGGAGAAGAGGATACTTTTGAGAGCAGATTCAGCGTGGATAACTACGGGGTAGACGATAAATTCAACGGCGGCATCGTTTACGCAAAGGAGAAGAAGATCAACAGCAAGACCTATTTCTTCAACTTCCACGGACAGATGATCAGCGGCTTCTTCCGGACCAACGAGGATGACAAGAATGAATATAAGAATTCCATGTATTATTTTGGCGGATGGGATGACGGTGCCAGAAAGACCGGCTCCTGCACCGTAAAGAATGACAGCGATGAGAGCTACCGCTTCTACTTTGCATCCAGCACCTCCGAAAGCCAGCACTATTACAACGGAATCGGTATCAACGGGGCCAAGAGCGGTAAGCTGTATGAGGATGGTCTTTTGATCCGTGCCCTTGACAATAAGTATGAGGAGAAGGATGTTACCATTGATGGAAAGGTATATCACTTTATCGTCAACAAGAGCGGTTCCATCCAGTCTTCTGCCAAGGAATATGAGGAAGACGACGATGTGCTGATTGATGCCAGAAAGTATACCTTCAGTAAGACAGTCGGTGCGGAATATAAGAGCTTCCTCCGCGAGGGAGAAGAGCCGGCAACGGCTTCCGATGCCACTGAAAAAAATTAACATAAAAAAGAAGAAACTTCTAATTGCAGATATAAAGGGGCCGTGCGTTGGGTAACTGACGCACGGCCCCTTGGCATTACCGGGGAGACTGGCCCTTTCCGCTTTGGTCGAGGTATTCCATCATGTCCTTAAACTCCCTTGCATATTTATGGGAAGAGGCGGAGGGGTTGGCATGGGAGAGATGTTTGCGGAAGGTCAGACCGCGGGAACGGAGGGCGGCCATGGCGGCTTCCTTTTCCTTAAGAAGCTCTGAGAGCTGCTGTTCGGATTTTCCCTTGAAGCTGTCCAGATTGATACCTGTCATGTCCTTTAAACCGTCCAGCTTGCCTCCGGCACGGCTTTTTAAGCCTTCCAGGGCCTCCATACGCATTTCTGTGAATGCGGCTGCCTGTTCCATGAATTCGGAACGGGCCTCCTGAAGCCGCTCCTCGGCCTCCATCTTCAAAAGTGCGGTCTGAACCTGAAGGCTGTCCAGCTCCTGACGCAGCTTTTTGACGGCTTCCAGGGACTTTCCGAAGGCAAGGGCCTCTCTGGTACAGATGATGGAGTCATAGATAAATAAAACGGTCACCACCGATACAAATAAAAGGTTCCACATGAGCGGCATGGAAAGGACGCCGCGTTCAATGGGTTTATGAATCAGGTGTGTCATAAAAATCGTTAAGAATCCCCAGGCAATGGAGGAGGACAAACAGATATAGCCATGAAGATTATATTTCTGATTGCTGTAATCCCAGTAGCGGACTTTAAATAAAAGCTCCATGACATAGCCTGTGACATATTCCAGAACAGTTGCACCTATGACGCCGGAGCACCAGGTGAGAAGGAGGCTGTCCTGGAAAGGGATGGAGACCCAGAGCATCATAACGGCACCGCTTCCGTACAGGGGAAGCATGGGAAGCCGGAGAAACCCGCGGTTTACAAAACGTTTGTTTTTTATGGATACATAGGCGGATTCAAAAATCCATCCAAAAAAACAATAGAGGTAGAAGAACGCCAGCCATTGATACCAGGTGTATGTGTACATATCAGTTCAGTTCTCCTTTCAGGCGAAATTAGTTATATGATACGATATTATGGTGAATCCTGCAAGGGTTTTGGGGCAGGATTTCTGGAAACTGTGTATTGCAATTATAGGAAATTTCTTATAGAATGAAGGATATAACCCTGTAAAATAGGGAGTTCAGGGTTTATGGGGCAAAAGTCCTTGCATTTGCGGATGATATCCGTATAATGATAATAGGAAAGATCTTGGGAATATGCAGGAGAGAGTCATGAATCTAAAAAAACGATTGGACGAAACAATTCATGATATGTTTATTGAAGGATTTTATTCCGGAAAGTATCATGCAGGGGAGAAAATTGACCCGGCGGAGCTGGCGGCCCAGTTTTCCATCAGCAGGACCCCGGTGGTGCTGGCGTTGAAGCGGCTGGCCAATGAAGGAATCTTAACAGTGAGCAGCGGAGGAAAATATTATATTCCGATTCCTACGAAGAAAATGCTGGATGAGGTGTGTGATGTCCGCTGTTTGTTAGAACAGCATGCGGCATCCATTCATGTGAAAAATAATGATCCGGAGACCAGGGAAACGTTAAAAATGCTGGCGGAACAAAGCAGAAAAGCCCTCCGGTCCGGCGACCCGGTGACCAGCATAAAATGCGATTTCGATTTCCACAGAAAATTTATTGAACTTACAGGGAATTCCTGCCTCATGGAGGCGTATATCCCGGTATTAAACCGCTTTGTGGGAATTAAATATTCTCTGGGCCATCAGTTTGAGACCCAGGAGATGGCTGTGGACCGCCATATGGAAATCATGGAATTCATCATAGCAAACGATGAGGAAAAGGCAAGAGCGGCTGTGCGGAATCACATTGACCCGGCCCGTGAACGTATTGCCAGATACATATAAAATAAGAAGAAAGCAGAACCCCACCTGGTTTTCCAGGTGGGGTAAAAGTTTAAAAGGGGGACCTGCCGGGCGCGACTCCGACAGGTAAGAGTATGAAAAAGTTTGTTCTTGCTTACAGGTCTTATTATGCCATATAAATGTGTTGAATTTATGGACATTTTCTAAAAATAAGATAAAAATTCTTAGAAGTCTATAAAACAGACCTCTTCTGTACCGGATTCCGCAAAATAATAAAACCCGCCTCGCAGTCTGCAAGACAGGTAAGTCTCTTTTAAGGGGGACCGCCCCGAATTGCTTCGAGGCGGTATGAGTATGAAAAAGCTTTGTGTGTTCAAGTGTAGCACTTGAAACAAAGGCAGGTTATCCTTTCGGATAACGTAATTGTATTATAGGAGGAAAATGTGTCTAAAATGTGATTTAGAAATAAAAAAAAGATAAATTTACTAAAGAGAAGGTGAAAAAAGTGTGGCGATTATTGGCTGCCGAACTTTTGCCGAATTTCTGACAGCGGATTGCCTGTGTTTTTGGTACCATAAAATAGTAAAATGGTAAGCAGGAAGATAGCCGGACCACAGGCTAAAGAATGGAGGAACCGCATGAGAAACTTAAAAAAGATTGTGACCTTAATGGGAATTTCAGCCATGACGGCTATGATGTCTTTTTCGGCATATGCATCAGAGAAGATTGAAGATGTGACGATGGAGATTGAATCGAATATTTTTGCGGGAGAAAGCGGAGCGGATGTGGACGTGATTGTGGACACGGAGGGCTGCTATGTGGACTCTGTGACCGTGACCAATGAACCGGATGAGTGGGAGGAGGACGATAAGCCGAAGCTTAAAATTGTGCTGATGGCGGAAGATGATTATACGTTTGCCTCCGGACTTGGAAAGGACGAAGTAGCTCTGGATGAGGATGAAGGAACCGTAACCAGTGTCTCCCGCAGCAGCGGAAAGCTCACGGTTTATGTGACGCTTTCGGCTGTGGAGTATGGAGATGATTACGATTATGATGATTATGATCTGGATGTGTACGAGCTGACCTGGGACCAGGGAGACGGCGGAAAGGCCTACTGGGACGGCACGGATTATGCGAAGAAATATTATGTAAGACTTTACCGGGACGGGGAAGCAGTCAGTGCGGAGTTTACCACAGAAAATAATTATTATGATTTTTCCGCATATTTCACACAGGGAGGAGATTATACCTTCCGTGTTATGGCAGTCCGCAATGCAGACAATACGGGAAGTTGGCGCGCCTCGGAATCGAGAGAGGTGTCGAATGAGGAGGCAGCCGAAATCAGAAGTCACAGCTCTGGTACTGCCGCGGGCACAGGTGTTACGGAGGGTGCATGGCTTAAGGATGAGACTGGGTACTGGTGGTGCAATCCCAATAAAACATATCCGGCCGCAACCTGGAAGCTGATCAACGGAAGCTGGTACTATTTTAACCAGGCCGGATACCGTATGGAAAACCACTGGCAGGAAACTGACGGAAAATGGTACTACTGCGGAGCAGACGGAGCCATGCTTACCAATACAACGACTCCTGACAATTATTATGTGGGAGCAGACGGAGCCTGGGTTCAGTAAAATGCCGGTTTCTTCCTGTTTTTAAGGAAAATTGAAAAAACCTCTTTAAAAACGAGATACTTTTGTATATAATAAAACTGATATTTCGTGCTCTGTGAAAATGCAGAGGTGTCATATAGAGAGAGTTTTCGTGAGAATTTGTGAATGACAGGAGGAAAATGGCAATGATGATGTCTCATGACATTGGAATTGATTTAGGTACAGCCAGTATTCTGGTATATATCAAAGGAAAAGGCGTAGTGCTGAAGGAGCCGTCTGTGGTAGCCCTGGACAGGGAGACCAATAAGGTGATTACCTTTGGTGAGGAGGCCCGTCTGATGATCGGACGTACCCCCGGTAATATTGTGGCTGTGCGTCCCTTGAGAAAAGGCGTAATTTCCGATTACACTGTTACAGAGAAGATGTTAAAATATTTCATCGACAAGGCAGTGGGAAAGAGGACCTTAAGAAAACCGAGAATTGCCGTCTGCATCCCCAGCGGTGCGACAGAGGTGGAGAGAAAGGCAGTTGAGGATGCTACCTACCAGGCAGGTGCCCGTGAGGTCTGCATCATCGAAGAGCCGGTAGCAGCGGCCATCGGCGCCGGAATCGATATCTCCAAGGCATGCGGAAATATGATTGTTGATATCGGAGGAGGTACTGCGGATATTGCTGTGATTTCTTTGGGCGGCACCGTTGTAAGTACTTCTATTAAGACGGCCGGAGACGACTTTGACGAGGCTCTGGTACGTTACATGAGAAAGAAACATAATCTTTTAATCGGTGAGAGAACAGCCGAGGAAATTAAGATCAACATCGGTGCGGCTTACCGCCGTCCGGAGCTGGTAACCATGGAAGTTCGCGGAAGAAACCTGGTGACAGGCCTTCCGAAGACCATTGTTGTGACTTCCGATGAGACTCTGGAGGCATTAAAGGAGCCGGCTATGCAGATTGTGGACGCTGTGCACAACGTTCTGGAGCGCACCCCACCGGAGCTGGCTGCCGATATTTTTGACCGCGGCATTGTTCTTACGGGAGGCGGCTCTCTTCTTTCCGGACTGGATGCCCTGATCGAGGAGAAGACCGGAATTACCACCATGATTGCAGAGGAGCCGCTGACGGCTGTGGCAATCGGTACCGGTAAATTCATCGAGTTTGCCCATGGAGGAAAAGGCGCCGAAAAGTAAAGCAGTTTCTGTAAAACGAGGGACAAGCGTAAACGATGGCAGCAGTAACAGGTTATGTTGAAAAAATAAAATACCGCAATGATGAGAATGGCTACTCGGTTTTAAGCGTCACCGATGGCAAGGAAGAATATATTCTGGTGGGAACTTTTCCGTATATTATGGAAGGGGAACGCATCGAGGCAACGGGGCGCATGGTAGAGCATTCGATTTATGGCGAGCAGCTTGCAGTGGAGAGCTATGAGATAAAGGCTCCCGAAGACACGCTGGCAATAGAACGATATCTCGGCTCCGGTGCCATTAAAGGCATCGGAGCTGCTTTAGCTAAAAGGATTGTTAAAAAATTCAAGGCAGATACCTTCCGGATTATGGAAGAGGAGCCGGAAAGGCTTTCTGAGGTAAAGGGAATCAGCGAGCGGATGGCCATGGATATCTGTGCCCAGGTGGAAGAGAAAAGAGATATGCGCCAGGCTATGCTGTTTTTGCAGCAGTATGGAATCTCCATGAACCTTTCGGTAAAAATCTATCAGCATTACGGCCAGCGGATGTATTCCGTGATACAGGAAAATCCCTATCAGCTTGCGGACGATATCCAGGGAGTGGGATTTAAAATTGCCGATGAAATTGCCGCCAAGGTGGGAATTTTTACGGATTCCGACTACCGGATCAAGAGCGGACTTTTTTATACGCTTTTGCAGGCGGTGGGAAACGGGCATACCTATCTGCCGGAGGAGGAGCTTTTTGCCAATGCGGCGGAGCTTTTAAAGGTGGAGCCGGAGTATATGGAAAAACATCTGGTGGACCTTCAGATGGAGAAGAAGCTGGTGGTGAAGGAGAAGGACGAAAAGCGGATTGTCTATCCGGCCCAGTTTTTCTATATGGAGTTAAATACGGCACGAATGCTTCATGATCTCAATATCCGGGATACGGTGCCGGCCGAGCAGATCAAAAAGCGGATTCTGGAAATCTCTGCCGGAGAGCAGATTGAACTGGATGTCCTGCAGGAGCAGGCAGTGATTGAAGCGGTGAACAACGGACTTCTCATTATCACCGGAGGCCCCGGAACCGGAAAGACCACCACGATCAATACCATTATCCGATATTTTGAGCAGGATGAAATGGAGATTTTGCTGGCGGCACCCACGGGACGTGCGGCAAAACGGATGGCAGAGGCCACAGGATACGAGGCGCGGACCATACATCGGCTGCTGGAGCTTACGGGAATCCCCGTGATGGACAGCGGCAGGCCGGGAACGGGAGGTCAAAATGCTGTGGAAGGCCGCCTGGAGGGAATGCACTTTGAGAGAAATGAGCAGAACCCTCTGGACGCGGATGTGATTATCATTGATGAGATGTCCATGGTGGATATCAGTTTGATGCATTCCCTTCTAAAGGCAGTCAATGTGGGGACCAGACTGATTCTTGTGGGAGATGTGAACCAGCTTCCAAGCGTCGGCCCCGGAAATGTGCTTAAGGACATGATTGAGTCGGGAAAGTTTCCGGTGGTAAAGCTGACACGGATTTTCCGCCAGGCGGCTCAGAGCGATATTATTGTAAATGCCCATAAAATCAATGGTGGAGAGCGGGTTCCCCTGGAGAAACGGAGCAGGGACTTTTTGTTTATCCGAAGAGAGCATCCGGCAGATATCATTAAGGACATGATGGTTCTGGTGCGGGATAAGCTTCCCGGATATGTGGGGGCAAAGCCTCTGGAGATTCAGATTATGACGCCCATGCGGAAGGGCGCTCTGGGAGTGGAGCAGCTCAATAAAGTGCTTCAGGAAAAATTCAATCCCCCGGCTCCGGATAAGCCGGAAAAGGAATCGGGGCAAACGGTGTTCCGGGTGGGCGATAAAGTCATGCAGATCAAAAATAACTATCAGATCACCTGGGAAATCCGTAACCGGTATGGGATTCCGGTAGATAAAGGCGAAGGGATTTTTAATGGAGATATGGGAATCATCCGTCAGGTCAATACCTTTGCGGAAACCCTGGAGGTGGAGTTTGATGAAGGGCGGATGGTGGAGTACAGCTTCAAGCAGTTGGAGGAGCTGGAGCTTGCCTATGCCATCACCATACATAAATCCCAGGGAAGCGAGTACCCGGCAGTGGTGATTCCGGTTCATTCGGGGCCGCGGATGCTGATGACAAGAAACCTGATCTATACGGCCGTCACCAGGGCGAAAAAATGTGTATGCCTGGTGGGGCTGCCGGAAATGTTCCAGTTCATGGTGGACAACGAACTGGAGCAGAAACGGTATTCCGGCTTAAAGGACAGGATTCTGGAGATCGATTTTTAGGGAGACTGTTTTTGGTGAAGGAAACCTTTCTTAATGTTCTTTTTCCCCGCCGCTGTCCGGTGTGCGGGGAAATCACAAGTCCGGCGGGCAGTCTGATCTGCCCGTCCTGCTTTCTGAAACTGTCGTTTGTGAAAACGCCTGTCTGTAAAAAATGCGGGAAAGAGATTGTGGATGAAACCATGGAGTACTGCGGCGACTGCATGGGGCATCGCCACGCCTTTGAATCTGGAGTGGCACTTTTAAACTATGACGAGACTGCCAGGACGGTCATGGCGCAAATCAAATACAAGAATAAAAGAGAATATCTGGACTTTTTTGGGGCAGCCATGGCGAAACGATATGAAAGAACTGTGGAGCGGATGGCTGTGGAAGCCATCGTTCCCGTTCCGGTTCATCCCTCGAGAAGGCGGGCCAGGGGCTTTAATCAGGCAGAGGTACTGGCAGAAGTGTTGGGAAAAAAGCTTGGAATTCCGGTTAAGCCCGAAATGCTCATCAGGGAGAAGCGGACACGGCCGCAGAAAGAACTGACGGCTGCGGAGCGGCTTAAGAATCTGTCGGGGGCATTTTCTGCCAGGGAGGGAATCCATGGAATCCGGCGGGTTCTTCTGGTCGATGATATTTATACTACCGGCAGCACCATCGAAGCCTGCGCCAGGGTATTGCGGAATGCCGGAGTGGAAAAGGTGTATTTTGCCGTGATCTGTATGACCGGAGGAAGATAAACGAAGAGGATTCTTGCAAGCGGAGGGCTGTGGTGCTATAATAGGCACATCTTAATTCTGGGAGGACTGGTATGATCATACGGACAGCGAAGGAATGCGATATGGATGCTCTTCTTTCCATTTATAATTATGAAGTGCTGAATGGGGTGGCCACCTTTGACCTGGAACCCAAGTCCATGGAGGAACGGATGAAATGGTTTCGGGCTCACAATGTGGACAATCATCCTCTGCTTGCGGCAGAAGTGGATGGACGGGCTGTGGGGTACGCCAGCCTTTCGGAGTACCGGGAAAAAGAAGCGTATAAAAAGACCGTGGAACTCTCCATCTATGTGGATCCCGGATACCGCCGCCTGGGCGTGGCCAGAGCATTAATGGAAGCAATCCTTAAGGAGGCCAGGAGCCGCGAGGATATTCACGCAGTGATCTCTGTCATCACCGGAGGAAACGAAGCCAGTATCAGGCTCCATGAGGAGTTTGGTTTTACCCACTGCGGTACCATGAAAGAGGTGGGAGAGAAATTCGGAAGGCCTTTGGATATCGACAATTTCCAATTGATGGTGTAAACGGCCGGTTAATTTTGACAGGATCATGTGAAAAAACGGTGGGAATTCAGGGAAAAGACCTGATTCTTCCTAGAAATTGCTTGACGCTGTAATGTTTCTATGATACAATAAGCGGGCGAATGGAAGAACATAGGTCTTTTTTTTATGCTCAAAAATACGATAGCAAAGCAGGAGAAAAAGGCCGCCTTACAAAGAATTTAAACGGAGGTGGAAGTCGTGCGCACAAAGATTACACTGGCATGTACAGAATGCAAACAGCGCAATTACAACATGACGAAGGATAAGAAAACTCATCCGGACCGCATGGAAACAAAGAAGTACTGCAGATTCTGCAAGAGACACACAATGCACAAAGAAACTAAGTAATCCGGTTTGTAAAAGGATGTGAATTTATGGGAGAAACAGTAAGTAATGAGAAAGCCCCCAAAAAGGACTTTATCAAAGGCTTAAAAGCTGAGTTCAACAAAATCATCTGGCCGGACAAAGAGACTCTGACGAAACAGTCGGTTGTGGTCATCGTTTCAACGATTGCTTTGGGAATCGTGATTGCAGTCCTTGATCTGATTATTAAATTCGGTTTGAATATCGTTATTGGTTAAGGATGAGGTGAGCATATGTCAGAAGCACAATGGTACGTTGTACACACCTATTCTGGATATGAGAATAAGGTAAAAGTTGACATTGAGAAAACAATCGAGAACAGAGGACTTCAGGACCAGATTTTAGAGGTTTCTGTCCCGCTGGAAGAGGTCATTGAGCTGAAAAACGGCGCCCAGAAGCAGGTTGAGCGCAAGATGTTCCCAGGCTATGTACTGATTCACATGGTTATGAATGATGATACCTGGTATGTAGTCAGAAACACCCGAGGCGTAACCGGATTCGTGGGACCGGGATCCAAGCCGGTGCCGCTTACAGAAGAAGAGATGAGAAATCTCGGCTTTAAGACAACCGGAGTCGTCGTTGATTTTGCAGTCGGAGATACCGTAGTGGTTATGGCTGGTGCATGGAAGGATACCGTAGGCGTCATCAAGACCGTCAACGAGCCCAAACAGACCATCACAATCAACGTCGAAATGTTCGGCCGTGAAACACCGGTGGAACTGAATTTTTCTGAAGTTAAGAAGATGTGACCGACCGGAAGCAGCTTAGCGAGCGGGAGCCGAAGGCGAAATGCGAGCATAGTGCGAGGTCGTTCGTGCCCCTTAATAAGCAGGAGCAAAGCGAGTGCTGATTTAGTGGAGCGAACATACCCGCTTTCGCTGGTCGCGTGGGAGGGAAATCCCCGACATTACCACATGATTTTAGGAGGTGCCTAATTATGGCAAAGAAAGTTACAGGTTATATTAAATTACAGATTCCGGCAGGAAAGGCAACACCAGCACCGCCAGTTGGTCCGGCACTTGGACAGCATGGTGTTAATATCGTACAGTTTACAAAGGAGTTCAATGCAAGAACTGCTGACCAGGGCGACATGATCATCCCGGTTGTTATCACAGTTTACGCAGACAGAAGCTTCAGCTTCATCACAAAGACTCCGCCGGCTGCTGTATTATTAAAGAAGGCTGCTAAGATTAAATCCGGTTCCGCAACACCGAACAAGACAAAGGTAGCTACTCTTACAAGAGCAGAGGTTCAGAAGATCGCTGAATTAAAGATGCCTGATCTTAACGCTGCAAGCATCGAGGCTGCAACAAGCATGATCGCAGGTACTGCTCGTTCCATGGGTATCACGGTTGTGGACTAATTCCCGCTGATATCCGCTGTTTAAGGTAATACAGTAACAAATACGTGGGAGGGAGCACTCCCGACAATACCACAGGAGGTTTATTTAGAATGAAAAGAGGAAAAAGATACGTAGAAGCGGCAAAGGCTATCGACCGCGCTACTCTTTATGATACAGCAGACGCTATCGCATTGGTTAAAAAGGCTGCTGTTGCAAAATTTGATGAAACTATCGAGGCTCACTTAAGAACAGGCTGTGATGGCCGTCATGCTGACCAGCAGATTCGTGGCGCAGTAGTTCTGCCGCACGGAACAGGTAAGACCGTTAGAATCCTTGTTTTCGCTAAGGGACCGAAGGCTGACGAGGCTCAGGCTGCAGGTGCTGATTACGTTGGAGCAGAGGAATTAATTCCGAAGATCCAGAACGAAGGCTGGCTGGATTTCGATGTAGTTGTTGCTACACCGGATATGATGGGCGTTGTTGGACGTCTGGGCCGTGTACTTGGACCGAAGGGCTTAATGCCGAACCCGAAGGCTGGTACCGTAACCATGGATGTTACCAAGGCTATCAACGAGATCAAAGCTGGTAAGATTGAGTACAGACTCGATAAGACAAACATTATCCACGTGCCAGTAGGTAAGGCTTCTTTCACAGAAGAACAGTTAGCGGACAACTTCCAGACGCTTATGGATGCAATCATCAAGGCTAAACCCAGCACAGTTAAGGGCGCTTACTTAAAGAGCGTAACTCTTACTTCCACAATGGGACCTGGCGTAAAGTTAAACGTAGCCAAGTTAGTGAACTAGTTTTTTAAAAAAGTGATTGACAATCCGAATATATTATGATAGAGTATTCGAGTATTGAATGCCGAAGACAGCAGGTGCCGTATGGCGTAAGATGAAAACACCTGCCGAGGAACGTACAAAACTCACAAGACGAATTTTGTAAACCTCTTTGTCCTCATGGCAAAGAGGTTTTCCTTGTTTTAACGGCACTTACGCGCAAAATAAAACAGGAGGTAAACCATTCATGGCAAAAGTTGAATTAAAGCAGCCAGTAGTAGCTGAGATTGCTGAACTTTTGGACGGAGCACAGGCCGCAGTAGTAGTTGACTACCGTGGATTAACTGTTGAGCAGGATACTGCACTTCGTAAACAGTTAAGAGAAGCTGGTGTTACTTACAAGGTATACAAGAACACCATGATTCGCTTCGCTGCAAAAGGAACACCATTTGAAGCACTTGAGCCGCATCTTGAAGGACCGACTGCCCTTGCAGTATCCAAGACAGATGCAACAGCTCCGGCAAGAATTTTAGCAAACTTCGCTAAGACTGCTGATAAGCTGGAATTAAAAGGCGGCGTAGTAGAAGGAACATACTACGATCAGAAGGGAATCAATGTAGTTGCTACCATTCCTTCCAGAGAGGAACTTCTTGGAAAGTTACTTGGAAGCATCCAGTCCCCGATTACCAACCTTGCACGTGTGCTCAATCAGATCGCAGAGCAGCAGGGCGGCGGTTCTGCAGAGGCTTAAGCCGGCCGCTTGACAGAACAGTTGTATTATTTGTACAAACAAACGTGAATATAAAATTTAATGGAGGTAAATAGTAATGGCAAAGTTAACAACAGCTGAATTTATCGAAGCTATCAAGGAATTATCCGTATTAGAATTAAACGAGTTAGTAAAAGCATGTGAAGAAGAGTTTGGTGTTTCTGCAGCAGCAGGCGTTGTTGTAGCAGCAGCAGGCGCAGCTCCGGCTGAGGAAGAGAAGACTGAGTTCGACGTTGAGCTTACAGAGGTAGGCCCGAACAAGGTTAAAGTTATCAAGGTTGTTCGTGAAGTAACAGGTCTTGGTCTGAAGGAAGCTAAGGACGTTGTAGACGGCGCTCCGAAGGTTGTTAAGGCTGGCGCTTCCAAGGAAGAAGCTAACGACATCAAGACAAAACTTGAGGCTGAAGGCGCTAAGGTTACTCTTAAGTAATTCAGAACCACAATACGAAAAGAGATCCGCAGGGAGGGGAACCTACCTGCGGTTTTTCATATCATAGGGAACTTCGTTACGTAGGAAAGCGTTTAGGAGGGAAAATCCATGAATTATCATTTGCTGGCGGGTCCGGTGATAGGAGCAGCCATCGGATACTTTACCAATTATATCGCAGTAAAAATGATGTTTCGTCCGCTGTATCCGGTGAAAATCGGCTCCTGGACACTCCCCTTTACCCCCGGAATCATCCCCCGCGGGAAAGGACGTCTGGCGAAGGCCATTGGGGAAGCTGTGGGGAAAAATCTTCTGACGGAGGAATCCTTTACGGAAACACTGCTTGCTCCTGCCATCGAAAAGCATTTAAAAGAAAAGGTACGGCTGTTCCTCTATGAAAACAGAAAAAATGAGGAAACTCTCAGGGAGTGGATTTTGGAATATCTGGACGAGCCTGTGTATGAGGCAGCTTTTGATCATGTGAAAAACACGGCCACAGACCGCCTGGTGAAAAAGGTACTGGAAATGGAACTGGGCGACATCATTGCAAATGAAGCGGCAAAGGCTGTCAGGGAGAGGGTCCGCGGCGGAATCATGTCGTTCATGGTGACAGACGGACTTGTGGATTCTCTTCGTATGTCCATCAGTCAGGGAATTCAGACATATCTGGACGGGCACGCAGAAGAGATTCTGGCCCCGAAGGTGGAAGAGGAATGCAGGGCGGCCATGGACACCGCAGTGGGTACGCTGGTGGCACGCATTGACGACTGCGGCCTGCCGTTGGACGAAATTCTGTGGAACACCTATGAGACACTGGTGCACAAAAAGATCGGGACGGCTCTTTTGCGCCTGGATATCAGCGGAATGGTGGAAAAAAAGATTAATGAAATGGATGTAGAGGAAGTGGAAGCCCTGGTGCTTTCGGTGATGCAGAAGGAGTTAAATGCCATTGTGGGGCTGGGAGCAGTCATTGGATTTGTCCTGGGACTTTTGAACCTGATTCTGTGATAAAAGGCCGGAACATGGTGGAAAACCAATAAGAAAGAAGAAAAGCATGTGGAAAGACAGAAGCGGATGTGTTAAAATGGATAGCGACAGGAAAAGGAGTGGAACCATATGCTGAATGAACTGATAAAACGCTACCCGGTGTTAGAGTCTGTAAAGGACAGCATCCAGGCGGCGTATGAGATACTGGAGGCGTGCTATGAGGATGGCGGAAAGCTTCTGATTGCAGGAAACGGAGGAAGTGCAGCCGACTCAGAGCATATTGTGGGAGAGCTGATGAAGGGGTTTGTAAAACGCCGCCCCCTGTCAGAGGAAATGAAAAAGGCGCTGATGGAAACAGATCCCGAACGTGGATCCGAGCTGGCAGAAAAGCTCCAGGGAGGACTTCCGGCGATTGCCCTGACCAACCATGCGGCTCTGTCCTCAGCCTTTGCCAATGACGTGGATGGGACCCTGTCCTATGCTCAGCAGGTAAACGGATATGGGGTTTCCAAGGACGTGTTTCTTGGAATCAGCACCTCGGGAAATGCAGAAAATGTAATGTATGCGGCAGTGACCGCAAAGGCCAAGGGAATGAAGGTTCTTGGACTTACGGGAAAGGACGGCGGAAAACTGGCAAAAATTGCAGACGCCGCCATTATCGTTCCGGAGAAGGAAACCTATAAAATTCAGGAGCTCCACCTTCCAATTTATCATGCTCTGTGCCTGATGTTGGAGGAAAGGTTCTATGAAAAGTAAGAAAGGCGCAAAAATTCCGTGCCTTCTGATTCCGTTTTTTATGGTTCTTATCGCCGAGAGTGTGACGGGGAACCTGAAATACATGACTGTCCCTGGGATTCTTTTGAATCTGGCAGTTTACTATCTTCTTTATGCTGGTGTTTTGGTGATTTTCGGGTCCGCAAAATATGGCTGGCCGGTGTTGAATCTTCTTTTGTATGCTCTGGCAGCCGGGGAATATTTTGTGATCAGCTTCCGGGAACGCCCCATTATGATCTGGGATGTGCTGGCGCTTCGGACGGCAATGACCGTGTCGGCCAACTATAATTATGTCATCACGCCAAGGCTGGTGATAACCTTTCTGGCGGCTTTGGCGGCGGGATTTTTTGCCTGGAAGCGGCCGTTGACCATTGAGAAAAAGAAAGGGTCATTTTTCGGCCCCAAAAGCTTGTGGGCAGGCTCGGTGCTTGCGTTCGGAGCTTTGCTGTTTGGGGGACTTTCCCCTGCTCTGGGGCTGGATGTACACATGTGGGACCCCATTGTGAGCTTTGAAAAAGAGGGATTTTTGCTGTCAACGGTGCTCTCCCTTAAAAATCTGTTTCCGGCCAGGCCCCTGGGATACGGGGAAAGTGCAGTGAAGGAGCTGGAGCATGAATTTTCGGAAATCGAAAATGCAGAGTCCGCCGCCGGGGAAGTAAACCCGGAAGTGATTATCTGTATTATGAATGAAAGCTTTTCTGATCTGCGGATTTATAACGGGTTAAATGCCGGGCACTCCTTTGAGACAGACGGGGAGTTTCTTTCCTATTTTGACAGCCTGTCCGGAAATACCCAAAAGGGAAAGCTTTATGTTCCTGTTTTCGGTGCCATGACGGCCAACAGCGAATATGAATTCCTGACAGGAAATTCCTGCGCCTTTGTTCCGCAGGGAAGTATCCCTTACCAGTTTTTCACAAAGCCCAACGACAGCTCCCTGGCGGCCGATCTGGGAAGCCATGGATACCGGACCGTGGCCATGCATCCATACCCGGGCTACAACTGGAACAGAACGAGGGCCTATGAAAATCTGGGGTTTGACGAATTTCTGGACCAGGAATATTATGAGGATCCAAAGCAGGGATTTTCACTCTGGAAGCCCAGGGGCTACATGAGTGACCGGTCAGATTACGATGGAATCATCCGGCTTCTGGAGGAAAAGAAGCCGGGAGAAAAGCTTTTCATATTCAATGTGACCATGCAGAACCATGGCGGATATGAGGTGGAGGGGCTGGAGGCCTCGGTCCATGTGAGTTCGGTCAATGGAAGAGACTGTATGGGCCAGTATCCCAAGGCAGACCAGTATCTGACCCTTATGAAAATGTCCGATGAGGCCCTGGAATATTTGCTTCGGTATCTGGAGGGGCGGACGGAGCCCGTGCTGGTGGTGCTGTTTGGGGACCATCAGCCCAGCGTGGAGACAGAACTTTTCGAGGAGCTTTATGGAATGAGGTGGAGTGAAGTGCCGGACGCCATGAAACTCAATTCTTTTGTGACTCCGTATCTGATCTGGTCCAATTATGACAGGGAAACAGGAGAAAGCCGGGACATGAGCGCATTCATGCTGGGAAACCAGGTCCTTAAGGAAGCCGGGATTCTTCTCACCGGGAAACGGGCAGCGGCCGAGGCGCTGCAAAAGAAGTTCCAGGCAGTCCATTCCATGGGAGTTTTAACCCGGGATGGAACCTTTTCCGGTATTGTGGAGATGAAAAATCTGGATGCGATTCCCGACATCCGAAAGTTTCATATTCTCCAGTATCATGAAATATTCGGAAAATAGAAAACAAAACACATCGGGGAAACAGCCGCAGAAACCGTTATAAGGGGAAAATACCAATGGAGTTACATGACAGAGTTGCAGAAGAATTTGACAGAAGAAAGGAAGGTCTCTTGATTTTTGCCTTTCTGCTGGGCTTTGGCTTTTTTATCAATCAGGGGGTGGAGATCAAGGGCCTGTATATGGATGATCTGTACCTGTGGTCCTGTTATGGGGAACAGTCTTTCCGGGAATTCGTGTTTCCCATTGGAAGTACCAGATTCCGTTTTATTTTTTATCTGGCTTCCTGGCTGGAGCTTTTCTTTCTGGGGAATCATGTGACATGGATGGTGCCCTTTAACATCATACTCAACAGCCTGATTGCCTTTTCCATCTACTGTATGGCAGTCCGGATGAGTAAAAGAAAGCTGGTGAGTCTGGCGGCGGCAGCAGCTTATCTGCTTTCACGGATGAGCTATTATCAGATCGGGCAGTTTTACGGACTTATGGAGAGTCTGGGGCTCTGGGCCGCTTTGGGAATCCTTTATTTTCTGTATCGGTATGTGAATGGAAAGGACACAGGGGCCTTTTTGATGGCCAATCTGCTGTATTTTCTGGCCAGCTTTATTCATGAGCGGTACATGGTGCTGCTTCCGGTGCTTGTTCTGGGACTGGTGTTCGGCGCAAAAGAGAGATTTTCCATGGAGGCGGACGAGGAGTTTGAGGAAGAACAGGAACGGCCGGGCTCCAGGGGAAGAAAGCGCGCCAGAAAGAGCCGGAGAAGAGAACAGGCGGACCACGCGGTTCCCAAGTGGGCCCTGTTTCTTCTGAGTGCAGGCCTTTTCGGTCTGATTCAGGTGATTCGCCTGCTCACCATTGGATCCTTAGCTCCGGCCGGGACCGGGGGAACCGATGTGGCGGACACCTTTAAGCTGGCAGATGCCATTGGACATGCCTGGGAGCAGGTGGCATTTGTGTTTGGGAGAAACAGCGGGCCGGACTATCTCTGCATCCAGACCTATGGAGAATCCCCGTGGAATATCCGGATGCTGATTCTGGGAACCAATGTGGTGCTGGCTGTGGCTGTGCTGGCCTTTTTGGTATGCATGTTCCGCGACCGTGGAATGGTTTTGGTTCATCTTAAGGTGCTGGTGCTGTTTCTGGCATTTATCGCCCTGTGTATCGGCTCTTCCAGCGTGACCATCCGCGTGGAGATGCGGTGGGTATACGTGGTGTACGGGGCAGCCCTTCTGCTTCTTGCTTATATGTCTTCCATCATGGGGAAGGCAGGAATTCTGGTATTTCTTTATGTGGGACTTCTGTTCCCGGTGGAGACCTATTACAGAAGCCACTGGGACAACTTGTATTTGTGGCCCAACCAGATGCGGCATAACTCTCTGGCGGAAGAAACGTATGGAAAGTACGGAGAGGAAATTTTTGATAAGCAGGTTTATATTATTGGGAATACTTATGATATGAGTGAATTTACCGCTGAGACGTTTCTGAAGGTCTACGATAAGGAGAAGAAGGGAAAAAACACGAAAATCCAGTTCATCGACAGTGATTTCGACTTCAAGGAAATCACCGATGATATGGTCATTCTGAGCGAGGACCCGGACAATAACGCGTTCCAGGATGTGACAGAGTTTGTGAAAAAGCAGAGAATCAACCGGGCGTACGGAAGCTATGACGACAACTGGATTGATGAACATGCAAAAATCGTCTTTATGAACGGGGACAGGGATACGGTGACCCTGGGCTGCTATTATCCGGGAACGGTTACGGGAGACCAGGTTTGTCAGATTCGGGTCAATGGAAAGCGGATGCCCGATCTGGTATTTACGGATAATTATATGGTTTATGAGATTCCGTCAGCGCCGTATCAGATGGTATCCCTGGAATTCTCCTGCAATTTCTATGTGGCCAACGCCCAGGAGAAGAGAGGCGAGGAAAATCTTGCAATGGTTGTGACAATTAAAGAAGAATAAGTGAGGAGAAAATAAATGGATGGACAATTAAATATAGTCCTCTGGTTTGCAGCGGGAGCTGTCTGTATGGCACTTCTGGCGGCGGTTCTGCATTATATCAGGCGGACAGCCTATTTAAGCCCTGTAAAGCGGGAGCTTAAAAAAGAGAAGCAATGGCTGCGCCGCGGGGAATATAATGCGGCTATGGTGAAGGGGCGCCAGAATCTGGAGCTGCTTTTTAAGCTGGTTGCGGAGAATAATGGAATTCACCTGGATAATACGGCCCAGGCGGTGGCAAACGCAAAGAGCAGCCAGGAGAAGAGCAGCGGACGCCGGGGAAGACAGAGAAGAAACCGGGTCATGACCCATCAGCAGTTTACCTGGTGGCTGGATGAGAACGGGTATCTGGACCGGGTGGCAAAATGGGAGATCAATGAGGTGCGGCTCATTGGAAACAAGGCAGTTCATGAGAACTTTACGTCCAAGGAAGATGCCTGGAACCAGTATAACTACCTGGAAGATATTTTAAAGATTGTATCGGAAAAGCACCCGGTTCATCTGAGAAGGCAGAACCAGAAGAGGGACAGCATAAAGGAGAGAAAAAGAGACAGCGGGAGACAGCCGGAGAAGCAGGGAGAAAGAAAAGGACAGAATCCCGGAAAGCAGAGCGGCAAAAAGAACAATGTCCAGGGAAACGGGAAAGGAACGCAGAAGGAAAAGAATCCCCAGGACGGAAAGTCCGGCACAACGGCACAGAGTGTAAAAAAGAAAGATGTGCCTCAGAACGGAGAAAGTAAGAAGAGCGGGAAGCAGGAAACGAAACAGAACGTCTCCAAAGAAAAGGGAGAAAAGAAGAAGGCAGCCGGAACGGGAAAAACGGCAAACGGAAAAGAAAGCGGAAACCGGGCTGGCGCAAAGAAACAAACCGGAGCCGGCCAAAACGCCGGGAAAACTCAAAAAACTCCCGTCCAGCAAACAGAGATACCGCAGCCATCGGCGCAGGAAGCGCCCGAATCCGCCGCGAAAAAGCGCCCCCGCAGACGCCGCCCGAGACGCAGACGGCCATCCGGCCAGGCGCAGCCGGCCCAAGGGACAGCAGCGGCAGTAACGGAGGCCGCAAAAGGGTAGAAAAAGCCGGTAAAATCTGCTATACTGATTGCAAATACTGTTGTCCTGGAGGGAACTGATGAAAAAGCACAAAAAGTACTGTTATATGGCACTGCCTGTCCTTGGCGTCCTGTTTTATCTGATATATATTCATAAGGCCGCAATTGACTTGGTCTATTCCGATTACATCCGCCTGATTAATTCCTACCTGCCGGATGTGTGGAATCCGCAGACATTTTTCGTGCCGGATCTGCTGACGAGAATCCCGCTCAACTATGTGAGCCGGATTATCAATGTGAAGCTCTTCGGATACAGTGTGACCTATGACCGGGTTATGGGCATTTTAAGCTTTGGCCTTTCGGCCATGTGCATCGCCTCATACAGCTACAAAAAACAGATCGGACTGGGCTGGTATGCAGCCATGATGGTTGTGATGTTCAGCCTCAATAAGTGGGAGATGCTCTATAACGGCACCGGCTGGATTCATTTCTTTGCCTTTGCCTGTTTCTTCTTTAACTACCTGATTGTGGACCGGATTTACAGCGAGAAATCGAAGGTACCGAAAAGCAAACGGGAAATATGGATTTTATGTGTCCTGCCAGCCCTTATCACCATCGGCGTGTCAGGGCCCTATTGTGCCATCTACACCATGACACTGGTTTTGGCCTATCTGTTTATCCATATCAGAAATAAAATTATAATAAGACAGGACAAAAAGAAGCTGAACATGGATGAAAAATCCGGCGCTGTGGGAATCTTTGATAAGCGCCTTTCCCGCCTGAACGGAAAACAGATTGCTCTTCTTCTCTGTATGACGATCTGGCCTCTTTTAGCTTACCTCTGGAGTAATTCCAAGGCGGAATACGAATATGCAGGGGCCGTGCAGGAACCGCTGCTTTCCAGCTTCCTTGCCGCACCGAAATTCTTTGTGAAATTCTTCCTCAAGTCCTTTGCCTCCATGGTGTTCGGCGTGGAGATGATCAACAGGCGTATGGGAGATTTCCAGGGAAAAGTCTGGTGCCTGGTGGGCTTTCTGGTGATTTTGGCCTATCTGCTGGCTGTGTGGATGAATTTCTACTATAAAATTGCTGAGGAAACCATTCTGCCGCTGATGCTTTTGGCAGGCGGCGGAATGAATCATATGATCGTTCTGTTAAACCGCTGGATTTTCATGAACGATACCTACGGGATGAGCTCCCGCTATGCGCTCCAGTTCCAGGTGGGAATCATCGGAATCTTTCTTACCTTTGCCCTTGTCTCAAAAATGAAGAAGGAAAAGCCGTCCGAAAAGAAATGGGAAAAGAGAGTGCATACCATCATGATTGCGGTGGCTGTGGTATTTGTGGCGGGAAATGTCGCCACCACGGTGGAGGAGCTGGACTTCTGCCATCACCGCAAGTACAGCAATGAGCTGAAGGTGCCGGTTCTTTTAAACTACGAGGATGTGACAGAGGATGAACTAAAATTCCTTTTGGAGTACCAGAATGACGGCATCAAGGAAGCACTGACCATATTAAAAGAAAATCATTGGAATATTTTCGGACCCAACAGCGCCTCAGAGGCACTCATGCAATAGAGAAAGGAAAGAGAAACCATGAAAGTAGTAATTCTGGCAGGCGGATTCGGGACACGAATCAGCGAAGAGAGCCATTTAAAGCCGAAGCCCATGGTGGAAATCGGAGAAAAGCCGATTTTATGGCATATTATGAAATATTATTCCCAGTTCGGCTATAATGAATTTGTCATCTGCCTGGGCTATAAACAGTATGTGGTGAAGGAGTTCTTTGCAGATTATTTCCTTCATACCTCGGATGTGACCTTTGATTTATCCGACAACAGCATGAAGGTCCACAACAATTATTCGGAGCCCTGGAAGGTGACCTTAATTGATACAGGGCTTTATACCATGACCGGAGGCCGCGTAAAACGGATTCGGGAATATGTGGGGGACGAGCCCTTCATGCTGACCTACGGTGACGGCCTTGCAAACATCGATTTAAAGGCTTTGGAGGAATTCCATAAAGCCCATGGAAAGATTGCCACCATCACAGCCGTGAACATCGGCCAGCGGTTCGGCGTACTGGATTTGGACGATGATGGAAAGATCAATGCCTTCCGGGAGAAAAACGATGATGACGGAAGCCTGATCAATGGCGGATACATGGTGATGAACCCCGGCGTTTTCGATTATATCGAAGGAGATACCACGGTTTTTGAGCAGGCGCCTTTAAGGAATCTGGCTAAGGACGGAGAGCTGATGGCATACCGTCACGAGGGCTTCTGGAAATGTATGGATACCCAGAGAGAGCGGCAGCAGCTTGAGGAAATGTGGCAGTCCGGCCATGCGCCGTGGAAAATCTGGAAATAGAAAGGGCCTCATAAGCCTGGGAGTGAAGACATGAATTTAAAAGAGGTTTTTGAGTTTTACAGAGGAAAGAAAGTATTCGTAACGGGCCATACGGGCTTTAAGGGGACGTGGCTCTGCCGGATTCTGGTGAATGCGGGAGCCCAGGTAACGGGATATTCCCTGACACCGCCCACAGACCCGGCGCTGTTTCAGATGGCGGGCCTGGAGGGGAAAATCCATTCCGATATCGGTGATATCAGAGATCTGCCCCATCTGCGGTGTGCCGTGGAGGCATCCCAGGCGGAAATCATCCTTCATCTGGCGGCCCAGCCCATTGTACGGGATTCCTATAAGGATCCGGTTTACACCTATGAAACCAATGTCATGGGTACGGTGAATATTCTGGAATGCGCCAGAATTTTCCCCTTCGTCAAGTCACTGCTCAACGTGACCACGGACAAGGTATATGAGAACATGGAGTGGGAATACGGCTACCGGGAAACAGACCGCCTGGACGGGTATGATCCCTATTCCAACAGCAAATCCTGTTCCGAGCTTGTGACCCACAGCTATAAAAAATCATTCTTTGCAGACGGACGCTGCGCTATTTCCACCTGCCGGGCCGGAAACGTGATCGGAGGCGGAGATTTCGCCAACGACAGGATTGTGCCGGACAGTGTCAGGGCAGCCATGAAAGGCCAGCCCATTGTGGTGCGGAATCCCCATTCCACAAGGCCGTACCAGCATGTGCTGGAGCCGCTTACCGCCTATCTTATGGTGGCGAAGGCCCAGTATGAGGATATCGCCTTTTCCGGCTATTACAATGTGGGCCCCGATGATAAGGACTGTGTGACCACGGGAAGACTGGTGGACATGTTCTGCGAATCCTGGGGAAACGGGCTTTCCTGGATAAACCAGAGCGATGGAGGTCCCCATGAGGCGAATTTCTTAAAATTAGACTGTTCCAAGTTAAAAAGTACCTTTGGCTGGCATCCGCGCTGGGGTGTAAAGGAGGCCATTGATATGACCGTGGAATGGTGCAAGGCCTATGAAGCGGGAGACAGCGTGACGGCTGTCATGGACAGGCAGATCGCGGAAATGTTCCGGTAAACAAAGAACCGGGCGTCAAACCTGCTGCAATCAAGGAAATTGGAGGACAGACATAAATGTTTGAAAATAAAACAGAGGCACAGGCAAGAGAAGAAATTCTTGCCATGGTGGCCGAGTATGCAGATCGGTTTCACAACCAGAAAAAGGAATTCAAAGAGGGCGACAGAATCCCCTATGCATCCCGTGTATATGATAAAAACGAGATGGTGAATCTGGTGGACAGCTCTCTGGAATTCTGGCTCACCTCCGGGCGGTATACGGAGGAATTCGAGAAGAAGCTGGGAGAATATTTACAGGTGAAATACTGCTCCCTGGTAAACTCCGGCTCTTCCGCTAATCTGATCGCCTTCATGGCACTGACTTCTCCGCTTCTTGGAGAGAGACGGGTAAAACGCGGCGATGAGATCATCACTGTGGCGGCAGGCTTCCCCACCACCGTGACTCCGACCATCCAGTACGGTGCCGTTCCGGTCTTTGTGGATGTGACCATTCCCCAGTATAACATTGATGTGAACATGCTGGAGCAGGCCCTTTCCGAAAAGACAAAGGCTGTGATGTTAGCGCACACTCTGGGGAATCCCTTTAACCTTCAGGCAGTCAAGGACTTCTGTACGAAGCACAATTTATGGCTGGTGGAGGATAACTGCGATGCCCTGGGAACCAGATATGTGATTGACGGCCAGGAGAAGTTCACGGGAACCATCGGCGATATCGGAACCTCCAGCTTCTATCCGCCGCACCATATGACCATGGGCGAGGGCGGAGCTGTGTACACAGATAACCCGCTTCTCAATAAGATTATCCGCTCTTTCCGCGACTGGGGACGGGACTGCGTGTGTCCGTCCGGATGCGATAATTTGTGCGGCCATAGATTTGACCGCCAGTACGGCGAGCTGCCTTTGGGGTATGACCACAAATATGTGTACTCCCATTTCGGATATAATTTAAAGGCAACGGATATGCAGGCAGCCGTGGGCTGTGCCCAGCTTGAGAAATTTCCCTCCTTTGTGGAAAAGAGGCGTCATAACTTCGAGCGCCTGCGTGCGGCCCTTTCCGACTGCGAAGATAAGTTAATTCTTCCGGAGGCGGCAGAAAATTCCACACCAAGCTGGTTTGGCTTTTTAATTACCTGCAAAGAGGGCGTGGACCGGAACCGGGTAGTCCAGTACGTGGAGAAAAAGGGCGTGCAGACCAGAATGCTGTTTGCCGGAAACTTAACCAAACATCCCTGCTTTGATGAAATGCGGAGAGAGAACAAGGGCTACCGTGTGGTGGGAACGCTTGCAAACACAGACCGGATCATGGCAGACACCTTCTGGGTGGGCGTATATCCGGGCATGACAGATGAGAAAATTGACTACATGGCAAAAGTGATTAAAGAGGGACTGGTACAGTGAGTACAGAAAAATCATTTGATTTAACCAGGGTCCATGAGACCAACCTTAAGATGCTTAAGGAGATCGACAGGATCTGCCGGAAATATAAAATAAAATATGCCCTGGATGCGGGGACTCTTCTGGGAGCCATCCGCCATCAGGGCTTTATCCCGTGGGATGATGATGTGGATGTGGTGTTCACAAGGACCAATTATGAGATGTTTGCAAAGGTGGCCAGACGGGAGCTGCCGGAGAGCATGTCCTTTGTGGAGCCGGATGAGTACCATGGCGGAAAGGCATTTTTTGACTTTGTGCCCCGCATTATTTACGAAAAAAGCCAGAAATTTGAGGATTCCGAAAAGACGGCCTTTTACGATGATAAGATCAGCCGCCTCTGGGTGGATTTGTTTGTGGTGGACGATCTGCCGGACGGGAAAATGGCAAAGAGCCTTACAAAGCTCACCCGCTGCGTGGTCTACGGCCTGGCCTTGGGACATCGCTGGAAAATCCAGTATTCCGACTATAAAGGAATCATGAAGCTGTTTGTGGGCGTTCTTTCCAACCTTGGAAAGCTGGTGCCCTTCCCGGTGACCCATAAGATCTGGAAGGCCCTGGACCACAAAAAGGGAAGCAGACATTCGCACCTCTATTTTTACAGCAACTACGCGCCGGACTACTATTATGTGGAGATTGAAAAGGAATGGGTGGACCAGGTGAAGGAAGTTCCCTTTGAGGATACAAAGCTTTTCATTCCGGCCGGCTGGGATCCGTATTTAAAGCAGGTGTACGGAGATTACATGAAGCTTCCGCCAAAGGAAAAACAGATTCCGGAGCATTCAGACATGGAGATAAAGATATATGGATAAGCTGCTTTCGGTTGTGGTGTCTGTTTATAATGAGGAACTGGCCTTAAGGGAATTTTATCTGGAGACCGGAAAGATTTTAAATGCTCTTCCGGCCCCCTGGACCTACGAGCTTTTATTTGTCAATGACGGAAGCGCAGACGGGTCCCTGAAGATTCTCCGGGAGTTTGCAAAAGAAAATCCGCAGGTAAAGATCGTCAACTTCTCCAGGAACTTCGGCCATGAGGCGGCCATGATCGCCGGAATTGACCACGCACAGGGAGGCGGCATCATCTGCATGGACGCAGATCTCCAGCATCCGCCGGAATGCATCCCCCGGATCATCGAAAAGTTTGATCAGGGCTATGAAGTCATCAGCATGGTGCGTACCAGAAATAAAACGGCGGGGGCCATTAAAAATTTTACCTCAGCAGCCTTTTATAAGCTGATTAACCAGTTGTCTGACGTGAAATTTGAGGCCAATGCCTCGGATTTTTTCGCCATGAATAAAGCAGCGGCCGATGTTCTCCGGAACAATTACCGGGAGAAGGTCCGCTTCCTCAGGGGATATGTCCAGAGCGTTGGCTTTGAGAAAACCACCCTTGAATATGAGGCCAGACCGCGGTTTGCAGGGGAGAGCAAGTACAGCTTAAAGAGCTTGTTCCGGTTTTCCATCAACACCATCCTCTGCTTTTCGGACCTGCCCCTTAAGCTGGGGATTTATTCCGGATGTGCAGTGGCGTTTTTTGGTCTTCTGGTGATGATCTACACCATTTATACCTGGGCCAAATTCGGCGCCCCCAGCGGGTATGCCACCATTGTGGTGCTGATTTCCTTTATGTTTGCCATGTTGTTTGTCATTGTGGGAATCATAGGGGAATATATCGCGATCTTGTTTGCGGAGCTGAAGGACCGTCCGATTTATATTGTAAAGGATACGGAAAACCTGGAAAATGCCGATCGGCCGTGATTTCATGTGCCA
Source organism: Clostridium sp. (assembly GCA_021770825.1). Classification (GTDB taxonomy): domain Bacteria; phylum Bacillota; class Clostridia; order Lachnospirales; family Lachnospiraceae; genus CANRXD01. The sequence continues at coordinate 120,809 of JAETQD010000002.1, read as the reverse complement.
AAACTGCGGCAAAGCCTGGGAGAATGTTACATTTTCATGAATTATTTGTGATTATTTAAAAAAAGGACTACAAAAATCCAGAGGAATCGTTTATAATACGTGAGTGTGCAAAATTGGCATATATATGACAGGAGGATATAGTTATGAAATTATTAAAAAGAATGGCTGTGCTGGGCTTAGTGGTGCTGGCACTTGCAGGATGTACAAAAAGCAGCCTGGATGACAGCGGGGATTCCATGGGACAGGAGGAAATGGATCCGGCTAAGTTAGCAGATCTGGAGGACGACGACGAGACACTTCCCAGAGAAGAGAACTTCCTGGTATTTGACGATGAAGAGCTGGGTGAGCAGAGCCTTTATGAATGGGACCAGGTAAGAGATGAGGCAAGCAGCCTGTTTTATGATAAAGAAAGATTCCCCCAGGGTGTAAAGATGGATTTTACTGCCGATGAGGACAACATGACCGTTACCTTAAGCTGGGTGCTTAAGAACGATACCACAGAGCAGCAGGCTATGGACTATGCGGTAACTCTGGTACAGGAGTTCAATGATATCGTTGCCGTTCAGAGCGTGGATATGTTAAATTCCAATGATACTTCCTTTGGCGGACTTTGGGAAGAGTTTGCTCTGAATCTCACAGTCAGCAAGGAAGACGGAACCGTAATGATTGAGAAGAGCTACAAAGCCGGAGATAAGATCGATCTTGTGATTCCCAAGAGCTCTGAGGAAGCCGGACCGGAAGACGTGGAAGAAAACGTTCCGAAGAAAGTGTAATTGAAACAGAAAGTAAAAAGGGAGTGGGCCAGTGTCGTAAAGACGCTGGCCCATTTTGATGAATGACGTCTGTGATACACAGACAGTTGTTGGCATTTATTTTCTGCACTGGTCCACGAAATACTGGAAGATCGGAAGGGAATCCACACAGTTTTCAGGATTGGTAACCGGGCCTGTCATGCGCTCCGGATGCCACTGAACGGACCAGATCGGAAGGGATTCGTGCTCGATGGCCTCTACGATGGTGTGGCCGTTGGAATCGGACCAGGCGGTTGCCACAAGGCCGTTTCCAAGAGCGTCAAGGGCCTGATGGTGGTAGCTGTTGATTTCCATGGACTCGCCGAAGAGACCGCCCAGAATGGAATCCTTCTTTAAAGTTACGGGATGGCAGACACCTTTCGCATGGTTGCCGCCGAGCTGGTCGGGAATATCCTGGTAAAGGGTTCCGCCGAAGTATACGTTTAATACCTGAATGCCGCGGCAGATTCCGAAAATCGGTTTCTTGCGGTCAATGAAGGCTTTGATTAATTTCCATTCCAGATCATCGCGCTGGGGATCCGTGATTACGAAATCATATTTCTGTTCCTGGCCATAAAGATCTGTGGCAACGTCCTTACCGCCGCTTAAAAGCAGTCCGTCTGCCAGATCGGCGTATTCCTCTGCACAATCGTTATTTACAGCAAGAATCGGAAGACCGCCTACACGTTTGATATTTTCTGCATAGTTCTGGTTCAAAGCCCAGGTGGGTGTGCCGTTGGCTGCTGCGCCGGTTCCGCCGGTCAGTAAAATTAATGGTTTCATTTGAGTTCTCCTTTTCCTGTTTCAATCATTTTTATATCCACCCACGTCCAAACCGCTGTGATAGGAATAGTTCCCCAATTCCCCTAGGAACGGTTCCCAGTTCTGTTCATAAAGCGGGGCCTCATTGGCCAGAAGGACGTTTAAGTGATAGTAAATTATATTACATTTCTGTAAGGTCTGTTTGTACAGAGCCAGAAACGAGGCCGAGGAGGCCATGCTTTTATCCCAGGGATTGGTCCAGACCTCATGGTCCATATTGAGGGTTTTCCGGACGCCCTTTGGGGGTTCATCAGTAACCAGCTTTTTTGAGGCGATAGGATGCCTTAAAAAGATGGACTCAAAAAAGCGGATGGTGTTTCGCTTGTGTCCGGCCGGATCGGAAAGAATACGGCCGCCGAAACGGATGGCATAAATGGAACGGCATACCATTCCCTCTGTAACCTGAAAGTTATTATGCTCTGTAATCGGATAATAGGTATCGTTGATGCAGCGGCTTAAGAAGGAAGAAATGAACTGAATTTCCTGGCCGTTTAAACAGATGGTTGCAGCCTGGTTGAATTCGGAAGGTTTTTTATTTTTGAACTTCCTTAAAAGCAGGGCATCAATGTCATTTTCCAGCTCCGCATGAAGACCATGGAACCGGGAGCCCTTTCCCTCCGTCTCATATTGAATCCGTCCGTAGACGTAGGGATGACAGATGGAGTCGGCGATATAGTGGCAGAGGTAACCGGCGTAATAGGAAGCGGCCTGCTCCCGCTGCTGCCGGGAAGAAATTTTGGAAAGCTCCTCCAGATAGTTCCGGAAGAAAAGGTTCACGTGGCTTTCGTGCATATGGGAACCCACATTCCGGTAATCGCGGTGTCTGAGTATGGGCAGGTTGTAGAAAAAAATATCCGGTCCCTGAAGGCCAAGCTGATAAAGCCAGCGATACTTGGAAATTACGTGTTTTAAGTAAATATTCGGCAGATCGTTGTAGGCTTTCACGCCGAACAGATAGTGGGTAGTAAATCCAGGCAGAGGTATCAGCTCCTTTGCGTTTAAATCAATTCTGTCTTTATAGTATAGCATATCTTACGGGAAAATGGAATAAAACATAGAAAGAAAATATTGGGGAACATCATGATTTCTGTACTTCATGAATGGATTTGGGGGCCGGGAATGCTGGCTCTTTTTCTGGCTGTGGGAGTGCTTTACAGTGTGCGTCTTAAGGGGTATGCCGTCCTGGGATTTCCCAAATGGTGGAGAGCCACTGTGGGAAGTCTTTTGAAAGGGGAAAGGGGACAAAAGGGAGAGGGAATTTCCCAGTTCCAATCTGCCTGTACAGCCCTGGCGGCCACCATCGGAACGGGCAATATTGCAGGGGTGGCGACAGCGCTTTTATCGGGAGGCCCCGGAGCTATTTTCTGGATGTGGGTGTCGGCGTTTCTTGGAATGGCAACGGCTTACGGGGAGACAGAGCTTGGAATCCGCTACCGGAGGCGGGATCGGGAGGGGAACTGGCTTTCCGGCCCCATGCTGTATCTGGAGCGGGGGCTTTCGTGCAGATGGGCGGGAATCCTGTATGCAGGCTTTTGTATGATTGCATCCTTCGGAATGGGGAGCATGGTGCAGGCCAATGCCATCTCGGAAACCTTTGAGTTTGCCTTTTCTCTGCCGCCGCTCTTTATTGGAATCGGCCTTACCGTCCTGGCCGGGCGAATCATCACAGGAGGGGTGGGAGCCATCGCGAGAACGGCAGAAAAGATGGTGCCGTTGTCTGCGGGAATTTATATGGCAGCTTCACTGGCGGTGATGGTTTTGGTCCGGGAACAGGTTCCAGCGGCTTTTGCCATGATTTTTAAGGATGCCTTTTCCTTTTCCAGTGTTTCCGGGGGAATTGCAGGCTTTGGCGTCAGCAAATGTGTGAGGTTTGGAATTGCCAGGGGCGTATTTTCCAACGAAGCAGGCCTTGGCAGCATGGCCATGTTAAACGGGGGAGCCGACCGGGCCGAGGACGGGATCCAGGGGCAGTGGGCCATGTTTGAGGTGTTTTTTGACACCATAGTGAGCTGTACCCTGACGGCGGTGGTGATTCTCTGTGCCATGGGGGAGGAGATTTTTTCTTTTTCCGGGAATGGGGCGGAGCTTACGGGCCTGTGCTTTACAAAGGGGCTGGGGCATCTGGGCGGATATACGGTGTCCATGTGCGTGGCGCTTTTTGCCTTTGCCACAATCATCGCATGGTATTATATGGGGAAACAGGCTGTCACGTACCTGGGAGAGGCCATTGGAATGGATGTTTCCTTTCTTTATATGGCCGGATATCTGACGGCCGTGTTTTTGGGATGTCTGGGCCCCATGGAAAAAGTGTGGGAGGTATCGGATATTTTTAACGGATTTATGGCGATTCCCAACCTGGCTGCATTGATTTTCCTGGTCAGAAAGGTGGAACGCCCATGAAAAAAGCACCCCGCCGGGTGCTCTTTTCAACAAAATGATTATTTGAAAAAGGGAGGAGAGCTGATAAATACTTATCAGCCCGAGTATTATGAAAAAAATCTTATAAGCAGCATCGCATCGGATGTTTCTCTGTTTATGGTTATATAATAAAAGGTAAAGATGAAGAAATCATGTGGATTGTGTAAAAGAATTTTGAAAAGAATTTGAACAAATTATGAACGGGCGGCCGGAGGCAGGCGAAAACATCCTTTGCGATTTTTAAAGTTTCAGTTAAGAAAACGTAAGAGAAAAGTATACGGGAAGAAAGGATTCTCTGCTACAATGGCTTTAACAGAAAATGGTAATTCAGTTTGAGGAGGTTTGTATTATGAAAAAAAGAATTAGTTTTATGGCGCTTGGATGTATTGTGGCAGGCAGTCTGATGTTATCAGCCTGTTCCTCAGGGAATACCTTCAGTTCCGTACCGGATGTGATACAGGTAAAGAATGTGGCCGATGAACCTAAAATTTCCCTGAGCGCTTCAGAAACCGTGGAAGTGGTTCCTGACATGGCGGAGGTCGTATACGGAATTACCACAGAAAATGAAGATGCCGTAAAATGCCAGCAGGAGAATACGGAAAAATTAAACCAGCTTCTGGAATATTTAAAGGCCCAGGGCTTTGAGGACAAGTCCATCAGAACATCAGGCTTTTCTCTGGACCCCAGATACGACTGGAGCGGAAACAAACAGGAACTGATCGGTTATGAGATGCGGACTCAGGTGACCGTAACGGATATTCCCATGGACCAGGTGGGAGCCATGCTGACCAAGGGCGTGGAGTCCGGAGCCAATGAGATCTATTCGGTTTCCTATTTCTCCAGCCAGTATGATGAGGCCTACGCAGAGGCCCTCACAAAGGCGATGGAATCAGCCAGAGGAAAAGCCGAGGCCCTGACAGCGGCCAGCGGGAAGAAGCTGGGTGATGTGATTGCGATTGAAGAGTACAATAACGGCCAGTACGGAAGATATATTTCCGCTGAAATGGGAAATATCAGAAAAATGGCTGCAGCAGAGTCGGCGGCCGGAAGTATGGATATGGGTGTGATGCCCGGTGAGATGCAGGTAACGGCCAACATAAGTGTAGAGTTTGCGCTGGTTTCCGCAGAATAAAGGGGTGGACATCTTCTGACAGGTCCTGTATAATTGGGATAGAAAAGCAAAGGAGATCCATGAAATGAAAAATCCAGTAATTACAATTGAGATGGCAAACGGAGATTTGATAAAGGCAGAGCTTTATCCGGAGGTGGCTCCCAACACGGTCAATAACTTTTTAAGCCTGGTGAATAAGGGCTTTTATGACGGACTGATTTTCCACCGTGTGATCAAGGGCTTTATGCTCCAGGGAGGATGCCCCAACGGAAACGGTATGGGCGGCCCGGGCTACTCCATCAAGGGTGAGTTTTCCCACAATGGATTCCAGAATGATCTGGCACATACTCCCGGCGTTCTTTCCATGGCCCGTGCCATGAGCCCCAACTCCGCCGGATCCCAGTTCTTCATTATGCATGAGTCCGCACCGTATTTAAACGGCGAATATGCAGCTTTCGGACAGGTGATCGAGGGCATGGATGTGGTAAATAAAATTGCTGAGGTCCGCACCGATTACAGTGACCGTCCCATGAAGGAGCAGAAGATCAAATCCATTACAGCCGAGACCTTCGGGGAAGTGTATCCGGAGCCGGAGAAATGCTAAAGATCCCGGATGGGAAAATGGAAATGGGAGAAATCTATGAAGGAAACCAGAATGGTTTGTGTAAATAAGAGAGAAATCCCCATATTGATTACGGACGAGAAAGAGGCTCTTCTGGCTGCGAAAGCAGCCGGAGGGGCCATTGTCGGTTTATGGAGACCGGGAATGAATATGGAGGAGCTTTCCGGGGCCGGATACGTGGTGGAGGACTTAGACGACCTGACGGAGGAATATTTAGAGCGGGTGGCCAGACGCCATCTGGGGCTTCCATGGAAGATCTGTGAAACGGAGCACCTTCTGATACGGGAGATGTTCGGCGATGACTTTGATGAGATCTGGGAGCACAAGATCGGCCGGGGATTTCAGACCGTGGAAGAGTTTTACGCCTACACGAAGAACCAGTATGCCTTTTATGAATTTGGATTCTGGGCGGTGGTAGAAAAGAAAACAGGGGCCCTGGCCGGGGTGGCCGGGCTTACGGTTCCGGCCGGAGACGAGAGCGGGGATCCTGAAATGGAAACTCTTTTTCTGACAGCAGAGGAAGGAGACGGAAGAGGAACGGAAACTCTGGAGCTGGGCTACCACATGTTTCCTGGCTTTAGGAGAAAGGGCTACGGCAGAGAGAGCTGTGAGGCAATTTTAAAGTATGGAAGGGAGACGCTTCTGGCCGGGCGTTTTCTGGTGCGGATCCGGAAGGGAAATGAGGCATCGAAAAGGCTTGCGGAAAGTTTGGGATTTCATATTTAATATTTCTATCGGAAAGTGCTTGTCAAATGATGTCGTTATCCGGTATACTGGTTATTGTATACAAGAAACAAAAAAGATACAAGCAGGTGAGGACTATGACAGACCATTTAGAGCTGAAGGCCTATGGAAAAATCAATCTTGGGCTGGATGTGGTGAGAAAACGAGAGGACGGTTATCATGAGGTCCGTATGATCATGCAGACCGTAGGCCTGTATGATAAAATACTGATGGATAAAAGCGGCAGACAGGGAATCCGCACGGAAACCAATCTGCCGTATGTGCCGGACGGGGAGGGAAATCTGGCCTACCGGGCGGCGAAGCTTCTGACGGATGAATTTCAGATTTCTGACGGAGTGGAGATAAAGATCAAAAAGTGTATTCCGGTGGCTGCCGGAATGGCCGGCGGAAGTACGGATGCCGCCGCTGTTTTGGTGGGAATGAACCGGATGTTTGATCTGGGGCTGACAAGGCGCGAGCTGATGGCCAGAGGAGTGAAGCTGGGGGCTGATGTGCCCTACTGTATTCTCCGGGGAACGGCTCTTTCAGAGGGAATCGGAGAGGTGCTCACAGAACTTCCCGCGGCTCCCCAGTGCCATGTGGTTTTAGCCAAACCACAGGTTTCCGTGTCCACAAAGGCGGTATACGGGAAGCTCAGGGTGGCGGAGCTTAAAAAGGAGGAGCACCCGGATATCGACGGTATGGTGGAGGCCATCCGGAAGAACGACCTGAACGGTGTGGTGGCCCGCCTGGGAAATGTACTGGAAACCGTAACAATTCCGGAACATCCGGAAATTGGAACAATAAAGAAAATTTTACTGGACCATGGTGCTGAGGGTGCACTGATGAGCGGAAGCGGTCCCACGGTGTTTGGAATTTTTAAGGAACAGGAGGCGGCAAAGGAAGCCTGCGGATACCTTAAGGAGGCAGAGAACGGACGGTTGACTCGTCAGGTCTATTTGACCAGCTTTTTTAACAGAAAACCAGCCAGATAGAAGGAGAAGACCAATGACAAATAATTTTCAAGTGAATATGGATGAATATTTGCCTCTCAGGGACGTGGTCTTTAAGACTCTGCGGCAGGCGATTTTAAAGGGAGAACTGGAGCCCGGAGAACGGCTTATGGAGATTCAGCTTGCCGAGAGGCTGGGCGTCAGCCGCACGCCGATTCGTGAGGCCATAAGAAAGCTGGAGCTGGAGGGCCTGGTGCTTATGATTCCCAGAAAGGGCGCGGAGGTTGCAAAGATTTCCGAAAATAACTTAAGGGATGTGCTGGAGGTGCGCCGCTCCCTGGAGGAGCTGGCAATTGACCTGGCCTGCCAGAGAATGACGCCGGAGGAGCTTTTGGAGCTCACAAAGACCGAGGAGCTGTTTTCCCAGGCCATCAAAGAAGGCGATGCCATGCGGATTGCCCAGACAGACGAGCGTTACCATGAAATCATATACAACAGCACAAAAAACGAAAAAATGGTGCAGATTTTAAATAACCTGCGGGAGCAGATGTACCGCTACCGCCTGGAATACATCAAGGATGAGGATAAGCGCCAGATTCTTCTGGTGGAGCATGATCAGATCATAAAGGCTTTGGCCCTCAGGCATGTCCATGAAGCCAAGATTGCCATACGGGAACATATTGACAACCAGGAAATCACAATCCTTAAAAATTTAAAGGAGCAGGAAAATGACGTTCAAAGAAAAGTATCTGGCCGGAGAGGTTGAGTTTGAGGAGATCGACGATTACATTGAAATCTGGAACAACAGTAATGATACATGTACACTGGCGCAGTTTCTGGGGCTCAATGCAGACGAAGAAGACATCTGGATTGACGACAGCGATGAGGCGCTTAAAGAAATGCTGGATAAAGAAAGGGGAATGGGAAAATGACAACCGTAACACTGGGAAGAACCGGGATTACAGTCAACAAAAACGGATTCGGAGCACTGCCGATTCAGAGAATCACAAAGGATGAGGCGGCGAAGCTTTTGAGAAAGGCCTACGACGGAGGCATTATGCTGTTTGATACAGCCAGGGCGTATTCCGACAGTGAGGAGAAAATAGGATATGCCATGAGCGATATCCGAAACCACATTTACATCACCACCAAGACGGCGGCCCAGAATGCCGAGGCCTTCTGGAAGGACTTGGAGACCAGCCTGACTTTGTTAAAGACAGATCATGTGGATGTGTACCAGTTCCACAACCCGTCCTTCTGCCCGAAGCCGGGCGATGAGAGCGGCCTTTACGATGCGGCATTAAAGGCCAGAGAACAGGGAAAAATCCGTTTTATCGGAATCACCAATCACCGCCTTTCCGTGGCCAATGAGGCAGTGGAAAGCGGCCTTTATGATACGCTTCAGTTCCCCTTCTGCTATCTTTGCAGTGACAAGGACGTGGAGCTGGTGGAGGTCTGTAAGAAGAACAATGTGGGATTTATTGCCATGAAGGCTCTGTCCGGCGGTCTGATTACCAATTCCGCAGCCGCTTATGCCTTTGAGGCCCAGTATGACAATGTACTTCCCATCTGGGGCGTTCAGAGAGAGCATGAGCTGGATGAGTTCTTAAGCTACATAACAAATCCTCCGGCAATGACAGAGGAAATCAAGTCTCTCATTGAGGCCGACAGGAAACAGCTTTATGGCAGCTTCTGCCGCGGCTGCGGATACTGTATGCCGTGTCCGGTTGGAATCGAAATCAACAACTGTGCAAGAATGTCCCTGCTGCTTCGCCGTTCTCCGTCTGCCGGACATTTATCCGAGGCCGGACAGGCAAAGATGATGAAAATTAAGGATTGTCTCCACTGCAACGCATGTATGAGCAAATGTCCTTACGGGCTCAACACGCCGGAGCTTCTGCAGAGAAACTTAAAGGACTATGAAGAGGTTCTTGCGGGAAAGGTTATGACACCAACGAACTTTTAATGATGCTTTCAAATAAAGAGGAGGAAACGAACATGATTGTTATGGTAGGAAACCATATCTGTAAGGACTGTGTGGCAGCAATGGAAGTGATTAACAGAGAGCATCTTCCCATTGAATTTCATGATATGGAAAAGGCACTGGACTATGTGAAGGAATTTTTAAGCATCCGTGAGGGAAATCCGGACCTGTTTGAGGAATGCAGAAAGGAAAACCAGATCGGAATTCCGGTGTTTGTTTTAGAGGACGGCAAGGTGACCATGGACTGTGAGGAGGCCTTTGAGGAAGCCAGAAAGAAAAAGAAACCGGTTGTAACCATGATGGGAAGCTATCTCTGCAAGGCCTGTCGTGCCAAGTTGGAGATCATCCGGGAAGAGGGACTTCCGGTGGAATTCCATGATATCGTCGAGAATTTAAACGATATGCGTGCATACCTTAAAATCCGGGAAGGAAATCCGCAGATCTATGATAAAATCCGTGAGGAAGGCCGGGTGGGAATTCCGGTATTTGTCCTTCCGGACGGAACCATTACCGCAGATTCCGCAGAAGCTCTGGAAGCTGCAAGAAATCTTAAGTAAAAGCATCAAGAAGGGATACTGGCCCTGCGCTCCACGCGCAGGGCCTTTTTAAATTACCAAATTCTTAAATCTATATAAATTTCCCCATAGATCTTGACAGGGTGACAGCGTGTCACTATAATAATGACGAGTTGTCACTTTTATAATATTAAGAGGAAAAGAGGAGATGGAATGCCAACAGAACGATTTAAACGGCTCCCGAAGGAAAAGGCAGAAGCAATACGCATGGCAGCCATACGGGAATTCATGCGTGTGTCTCCCGATGAAGCGTCCATAAATCGGATTATCCGGGATGCGGAAATTTCCCGCGGCAGCTTTTACACATACTTTAAAGATAAATATGAACTGTTAAAATGGATTATCGGTGACAGAATCCGCGAACACCAGGAGTCGTATCTTTTGCGGATGGATGAGGTGCACGGAGACATCTGGGATACGCTGGAATGGGTGTTCGGATACAGCCTCAAGCGTACTCTGGACGACGGCTTTATGGAGATCATCGGAAACCTGGTGGGATGCAGTACATTTCCCAACATTTTAAAGAACGGCTGTGACGAGGAAGCTCTCGCGAACAAGGAAGCGCAAAATTATGTGGAATTACTGTATCAAAAGCTGGACATGGAGCGGTTCCCCATAGAGCGGCAGATGTTTTACGATCTGATGGAAACCCATGGGATGATTTTTCTGATGTCCTTAAAGCAGCTTTACCGTGACCGAAAGCCGCTGGAAGAGGTGGAGGAAAACTATAAACGGCACATAAGGATGCTGCGTTACGGCGTATGCCCGGCAGCAGAACATGAAAATAAGGAGAGGCAGGAGGAGAAGAAACAGGTATGAACAAATTAGGGAAAATCGCAATTGGAATCATTGCCGTAGGCGCCCTTGGCGCTGTGGTATTCATGAGAATCAATAAAAAAGAAGAACCCATGGAGGCTGTGCCCGATCCAACGGTTCAGGTGGAGAATCCCAAAACAGGAACCATCATCCTTTCCACAGACTTAACAGGGACTGTGGAACCTTCGGATGTGGTTTACGTGGTTTCCAAGGGAGCCGGAGAGGTTCTGGAGGTCTTTGTCAAGCAGGGCGATGTGGTGCAGAAAGACCAGAAATTATTCCGCATTGACAATAAACAGTTAGATGCCGCGAAAATCCAGATGGACACCGCAAAGGTATCCCTGGATGATGCCCAGACCAATTTAAACAGGATGAAGGTTCTCTATGAGAGCGGGGACATTTCCGCCCAGTCCTATGAGCAGGTGGTAAACGGCGTGTCCATGGCCCGGTTACAGTATGATGCTGCCAAATTAAGCTACGATATTCAGGCAGAGAACAGTGTGGTGACAGCCCCCATCAGCGGTCTTTTGGAAAGCTTTGATGTGGAGGTTCACGATATGATGGGAAGCGGCAGCATGGCAGCCATCATCTCCGGCGAGGGCAGCAAGTCCATCTCCTTTGCCGTCAGCGAACGGGTGATGAAGGGACTTCACACCGGGGACCCGCTGACTGTGGAGAAAAACGGAACGGAATACACGGGAACGATCACCGAAATCGGAACCATGGTGGACCAGCAGAGCGGCCTCTTTAAGGTAAAGGCCTCCTTAGAAGAGGCAGATGCCCTGGCAACCGGAACGGTGGTAAAGCTTTACGTGGAATCCCAAAAGGCAGAAAATGTCATGACCGTTCCCGTTGACTGTGTGTCATACAGCAATGGAGACGCCTATGTGTTTACATATGATGCAGATGCAGGCGTCGCCCATAAAATCCCCATTGAAAACGGTTTAATCAGTTCGGAGGTCATGGAAGTGAAATCCGGCTTGAGCTTTGATGATCAGATCATCACCACATGGTCCAACGAGCTTTATGAGGGTGCGCCGGTGAACCTGGCGGAAGAAACCACTGCGAACCAGTAAGGAGGCACACACATGGGTTTGACAAAACAGGTCTTAAAAAGGCCGGTCACAACGGTTTTAGTTGTGCTGTGCCTGATTGTTTTCGGCTTATCTTCGGTATTCTCCTCAAAAATTGAGCTGACACCGGAGATGGAAATGCCGATGCTCATTGTAAATGCAATTTATCCGGGAGCCAGTCCTGATGATGTGGAAGAGCTGGTGACAAAGCTCATTGAGGATGAGGTGGGAACTCTGTCCGGTGTGGACAGCGTAACCAGCATGTCCGCAGAAAACTACGCCATCGTTCTCATGCAGTACGATTATGGACAGGATATGGATAAGGCCTATGACGACCTGAAGAAAAAGCTGGATGGCCTTGTCAATGACTTCCCGTCGGATGTGCAGACGCCCACCATCATCGAGATGGATATTAACGATACTCCGTCCATGGTGCTGGCTGTCAACGACGATCGTGCCGACAATCTGTATGATTATGTGAATAATTCCGTGGTTCCGGAGCTGGAAAAACTGACCTCCGTGGCGAGCGTGGATGTGAGCGGCGGCCAGGAGGCATACATTAAGGTGGAACTGATTCCGGAAAAATTATCCCAGTACCATCTGAACATGAACGCTATCGCAGGTGTTGTGGGTTCCGCAGATTTCTCCATGCCGGCCGGAAGCACCATTGTGGGCGGAAAGGAATTATCCGTTACTTCCGGCGTGGATTTTGACACGGTGGAGCTTTTAAAGAAGATTCCCATTACTCTGGGTAACGGCAACATCATCTACCTGGAGGATGTGGCCAATGTATACAATACCCTGGAAAAGAAAGACAGTATCGGACGGTATAACGGAAAGGACACCATCGCCCTTTCCATCAAGAAAAACCAGGACAGCAGCGATAAGGAGGTCAGCGATGATGTCACAAAAGTGCTGGATGGCCTGAAAACCAAGGATCCGAACCTGGAAGTGGTCGTGGTAAACGATTACAGCGATACCATTTCCAGCTCCTTAAACAGCGTGTTCCAGACCATGATTATGGCAGTCATTGTGGCCATGATTATCATTTGGCTGTTCTTTGGAGACGTCAAGGCCTCCCTGATTGTGGGTACGTCCATTCCTGTCTCCATTCTGGCGGCGCTGATTTTGATGAAAGCCATGGGCTTTTCCCTGAATGTAATCACCCTGTCCAGCCTGGTTCTGGGCGTTGGTATGATGGTTGATAACTCCATCGTAGTTCTGGAAAGCTGTTTCAGAACCAGCGAGGGCGGCGGTTTTGTGGAAGTGAGGAAGGCAGCCCTGGAAGGAACCAAGACGGTTCTGGAATCCATCGTCGGCGGTACGGCGACCACCTGCGTGGTATTCCTTCCGCTGGCAATGATTGAGGGCATGAGCGGACAGATGTTTAAACCTCTGGGCTTCACCATTGTATTCTGTATGGTGGCTTCCCTGGTTTCGGCCATGACGCTGGTTCCTCTATGTTATGTGTACTACCGTCCCGTGGAAAAGACGGAGAATCCGGCATCCAAGTTCCTTACAGCCATGCAGAACGGATACCGTGGGCTCATAAGAAAGCTCTTAAAGAGAAAAGCTCTTGTTATGCTTACATCGGTTGCGCTGCTGGTGCTGTCCTTTGTGCTGGCGGCCCAGCTTAAGATGGAGCTTATGGTGGCCGATGATCCCGGTATCATTGCCATAAGCATCGAGACCCAGCCTGGTCTTACCACCGATAAGGTGAATGAAATTCTTGCAAAGGTGGAGGACTTTGTGACCCAGGATGAAGACCTGGATTCCTACATGCTTTCCTACGGAAGCAGCGGACTTTCCATGAGCTTAAGCAACGGAGCCACCCTGACAGCTTATCTTAAGGACGATAAGTCCAGGGAAACGGATGAGGTATTAAGGGCATGGAAGCGGGAGCTTCAGGGATGGCCGGACTGCGCCATCTCCCTGGAAAAGCAGAGCTCCATGGGAGCCACCATGTCCATGGGAGCTGACGATGAGGCCAGCTATATTCTGGTCAGCACCCAGTATGATGAACTGAAGGCAGTATCCGATGCCATTGTGGAGGAACTTCAGGCACGGCCGGAGATCACCCGCGTCCATTCCTCTCTGGAAAACGATGCGCCTCTGGTAAAGATTTCCGTGGATCCGGTAAAGGCATCGGCAGAGGGACTTTCCCCAATCCAGGTGGCATCCCAGGTATACACCATGTTAAGCGGCGTGGAGGCCACCACCTTAAATGTGGACGGAAACGATGTGAGCGTCATGGTGGAATTCGCGGATGATGCCTACGACACCATAGATAAGCTGCAGGGAATTGTGATTCCCACAGCCACAGGAAGCTCCGTTGCCCTCATGGACATTGCGGACATCGGCTTCAAGGACAGCCCGCAGAGCATCATAAAGAGCGATAAGCAGTATCAGGTAACCATAAGCGGGCAGCTTACGGACATGGCCAACAGCAGTACAGAGGCCATGCTTCAGAAGGAGGTTGTGGATAAATATCTGGATGCCACCATCTCTCTCCAGGAAAACACCATGGATGAGATGATGAACGAAGAGTTTTCCTCCCTTGGAACAGCCATTGCAACGGCTATCTTCCTGGTGTTTGTGGTGCTGGCGGCCCAGTTTGAATCACCCAAGTTCTCCCTGATGGTTATGACCACCATTCCGTTCTCCCTGATCGGCTCCTTCGGCCTTCTCTGGCTGGCAGACAGCCCGATCAGCATGGTAAGTCTTCTAGGCTTCCTGATGTTGGTGGGAACGGTTGTAAACAACGGTATTCTTTATGTGGATACGGCCAACCAGTACCGGAATGAGATGGATATCGATACGGCCCTCGTTGAGGCCGGAGCCACCCGGCTTCGTCCCATGATGATGACCACCCTGACTACCATTGTGGCCATGATTCCCATGACCTGCGCCTACGGGGATGCCGGTGAGATGATGCAGGGCCTTGCTCTGGTTGATGTGGGAGGACTGATTGCCTCCACAGTTCTGGCACTTCTCATGCTGCCGATTTATTATAAGGTGATGAACGGCAGGAAGAAGGTGGAGCCGGACTATGACTGATGGCCCGGCCCATGACAGAATTGAAAGAAATCGTAAGAGAATTGTTATTGTCTTTAAAAGCTGCGGATAGTATCCTTATAAATGGAGGAAAAGCCAATGAGACAGTATAAGAAATGGAAAAGAGCAGGAATCCTGTTTCTTTCGGCAGTCATGGCGGCAGGAAATATCCCCTGGCTTTCAGGAAACGGGCTTCTGACGGCACAGGCGGCCCAGAAGGCCTCCCCTGTGACGGAATATGATGAGGCAACGTTAAATGAGTTCAGAGATAATGTGCTGGAATACTGGGAAATTCCCGGACTGATCGAGCAGTACAACACCACGTTCCGAAACCAGTTGGAGCAGTACTACTACAATCCGGGCAGTTCCACCGGGCTCACCAGGCAGCAGCTTTTGGATTTGGCGGATGAGCTTCGGAATGAAGCGGAGATTCTGGATGACGAGGCAGAAGACAACAAGAGTGAGCTCACCAAGCAGCAGTATGAGGATTACCGGAGCAATATCCGGGTGCTGAAGGCGAGAGCCAAGGACCTGGAGGACTCCGCCGAAGGGAAATCTGCGGCCGGTTCCTCTGCAATCCGCGCTCTGCGCATCACCAAGGACAAAAAAACCAAGGAGGCCAGGGCCCTGATGCGGGACTATGAGACCCTGGCGGCACAGAGTGAGATTGCCGATAAGAAGCTGGAGATTGCAGAGCTTTCCTATGGGACAGCGAAACGCCAGATGGAGCTGGGACTTTACTCGGCAGAAGATGTGTTAAGCGCTGAGGAGGCGTTAAATGCAGCCAGGGCAGAGGCAGCTTCAGCCAGAACGGCTTATGTAAGCGGGAAGCAGGCCCTGATCAAGATGTTAGGGTGGAGCTATGACGCCAATCCGGAGATCAGGAAGGTCCCGGAGCCCGATCTGGAGGCAATTGCCGGATATGATCTTGCGAAGGACGAGGCGAAAGCCATAGAAAACAACATCACGTTGTTTGATACCAGAATGAACAGCTCCAAGAGTCAGGGCGGAGCCAATCAAAAGGCGAGAAACATTCAGGAGCAGGAGAATTCTGTCCGCAGCAGTCTGGACCTTTTATACCGGGATGTGATGCAGAAAAAGGCATCCTATGAGGCAGCGGTGCTTCGGTATACGGCAGCCCAGGCAGATAAGGCAGCGGCTGACAGGAAATACAGCCTGGGAATGGTAAGCAATCAGCAGTATCTGACGGCAGAAAATACCTGGCTAGCTGAGGAAGCTGCCTTTGAGGCGGCGGGACTTTCCCTGACGGCGGCCATGGAGGAATACGAGTGGGCAGTGAAGGGGCTTTTAGAACTTTCTTCTGACTCATCAGGGTCATAAGGACAGGAGGAAAAGACAATGAAAAAATTAATGAAACGGGCGGTCCCGGCAGCTTTGGCACTTTCCCTGACAGCAGCTCCTGTCACGGCTTATGCCGATGACTTTGTTCCGGGACCGGGACAGCGGTATGACGATGCCACTTTGGCAACCCTTAAAGATAATGTGCTGGAATATGATGAGATCGAGATGCTCATTGACGAGTACAGCACCACGCTGAAAAATCTCAGGGAGACGTATTCGGATACCCGGGACAGCTATAAGGACCTTGTAAAAATGAAAAGCCAGATCTATTCCTCGGCCGGAAGTATATCTGAAGCCGCCAGTGAAATGAGCAGTATGGCTTCCATGTTTAAGGATTCTCTGGGCTATCAGAGCATGTTGACTCCGGGGGCTTATGCGGAAATGCTGTACGCCTCCGAGATGATGAATGTGCAGTCGGAGCAGGTTCTTTTACAGGCAGATACGGTGACGGTTATGACGCCGGAAATGTTAAAGCTTAAGATGATCGACGGTACCCGCGCCATGCTGATTTCAGGCGCCCAGAGTGCGGTTATTGGATATGAGCAGCTTCTCTTAGGTAAGGAAACCCTCACAGACACCATTGGGCTTTTAAAGGAAGTCTATAAGTCCACAGAAGTTCAGGCGGCTCAGGGACTGGCTACCGGTACGGAGGTTCTTACTGCAAGGCAGAATCTGGAATCTGCCGAGGCCAGCATGATCGATCTGGATGCCAAGGAGGTACAGATTCGTTCCACGCTCTGCAAGATGCTGGGATGGGAATACAATGCTTCGCCTGAAATCCGGAAGGCACCAAGCGCAGACTTAAGCCGCATTGACGGGATGAACCCGGAAAATGACAAGCAGACAGCCATTGCAAATAACTTCACCCTGAGGTATAATCAGTTAAGCTACGAGGAGCTTACGGACGGTTCCGTGGACAAGGAAAACATGGAGCGGACCATCAGGGAACAGACGGCGGAAATCTCCGCTTCTCTGGTGAATCTTTATAATGATGTAATTCAGAAGCGCAACGAGTACCAGACAGCCATCGCGGCCTCCGATCTGGAAAAGACTAAGATGGAAGCGGCCGAGAGAAAGCTGTCCGTGGGAACCATCGGAAAGCTGGAATACCTCCAGCAGGAAAATGCGTATAAAACAAAAGAAATTGCTGTGAGAACGGCAGAGCTCAATCTGTTCCAGGCCATGGAAACCTATGACTGGGCTTTGAAAGGAAATTTAAGCCTTTCCTAAAATTTTCAGTGAGAATCCCCCCGCAGACAAAAGCCGCGGGGGTGTTTTGTTTTACGAAAGCGGGAAAACACGGAGATATTTCAGACAATCAGCCAGCTTAAAACGGATTTTAACGGGGCGGTCATTCAAAAGCGCCTGAAAATCGTCTTCCGAAAGCAGGGCAGAAAGCTGGTTTTTGGAGCTGTCCGGCACAACGGCATAGGTGCTGTCCAGGTAACAGAGGGAGGGATATAAAACACACCAGAAGTTTTTCCCCTTCCCCTGGCCGATGAGGACGCGGACTGCATCGTAGGTTCCGGCCGGGAAGGTCATGTCCCCATAGGTTTTTTCCGGAAACAGACATTGCTCCAGTTGAATGGTCACTCCATAATCAAAGCCGCGTTCTTTCACGCAGCGCTCTGCGGCAGTTTCCAGGTCCTCTTTGTGGGCTGTGATGTAGCGGGACACGGCTTCTTTGGAGCCCGCTTCCTTCGCCTCCAGGCCTGTTCGGATTTCTTCCAAAAGTAAATCCTTAACTTCTAATTTTAATGCCTGGTCCACGGGCGAATCGCTGTTTGCCAGTACGTGGAACCGGAGAATTTCCGGGGCGATTCTGGAAGCCAGGGCCTCCTCCTTTCTTCTGAGACCGGACATGGCCAGCAGAAAGATGAGAAGTCCCAGTGTCAGGGACAGGCAGAATTGATATTTCTTTTTCATAGGATCCCCTTCTTTTTTATGATAATTGCTATTTGTAATTGTTGCCAGTTGTGCTATAATTTAAACGTATTTGACAATTTAAGGAGAGGTACAAAATCATGAGCAAAAAAAATGTGGTGGCACTGTTCGGCGGACAGTCATCGGAGCATGTGGTTTCCTGCATGTCCGTCCAGAATGTGGTTGCTAATATCGATAAAGAAGTTTACAACGTGATTCTTGTGGGAATCACAGAGGATGGCCGTTGGTTAAAGGTCAATTCCATGGAGGAAATTAAAAATGATACCTGGAGAGACAGTAAGGAAGCAGCCGTGCTTTCCCCCGATGCCAGAGACAAGGCTCTTTTGGTAATGGACGGGGATCATGTGGAAAAAATTCACGTGGATGTGGTTTTCCCGGTGCTTCATGGTCTTTACGGTGAAGACGGAACGGTTCAGGGCATTCTGGAGCTGGCAAAGATTCCCTATGTGGGATGCGGAGTCCTGGCTTCGGCCGTATCCATGGATAAGCTGACCACCAAAATTCTGGTGGATCGTCTTGGGATCCGGCAGGCGGCGTATGTTCCGGTTATGAAGGATGAGCTGTGCAGGATGGACCAGGTGGTTTCCAAAGTGGAAAAGGCGCTGCCCTATCCGGTGTTCATCAAGCCCTCCAATGCAGGTTCCTCCAGAGGTGTGTCCAGAGCCGACGACCGGGAGGGATTAAAGACAGGACTTTTGGAGGCGGCTCGCCATGACCGCCGCATCCTGGTGGAAGAGGCCATTGTGGGCCATGAGGTGGAGTGCGCTGTATTCGGAGGCGGTAAGGAAGAAGTGGAGGCCTCCGGAGTGGGAGAGATTCTAGCAGCTGCAGAATTCTATGATTTTGATGCGAAATACAACAACGAAGAGTCCAGAACGGTTGTGGATCCGCATCTTCCGGGAAATTCCGCCGAGGTGATCCGAAAAGAGGCCGTGGAGATCTTTAAGGCCGTGGACGGATACGGGCTTTCCCGTGTGGATTTCTTCGTCACAGAGGACGGAGAGGTGGTCTTCAATGAGATCAACACCATGCCCGGCTTTACCTCCATCAGCATGTATCCCATGCTCTGGTCGGCCAGCGGCAAAAACCATCTGATCAATGATCTCATTGAACATGCAGAAAAAAGGTATGAGAGGTAGGGGAATATGGATAAAAATGCACCAATTGGAGTGTTTGACTCCGGTGTGGGCGGCTTAACGGTTGCCCGGGAAATCATGCGCCAGCTCCCCGAAGAACGGCTGATCTATTTTGGAGATACGGCCAGACTCCCCTATGGAAGCAAGTCAAAGAAAACCGTCATCCGTTATTCCGAGCAGATCATCCGCTTCCTGCGGACCAAAGAGGTAAAGGCCATTGTGGTGGCCTGCAACACGGCTTCCTCCTATGCATTGGATGAAGTGAGAAAGACTGTGGATGTGCCTATCATCGGTGTGATCAACGCCGGAGCCAGGGCAGCCGTGTCGGCGACAAAAAATGGAAAAATCGGAGTGATCGGAACCGAGGGCACCATTGGAAGCGGCGCCTATGCAGAGGTTTTAAAGGAGATGAAGCCGGGGGTGGAGGTCTTTGGAAAGGCCTGTCCGTTATTCGTTCCCCTGGTGGAGGAGGGCCTTTTGCACGATACGGTCACAGATGAAATTGCGTCCCGGTACCTTTCCGTATTGAAGGAAAAGTATATTGATACACTGGTTCTTGGCTGTACCCATTATCCTCTTTTGCGGTCCACAGTTGCAAGGACCATGGGGTCTGATGTGACGCTGGTGAATCCGGCCTATGAGACGGCGGTTCAGTTGAAAACTCTTCTCAAATCCATGGAGATGAACTGTGACGAGGGAAGGGAGATGCTGTTGGAGGAAAAGTACCAGTTCTTTGTCAGTGATATGGCGGAGAAGTTCCGTGCCTTTGCCACCTCCATTCTTCCGGATGAAGTGAAGGAAACCATACAGATCGACATAGAGACCTATTAAAAAGCGATGATAAAGGAGCCAGAAGAATGACAAAAGAGGTTCTCGTGAGCGTCAAGGGAACGCAGCTAATGGGAGAAGAAAATGATACCATTGAAATCATTACTTCCGGAACTTGGTACGAAAAGAACGGAAAGCAGTACATTCTTTTCGAGGAGGCCATTGGAGACGCCGGGGATGTGACCCGCAATACGGTGAAAATTGAGCCGGATAAGGTGGAGGTCACAAAGCACGGCCTGGTGGAAAGTCACATGACCTTTGAATGCGGAAAAAAGAATATGGCCAACTATATGACTCCGGTGGGGCTGATTGTCCTGGGACTTACCACCTCCTCTCTCACCGTGACGGAGGATGAAAAGACGATCCATATTGGAATCACTTATTCCCTGGAGATGAACGGAGAGTACATTTCCGGCTGTTCCCTGGAGCTTCTGGCGAAGGCCAGGGAGAAAGGTGTATTGCATTTAACATAAGAAATGAGAAAGGAAAAGTAAGGTATGGAAAGTTTTCTTGTGGCGATCAATGCAGTGATCCCGTTCCTCTGCTACATATCCTTTGGATATGCAATGAAAGTAAAGGGAGTGGTAAAAGAGGATTTCCTCCAGCAGTTAAACAAGATGGTATTCAGGGTCATGTATCCGTTTATGACTTTCTATAACATCTACAAAGCCGATGCCAGCTCCCTGCCGCGGCCCATCATGCTGATTTTCAGCGGTGTCAGCATCCTGGTTCTGGAGGTGATTCTGGTTTTCATCGTGCCGAAAATTGTAAAGGAAAACCCAAAACGGGGCGTGATCATTCAGGCCATTTACCGGAGTAATTTTGTTCTGTTTGGACTTCCGCTGACGATTTCCGTATTCGGAGATACAGCTGCCTCGGTGGCAGCCATGGTGGTGACTGTGGTGGTTACCATTTATAATACCACCTCCGTGGTAATCCTGGAAATGTTTAATTCGGAGGGAAAAACCACGGTAAAGTCCCTGTTATTGAATGTGGCGAAGAACCCGTTGCTTCAGGGAGCCGTGGTGGGACTGATTTTCTTCTTCCTTGGCATTAAGGTTCCCAAGAGCCTTTTGACCCCCATTGCAGCCTTTGCGGACATGACATCTCCGCTGGCCTTGTTCGTACTGGGAGGAACCCTGCACTTTAACGCAATCCAGGGAAACTTAAAATATCTTGTGCCAACGCTGTCCTTTAAGCTTTTTGCCCTTCCGGCCATCATGCTGGTCGTTGCGTACCAGTTTGGCTTACGGGGTCTGGAGCTGTTTTTGCTGCTTGCCATTTACGGAACGCCTGTGGCAGCCGCATCCTACCCCATGGCCCAGAACATGGGAGGAGACGGAGAGCTGGCCGGACAGTTCGTGGTGATCAGTACGGTGGTTTCCGTTGCAACGCTGTTTTTGTGGATTTTCTTCTTAAAGAGCGTGGGAGTGATTTAGAGAAAAAGAAAAGCTGTGAGGCCGGAATTCCGGTTTCACAGCTTTTTTGTGATTTCCTATTTTGTCTTCTTGGATTCGTCCTTGTTTTTTCTGAACCGGTCAAAGAATTTTTTCTTTTCCGGCAGGGGCGGGATACCGCCGCGGACACTCTTGATTTCTGTTATGTAGAGACCGCTGATAACAACCTTGGCTTCTGTCTTTAAGGGAAGCTGTAAGAATACTTTTTCATCGGCGATCATGGTCATGATCTTCGGTCCGATCTTTGCCTTTACCACCGGAATCTTTGCCCGTTTTGCGTACCAGGGAGTCTGCTCATAGACCATTGCAGGAAGGCCTGCATCCTTTAATTTCAGCTTCTTTTTATCAATGGCCATCAGAGTAACCACCTGCTTGGCGGCATCAATGGCAGATTGCTGTTCCACCTGGCGTTTTTCCATTTTCCTTCCCAGATAATAAAGGACGCCCAGGACGGCTATGAGAATGACGAGAATCACAAGCACGACATTCATTACGATGCTCCAGTTCATGAAATTACCTCCAATAATCTTCACGTTCTCCCTGTAAGTAAGAACAGGGCATTACGAAAAAGATTATAGCATTCATTAACTAAAAGCGCAAGCAGAAATCCGGCGTCAGGACAAAATCCGGTGTCAAGACAGGAAATCCGGCATCCGGCCAGGAAAAGCCGTCCGGCGGCGGAGGCAGGCGGGGGGAGCGGTAATGTTATTGACAGTGGAAAACAAAGAAGGTAAAATTATAATAAGTGGTTCGTAAATAAAAAAAGAAAGGTGAGGAAGAGATGGGAAAACAGACAGCATGGGAAGAAATTGACAAAAAGGCAGCTGAAATTTTAGAGGCCAGCGATGAGATCTGGGGATGTGCAGAGACTGCATTCACAGAGGAAAAATCCATGAAGGTGCTCTGCGAGCTCCTTAAACAGGAAGGCTTTGAGGTGGAGACCAATCTGGCAGGAGTGGCAACGGCTTTTAAAGGCACCTTTGGCTCCGGAAAGCCGGTGATCGGATTCCTTGGTGAGTTTGACGCCTTATCCGGCCTGGACCAGGAGGCGGGCGCCGTGGAGAAAAAACAGGTGCATGCAGGTGCCCCGGGACATGGCTGCGGCCACAATATGCTTGGAACGGCCTCCCTCTCTGCGGCCATCGGCGTAAAGAGATATCTGGAAGAAAGCAAAAAATCCGGTACGGTCATCTATTTTGGATGCCCCGGCGAGGAGGGCGGCTCCGGTAAGGCTTTCATGGCCAAGGGCGGCGCATTCTCCGGTCTGGATGCGGCCATTACCTGGCATCCCGGCGATCTCACCAGAGCTGACACGGGAAGCTCTCTGGCCAACTACCAGGTGGCATATAAATTCTACGGAACCAGCGCCCATGCAGGCGGAGCTCCCCACCTTGGAAGAAGCGCCCTGGATGCCTGCGAGCTTATGAATATGGGAGTCCAGTTCCTCCGCGAGCATGTGATTTCCGAGGCCAGAATCCATTATGCCATCACCAATACCGGAGGCTATTCCCCCAACGTGGTTCAGCCCTATGCGGAGGTGCTTTACCTGATTCGCGCACCGAAGAACAAACAGGTGGAGGAAATTTACCAGCGGGTCAATAAGATTGCAGAGGGCGCAGCCCATATGACAGAGACAAGAGTGGAAATCGACTTCGTAAAGGGATGTTCCAACTTAATCAGCAATAAGGTGATAGCAAAGAAGCTGTGGGAGAATCTGACAGAGCTCGGTGCACCGGAATACACGGAAGAAGAGATGGCCCTTGCAAAGGCAATCCATGAGAGTGTTGGCGAAAGCTGCTACGAATCCCTGGAGAAGGTGGCAAAATCCTGTGATAAGGCAACAAAGAAGGAAGTGCTGGCCCATAAGGGAGAGGTAATGTACAGGTTCGTGGCTCCCTTTGACCCGGTGGGAATCATGTCCTTCGGCTCCACAGACGTGGGTGATGTGAGCTGGAACTGCCCCACCGCTCAGGCTTATGTGGCCACATGGGCGGCCGGAACCCCGGGACATTCCTGGCAGGTGGTAACCCAGGGAAAGAGCGGACTGGCCCATAAGGGACTGATCTATGCGGCAAAGGCCATGGCAGGAGCAGCCATCGACATGTATGAGGACCCGGCTGTGATCGAAGAAGCCAAGGCAGAGATGGAAGAGACACTGGAGGGCGATACCTACCTGTGCCCGATTCCTGACGGATGCAGGCCGAGAGCCCTTGGAATGACAAAATAAATTAAGAAGAATGGAAAATCCCGGGCTGCGAATCAGTCCGGGATTTTTGTAAGTGCGAGAGCAAAAAGACGGTTGGCTCTGGCGGAGGAGAAATTGTAACGGCGTAAAGAGAGAGCAAAGGTCTGCTCCGGCTGATGGTTTAAGAAGGAACGCAGATACTGTTCACGGCCGCCCCATGGCTCAAAACAGGATTCTTCTGCGGGAAGATATTTTAAGAGGGCCGGAGCTGCATCGGTGGACAGGGACTGTAAGTAGTACAGGTCGCTGTGGGAAACGTTTGCATGGGTGAGATTATAGCGGGCAATGACCGCATCCGGCCTGGCAAAGGCCAGAACCACATAGAAGACGGACACCACCAGAATCCCGTAGCGGAACAATGGAAAGCTGTCCTTGAAAATCAGCCTGAAAATCCCTGCCATGAGAACCGTGACCATGGCCAGGAACCAGAGAACCAGAAGCCTCAAAAGGGTGAGATGGTAGCAGGCCACATAAAGCACCATGCGGTAGGCGGCGGAGGCGGTCATGATTACGGTACATCCGCTGATGAAGGCAAGGGTGAGCCGTAAAAGCATGGTGGGACGGATGTACTTTAAAAATCCAAGAACCAGAGCCAGGTTAATGAAGATGACAAACACAAGCTGGTAAAAGCCCTGGTGGGCGTACTGGGCGTAGGTCATGGATTCCGGAAGCGAGCCCTGGTGCAGAAACAGATAGTAAATCTGGATGATGCAGAAGGTCCCGTAAAAGAGGACGATGGTGCCTAAAAAGCTGACGGCAGCCAGGGGATTTCCACTTCTGCGGCAGGTTCCTTTTTCGTGCTTTGGCGGTGCAAAGCGTGTACAGAGAATGCTGTAAAAAACCACGGCGGCAAAAAGGGAGCTTGTACCTATGGAAATCAGGGTCCCCAGCCGGAAAAAGTCCTGAAACAGCCGGGATACCAGGCTGGAAAATACGGCATCCGCACTGCCGAGGAGCCAGATCACCAGGATGGTTAAGGGGATGGAGGCACAGACACCGGCAAAAACCAGAAGGAGATTTTTACTTCCGGAGGCCTTCCCGGATTTGGAAAAGGCCGACGCATGGAGGAAGGGGACCGGGAGAAGGCAGATGAGGGAGCCGCAGTACCGGAAGATGGCAAGAATCCAGGTTCCCACCTGCCAGGTACGGTCCTCGTAAAGCTGGTGGATCAGGAAAACAGCCAGGAGGAGAAACAGGGCAAGGCGGCCGCAGGAGTGGAGGAAGGCACTTCCGGTCAGGCACATGGAAAGGCTCACAAGGAATGAGGTTCCCATGAGAAACCAGGAGTCCTTTTTTATGGTAAGGCCAAGTTCCTTAAAAAGTCTGCATAAAACCAGGTATCCGACAGCCGAAAATAAGGGCCAGGTGACGGAGTGCGGGTTTTTATAAAAGCAGAAGGTGTAAAAGATTCCCATGGCCAGACAGATGGGTCCATAGATTCCAAAGGCCGCTGCCAGCGGAGCAGCAGGGAGCGGACGGGGTGCGGGGGCCTGGGCAGCAGGCGGTACGTGAGTTTCATGAAAATCGGTCATAAATGGATTCCCTCCTCTTCAGAAAATTCCAGGATATCTCCCGGCTGGCAGTGCAGCTCCCGGCAGATGGCTTCCAGTGTGGAAAAACGGACGGCTTTTGCTTTGTTGTTTTTTAAGATAGACAGGTTGGCGGGAGTGATACCGACGCGTTCGGCCAGCTCTCCGGCGGAAATCTTCCGCTTTGCCATCATGACATCCAGATTTACAATAATCGGCATGGGAAAATCTCCTTTCTATATGGTGAAATCATTTTCGTCCTTCAGCTCCTTGGCCCGCTCAAACACATTTTTAATGACGCGGATTAAAAGGCACATGAGAATCATGCAGCTGCCCGGAATTCCCCATGGCAGATAGTAAGGCATGGAGAGGAAGCAGAAAAGCCCGGTTACGCCGCACATCCAGGAGATCACACGAAGTCTCCGGATATTGGAAGCCGTAAAAATATCTTCTTTTCCGATGGCCTCCACAAGCTGATTCAGACGGAAGAGAATGATTCCCACCGGGACCGCGCAGGCGTAGATGGTGGCCATGAAAAAGACAGGCTGCTTTCTGTAAGCGGTGTAGCTGTAAAACAGAAATCTCTTCACTAAAAAGGGGCAGGCGGCCAGAACAAACAGGTATCCGGCGACAAACAGCCAGATACAGATCTTCGTTAAAAAAATAGATTGTTTATGGGACCAGTTCATGGATTTCCTCCTGTTTTTGGTGTATATTTCCTTTCCGGTAGCAGTATCATAACACAGGATAATACGAAAATCAATATAATTTTATTGAAAAACGATAAAAAGATATTGATAAAAAGAATTGAAGAAGTGAAACGGTTATGTTATAGTAAATATCATCACGGCTATAAAGCAGTGCAGTATTTATGGACGCAGGGCGGAGATGGGATGAATTACAAAAGAAAAATTGCGGCAATGGCAATGGCTTTTCTGATGGGAGCCGGATGCCTTTTTTCTGTGCCTGCGTATGGGGCGCAAAAGCCGGAGTATTTAAAATCCGTAACGTATTTTGGAGATGAGTGGCCGATCAACTACTGGAACAGTGAAGACAGCCGCATGGAGGAAAATTTAAGAAAAATTGCAGCCGACGGGTTCAACAGCATTATTCTGGTGGTACCCTGGCGGGAGTTTCAGCCCAATACGGTGAATATGTATTTCAATGAAGCGGCCTTTGAACGGCTGGATGAGGTGATGGACTGCGCCGAACGCAATGGTCTCTGGGTGGTTCTGCGGGTGGGCTACACCTGGGATTATTACGGAACGGCGGAAATCCCGGCCCGGTATGACAGTGTGACACAGAAGGGAAGCGAGGACTGGTACGGATGGCGGGACTACGCCAGGCGGCTTTACGAAACCGCATCGGCCCATTCCAATTTCCACAGCGGTTTTATTACCTGGGAGGATTTCTGGAATTATATCTGGAATATGGACCGGGAGCTTTCCATGAGCTTAAGAATCCGCATGGCAAAGCAGAGCGGGTTTACGGCATACCTTCGCGGGAAGTATACCCTGGAGGAGGTCAATGACTGGTACGGCGGGCGGTTTAAAACCTTTGATGAGGTGTATCTGCCCTATGGAGATCATCCGTCAGCGGAGCTTTTTTATGAGTACTACGATCAGTATCTGATGGAATTTTTACAGGAAACCCAGCAGGTGTTCCCGGGCCTTTCCATGGAGGTGCGGGCCGATGGGGACCGGGTGTATACAGGGGAAGACACCTTCACCTACTATTCTCACAGTGCCACCTATTCCTGCGAGGGTGCTCCCTATTCTGCTCTCATGTACAGCGTGTCCATGGGACAGAAAAACGAGAATGACAGAATCACAGCGGATACGGCCCTAAGGACCATGCAGAGAAATCTGAGAAGTCTCTACGAAGCCAGCGGCAAGCGGTTTTATGTGGAACAGCTTCTCTATATGGATTCCACAGAGGCCTATTCCTCCAATACCCAGATTCGGGAGGACCAGGTGGATGATTTTGTCCGCAGCTTAGCGCCTGTTCTTCTGGAAACCACCAGCGGCTACGGGCTTTGGGTGTACAGGAATTATGTAAACAACTGCGTATACAACAGCCAGTTCGGGCTGGGAAAAGAGGGATGGAGCTTTTCCGGAACCAGTACGGTGGAGGAGCGGAACGGAACAAAGATGGCGGTGATAAACAGCAACAGCGCTATTACCCAGAACATCACAGGCCGCCTTCCGGGGAACGACAAGCTCTATGTGGACTTTCATGCGGAATCCGATTATGCAGGCGCGGATGTGAAGGTACAGGTGGGAAACCTGGAAAAGCGGGTACACCTGACAGGAGCAAATACCTATACCTTGGAATTTCCCTGGCAGGACCAGTATAATATTTCCATCACCGGAGATAAGAAGATTTATGTGGACGATGTCCGGGTGTATACGTATGAGCAGGACGGCCGGATTTATGAGAAAAACGGTGCCGAGGGGGACCTGGCCGGAGATTTCCGGGTGCTGAACGGAACACTTAATTAAAACCGGTACTTGCAATCTGGAAAAATCATGCTATACTGAAAGGGTAGAGAAATCCAAACAATTTCATATTTACAAAGAGGGAGCTTGCCGCGGCAGGCTGAGAGGGAATGCAGGAACGATTCCGACCTATTGAACCTGATACGGATAATGCCGGCGTAGGAAGTATTGCGAGAATGAATGGGACATATCCGAAAGAGGATATGTCCTTTTAATATTGTACATTTTTCGCAAGGAAAGGAGAATTGAATGAATTACACCACACAGATGGATGCTGCCAGACAGGGAATTATTACCAAAGAGATGGAAGCGGTGGCAGAAAAAGAAAAGATGACAGCGGAAGAAATCCGTGCCCTGGTTGCCAAAGGGCAGGTTGCCATTCCCTGCAACAAGGTACATACCTCCATTGATCCCAATGGAATCGGCTCCATGCTGAAAACAAAAATCAACGTGAACCTGGGCACATCCAGAGACTGCAAGGACCTGGATGTGGAGGTGGAGAAGGTAAACAGTGCCGTGAAGATGGGAGCAGAGTCCATCATGGATTTAAGCTCCTTTGGAGACACCAGAGTATTCCGCAGACGGCTCACAAAAGAATGCCCGGCAATTATTGGTACCGTTCCGATTTACGATGCCGTGGTTTATTACCACAAGGCCTTAAAGGAAATCACCACGGAGGAATGGCTGGATATTGTGAGAATGCATGCGGAGGACGGCGTGGACTTTATGACCATCCACTGCGGAATCAACAAGTCCACAGCCAAACGGTTTAAGGAGAACAAGCGCCTCACAAATATTGTATCCCGGGGCGGCTCCATTATCTTTGCCTGGATGGAAATGACAGGAAAGGAGAACCCCTTCTACGAGCATTACGACGACATCCTGGAAATCTGCCGCCAGTACGATGTGACCTTAAGCCTTGGAGATGCCTGCCGTCCCGGATGTATTAAGGATGCCAGCGACATTTCCCAGATTGAGGAGCTGGTGACTCTTGGAGAACTCACCAGAAGAGCCTGGGAAAAGGATGTGCAGGTGATCATTGAGGGACCCGGCCACATGCCCTTAAACCAGATCGAGGCCAACATGAAAATCCAGAAGGAGATCTGCAAGGGCGCGCCCTTCTATGTACTGGGCCCGCTGGTGACCGATGTGGCTCCGGGCTATGACCATATCACAGCAGCCATCGGAGGCGCCATCGCAGCGGCAAGCGGAGCTTCCTTCCTCTGCTATGTGACTCCCGCCGAGCACTTAAGACTTCCCAATCTGGACGATGTGAAGGAGGGAATTATCGCCTCCAGAATCGCAGCCCATGCGGCCGACATTGCCAAGGGCGTCCGCGGCGCAGCCGACTGGGACAACGAGATGAGCCTGGCCAGAAAAAACCTGGACTGGGATAAGATGTTCTCCCTGGCCATTGACCCGGAAAAGGCGAAACGCTACCGTGCAGAGGCAAAACCGGAGAAGGAAGACACCTGCTCCATGTGCGGAAACTTCTGTGCCGTTAAAAATATGAATCGGATTCTCGACGGAGAGATTGTAAGTATCTTTGACGAATAAGGAGAGATGAATCATGAAAATCACAGTGAAGAAAACCGTAACTGCTGCCATGCTGGTGGCCCTGACCGTGGCAATGTCCAGCTTTTCCATCCCCATCGGTGCATCCAAATGCTACCCAATCCAGCACCTGGTGAATGTAATCTGTGCCGTATTCTTAGGGCCTGCCTACGGAGTGATGGCGGCATTCTGCACCTCCCTCATCAGAAACCTCATGGGAACCGGAAGTCTTCTGGCTTTCCCGGGCAGCATGGTGGGCGCCTTTGTCTGCGGAGTGGTTTATGAGAAGACACAGAAGCTGCTTCCCACGTATGTGGGCGAGGTAGTGGGAACCGGACTGATCGGAGGAATGCTCTGCTTTCCGGTGGCAACCCTCGTGATGGGAAAAGAAGCGGCGTTATTTACCTATGTGATGCCGTTCTTCATGAGCACGGCCTGCGGAACGGTTATGGCAGCCATTCTGGTGGGTGCGCTGTCCAAAAGCCATGCCCTGGATTACCTTAGAGGCATGCTGGAGCAGTCATGAGGACTGTTCTTACCATTGCCGGCTCCGACTGCTCCGGAGGAGCCGGCATACAGGCTGACTTAAAAACCATAACAGCCTTCGGAATGTACGGCATGAGTGCAATTACCGCCCTGACGGTTCAGAATACCCAGGGCGTTTTTGCCGTTTCAGAGACAGAGGAGGCCATCCTGAAGGGCCAGTTGGACGCCGTTTTTTCAGACATTACGCCGGATGCGGTGAAAATCGGGATGCTGCCGTCCAAGAAAGCAGTCTTACTGGCAGCGGAGACTCTTAAAAAATACAGGCCCGGCCATGTGGTGCTGGACCCGGTCATGGTTTCCACCAGCGGACGGAGGTTAATGGATGAGGCGGCCATGGAGGCAGCCTTTCGGGAGCTGTATCCGCTGGTTTCTGTGATTACGCCCAATGTGCCGGAGGCAGAGGTCATATGGGGCAGCCGTATTCTGACTCCGGAAGATATGGAGCAGGCTGCCCTGCAGATTTCCGGGCGGTTTCATGGAGCCGTCCTGGTCAAAGGGGGCCATATGGCAGGGGATGCCAGTGACTGCCTTGCCTTTTTGGGGACCGCAAAGTGGTTTCCCGGAAAGCGGCTGGAGGTGAAAAACTCCCATGGAACAGGCTGTACCCTCTCATCTGCCATTGCCTGCGGGCTGGCCATGGGATGGGACCTGGAGACGGCGGTAAAAAAGGCAAAGCAGTACCTGACAGGGGCTCTGAGGCATGAACCGGGACTGGGACATGGAAATGGACCCTTGAATCATTGTTTCCGGATTCCGGAGCCGTCTTTGGAGGAAGCAGACCATGAATAAAGAACAGATTGTGGAAAAAATGGTTTCCGGCCTTATGGCTGTGCAGAGGAAGCGTCCGCTGGTCCATATGATACCCAACTACGTGACCGCGGCTCTCTGCGCCGATGGAATTTCTGCCATCGGGGGCAGACCTCTCATGGCACAGGCAGCGGAAGAGATGGAGGAGATCACAGGCTCTGCCTGCGGACTGGCGGTGAATCTGGGCCAGCCCTCCAATGAAAAATATGCGGCCTGTGAAAGGGCTCTTGTGACCGCAGGGAAAAAGGGAATTCCGGTGGTTTTGGACCCGGTGGGAGCCGGAGCCTCCGGATACCGGAGGGAGGCTGCCGCAAGGCTTTTTTCCATTCCCTGGTCAGGAGTACTGAAGGGAAACAGTTCAGAGATTCACACCGTACTGACGGGAAGCCTGGCCCACACGGGAGTGGACAGCGTGGGGAACTTTTTCCATGAGGCAGAGGCAGAAAAGCTGTTATTGCAGATGGAAAGCCAGAACCGCAGCATGGTGATAGCGGAGACGGGACCTGTGGATAAGATTCTCTGGAGGGACAGGGACGGTGGAAAAAGAAAGGCCCTCCTTCTGCATCATGAGACAGAACGGCCTGTGGTTCTGGTGGGAACCGGATGCCTCACGGGGGCTGTTATGGGAGCCATACTGGCGGCTGCGTGGAAAGAAAAAGGGCAGCCGTTGGAAGAAACGGAGACGGCTCTTCTGGCAGCGGCGGCCGTTTCGGCAGTTTCCTTCTGCGGAGAATATCCGGGGGATGTGCGGTCCGCAGCCGGGTGCGAGTACGGGTGCGGGTACGGGACCTATAAAACGGCCCTTCTGGATGCCTTAAGCAGATTCCAGGAAGAGAAATATGGGGCCTACCTGATGGAGAATCTGGAAATTCAGTTGTAAATCTGTGGTTTAGGAGATAGAATATGAAGAAACAGGGAATTTTATATGGGATCGCAGACCGGAAGCTGGGAGATGAAAAGATTCTGGAGGCACTTTTTTCAGGTCTTGACATGATTCAGCTCCGGGAAAAGAATCTGACCTCAGCAGAGTATTTAAGGGATGCCATGTGGCTTCGCGAGCAGACCAGAAAAAGCGGTACGCTGTTCATTGTCAACGACCGCCTGGACATTGCCCTGGCATGTAAGGCCGATGGAGTCCATCTGGGACAGAGCGACATTCCGGTGGCCATGGCCAGGGAAATCGCAGACCAGATGGGCCTTAAGGATTTTATCATCGGTGCCACGGCAAAGACAGGGGAGCAGGCCCGCCGTGCCTATGAAGAGGGGGCCGATTACCTGGGAAGCGGCGCTTGGTACACCACTTCCACCAAGCCGGATGCCACACCCATTGCAGACGGGACCTATCTGGAAATTTTAAAGGCAGCGCCAATTCCCAATGTGGCCATCGGAGGTCTGACTGCCGGAAACTGCGGCCGTCCGTTACAGTTGGGAGCCAGTGGAATCGCTGTGGCCGGAGGAATTTTCCAGGTGCCGTCAGTGGCGGAGGCTGTGAAAGCGTTTAAGGAGATTCTAAAACGGAGTACCCCATAGCCCTGGGAAAATAAGGAGGAATATGGTATGGAGGAACGGGACCGTCTGGAAGCGATGATGAAACAGCTTACGGAGACTGAGGAAGAGAGAAAGAAGTACGCCAGAAAGCAGTTTTATATGCTGGCAGTTATGGCCGCATGTACGGTGGCTATGTTTCTCATGGTTTTGTCCGCCTACATTTCCCTGGTGCCGAAGCTTAAGACCTCGGCTGCAGAAATAGAAATGGTGACGAAGGA
Source organism: Clostridium sp. (assembly GCA_021770825.1). Classification (GTDB taxonomy): domain Bacteria; phylum Bacillota; class Clostridia; order Lachnospirales; family Lachnospiraceae; genus CANRXD01. The sequence continues at coordinate 88,195 of JAETQD010000002.1, read as the reverse complement.
ACTGAGTGTGATTTCCAGGCAGCTTTCCGAGGCAGATCTGGCAGGCCTGGTAAAGCACGTGGACCAGATGGCAGTCACCAGTGAGGAGGGCGTAAAAGAAGCCCTGGAAAAAATTGAGTCCATCAACATTGATGAACTCAACCATGCCATAAAATCCCTGTCGGAGGTGGTCTCACCTCTGGCAAAGCTCATGGGGCGTTTTAATTAAAGGGAGTCGTCAGATGGGAGGACTCTAAAAATAAGAACATCAGGCTGACAGCCAGAAGATCTGCACATCCGCCGGGGCTTAAGTTCCGTTTGATAAAGCTTGCATCGAGCGCCGTCAGCTTTTCTTTGAAGGACCCGGCCGCAATGTCCGAAAGGATATCTGCGGCTTCTTTTTTGCTTTCTAAGGCCATGGTACGGCCGCCGCGGTGAATCATGTTGGTATCATCCACCTTCGCCAGCATGGTAAGAAGGGCCAGCACAGCGGAGTCGTTGAGGGAAAAGCCCTCATGAAGCCAGTGCTTTAAGGCGGGAAGTCCAAGGGTCAGAGCCGAAGGAAATCCTGCAGCCGCTTCTCCCCGGGCTCCGGTGATACCGTAGGCGGCATGGCACTGTTCCCCGGCGGTCTTAACAGGCGAAGAAGCTGTAAAATCAGGAAGAGAGCATGCCCCCAGCCGCTGGCACAGGGAAAGAACTTCTCTGGAATCCAGGGGGCCGCATATTCCGGCATGGGCCTTTCCAAGGGCGCCGCATAGGATGGCAAAGGAAAAGACCAGTCCCTTGTGGGTGTTGATTCCTCCGGTGGCGGAAAACATACTTTCCTCGGCCTTCTGTCCTGCAAAGCGCAGCCTGTCAAAGAGCCTGGCATCGGTTTCCCGGCAGTAGTCCCATCCAATACAGAAGAAATCCCGAAACCACGGAATCAGGGCAGCACTGCTGTCTAAGAAGGTGAAAAAGTCCATATCTTTATGGGAACCGGAATTGTTCCGGTCCACAAGACCCGGCTTGGGGGTTGCGGAGACCTCGTAGAGCAGGGAGCGGACCGCGCAGGCAGCGGCCAGATCGGCGGCCTGGTTCCGGAAATAATCGTTGAGCATCTGTGCAATGCGCCATGAAATGAGCTCCCTGGAGTGGCTCTGGCTTCTGGCACACATTTTTGCATTCTCCCCGCAGATCAGGCAGGTACGCGGGGGAAGTCCCAGGGTGGAGCGGGACAGAGAGACTCCAAAGACATCTAAAACATCCATGTCGAACAGCCGTCCCAATGCGTGATTCTCCTCGATGGCGGCTGTGGTCCGCTTCACAGAAGCGGCTTCGGACGAAAGGAGAAACAGGGCTTCAGGCCCGGTATTTTCTCCGGATTCTTCATAATGTAAGATATCACTGGAGGGAATCCGCTTCCGGATTTCCTTAAGCCCCTCTAAAAAGGCAGAAAGAAGCAGAGGAAACCGTTTGATTTCCCCTGGCATATTCATGGAAAAGCTGATTAAGGAACGGGCGCCGGGGAGGCATAAAAGCTCCCTCTGGCGTTTGGCACGCCGGCTTCTGGCGTCGAGAAGTTCAGAAAGGGTCACCGGAGTGCCTGTGATGATGGTTTCTGGTTTCATGACAATCCCCCGAATTCCTGTTTTAAATACCTGGCTGTGCAGGGGGGAACCAGAGAGAGAACTTCGTCGGTAACTCCGCATTCGGAAAGGAGCTTCCGGACTCTGGAGGCACTTATGGCTTCGTCCTTTCCGTCAGGTCCTGCAGAAGCAATCCGGTCGATTTTAATAAAGGAAATGCTGTACTGCGGCAGAATCCGAATCATGGCTTCGTTATATTTTCTGGTTATTGGGTCGAAGGGCTCCTCCCCGGCGAATCGTTTGGTGATGTGAAAAATCGGTGCAATCCGGGAAGCGAACAGGGTAATGTCCAGCTCACTCTGGATTTTAGCAGCATCTTCGCCTTCCTTTAAGAAATAGGTTGGGAAGGTGGCGGACGATATCATATAGGGGCCGGACGGATGAACCTTCACATTGGGCAGATGGGCCGTCCCCTCCTGTACCAGCCTAAGGCGCACATCGAAGGGAAAGGCAGATTTATTTTCTTCCACCACAAAAATGTGGAGCAGACTGCAGCGGGCGGCGGCGAAGGTAATTAGTCCCAGATGGCCTTTCGTAAAGGGATTGCAGTTCATGACGATGCAGCCCACGCCCTCTTGTAAGGAGTGGCTTGCCCTAGGGGTATCTTCGGAACAAAATCCGGAATAAAACCTGTCCAGTCCGTTTTTCTTATTTTCCAGCATCAAAACGTCCCCGGTTTCTGCCAGTGCATAAAATCCGCAGGAGGTAAATAGAGCCTTGTTTTTAGGACGGGTAATGACAAAAAGGTCATAATACCCTGCTTCAAAACGGTTTTCCACCAGCCGGGAAATCAGGCTTCCCAGGGCATTCTGCCCCCGTAAGGCCTCATCCACGGCAAAGCATTTCAAAAGGTTCCCGGCACAGCAGCCGCAGCCAAGCAGGGATTCCTCTTCATCAAATACCCCGTAGGCGGCTTCAATATCTTCTTCAAAACGTAGATGGTGCCTGGAGAGAAAATCCGTCAGCATGGCTTTGTCGTGAGAAAAGCCCAGGGAAATTTCGTGTACATGGTATTCATCTGTCATAGGCGTTCCTCCTGTCTCCTATTCGATGATTAAGTCTTTGTCCTGTTTTTCAATGACCTCTCCGATGACGGCGCCCGTTAAGGACATGGCAGCCAGCTTGTCGCAGAGCGTAAGGGCCTGGTCCTTAGGAAGGGATACCAAAAGCCCGCCGGAAGTCTGCGGGTCTGCAATCAGGTCCACCAGGGGCTCTGCGGCAGATTTCATAATCTGGAGGTGGGGCTTTACATAGTCCATATTCCGGTAGGCACCGGCAGGGATAATTCCCATTTCAGCCAGCTCTTTTGCTCCGTGAAGCAGCGGAATCTTTTTGCTGAAGAGCTTTAAAGTGGCATCGCTTCCTTCGGCCATCTCAAAGGAGTGGCCGAGAAGTCCGAAACCTGTGACATCGGTGCATGCATGAATATCCGGGAAGGTCTGGACCAGATCTCCGGCTTTGGCATTCAAAGCAGCCATGGATGCCACCATGGCGTTATAGTCGGAATCGGACACCATACCAACCTTGGCTCCGGTGGTGAGGACGCCCGTTCCCACAGGCTTTGTGAGCACCAGATAATCGCCAGGCTGTGCGCCCACATTTTTAAGGATTTTATCCGGATGCACGTATCCTGTGACGCAGAGGCCGTATTTGGGCTCCGAGTCCTGGATGGTGTGTCCGCCTGCGATGGTACAGCCTGCTTCCACCGCTTTGTCATGGCCGCCCATTAAAATCTGGCGGATGGTTTCCTTGGAAAGGCAGTTTGGAACGCAGAGCAGGTTCATTGCCACTGCAGGCCGTCCGCCCATGGCGTACACATCGCTCAGCGCGTTGGCGGCAGCAATCTGTCCGAACTGATAGGGGTCGTCCACAATGGGGGTGAAGAAGTCTACGGTATGGATGGCTGCAATGTCGTCAGTGATTCGGTAGACGCATGCATCATCGCTGGTATCAAACCCAACCAGAAGGTTGGGATTATAAACATTTGGAAGATTTTCCAGAATTTCTGTAAGGACACCCGGTCCCAGCTTGGCGGCTCAGCCGGCTGCTGATGTCATCTGTGTAAGGGGCAGTTCTTTGGACATGCGTAAAACCTCCTGTAAACATTCATATCTGTATCATAACACTGGAATTTTTAAAAAGCAACTGTATAGAAAATTTGAATTTGACTATTATGCCCAGTATCAGGTACAATATACCCTAGGTAATTATGCAAAAATTACGAATATACCAATTTTAAGGAGGAATTTATCATGGAAAAGGTAATTGTAAATGCAGTAGGAGACCAGTGCCCGATTCCGGTTGTAAAAGCAACCAAAGCATTAAAGGCATTAAAGGGAGCAGGAGTTGTTGAGGTACATGTGGACAACGAGATTCCGGTACAGAACTTAACACGTCTGGCTTCCAGCAAGGGCTTAAAGTCCTTCGCAGAGAAAAAGGATGAGAAGTTATTTGTAGTTACCATCACAGCCGATGCTCCTCTTGCTGAGGACGGCGAGGACGGTTCCGCTGCATGCCAGATGGATAAGCGCGGCAACGTGGTTGTAGCAATCGCTTCCGATCATATGGGTCACGGAAATGAAGAGCTTGGTAAGGTTCTGATGAAAGGCTTCATCTATGCCCTTTCCCAGCTTGACGAGCTTCCCAAGACCATCCTCTTCTACAACGGCGGCGCAACTCTTACCACAGAGGGTTCCGAGTCCCTTGAGGATTTAAAGAACATGGAAGCCCAGGGCGTAGAGATCTTAACATGCGGTACCTGCCTGGATTACTACAACTTAAAGGACAAGCTGGTAGTCGGCGGTGTAACCAATATGTACACTATCGTTGAGACACTTGCAAAGGCTGACAGAATCATCAAACAGTAACAGGAGAACCGTATGTATCAGGTAGGAATTGACATCGGTTCCAGTGCGGCCAAGGCAGCAGTTTTAAAGGATGGAGAGGTCTTTAAGACGCTTCTTTTAAACACCGGCTTCAACAGCAGAAAGACAGCCGATGAGATCTATGAAATGCTGGTAGCCGATGGAATCACAAAGGAAAATGCAGTTTATGTGGCCACAGGATATGGCCGTGTGTCAGTCCCCTACGCAGACCGCAGCGTGACAGAAATCACCTGCCATGGAAAAGGCGCCTGGTTCTTGTTTGGAAAGAACGGTTCTGTCATTGACATCGGAGGTCAGGATACAAAAGGAATTGCACTGAAAAACGGCCGGGTCATGAAGTTCATTATGAACGATAAATGCTCGGCCGGAACAGGTAAATTCCTGGAGGTCATGACCAACCGGCTGGGCCTCACCATGGAAGAGCTTTCGCTCCTTGCAAAAAAGGGAAATCCCATCACCATAAGCTCCATGTGCACCGTATTTGCCGAGTCGGAGGTCATAAGCCTGATCGGAAAGGGAACCCCCAGGGAAGATATTGCCTACGGCGTCATCGAATCGGTGGTGACCAAGGTGGTGCAGCTCATCTCCCAGGTACCCGGAGACCAGTATTTTCTGACCGGCGGACTCTGTGAGGATTCTTATATTCTGGGACGGCTTTCCTATGCCTTAAAAGCGCCTGTGGAGAGTACCCCCCTTGCAAGGTACGCAGGGGCCATTGGAGCCGCTCTGATGGCTTCTGAACAGAAAGGATAACAGCAATGGCTAATTACGATTTACCGAAATTATTTGACGAATTTGTGGATGCCAGGAAAAATGGATTCCTGGCCGCAAAGGAGTTTAAGGAGAACGGCGGCAAACTGGCAGGCTGCCTCTGTTCCTATACGCCTCAGGAGATTCTGGACGCAGGAGGAATTGCCGCAGTAAGTCTTTGCGGAACCAGCAACGAGACCATTCCCGATGCAGAAAAGGTGCTTCCCAAGAATCTCTGCCCGTTGATTAAGGGAACCTACGGCTTTGCATTCACGGAAAAATGTCCCTACACCTACTTTTCCGATATTATCATCGGTGAAACCACCTGTGACGGAAAGAAAAAGATGTATGAGCTTTTGAATGAGCTGAAGGAAACCTATGTGATGCATCTTCCCCAGAGCCAGGACCGCCCCTATGCCGGCGATATCTGGTATGAAGAGGTGCGCCTGTTAAAGGAAAAGCTGGAGCAGAAGTTTGATATTACAATTACAGACGAAGACCTGCGTAAGGCTGTACATACCAGAAACCGCTTAAGAAAAGCTCTCTGCGGCATGTACCACCTCCAGGAAACCTGTCCTCCGGCTATGCACGGCACAGAGATGATGCTGGCACTTCAGAAGGGCGGCTTCACCTTCGATGTGGAGAAGCAGATCGAGCATGTGGAGGCTCTGGTGGCTGAGAGAAAAGCAGCCTATGAGGCTGGAGAGCGCCCGGTACCTGCATCCGCCAAAAGAATTCTTCTCACCGGATGTCCTTCCGGCGGCGTGATTCAGAAGGTCGGTATGGTGATTGAAAACAACGGCGGCGTGCTGGTATGTCTGGACGACTGCGGCGGTGAGCGTACCAGAAGCAGAATGATTGACGAGAATGCAGAGGATATCTTAAGAGCAATCTCCGACAGCTATCTGGGAATCCACTGCTCCGTTATGACACCCAATGACGGACGTCTGGAAAACACAAAGAAGATGATTGAAAAGTATAAGGTAGACGGTGTGATCGAAGTGGTATTGCAGGCCTGCCATACGTTCAATGTGGAGTCCTATAAGACAAGGGAAATGGTTGAGGATATGGGAGTTCCCTATCTGAAGCTGGAGACCGATTACTCCACCACAGACAGCGGTCAGATTGAGACCAGAATTGCTGCATTTATTGAGCTTTTGTAAAAATAAGAGATGCCGGGTTTCGGAAGAAATCCGGCATTTATTTATGTATCACCCCGGAATTGAAATGTGGTCTGGAATGTGGTAAAATGAAGGAAGATTGTGGAAATTGGGGTATATAGTAAGGAGGAAAAACGATGAAGAATACATCCCTTGTTATTATGGCTGCCGGAATTGGAAGCCGGTTTGGCGGCGGGATCAAGCAGTTGGAGCCGGTTGGCCCCGGCGGAGAGATCATCATGGATTATTCCATTCACGATGCTCTGGAGGCTGGATTTAATAAGATTATTTTTATCATAAGAAAAGATCTTGAAAAGGACTTTAAGGAAATTATCGGTAACCGGATTGAAAAGATCGCTCCTGTGGAATATGCATTCCAGGAGATGGATGATCTTCCGGAGGGATTTTCCGCTCCGGAGGGAAGAAAGAAGCCCTGGGGAACCGGTCAGGCTGTGTTGGCGGCCAGACATGTGATTCATGAGCCGTTTCTGGTAATCAATGCCGATGATTACTATGGAAAAGAGGGCTTTAAGAAAATCCATGAGTACATGGTAAATGAAATGGATGAAAACGGCGGCGGATATGACATGTGCATGGCCGGATTTATCCTGTCCAATACCCTCAGTGAAAACGGCGGAGTGACCCGCGGCGTGTGTACGGTGAGTGAGGATGGATACCTCTCCAAGGTAACAGAAACCTACGATATTTACCGGGATGGCGACGGGATGCATGCAAAGGACAACGATGGAAACCCGGTTCATGTGGAGGCAGGACAGCACGTTTCCATGAACATGTTTGGACTTCCGGCCGGATTTTTAAAGGAACTGGAAAAGGGCTTCCCGAAGTTTTTGGCAGGCGTAAAGGAAGGCGATCTGAAGGCAGAATACCTGCTTCCGTCCATCATTGACCAGTGTATCCGTGAGAAAAAAGGAACCGTTCGGGTGCTGGAAACAAAAGATAAATGGTTCGGCGTTACCTATAAGGAAGATAAACCTGCTGTGGTGGCTTCCATCCGCAGGCTGGTGGACCAGGGCGTTTATCCGGAAAAACTGTTTTAAGGGTGAAACCGTTACCTTCCCGCCCCTTCCTGCATATCATAATCCTGAAAGGGATTGACAGGAAGAGGAGCGGGAAGCTTTTTATGGAAACAATTTACCGCGGGTATCCGCAGGCATTGGAATTAAAGCCGTACATGGTTTACAGGAAAGAGGAGAAGAGACCGCAGCCGGCAGGAAACGAAAGAGTAAGGCGACAGGCGGAATCGGAATATTTTAAAGGGCTGTACCCACTGGCCGTAAGACGGTGCCAGAGTCTGGTGGAAGCCGGATGTGACCGCCTGGACTACCCGGGAAGCCCCATTTATGACGAGTATCCCGACAGGGAGGCCCTCTACCGGCTGCGTGACGGGATTTTGAGAAATGCCAGGGAACAGGGCATGGAAGAGAATAAGGATATGACCCAGCTTCTGCTGATCCATGAAATAAGCAGACGCCGGGAACAAAGAAGAGAATGAAATGCCGCATCCGCGGCAATGATATACAGAGGAAACGGGAAAGAGGACAGAATGAAAACCGGAAAGAGAATTGCAGTTCTGCTGCTGGTGTTTATTGCTGCGGCAGTGGTTTATTTTATCTGGCCCCTGGGCCATAAAGAAGAAAACGGAGTCAACGCCACATATACAGCCATGGGAGAGGCCGCTCTTCCGGTGGTTTACCCGACGGCGCTGGGATATGAGCTGGCACCGTTATTCGGGCAGCGGGAGGAGAAGGCTGTTACGGCGGCACGCGACAGCCTTCTTGTGCTGCCGGAGGACAGGAAGCTTTCCATCCGCATTGAAGAGGGAAGTAAAATAAAAGGGCTGCGGTATGAAATCCGAAGCCTGGACATGGAACATCTGGTGGAGCGCACGGAGCTGACGGGCTGGTCATTGGAAAACGGACAGATTCAGACAGAGCTTCCCATCCAGAATCTTCTTGAGAAGGAAACGGAATACCAGTTTGGGCTTTGTGCAGAGCTTTCTGACGGTACCGGAGTATGGTATTATGCCAGAATTATGGAAACAGATAACTCCCATGTGGGGGACATGCTGGCCCTGGCAGAGGAGTTTTCAGAGAAGACCTTTCATTATGAGTCGGCTCAGGATTTGACCATGTACATGGAATCCTCCCCCAGTGCGGACAATTCAAGCTTTGGAACCGTGACCTTAAAAAACAGCTTTACCCAGATGACATGGGGGAGCCTGGGAGTTTTAAGAAACGAACCGGTACGTATGACCTTAAAGGAGCTTTCCGGCGATCTGGCCAATATCCAACTGGACTATTTTGTCAGCGGAAAAGACCAGGACAGCAGCGAGACTTATGCGGTGACGGAAAACTTTACGATGAAATGGGCCGCACAGCGCATTTATATGATGGATTATGAGCGCAGAATGAACCAGGTTTTCACAGGCGGACGGGAAGCTTTTTCCGGAAAAAGGATTATCCTGGGAATTTCTGACAGCGAGGGCATATATTCTGTAAACAGTCCCAAGAACGGATATACGGCTTACGTGGTAAACCGTGAGCTTTGGATGTATGACAGCGCAGAGGGGAAAAATGTCCGTGTGTTCGCTTTCGGCGGCGCGGGTACCGATGATCTGCGGGCCAACGTGAAACGCCACGGAGTGGAGATTCTGGAGATGGATGACGAGGGAAATCTGGATTTCCTTGTCTACGGCTATATGAACCGGGGAAACCATGAAGGGTATACGGGGATTACCTATAACCATTACAGCGCGGAAACCAATACCCTGGAGGAGCAGTTTTTTATCCCGGCCGCAGAGCCCTATGAGGAGCTGGCCGCGGATGTGGAGAAGCTGGCCCATAAAGGGGAAAACGGGATTTTATATCTGTACATGGGGAATGCCGTTTACGGCATTGACTTAAAAAGTCATGAATATGTTGTGGTGGCTTCAGGGCTGGATGCGGAGAGATTTTCCGTGAGCTCCGACGGCTCCAGGCTTGCATGGCAGGAAAATACGGGAGTGTATGATTCCAGGATGCTTCAGATCATGGACCTGGACACCGGAGAAAAGACCCAGATCGGAGATGGGAAAACGGACGCCTACCGGATTCTGGGATTTGTGGGAAGCGACTGTATTTACGGAAGCGGAGAATTCGGCGACTATGTCATGTCCAATGGAAGAGTCATGGGCCTCTATCTGAAGGCACTGGACATTGTGGATAAGAACATGGGGAGCGCCATGCACTACGAAAAGCCCGGCTATTACATCCGGGATGTGCAGGTGGACGACAGCCGGATCCATATGAAGTGCGTCCAGGAAAGAAACGGCGGATTTTTCGGGACGGTTTCCGAGGACACCCTGGTCTGCAATGCGGAGACCCTGCCGGGAAAAACCGACAATATCGGCTGGTACGCCTCCGATGTGAAGGGACGGGTGTATTTTGTCCAGCTTGCAAAGGATATTGCCTCCGGACAGAAAATAACGGCGGCATCGCCTAAGAAGCTGGTGATGGAGGACAATAACCAGATGGGGCTGGAGACGTTTCCGGCCGGAACCACGATGGAATTCTATGCCTATGGCCGGGGACGGCTTTTGGGGAGCTTTGCAGACTTTGCAGATGCCGCCAATGCCGCTTACGACTGCATGGGATTTGTAACGGTGGGCAGAAATCAGGTAATCTGGGCCAGGGCCAACCGGGCCAGCACCAATTACATCAGAGATATATCGGCCGCCAGCCGGAGACTGGAGAGGTACCGCAGTGCGTTCACAGGGGAAAGTATCCTGGAGGAGGAGACCGTTCTTCTGGATGCCTCCGGCGCTTCGTTAAATCAGGTCCTCTATTTTGTGGGCCAGAATATGCCGGTGTTAGTTTACACCGGGGAAGGCAGTTCCTTATATCTCACCGGATATGACCAGGGGCACGTGCGGGTATTTAACCCGGTTACGGGCCAGACGGAGACCCTTGCAATGGACAGTGCAGCAGAGGAATTTGAGCGGCTTGGCAATGATTTCATCTGCTGTGTTTCGGCGAAATAAAAAACCGTGCTTTACAAATCCGCAATGTATGCTATAATTTATTCGTCGAAGAGTCTAAATTTTGGAAATAAGAGCCGCTTCCCGAATTGGAAAGCGGTATGACAGATATAGAGGTGCAGAATGGAACAGTATATTATGAAGGGCGGCACCCCCCTTGTTGGCGAAGTAACCATAAGCGGTGCAAAAAATGCAGCCCTGGGAATTCTGGCGGCGTCGATTATGACAGACGAAGATGTCATTGTGGAAAACCTGCCGGATGTGAGTGATATCAATGCGCTGATTGATGCGATCAGACATCTTGGCGCCCGCGTCGAAAGACTGGACCGCCATACGGTGAAAATTAACGCAAGGGATATCCATGCTGTGACCGTGGAAGACGAACATATGCGTAAAATCCGTGCGTCTTACTATTTTATCGGCGCACTGCTTGGAAAATATAAAAGTGCTGAGGTGCCGCTTCCGGGCGGCTGTACCATCGGCAGCCGTCCCATTGACCAGCATTTAAAAGGATTCCGGGCCCTGGGCTCCGATGTGTCCATCGTCCGCGGCGCGGTAATTGCCCATGCCATTGACCTGGTGGCCAGCCATATCTATCTGGATGTGGTTTCTGTGGGCGCTACCATCAATATCATGATGGCCGCCACCATGGCCGAGGGAGAAACTATCCTGGAAAATGTGGCGAAAGAGCCCCATGTGGTGGATGTGGCCAACTTCTTAAACAGTATGGGAGCCAACATCAAGGGAGCAGGAACCGACGTGATCCGTATCCGCGGCGTGAGACGGCTTCACGGAACCGTATACTCCATCATCCCCGATCAAATTGAGGCGGGAACCTTCATGTGCGCCGCCGCAGTGACCCGCGGGGATATCACTGTGAAAAACGTGATTCCCAAGCATTTGGAGGCAATTTCTGCAAAGCTCATTGAAATGGGCTGTGAAGTGGTGGAATTTGATGAGGAAATCCGCGTGCTGGGAAAACCGAGACAGCGCCATATGAACTTTAAAACGCTTCCTTATCCGGGCTTCCCCACGGATATGCAGCCGCAGATGACGGTGGCTCTGGCCCTGGCAGAGGGAACCAGCGTGGTGACGGAAAGTATTTTTGAGAATCGGTTTAAATATGTGGACGAATTATCCCGCATGGGAGCCAACATAAAAGTAGAAGGCTCCGTGGCCATTGTAGACGGTGTGGGCCTTTTGACGGGAGCTCAGGTGGTGGCCCCTGACTTACGGGCAGGCGCTGCCCTTGTGCTGGCAGGACTGGCGGCTGAGGGTTATACGGTGGTGGAGGAAATCGGCTATATTGAACGCGGCTATGAGAATTTTGAGGAAAAATTACGTTCTCTGGGTGCCAATATTGAGCGGGTGGATTCTGAAAAAGAGGCCCAGAAGTTCCGGCTTCGTGTAGGTTAAAACGGTTTGAAAAAAATACTATTGACATTTGGCCGGGAATCGGCTAATATACTGCCTGTAACGTAATTGCGAGGGTACTGAACAATATCCCGCAGCAATAAAAGAAAGAGTTCGCAATATCCCTTATTCAGAGTGATGGAGGTACATAGGACCTGTGAAGTCACGGCAACCCCTGTTAATCGCAGTAGGCGAGAGGGCAGGAAGGTGCCAACCTGAGCGAGCAATCGAGCAATAAGAGGATTTGATAGGGTACGCTTTTGTCAAGTCCGCTTAGAGAATCTTCAGCGGGCTTTTTCTAATGCCTGAAGAGACCGGAACCCGAAAACGGGGGATGGCATGAGGCCCGTACCGGGCCGGACACGAAAGGAGAAAGAATGGAAAAGAGACTTTTTACATCTGAGTCTGTAACAGAGGGACATCCGGATAAAATGTGCGATGCCATTTCGGATGCAATTTTAGATGCATTGATGGAACAGGATCCCATGAGCCGTGTGGCCTGTGAAACATGTGCCACCACAGGTCTTGTGATGGTTATGGGAGAAATTACCACGAAGGCTTATGTGGATATCCAGAAAATCGTCCGCGAAACGGTCCGCGAGATTGGATACGACAGAGCAAAGTACGGCTTTGACTGCGATACCTGCGGTGTGATTGTGGCTATTGATGAGCAGTCCACAGATATTGCCATGGGCGTCAACAAGGCTCTGGAGGCCAGAGAGAAGTCCATGACAGAGAATGAACTGGATGCCATCGGCGCCGGGGACCAGGGAATGATGTTTGGCTTTGCCAGCAATGAGACCGAGGAATACATGCCCTATCCCATCGCTCTGGCCCATAAGCTGGCAAGACAGCTCACAAAGGTAAGAAAGGACGGAACCCTTTCCTATTTAAGACCGGACGGAAAGACCCAGGTAACCGTGGAGTATGACGAGAACGGAAAGCCGTACCGTCTGGATGCAGTGGTGCTGTCCACACAGCACGATGAGTCTGTGACCCAGGAAAAGATTCATGAGGACATTAAGAAATATGTGTTCGATGTGATTCTGCCGAAGGAGATGGTGGATGAGAACACCAAGTTCTTTATTAATCCCACAGGACGTTTTGTGATCGGCGGTCCCCACGGAGACAGCGGACTCACAGGAAGAAAGATCATCGTGGATACTTACGGCGGATATGCCCGTCACGGCGGCGGCGCATTCTCCGGAAAGGACTGCACCAAAGTGGACCGTTCTGCTGCATACGCTGCAAGATATGTGGCCAAGAATATTGTGGCAGCAGGTCTGGCAGATAAATGTGAGATTCAGCTTTCCTATGCCATCGGCGTGGCCCATCCCACATCCATCGAGGTGGATACCTTCGGAACCGGAAAGGTTTCTGACGAAAAGCTGGTGGAAATCATCCGCGAAAACTTCGATCTGCGTCCGGCCGGAATCATCCGGATGCTGGACCTTCGCAGACCCATCTACAAGCAGACAGCCGCTTACGGACATTTCGGCCGTACCGATGTGGAACTTCCATGGGAAAAGCTTGACAAGTCTGAGGAACTGAAGAAATACTTATAAAGGAGCTGAAACTGACATGAAGAGGATACTTTTATTGATTGCCCTGGGCGTAATTCTCAGTGTTTCGGGATGCAGCAAGGAGCAGGCGGCAAAAGAAACAACAGCGGAAACCACAGCAGAAGAGACGGAAGCCGTAAAATGCAGACTTGAAATTTATTCTGCGGACGACAGCAGCACGGTTCTTGCCACTATTGAGGACCAGGAAATGGTGAATAAGCTTATGGATACTTCCAAGTGGACGGATGCGGAGAAAGCACCGGAGGACCTGGAGCCGGAGTATGGAATCGTGGTGTGGCAGGAGAAAAAGGTAAACTACAAGCAGCCCGAGGGTACAGAGCCGAAGTTTGAGATCATAGAGACCATCACAACTTTTAAGGGTTCTGATTATATTGAAAAGGTATATTCCCAGAACGCAGTAAAAAATACCATGCTGCCCATCAGCGCAGTTGGATATTACTACACCGTTCCGGAAGAGTTTTTTGAGCTTTTACAGGATGCATTAAAATAAGAAGAACTAAGGGGGGCTGCCGCAGCAGTCCCCCATGTTTTTACCATTCTTTATGATAAGCGGTCTCCCCATTTTTGATTACGGTTTCCACCAGATTGATTGCCGTATGGTAAGGCATGTAGTGGATAGAGGGATATTTTAAGATGACGATATCGGCATTCTTTCCCTTTTCCAGACTTCCGATGGTGTCGGCACGTCCCACGGCGGCAGCGCCGTTGATGGTCAGCGCGGTAATCACTTCTTCAATGGACATATTCATGTAGATACAGCCAAGGGCCACCAGAAGCGGAATGCTGTTGGTAAAGCAGCTTCCGGGGTTTAAATCGGAGGCCAGGGCAACGGCGCAGCCGCTGTCGATCATTTTCCTGGCGGGAGCGAAGGGCTCCTTTAAGCAGAAAGCCGTAGCCGGAAGCAGAGTGCTGATAACGCCTGCTTCTGCCATCTGGCGGATTCCCTCATCGGAGGCCTTTAACAGATGGTCTGCGGAGTAGGCTCCGGTTCTGGAAGCCAGTTCTGCACCGCCTAAGGAAAACATCTCATCTGCATGGACTTTAAGCTTAAAACCCATTTCCTTTGCCTTTGTCAGGTAGTATTCCGAATCTTCAATTCCAAACACACCCTTTTCGCAGAAAATATCCGCAAACTCGGCGAGCTGTTCCTCACGGACAATTGGCATCACGTCGGTGAGCAGCATATCAATGAATTCCCGCTCTTTTCCCTTATACTGGGGAAGAACGCTGTGGGGGCCCAGGAAGGTGGTTACAATGTCCACCGGGTGGGAGGCGTCAAGCTGTTTCATGGCCCGGAGCTGCTTTAATTCTGTTTCGCAGTCCATGCCATAGCCGCTCTTTCCTTCCACGGTGGTCACACCGAATTCCAGCATGCGGTTTAACCGCTCTCTGCCGATGGCGGCGAGCTCCTCCAGGGAGGCCTCTCTGGTGGGGGAGACGGTGGCATTGATGCCGCCGCCCCGCTCCATAATGGACATATAGGTATCGCCCTTTAAGCGCCAGGAGAATTCTTCTGCCCGGTAGCCGCCGAAAATAAAGTGGGTATGGGAATCCACAAAGCCGGGGAGGACGGTTTTTCCGGAAGCGTCAATGACATCATATTCGGACAGGTCAATGAGCTTATCCAGTTCTTCGGTTTTTCCCACAGCAAAAATCTTTTGGTCATGAATCAGAACACCGCCGTCTGGAATCAAGCCGATTTCAGACATTTCACGGCCCTTTTTGGGAGCAGAGCCCCGGCAGGTTACTAACTCCGATGCATGGCGGATGTAACGTTTTTTCATGGCAGGTTCTCCTGTTCTACTTTTCAGCGGCGTCTTTAAATACCTTTTCAATTAAGGCGTCGTCTGCAATATACGGCATGGTAATTGCATCAGAGCCGGCAAATTTCCGGTTGTATTCTGCAACGGTCTCGATGGAGTGCTCGTTGCGGGCCCAGCTTCTCCTGGAAACGCCCACCATGGTATCCCACGGAATTGCTTCGCGGATGATCTGGTCTGTCATTTCGGAGCCGTCAAGCACAAGGCCGAAGCCGCCGTTGATGGCCTTACCGATTCCGGTGCCGCCGCCGTTGTGGAGGGCCACTAAGGTCATACCGCGGGCTGCGTTTCCTGCATAGCAGTGGGTGGCCATATCGGCAGTAAAGTTGGAGCCGTCATAAATATTGGAAGTTTCACGGTAGGGGGAGTCGGTTCCGCCTGTATCGTGGTGGTCACGTCCAAGCATAACCGGGCCGATTTCTCCGTTTCTTACCATTTCGTTGAACTTTAAGGCAATGTCGCGGCGGCCAAGGGCATCCTGGTAGAGGATACGGCACTGGGTGCCCACAACAAGCTGGTTCTTTTCAGCGTCACGGATCCATACCCAGTTGTCGCGGTCCTGGAACCGGCGGTTGGGATCGATGATTTCCATGGCTGCATGGTCTGTCTTAATTAAGTCCTCATGCTTACCGGACAGACAGCACCAGCGGAACGGGCCATAGCCGTAGTCAAACAGCTCCGGTCCGAGAATATCTTCCACGTAGGACGGGAAAATAAAGCCCTCGGAGGTGTCCACGCCGTTTTTGGAAATTTCCTTGTTTCCGGCGTCAAATACGGCTTTCATGAATGCGTTTCCGTAATCGAAGAAATAGGAGCCGCGTCCAACCAGGGTCCGAATCAGGTGGAAGTGCTTGGTTAAGGACTGGTTTACCAGCTCACAGAATTTCTCTTTGTCATGGTCCAGCATTTCGGTTCTCTGGGCAAAGGTAAGGCCCTGAGGACAATAACCGCCGTCATAGGGAACATGACAGGAGGTCTGGTCAGAAAGCAGGTCAATGGCAATATTGTTGTCAACGGCATATTCCAACAGGTCCACGATGTTTCCGTGGAAGGCGATGGACATGGGCTCTTTCTTTTCCATATAAGAGTGAGCCAGACGGAAGGCCTCTTCGGGGGATTCGGTGATCAGCTTCACCCAGCCCTGGCTGTGTCTGGTTTCAATACGGGAGGAATCCACCTCGGCCACAATACCTACACCGCCTGCAATTTCGATGGCCTTGGGCTGTGCGCCGCTCATTCCGCCGAGACCGCTGGTCACAAACAGATGGCCTGCCAGGTCTCCGTCAGCGGGAACGCCCAGGAACTTGCGGCCTGCGTTTAAGATGGTATTGAAGGTACCGTGTACGATACCCTGGGGTCCGATGTACATCCAGCCTCCGGCAGTCATCTGGCCGTAGGAGGAGCAGCCCATGGCGGTTGCCTTGGCCCAGGCTGTGGGATTGTCTCCCTCACCTACCATAAGACCGTTGGTGATTACCACACGGGGGGCCTGCTTGTGGGAGTGGAACAGTCCCAGGGGATGTCCGGACATCACAACCAGAGTCTGCTCGTCGGTCAGCACCTCCAGGTATTTTTTAATGAGCTGATACTGCATCCAGTTCTGGCATACCTGTCCGGTTTCACCGTAGGTAACCAGCTCGTAAGGATAAAGAGCCACCTCATGGTTTAAGTTATTGTCGATCATAACCTGAAATGCTTTACCCTGGACACAGTTTCCCTTGTATTCATCAATGGGTTTTCCGTAGATGCGCTCCTTCGGCATGAAACGGTAGCCGTAGATACGGCCGCGTGTCAGAAGCTCCTCCATAAATTCCGGTGCAAGGGCCTCATGCAGCTCTTCCGGCACATAGCGGAGTGCATTCTTTACTGCCAGCTTTTTCTCATGGTCAGACAGGGTCAGCTCACGCATGGGGGCGCGGCGGATTCCTTCTTTAAACACGGGATACTCCGGCAGCACCGGATCCAGCTTGATTGTCATGGCATTTCCAATCTCTTTGTTGGTCATATGGGTGTCCATCCTTTCTTTGGAGATTTTCCTTTTACTCTGTAAGTATCATACCAGAAAAGAGTCCAAAAAACGTCTATAAATATGGACTGTTGACAGGATTTTAGACGTTTTGTATACTGAAAACAGCGAATAGAAAACAGGAGGGGGAAAACGTGAAAAAAATTGAAATCCGACTTTTCGGTACTCCGAAAATTTTCGCAGACGGCGAGCCGGTAACCTTTCCTTATAAAAAGGTGGAAGGCTTTCTATATTTTCTCTGCGTGAAGAAAAACATCACCAGGGAGGAGGCAATCTGTCTTCTGTGGGGGGATGAGGAGGAATCCAGCGGAAGAAAAAAGCTGCGGGATGCCATTTACCAGGTCCGAAGAAAGCTGGATAAGGATTTCTTAATCACCACCGGGCATACGGGAATCACCTTAAATCCTGATTATCCGGTTGCCATTGACTGGGACGGGGTGAAGGAGGACGAGCTGGGGGATAAGGAGCCGTTTCTGGACTATTTTTACATAAAAAACTGTTTTGAGTTTGAAGAATGGGTCAATGGAATCCGGGAGTGGCAGAGCAGGGAGACCGTCAGAAACGTATCGGAGAAATTTGCCCTGGCGAAGCAGGAGCAGGATATCCGGGGCATCCAGAAATATGGAACACTTCTTATTAAGGAGAACCCCTATGACGAAGAACTGTATCATGAGCTCATGAGTATTTATGCGGAAAACGGCGATTATATCATGGCCATCCGTCTGTACTATGATCTGGAAAAATGCCTGCGGGAAGAGATGGGGGTAGAGCCCTCGAAGAAAATACGGGAGCTGTTCCAGCGGGTCTTCCATGTGAAGGAGCATTTGAAAACCGTAAACAGCCCGGTGGAAATTCCCTTCATCGGGAGAAAAAAGGAATTGTTTTCCTTCAGCGAGCTTTTGGAGTGGAATCCGGAACATCCTGTGACCTGTATGCTGGTGGCGGGGGAAGAGGGGGTCGGAAAGACGGCCTTTCTGGAAAACGGCTTAAAATTGGCCTCCTCCAGGCAGATGCTGACACTGCACTCCGCCTGTTACCGCCACGGGGCAGATTTCTTTCTGAACCCCTGGAGCGATATTTTACAGGAGCTGCACCAGATACAGGAAAACGGCGGACCCGGAAGTATTCTGTATCCGGAGGATGAAACCCGCCTGTCCATCATCATGAACATGGGAAGCGCAGAGGAGACAGACAGCCGGAAGCTGACCTATTCCGTGATCGAACGTGAGGTGATCGGGCTTTTTGAGCGGATTGCGAAGAAATACAGGATTGTGCTGGCCTTTGACGATATCCAGTGGATGGACCGGATGAGTCTCCAGCTTTTGAACCGGCTTCTGGGGGCCATATCGGACGGAAAGCTGGCGGCTGTCTGCACATGCAGCAAAAACAGGGAAGCGGAGGTCCTGACGTCCCTGGAACCTCTGGTGAGGAGCGACAGGCTGAGTGTGCTGCATCTGGAGCCCTTTACAGAGGAGGAGGCAGAGGAAATTATTCACCGGATGCTGCCGGAGCTGGATAAAGAACCGGAAAAACGCCGCTCTATTTTCCGTTCCACCGAAGGGAATGCCTTTTTCCTCAGGGAAATGATTAATGTAATCCAAAAAAAGGGCTTCACCCTGGAAAAATCCGCCAAGACAAATCTTGCCATCCAGACCAGGCTTTTGTCGGTGACGGGAGAGGAGCGTGAGGTTCTGGAATGCATGTCCGTATTCCCGGAAAAGATCGGCATTGAGGAGCTGGAATATCTGATGCGGGGAACCGACAGGCTTACACTTTTAAAGCGGCTGGAGCGGCTTCAGGAGGCATTTCTGATCCAGGAAGTTTTAGTGGGATGGAATGTTTACTATAAATTCAGCCACCGCCTGTTTCAGGAATACGTCTACGAAAAGCAGAGCAATGGGAAAACGCTTCTCTATCACCGGATGCTGGCGGAATATTATGCGGGACAGGCGGAGCAGAATGTGAAATCCCTGTCGCTGGCGGCATATCATTATGAAAAATGCCATGACCAGGTACAGTCCTACAAATACCAGATTTACTATCTGAAGGAATTTTATACGGTCATGAACGAGAATTTCCCGGTGCTCCATGCGGGCAGTCCTGAGCCGGAGGATGAGTTCGGCGTGATGACCGGGGCGGAAAAAATGCTGGAGCTGGCCAGACAGGTGATCGGATTAAAGGGAGATTCCCATGCCATCCGCCAGATGAAGATGGAAATGTACTATATTAAAGGCCGGTATGACATTGCCATGGGAGATTATGATACGGGAACCGATGCCATCCAAAAAAGCTCCGGTCTTGCAGCGATTCTCGGGGACGATGAGACGCTTCTGGCGTGCATCAAGCAGCAGATCTTCTATGGAATCCAGATCGGGGATACCGAGAAGGTGGAACAGTTTGTGGAGCAGGGACTCAGGTGTCCGGCAGGCAGCAAAAAGGAAGAGTATGCAACGCTGATGCGGTTAAAAGGACTTTGCTACATGCAGAAGGGAAAATATGACATGGCGGAAACCATGCTGTTACAGTCCTTAAGCCTGTTCCAGAGTCTGAACCATGAAAGCTATGGTGCAGGAACTGCCGCCTGCTATAATTATCTGGGAGATCTCTACCGGAAGCAGAACTTTTACGACGAAGCCATGGCCTATTACGGGCGGGCCCAGTCCGTGGGAGAGGGAGTCATGAGGACCAATGGAATGGGGCAGATTTATTCCAACATTGGCCAGATTCATTACCTGCGGGGCCAGTATCGGGAGGCTCTGGAATATCTGGAAAAAGCCAGGGATTGTCTGGAAAAGAACCGGTACCGGTGGGGACTCGAGCGGACCGAAGGGTACCTGGCGCTGGTCTGCCTGAAAATGGGAGATGTGAAGAGGGCCAGAAAGCATTATGAGAATGGGAAGGAAATTTCCGTGAAAATCAGAAATCCGGAAACGGGCCGTCTGCTGGCAGAAGTGGAGCATCAATTAAATAAACTGCCATATTAACATGCTAAAGCGAAAGAATGAGAAAGTAACGACTTTATTGGGCAAATAATCAGTTTTATGGTCCAATTTGACGCTTTTTTGACGTTTTTGACATATAATAGAAAACAGAAATTTTATGACAGGGAAAACGCAAAGGAGAGAGTAATATGCAAAAAGTTGTGATTACAGGCCATGATCTTACGGTTGAGGCAATCATCGCAGTCTGCCGCGGGGGTGCAGAGGTGGTTTTATCTGAGGAAAGCCGGAAAAAAATCCTGGAATCCAGACAGGTGGTAGATGATCTGGTGGCTGAGAAAAAGGTGGTTTACGGAATTACCACCGGATTCGGTAAATTCAGTGATGTGGTGATTTCTCAGGATGAATGCAAGCTGCTTCAGAAGAACCTGATTATCACCCATGCCGTAGGCGCAGGAAATCCGTTTGCAAAAGACATTGCCAGAGGCATTCTGCTGCTTCGTATCAACAATCTGTCAAACGGTTTTTCCGGAATCCGTTTGGAAACCATTGAGACCATGATTGCCATGTTAAATAAGGGCGTGACTCCGTTCATTCCGGAGAAGGGCTCCCTGGGTGCATCCGGTGACCTGGCTCCCTTATCCCATATGGTTCTTCCGATGATCGGTCTGGGCATGGCCGAATATGAAGGAGAGCTGCTTCCCGGTGCAGAGGCCATGAAACGGGCCGGAATTCCGGTGATCGAGCTTTCTGCAAAAGAGGGACTGGCTTTAAATAACGGAACCCAGGCAATGACTTCCGTTGGAGCTCATGCGCTCAACGATGCAATTACCTTATTAAAAACAGCAGATATCGCCGCTGCCTTATCCTTTGAGGCACAGAACGGCGTGGTGGATGCCCTGGACCCGAGAGTTCACCAGGTTCGTCCCCATGCAGGACAGATGGCAACCGCAAGAAACCTGCTGAAGCTTCTGGAGGGAAGTAAAAATGCAACCCGTCAGGGTGAAATCCGCGTACAGGATGCCTACTCCATGCGCTGCTGCCCGCAGATTCACGGCGCCAGCAAGGATGCAGTAAACTATGTAAAGGGCCGTGTGGATATTGAGATCAACTCCGTTACCGATAACCCGCTGATCTTCAAAGAGGACAGAAGCGGAATTTCCGGCGGCAACTTCCATGGACAGCCCATGGCCTTAAGCTTCGACTTCTTAAAGATTGCAGAGTCCGAGCTGGCTGACGTTTCCGAGCGTAGAATTGAGCGCCTTGTGAACCCGGCGTACAGCGGACTTCCGGCATTCTTAACACCCAACGGCGGTGTGAACTCCGGCTTTATGATCGTACAGTATTCTGCAGCCGCTCTGGTTTCCGAAAATAAAGTTCTGGCACATCCTGCCAGCGTGGACAGCATTCCGTCCTCCGCCGGACAGGAAGACCATGTAAGTATGGGTACCATCGCAGCAAGACAGGCAGGAGAGATCGGACGCAATGTGCGCCGTGTTCTAGCCATGGAGCTGATGGTTGCCTGCCAGGGTATCGATATGAGAGGAAACAAGGGCCTTGGAAAGGGAACCCAGGCCGCTTACGATCTGGTGAGAAGCCATGTGGCCCGTCTGGATGAGGACCGTGAGATGTATGAGGACATCAATTACTGTGAAAAGATCATCGAGGACGGCTCTCTGGTGCGCGCAGTGGAAGAGGCACTGGGAGAGGCCATTGAATTCTAAAGAGAGGCTTGGATGGCAGACTATCAGATCAGAAAAATAGAAGAGAGTGAGTACCGTACCTCCGCCTGGAGCGGAGGTACGACCACAGAGCTGTTTCTTTCCCCGAAAGAGGGCAGCTATGCAGAGCGGAATTTTTTATGGCGTCTGAGTTCCGCCACAGTGGACCTTCCGGAAAGCACCTTTACGGCTCTTCCGGGTTATGAAAGGATTATCATGACCCTGGAGGGGGAGCTTGACCTGTCCCATAATGGGGGAGAATGGCTTCATCTGAAAGAATTTATGCCTCACCGGTTTGACGGCGGGGATGATACGGTCAGCAGAGGGAAGGTCACGGATTTTAACCTGATGTTAAAGAAAGGCTGCTGTATGGGGGATATGATTCCCTTTTTTATGGAGAGCGGAGAGAGCGCGGAGACCGGAAAAGACGTGTGCTCCAAACTGTCAGACGGACTCCGGGAGCAGATTCTTTACTGCCGTAAGGGACAGATGATCGTCCGGACAGGGGCCGGGGAAACGATAAAGCTAAAAGACGGACAGGCGCTTTGGGCCTCCGGGGATTTTACCGGAGAAAAATGGATATTCCAGGCAGAAAGCAGCGTGAAAGCGGTGCTTGTGCTGGTGAAGGAAAGAATGAAAACAGGAGGACAGGCCAGATGGGAAACAAATTGATTGAGTGCGTACCCAATTACAGCGAGGGACGCGATCTGGAAAAGGTGGAAAAGATTGTTGACTGCTTCAGAGGAAAGCAGGGCGTAAGACTGCTGGATTACCAGACAGACCCCAACCACAACCGCTGCGTAATCACCGTGATCGGTGAGCCGGAGCCGCTGCGCGATGCTGTGATTGCATCCTTTGGAAAGGCTGTGGAGTTAATTGATCTGACCAAGCATGAGGGCCAGCATCCCAGAATGGGCGCTGTGGACGTGGTTCCCTTTATTCCCTGCCGCAACACAACTGTGGAAGAGGCAGATGCACTGGCAAAAGAGGTTGCCCAGACCGTGGGAGAAAAATTCGGTATCCCGTGCTTTTTATATGAAAATTCCGCAACAGCTCCCCACAGAACCAATCTGGCAAGCATCCGCAAGGGCCAGTTTGAGGGAATGGCTGAGAAAATGAAGGATACAGAGAAATGGGCACCGGATTTTGGTCCGGCCGAACCCCATCCCACAGCCGGAGTCAGCGCAGTGGGAGCAAGAATGCCGCTGGTGGCTTACAATGTGAACCTTGGAACCTCCAATCTGGAAATTGCAAATCAGATTGCAAGACGGGTCCGCAACATCAATGGCGGATACCATTACATCAAAGCCATCGGAGTCATGCTGGAGGACAGAAATCTGGCGCAGGTTTCCATGAACCTGACGGATTATACAAAGACTGCCGTTTACCGTGCGTTTGAAGCCGTTAAGATGGAAGCGAAGCGTTACGGCGTTCCGGTACTGGAAAGTGAAATCGTTGGCCTTCTTCCGATGCAGGCGCTGATTGATTGTGCAGAATATTATCTCCAGGTGGCTAATTTTGACCCGGCCCAGATCATGGAGAATCGTCTTCTGGAGGAGGAATAGAAAATGGCAGATTTAAAGGATTTAACGGTTGAGAAATTTGCTGAAATTACAGCTTCGGATGCCCCGGCTCCGGGCGGCGGCAGCGTGTCTGCCATGGCCGCTTCCATAGGAGCAGCGCTGGCAGAAATGGTGGCCAATCTCACCATTGGAAAAGCAAAATACGCAGATGCAGAAGAGGAAATGAAGGCTTTATCCGCAGAGGCAGCAGTTCTTAGAAAAGAACTGGTTCTGGCAATTCAGAAAGATACAGAGTCTTTCAACCTGTATATGGATGCCCTTTCCATGCCGAAGGACACCGACGAGCAGAAGGCAGCCAGAAAAGAGGCCATGCAGAATGGTCTTAAGGAGGCCGCAAAGGTGCCGCTTTCCGTTGCAGAGACTGCCGTAAAGATTTTCCCCATCGCAGAGGCTGTGGTTGCACGCGGAAACTCCAATGCCGTCACAGACGGGCTTGTGGGAACCATGATGACGAGAACAGGTATCCTGGGCGCATTATTAAATGTGAAAATCAATCTGGGCTCCATCAAGGACGAGGCCTTTGTTGCCGATATGGCGGAAAAGGTAAAAGCGCTGGAGGAGCAGGCCATTGCCTGGGAGAAAAAGATTCTGGAAAGCTCCGGAATGATTCAGTTATAAACGAAGACAGTTGTTTGAAAAGGCGGCCGGCTGCTGAAGATCGGCCGCTTTTTTATTGAAGGAAAACATATTTTATAATAGTTTTATAAACAGGCATTCTAAAGTATGGTATAATAAAACGTAAGAAAAAATTAAAAAAGGAGGCGCATTGCCGCTTATGAAAATCCGCACAAGACTTGCAATCGCGTTTCTTACCATAACTGTGGTGCCGATTTCACTGATTTATGTGGCCATTATGGGATTAAATAACTATCAGGCCAAAGCGTTCAGGCAAAACTATGGCCTGGCCGAGGAAGTGGATTTGTCGGCCGGGGCTTCCATCCGTGTGTTCAGCCGCCTCACGGAATCCATACAAAAAGAGATCGACAGGGATATCAAGGAAAAAACAGATAAATTTGAGGATGAAGCCTATCTTACAGATTTGAATGGAAGGCTGTCCATGAAGCACTCCTTTCTGATTGTCCGTAAGGCAGGCCAGACCATTTTTTCCGGAGATCAGGGAACCACGGACCAGTTGGAAAATGAATTTATTGACTATGAGGATATGGAATACCTGACCAACTGGGGAAATTACTTGGATGGAAAAACAGAGCATCTGATCAAGCAGAAAAATTTTACGTTTCCCGACGGAGAAGAAGGAAGCCTGTATCTGGTGACCAATGTGGTGGATGTGATTCCGGAAATCAAGTCCATGATTTTTGAGATGTTCCTCACCAGCGTGCTTATTTTATTCATTACAGGAGCGTTCCTTACGGTCTGGGTCTACCAGTCCATCTGGCGTCCTTTAGGAAAGCTTCAGGAAGCCACGAAGAAGATCAGAGACGGAAATCTGGACTTTACGCTGGAAATTGAAGACGATGATGAAATTGGCCAGCTCTGTCAGAATTTCGAGGAAATGAGACTCCGTTTGAAAGAGAGTACGGAGGAGAAGATACAGTATGATAAGGAAAGCAAAGAATTAATCAGCAATATTTCCCATGACTTGAAAACCCCGATCACGGCCATTAAGGGCTACGTGGAGGGAATTATGGATGGAGTGGCGTCCTCCCCGGAGAAGCTGGATAAATATATCCGGACCATTTATAATAAGGCCAACGATATGGACAGGCTCATTGATGAGCTGACCTTTTATTCTAAAATTGACACCAACAAGATTCCATACACCTTTTCTAAAATCAATGTGGCCAACTATTTCAGGGACTGCATTGACGAGGTGGGACTGGAGTTGGAAGCCCGCGGCGTGGAGCTGGGATATTTCAACTATGTGGATGAAGATGTGATGGTCATTGCCGATGCGGAGCAGATGAAGCGCGTGATCAACAATATCATTGGAAACTCTCTGAAATATATGGATAAAAAGCATGGAATTATCAATATCCGGATTCGCGATGTGGGAGATTTTATCCAGATCGGAATTGAGGACAATGGTAAGGGAATTGGTCCCAGAGAGCTTCCGTATATTTTTGACCGATTTTACAGAACAGATTCTTCCAGAAATTCCTCTAAGGGAGGAAGCGGTATTGGTCTTTCCATTGTAAAAAAGATCATAGAGGACCATGGAGGGAAAATCTGGGCCACCAGCAAAGAGGGGATCGGTACGGAAATTCATTTTGTACTTAGAAAGATCATTGCGTAAAAGGAGATAAACATGAGTAAAATTTTGATTGTGGAAGATGAAGAGAGCATTGCAGAGCTCGAAAAGGACTATCTGGAGCTTTCCGGCTTTGAAGTGGAGATTGAAAACGAAGGGGAGAGCGGGTTAAAACGTGCTCTGGAAGAGGATTTTGACCTGTTTATCCTGGATTTGATGCTGCCCGGCGTAGATGGCTTTGAAATCTGTAAAAAAATCCGCGAGAGTAAAAATACGCCGATTATCATGGTTTCTGCCAAGAAGGACGATATTGATAAAATCAGGGGCCTGGGCCTGGGAGCAGACGATTATATTACAAAGCCCTTCAGCCCCAGTGAGATGGTGGCCCGCGTAAAGGCCCATATGTCCCGGTATGAGAGATTGATCGGAAGCGGCGTTCCGGCCAATGATATCATCGAAATCCGCGGCTTAAAAATTGACAAGACAGCCCGCAGGGTTTACGTGAACGGAGAGGAGAAAAATTTCACCACCAAGGAGTTTGATCTTCTGACCTTCCTGGCCCAGAACCCCAACCATGTATTTACGAAGGAAGAGCTGTTCTCAAAGATCTGGGATATGGAGTCCATCGGTGATATTGCCACCGTTACGGTGCATATTAAGAAAATCCGGGAGAAAATTGAACTGAATACGGCAAAGCCGCAGTATATTGAAACCATATGGGGCGTGGGGTACCGGTTCAAAGTATAAAATATACCCCAAAGGCGAACAAATCCCGCCAAAGGCCATGGCCCCGTCTGCGGACAGAGCAGAAAACAGGCAGAGATGAGATGGATAGGACTTGTCTCTGTCTTTTTCACGGGCCTTAATAGGACGGTAAAAATCGCCTTGACAACTGGATACCATACGCGTAAACTTGTAAAGGAATTAATTTTTGACGAAAGGTAACGAAAAAGCATGAAGTACAAGACTAGATTTATTGCATTTTTTACAGTCATGGTGATTTTCAACCTGGCAGCAAACTTTGCTCATCCGGTGACGCCCACGGTCATTCAGGATCTCCATCTGCATGATTATATGTTTGGCGTTGCACTGGCAGCGATGCTGCTCACAAACTTCCTGATGTCGCCATTCTGGGGAAAAGTCAATGTTTATATCTCCTCGAAGCTGTCGCTGTTGATCTGCTGCTGTGGTTATGGAATTGCCCAGGTCTGGTTTGCCTACGCCACCACAGAGCTTATGATTATCCTGGCCAGAATGTTTGCCGGTTTATTTACCGGCGGTATTTTTGTAAGCTTCCTGACCTATGTGGTGAATGTTTCACGTCCTGAGGACCAGGGAAAATTCCTTACATACAGCGCAACCATCAAGAGTGTGGCCAGTGCCTTTGGCTATATGATCGGAGGCTTTTTAGGAGAAATCTCAGTGAAGCTTACGTTCCTTGTACAGGCGGGAACCCTGATTGCAGTGGCAATCGCCTTTTACTTCATCTGTGAGACCGATGGAACTGCGGATTTAAAGGAAATTCCGGCGAAAAAGCTTATGAAGGAGGCCAATCCCTTCCAGGCCTTTCTGGACAGCCGCCAGTTCATGTGTGTGGCATTTGCCCTTTTGTTTGCAGTGAATATCCTGATTAATTTCGGAAATACAGGTTTCGACCAGGCGTTCAACTATTATTTAAAGGACGAACTGGGCCTGACATCCTCTTATAATGGAATTATTAAGGCAGGCGTTGGCTTTGTCTCCTTTATTTCCAACATGACATTATGCGTATGGATTATCAATAAAACCAATGTGAAACGGTCCATGGTAGTGCTGGTGGCAATCTGTGCCCTGGCTGCTGTGGGAACCACTCTTCCGGTACCCATCGGTCTTTTTATCGCCTTCAGTGTTCTCGTTTACGCAGGCTATTCTGTCAGCGTTCCTGTGCTCCAGAACATGGTGGCCAACAGCGCCGAACCGGCGCAGAAAAATCTGGTCATGGGCTTCTTCAATGCAACCCAGTCTCTGGGAAGTATTGCAGGTTCCCTGACTGCCGGCTTTATTTATTCCGTCCATGTGAAGCTGCCATTCGCTTGTACTTTTGTAATCTATGCAGTGGGTATTCTGGCTGCCATGGGGTATCTGTGTTATAAAAAAGAAAAATAGAAGAATTGGAAAGAAACGATTGAAAAAGGCATTTCCCAAGATCAAACGGGAAATGTCTTTTCTATTGTTAAAATATTTCCAATAACTCATATTAATTGAAAAAATCAATATTCGCTAGGCACAATTGACAAAGAATGGGGCGATTTTATAAACTGTTTGTGTGGCAGTTGAAGGTTTTATATTTTCAATGCAAAATACAGAAAAGAATAGGAGAAAAGGTATGAGAAGAAACAAAATCACAAGAGTTCTTGCTCTGGGTCTTGGTCTTGCTCTGTCCCTGACTGCATGCGGCAGCCAGTCACAGACAGAAACAAAGGCTCCGGAAGCAACAACAGCAGCAGCACAGGCAGCAGAAACCAAAGCAGCAGAAGCCAGCGAGGCAGCTCCGGCAGCAGAATATAAAGATACTATGAATATTGCTGCAACAGCCCAGCCGCCGACCCTGGATTCCATGACATCCTCTTCCAACATTGCAGACGGAATTGCAATGCATATTTTCGAGGGACTGTATATGATGGACAACACCTATACCCCGCAGCCGGTACTGGCTGAATCCTGCGATATCAGCGAAGACGGTCTTGTCTACACCTTTAAGCTTCGTGAGGGAGTGAAATTCCACAATGGCAAGGAATTGACAGCCGAGGATGTGGCTGCTTCCATGAACCGCTGGCTGCAGACATCTGCAAAGGCAAAAGCAATCCTTGGAACATCCGTATTTGAAGTGGTGGATACTTACACTGTGACCATGACCGTAGAGCATGCGGCTTCTGATATTTTAATTCTTCTTGCCGCTCCGTCCCAGTTTGCAGCAATTTCCCCGAAGGAGATTGTGGATGCAGCAGGACCGGAAGGTATCCAGGAATACATCGGAACAGGTCCCTATAAGCTTCAGGAGTGGAAGCAGGATCAGTATATCCATCTGGTAAAGAATGAAGATTATCAGTCTCCGGAAGGCGAAACCAGCGGTTTTGCAGGAAAGAGAGAAGCCTACACAGAGAACATTTATTTCCGTTTTGTCAGCGATGACGCGACCCGTATTGCAGGAATCCAGACAGGCGAATACGATGCAGCCGAGGATATCCCGCTGGAGCGGTATGACGAAGTGGCAGCAATGCCTGGTGTAAACCTTCATACAAAGACAGGCGGAACCCTGACTCTGTTTATCAACACCAGCCAGGGTATTATGGTAAACCAGGATCTTCGTCTTGCAGTTCTTGCAGCTCTTAATATGGAAGAAATCATGTACGGAAGCTATGGAAACCCGAACCTTTATATTCTGGATCCGGGCTACATGAACCTCAAGCAGGAGCAGTGGGCTGTAAAAGGCGGAGAAGAATATTATAACCAGGGCAATGTAGAAAAGGCAAAAGAGCTTCTCGCAAAAGCAGGCTATAATGGAGAGAAAATCCGTCTTGTAACAACACCGGACTATCAGGAAATGTACAATGCAACACTGGTTGTTCATGAGCAGCTTCGTCAGGCCGGATTCAACGCAGAAGTAGAGACCTATGACTTCCCGGTATTCATGGAGCACAGAAGTGATCCGGCACAGTTTGATATCTATATCACCAGCAACTCTTACCAGCTCCTTCCGTCCCAGCTTTCCGTTGTAAACCCGGGATGGGCCGGACTTGATGTGAAGGAAGTAAGCGAGGGAGTGGATGCTATCCGTTTTGCAGCAAGCAATGAGGAAGCAAAAGAAAACTGGAATAATCTCCAGGCATTCCTGTATGAGTATGGTGCAGCCAGCGTACTTGGACATTTCAGCGGAGTTACTGCAACCAGCCAGAAAATGGAGAATTTTGAATACTTCCACTATCCCGTATACTGGAATGCAAAAGTAGCAAAATAAAGCGTTACCATTTGGAAGGAATGAGGAGAAGATATGTTTTCCTACATAATTAAACGAATTGTTTCCCTAATTCCGACGCTGCTTGTGGTTTCCGTAGCAGTTTTTCTGATTACATATCTGATGCCCGGCGGGCCGGCAACGGCCATGCTGGGCATGGAAGCCACAAAAGAAGAACTGGATGCCCTGAATGAAGCATTGGGATTCAACCGCCCGTTTTTGGTTCAGTATTTTGACTGGCTGGGCAAGGTGCTTAAGGGCGACTGGGGGGAATCTCTGTTTTTGCAGCAGTCCGTGCTTTCTGCAATCGGTCAGTATTTCCTGCCGACTTTAAGCCTCGCTCTGCTGGCAGAGCTTTTTGCGCTGGTTTTTGCCATCCCCTTTGGAATTCTGGCAGCGTATAAGCGCGGAACCGCAGTGGATTTGGCCCTTGTTACCAGCACTCTTTTTGGTATTGCAGTTCCCGGTTTCTTACTGGGAATGTTTTTCATGCTGTTTTTCGGCGTAAAACTGCAGTGGCTGCCAGTGGCAGGCTATGCTCCGCTAAAGGATGGCCTTTGGAATCATCTGAGATATCTGATTCTTCCGGCCCTCTCCCTGAGCACGGTCCAGGCGGCCCTGATTACCAGAATGACCCGTTCGTCCGTGATTGATGTGCTTTATCTGAATTATATCCGTACAGCCAGATCGAAAGGCCTGAAAGAGCGCACAGTTCTTCTGGTCCATGCATTGAAAAATGCAGCGCCATCGGTTCTGACCGTTGTGGGCCAGTCTTTCGGAACCCTGATCACAGGTGCCATTGTGACGGAAACCCTGTTCAACATTCCGGGAATCGGACTTCTTACCATCAACGCCATCAACAGGCGTGATATTTATGTTGTCCAGGGAGTTGTTCTGTTTGTAACTTTATTGTATGTGGGTGTGAATCTTACAGTGGATATTCTGTATGGAATTGTTGACCCGCGCATCCAGCTTGGAAAGAAATAGGAGGTGGCAAAGTGACAGAAGCAGAAAAACAGGCTGCTGCAAAAGAGCGGAGCCAGGCGATCCTTGAAGAACAGCGCCGCCTCAGAAAAGAAAAGTTCTTATCCAATCCGGCCCTCATCATCGGCCTTGTGGGTATGATTATCATTGTACTGGCTGCCCTGATTATTCCGGCCGTCAGCTCCGTGGACCCAAACGAGATGAAGGTTCTGGACCGACTGAAACCGCCGGGAGCCGGACATATTTTCGGTACCGATGAATTCGGAAGAGATCTGTTCATCCGTGTTATGTACGGAGCACAGGTTTCTATCTGCGTTGGAGGAGCCGTGACAATTTTTTCTTCCATTCTGGGAACCATCATTGGAATTTACGCCAGCTATTTTAAGATTCTGGACAATATTTTAATGCGTATCTGTGACGGACTGATCGCAATTCCCGGAGTTCTTCTGGCAGTTGCCTTAATGGCCGCCCTTGGTGCGTCCATCTGGAATGTAATCCTGGCGCTGACTGTGGTATATACGCCCAGCATTGCCCGTGTGGTAAGGGCGGGGGCCCTGGTGGCCAGGGAACAGGTCTATGTGGAGGCCGCAAAGATACAGGGCTCCAGCGACTTCCGGATTCTGTGGAAGATCATTCTTCCCAGCGTAGTTTCGTCCCTGACCGTACAGGCATCCTTTATTTTTGCCCAGGCCATCATCTCAGAGGCATCCTTAAGCTTTTTGGGAGTTGGTATTCCTGCTCCGGCAGCAAGCTGGGGAAATATTCTTCAGGCCAGCAAGCAGGTGCTTTCCAAGGCACCATGGACTGCAATCTTCCCGGGAGCCTTCGTTATTATATCGGTTCTCAGTCTGAATCTTTTGGGAGACGGACTCCGTGACTTCCTGGATCCCCGTGTGAAAGGAGGGCGTAAAGGCTAATGGAAACAAACAATAAGCCCCTTTTGGAAATGGAAAATTTCCATGTATATTTCCGTGACAGAAAGAAGCGCCTTCCGGCTGTGTCCGGTGTCAGTATGACAATTCACCCCGGTGAAATCGTGGGTGTTGTTGGAGAATCCGGCTCCGGAAAAAGTGTTATGTCCCAGTCCATCCTGCGCCTCAGAGAATATGAAGCGGATGTGGAGTACGAGGGAAGCGTTGTATTTGAAGGACAGGAGATTTTAAAGCTTCCGCTGGCACAGATGCAGAGCATCCGCGGAAACAGAATCTCTGTCATTTTCCAGGATCCGCTGACTTCCCTGAACCCGGTTCTGACCGTGGGAAGGCAGATGGAGGAGGTATTATTCCTCCATAAAAATATGTCCAAGCAGGATGCCAGAGCCCGCAGCATCGAGCTGCTGCGCCTCACAGGAGTTCCGTATCCGGAGCGGTGCGTCAAACAGTATCCCTATGAGCTTTCCGGCGGTATGCAGCAGAGAGTCATGATTTCCATGGCCCTGGCCTGTGAGCCCAGCCTTTTGATCGCCGATGAGCCGACAACGGCTCTGGATGTGACCATCCAGAACCAGATTCTCCGTCTGCTTTCAGAGCTGAATCAGAAGCTGGGAATGGCCATTCTTCTGATTACCCATGATTTAAGCGTTATGGCCCAGATCTGTCACAGTGTTCGTGTTATGTATCTTGGACAGATTGTGGAGGAGGCAAAAACGGAAGAGCTGTTTGACAATCCCATGCACCCCTACACCCAGGGACTTCTTGACTGTATTCCGCATCTGGATGTGGACAGGGAGAAGCCGCTTCACGTGATCACCGGAACCGTTCCGCCGCTGTCCCAGATTCCTGTGGGATGTCATTTCTGTACCAGATGTCCCTATGCAACGGACCAGTGCAGGAAAAACGAGCCGCCGGCAGTGGAAACAGCGCCGGGCCATAAAGTAAAATGTTGGAATCCCCGCGTGGGAAATGAGAAAAAACGGGAGGAAAATGCCATATGAGAGAACCGCTTCTTGAAGTAAAGGGCCTCAAAAAACGATATCCCGTTTACGGTCCGCTGGGAAAGCTGTTTAAACCTGTCAACCATATGAATGCGATCTGCGATATGTCCCTGTCTCTCTATGAGGGGGAGACCTATGGCCTTGTGGGAGAATCCGGATGCGGAAAAACCACCACAGGCCGGGCGATTCTGGGCCTGCTCCATCCGGACGAGGGAGAGATTTTATATGGAGGAAAGGATCTTGCCAAACTTTCTGACAAGGAAATGCGTCCTCTGAGAAAAGAAATCCAGCTTGTGTTCCAGGATCCGCTGTCTTCCCTGAATCCGAGACAGAGAATCGGCTCCCTGCTGGAGGACCCGTTGATTATCCAGAAGATTGGCGACGGAGAGAGCAGACGGAGGGCTGTCATAGACATACTGGAAAAGGTAGGCCTTGCCGAGGAACATTATTTCCGGTATCCCCATGAGCTTTCCGGCGGCCAGGTACAGCGTCTTGGCATTGCAAGGGCTCTGATTATCAATCCGAAGCTGATTATCTGCGATGAGCCGGTATCAGCCCTGGATGTTTCCATTCAGGCCCAGATCTTAAACATGTTAAAGCGGCTGCAAAAGGAGATGAACTTAAGTCTTCTTTTTATCTCCCATGATATTGGAGTCATCCGCTATATTTCCCACAGGATCGGGGTCATGTATCTGGGCTCTCTGGTGGAGGAAGCCGAGACCGAGCAGTTATTTGAAAAAACGCTTCATCCCTATACCCAGGCACTGTTTTCTTCCGTTCCCGATTTTGCTTCGGGACACAGAAAACCGGAGATTCTGGAGGGAGAGCGTCCCATGCGGACCGACGAGTTTAAGGGCTGTGTATTCCACACCAGATGCCGGTATGCAACAGACCGCTGCCGGATGGAGGCTCCCTGCATGAAAGAGGTTTCACCTGGTCATAAGGTGGCCTGTCATATTGTATCCTAGTCATTTGAGGGAGGCCACATAAGGATTGACGGCAGGAAGTGCTTGACAAAAGCAGATTCCTTAGGTTATAGTAAATATTGTTATCACTGGAGAAGATTCGGGGAAACCTGAAATCTTCTCTTTTTTTGAGGGAATCACAAAACAGAAAGGAATATAGATGGAGACAGTAAAATTTGAAGACTTAAACTTAGAGGAAAAAATTCTCCGGGCAGTGACGGACATGGGATTTGAGGCGGCGTCTCCGATCCAGGCCCAGGCCATTCCGGTGCAGATGGACGGCCGGGACATGATCGGCCAGGCTCAGACAGGAACGGGAAAGACGGCAGCCTTTGCAATTCCCCTGCTTCAGAAAATGGATCCGGGAAGTAAAAAGACCCAGGCCATCATTCTCTGCCCCACCAGGGAGCTGGCCATCCAGGTGGCAGAGGAAATCCGCCGTCTGGCTAAATTCACATCGGGAATCAAGGTGCTCCCTGTGTATGGAGGCCAGGAGATCGTAAAACAGATTCGCTCCTTAAAGGGCGGAGTCCAGATCATTGTAGGTACCCCCGGCCGTGTCATGGACCATATGAGACGGAAAACCATCCGCACAGACGATATTCACACGGTGGTTCTCGATGAGGCCGATGAAATGTTGAACATGGGCTTTCTGGAGGACATGGAAACCATTTTAAGCCAGATGCCCGAGGAACGCCAGACCGTAATGTTTTCCGCCACCATGCCCCAGGCCATCGCTGACATTGCAAAGCGGTTCCAGAAGGACCCGGTGATGGTGAAGGTGGTAAAAAAAGAGCTGACCGTGCCGAAGGTGACCCAGTACTATTATGAGGTGAAGCCCAGAAACAAGGTGGAGGTCATGTGCCGGCTTCTGGATTTGTATTCTCCCAAGCTTTCCGTGGTGTTCTGCAACACAAAAAAGCAGGTGGATGAGCTGGTGCAGGCCCTCCAGGGCCGCGGATACTTCGCAGAAGGCCTTCATGGCGATTTAAAGCAGGAGCAGAGAGATCGTGTCATGGACAGCTTCCGGAACGGCGCCACGGAGATTCTGGTGGCCACAGATGTGGCAGCCAGGGGAATTGACGTGG
This sequence comes from Clostridium sp., assembly GCA_021770825.1. Taxonomy (GTDB): domain Bacteria; phylum Bacillota; class Clostridia; order Lachnospirales; family Lachnospiraceae; genus CANRXD01. The sequence goes on along the minus strand of JAETQD010000002.1, from coordinate 53,496 downwards.
ACGATGTGGAAGCGGTGTTCAACTATGACATTCCCCAGGACGACGAATACTATGTCCACAGAATCGGCCGTACCGGACGTGCCGGCCGGGAAGGACGGGCCTTCAGCCTGGCGGTGGGAAACGAGGTTTACAAGCTGCGGGATATCCAGAAGTTCTGCAAGACGAAAATTGTTCCCCAGCCCATTCCCTCCCTGAACGATGTGACGGCAATCAAGGCAGAAAAAATCCTGGATGAGGTCCAGGAGGTCCTTGCCGAAGGCGGACTGGAGCGGATGGCCGACATCATTGAGAAACGCCTTCTGGCGGAGGAGTATACTTCCATGGAGCTGGCTGCGGCCTTCCTGAAAATGGCCATGGGAGACGATTATGAGGATATCGCCGAAGACACAAGACCTCTCAGAGACCTGGATGATCTGGGACGCCGTCTGGAGGGACGGGACCGGAAAGGCCGCGGCCAGAGACGGCGCGGACGTTATGAGGAGCCGGATGAGTATGAGGACAGAAGAGGCGCAAAGAATGCCATGACCAGGCTGTTTATCAATCTGGGAAAGAACCAGAATGTACGGCCGGGAGATATTCTGGGGGCCATTGCCGGGGAATCCGGCATGCCGGGCCGCCTGGTGGGAAGTATTGACATGTATGATAAATATACCTTTGTGGAGGTGCCGAGAAACCAGGCAGATGTGGTCATGGAGGCCATGAACCGCGTAAAGATTAAAGGGAAAAACGTACATGTGGAGAAAGCGAATAAAAGATAGGCCGTGAGAATAAAAGCCTGCCGGACAATGAAACTTCCGGCAGGCTTTCTGACGCTTTTGCGGGGCGTTTTTAATGGGATTTGATTTCCTTCCACAGGGCACTGTAAAGATCGTCCGCCTCGGTTCCCAGATACTTGTATACCTCGGAATTGGTGAGGGTGGAGGTGTCGGGGAATACAGAGGCATTTTCCTTGTACTCTTCATCCAAAAGCTCAAAGGCCCCCTGGTTTGGCGTTGCGTAGGTGATATACTCAAAGTTTTTCTTTGCAATATCCGGGCGGCAGAGGAAGTTAATCCATTTCTCCGCGTTTTCCTTATTTCTGGCGTTATATGGAATCACCCAGGAGTCAATCCAGATATTGGTGCCTTCTTCCGGAATCACATATTCCAGATCGTAGTCCAGATTCAGGCTTTCGGCCTCTTCCTGGAGGTATAACAGCTCACCGGAATAGATCACGCCCACGGCCGCCTCACCGCTTAACATCTTGTCGCGGACCTGGTCCACCACATAGGCCTGCACCAGGGGCTTCTGGGCCAGCAAAAGGTCTCTGGCTTCGGAAAGCTCTTCTGGGTCAACGGAGTTCATGGAGTAGCCCAAAACCTTCAAGGCCACCATGAAAGCATCGCGGACGCTGTCCTGCATGAGAATCTCACCGCGGTACCGTTCATCCCACAGATCTTCCCATTTGGTGGGAGCGGGAACGCCCAGCTCCTCAATTAATTTTGTGTTGTAGATGATTCCCACGGTGCCCCAGGTATAGGGTACGGAATACTTGTTCTGAGGGTCAAAGCTCTTTGACTGTTCCATATATTCCGGGTCAATGTATTTGAGATTGGGAATATTGTCGAAGTTAATTTCCTCCAGAAGAAAATTTTCCGCCATTTTCTGAATCATGTAGTCGGAGGGGCAGATCACATCGTACTGGACGGCCCCGGCCTCAATGACCGGATACATTTCTTCGTTGGTCTCAAAGAGATCGTAGGTCACATGAATCCCCGTCTCCTCCGTAAACTGATCAATGACACTCTCGTCAATGTATTCTCCCCAGTTGTACACATAAAGCTCATCCGAGTGGGAGGAAGCCACATGGCGGTAGGAGGTATAGCAGACAGCCGCAATGATGAAAAAGGAAGCGGCCGTCAGAAGTACTTTCTGCCAGATACCGGAGTTTTTATTGCCGGCGGATGCGGCCTGTACGTCTTTGGAGGGCGATGCCTTTGCTCCCGATTTTTCCGGAGAAAAATTGGTAATCAGAAGGAGCAGGAGAACCGTGACGAAAATCACAGTGGAAAGGGCGTACATGGACGGCTTAATGCCGCGGCGCACTTCACTGTAAATCAGGGTGGACAGAGTATTGATGCCCGCGCCCCTGGTGAAATGTGTGATGATAAAATCATCCAGGGACATGGTAAATGCCATGAGAAAGCCGGATAAAACGCCGGGGAGAATATCCGGGAACACCACCTTAAAAAAGGCCTCCACCGGTCCGGCGCCCAGGTCCATGGCCGCCTCATAGGTATATTTGCTGGTTTGTTTCAGCTTTGGAAGAACGCTTAGCATCACATAGGGCACATTGAAGGTAATATGGGCCAGAAGAATGGTCTTAAAGCCCAGGGAAACCCCGAAGGCGATAAACATAAGCATCAGGGAAATTCCCGTCACAATATCCGAATTCAGCATGGGGATGTTGTTAAGTCCCATGAAGATGGTTTTCGGCAGCTTCTTCATGCTGTTGATGCCGATGGCCGCCGCAGTCCCCAAAACAGTCGCAATGAGGGCCGACAAAAAGGCGATGAGGAGCGTGTTGTAAAGGGCGTCCATGATGGCGCTGCTCTCAAACATCTGGCTGTACCACTGGAGCGTAAAACCGCCCCACTGGGACCGGGATTTGGAGCTGTTGAAGGACAATACCATCATGACCACAATGGGCGCATATAAAAAGATCAGCACCAGAACCAGATAAAAGTTTTCAAAAAACTGTTTCAAACGTGAATGAGCTGTTTTCATCAGAATGCTGTCCCCTCCCCGTTTTTATCGTATTTGGCGATCATGGTCATGCTGATTAAGATGAAGACCATGAGCACCATGGAAAGACCGGCTCCCAGATTCCAGTTGCTTCCCTTGGTAAATTCCTGTTCGATGACGTTTCCGATCAGGAGAATCTTGCTGCCGCCCAGGAGGTTGGAAATAACGAAGGTGGTGAGGGCAGGCACAAATACCATGGTGATTCCGCTGATGATGCCGGGAACGCTTAAGGGCAGAAGAATCTTCGTCAGGGTCTGGAAATTGTCGGCGCCCAGGTCTCTGGCGGCATTGATTACGTTGTCGTCAATTTTTGCCAGCACATTGTAAATCGGCAGCACCATAAAGGGCAGGAAATTGTATACCATACCCAGAATAATGGCGCCCGGTGTGTTGATGATGTTGATGGACGGTAAGTGGAGAACCGCCAGTAAGGAGTTGATTACCCCGTTTTTCTCCAGCAGGGTCTGCCAGGCCATGGTCCGCAGCAGGAAATTCATCCACATGGGGAGGATGAAGATAAAAACCACGAAGCTCCCGGTTCCAATGTTCCGTTTCCGCAAAATCAAAGCCAGAGGATAGGCAATCAGGAGACAGACCAGGGTGCTGATGGTGGAAAGGGCCAGGGAAAGCAGCAGGGCTTTCATATGGTCAGCCGAAAGAATTGCCAGCACATTGGCAAAGGTAAAGCTTCCGCTCCGGTCCGTAAGTCCGTAGAAAAAGATCATAAACAAAGGAATTACGGTGAAGCCGATCATCCATATAATATAAGGAAAGGCCAGAAACTGATTTTTGGATTTATTCATTGACTCCCACGGCCTCCTCGTCCTCTGATGCCGGTTTATTCATGATCTGAATATCGAAGGGATCCACATGGATTCCCACCTCTTTTCCAACCGGGAACATATCCGTGCTGTGGACCAGCCACTCGTAGCCGCCTGGAGTAGTGACCTCCATTTCATAGTGAACGCCTTTGAAGATCAGGTGGGTGACCACGCCCTGGAGCGTTCCGGCTTCCGGCTCCACCAGGTCGATATCCTCGGGACGGATAACCACATCCACCGGGGTATGATTGCCGAAGCCTTTGTCCACGCAGGCAAATTTTGCACCGAAAATCTCCACCAGCTCATCCCGGACCATGATTCCGTCCACAATGTTGCTTTCACCGATGAAGTCGGCCACAAAGGCATTTTCCGGCTCGTTGTAAATCTGTTCCGGGGTTCCCATCTGCTGGATATAGCCCTGGTTCATGACCACGATGGTGTCAGACATGGTTAAGGCCTCTTCCTGATCGTGGGTGACATAAATAAAGGTGATTCCAAGTTCGTTTTTCAGGCGGATTAACTCATACTGCATGTCCTGGCGGAGCTTTAAGTCCAAAGCGCCCAGAGGCTCGTCCAGAAGTAAGAGCTTGGGCTCGTTTACGATGGCTCTCGCGATGGCAATCCGCTGCTGCTGGCCGCCGCTTAAGGAGTCCACGCTGCGGTTTTCAAAGCCGTCCAGATTCACAAGCTTTAAGGCATACTTGATTTTATCCTGGATATATCCCTTGGATTTTCCCTTGATTTTTAAGCCAAAGGCAATATTATCTGCGATGCTCATATGGGTGAACAGGGCATATTTCTGGAATACGGTGTTGAGCTGCCTCTTATTCGGGGGCATTTTCGTGATATCCTCTCCGCCGAATATAACCTTTCCCTGGTCAGGGCTGGTAAATCCGCCGATAATACGGAGGGTTGTGGTTTTCCCGCATCCGCTGGGTCCAAGCAGTGTCACGAAAGAATTTTCTTTCACGGAGAGATTGAGATCATCAAGAATAATATCTCCGTCAAAGCTTTTTGATATATTAACCAGATCAATCAAAGGCTGAGTCATGGCATTGTCCTCCTGTATTTTCCGGATCATTGGTAGGCTCGCCCGGATGGAAACCTTCCCGGGGATTTTGTACTGTCAACATATATTTACTCATGGTTTTCCCGGTCTGTCAATAGATTTCTGCCATATTTTTTCTCTAAATTCTAGTTAACAAATAGAACAGAATATGGTAAAATGAACGGTAGTTAAGAAATAGACAAGGGGGAGGAAAAACAATGACAGGAAAATATATGGCATATGTAGGTTCCTATTCCTATACGGGAAAGGCAAAGGGAATCACAGTTTACGATGTGGATGTGGAAAAAGGGCAGTTCATCTACCGCTGTGAGGTAGAAGTGGACAACTCCTCCTATATAAAAGCGTCTAACAATAAAAAGATGCTGTACTCCATCGCAGACGAGGGCGTGGTAGCCTTTAAGATCCTCCAGAACGGAAGTCTGTCTCGTGTGAACAGTGCCAATATCAAGGGTATGCGCGGGTGTCAGCTTTCCACCAGCCCCATGGATGATTACATATTTGTATCCGGATATCATGACGGAAAGGTCACCGTGCTGAAATTAAATAAGGACGGCTCCGCGGGACGCATCACCGACGGCGTGTTCCATAAGGGCCTGGGAAGCGTGGCAGAACGTAACTTCAGACCCCATGTGAGCTGCAGCCGCCTGACGCCGGATGGAAAATTCCTGATGGTGGCAGATCTGGGAATTGACCAGATCAAGGTATACCGTTTCAACAAGAATGAAGGAAAGATCTCCCAGGTGGACGCTATCCGCAGTGAACTGGAATCCGCTCCGAGACATTTTATCTTCAGCAGTGACGGAAAGTTTTTCTATCTGATGCATGAGCTGAAAAACGTAATCGACGTATATTCCTATGAAACGGGAGAGAGAACTCCGCACGTGGAAAAGGTCCAGACCATTCCCACCACAGGAACCGAGCCCAACCAGCAGACGGCCGCCTGTGCAATCCGGTTTTCTCCGGATGAGAAGTACTTATTCTGCACCAATGCAGGGGATAATTCCGTATCCATGTACGACAGGGACGAGGAGACGGGTATGCTGACCTTAAGATTCTGCCTCCCCATCAGCGGCGAATATCCCAAGGACATCGCCATCTTCCCGGACGGACAGCATATTGCATCCATCAACCACGGCGGCAGTATTTCCTTCTTCCGGGTGGACTATGAAAAGGGACTTCTGGTAATGAGCGGACGGAGCATTGAAATCAATGAGCCGAACTGTTGTGAAATCGTAAAGATAGGAGAATAGATTGTATGGCAGCAGGGTCTACCATTGGAACAATTTTTAAAGTGACAACCTGGGGAGAGTCCCACGGGAAGGCCATCGGCGTTGTTGTCGATGGCTGCCCTGCGGGGCTGTCTCTTTGTGAAGCAGATATCCAGAAACTGCTGGACAGAAGAAAGCCGGGACAGAGCAAATTTACAACCCAGAGAAGCGAAGGCGATGAGGTGGAAATTCTCTCCGGTGTTTTTGAGGGAAAAACCACGGGAACTCCCATTTCCATGGTTGTGTGGAACAAGGACCAGAGATCGAAAGACTATTCCGTGATTGCGGGCTGTTACCGCCCGGGCCACGCGGATTTTACCTTTGACGAGAAATATGGCTTCCGGGATTACCGCGGCGGCGGCCGTTCCTCTGCCAGAGAGACCATCGGACGGGTGGCAGCAGGGGCCATCGCAGAAAAATTTTTGGAACAGCTCCGGATATCAGTGACGGCATACACAAAATCCATCGGCCCGGTGGAAATTGACGAAAACCGGTTTGACCTTGAGGAGGCAAAAAACAATGCCCTCTGTATGCCGGATGCAAAAGCTGCCAAAGAGGCCGCAGAGTATCTGGAAAAAAGAATGGCAGAGTGTGATTCTTCCGGAGGCGTGGTGGAGTGCGTGATCTCCCACCTTCCCACAGCACTGGGCGAGCCGGTGTTTGATAAGCTGGATGCCAACCTGGCCAAGGCGGTGCTTTCCATTGGCGCGGTGAAGGGATTTGAGATCGGGGACGGCTTTGCTGCCGCAAGGTCCTGCGGCTCTGTGAATAACGATGCCTTCCGTATGGATGAAAGGGGAATAAAAAAAGCAACCAACCATTCCGGCGGAGTTCTCGGCGGAATCAGCGACGGAAGTGATGTGGTGTTCCGGGCTGCTTTTAAGCCCACGCCCTCCATCGCAAGGAACCAGGAAACCGTAAGTAAAAATAAGGAAAATATGGAGTTAGTCATCAAGGGGCGCCATGACCCGGTGGTGGTACCCAGAGCCGTGGTGGTTGTGGAGGCCATGGCCGCCATTACCATTATGGATATGCTGTTGTTATCTATGACATCCAGAACGGACTGGATTCAGGAATTTTTTAAGTGGAGGGAAAAGAGATGAAAATTGCAATCGGAAATGACCATTCTGCGGTGGAGTTAAAGAACATCATCAAAGAACATCTGGAACAAAAGGGATATGAGGTTATGAATCTGGGAACAGATTCCAGCGAAAGCTGCGACTATCCGGTGTACGGCGAAAAGGTAGGCCGGGCAGTGGCATCCGGCGAAGCAGATCTGGGAATTGCCATCTGCGGCACAGGGGTGGGAATTTCCCTGGCAGCCAATAAGGTGAAAGGAATCCGCGCCTGCGTGTGCAGTGAGCCCTATACGGCAAAGCTTTCCAGAATGCATAATAACTCCAATGTGCTGGCCTTCGGCGCAAGAGTTGTGGGAAGCGAGCTGGCTAAGATGATCGTAGACCAGTGGCTGGAAGCAGAGTTTGAAGGCGGAAGACATCAGAGACGTGTGGACATGATTATGGCCATTGAAGAACAATAAAAAAGGCGGCGCTGTCCGGTAACAACAATCCGGACAGCGCCGTTTCTTTATAATACAGTTTTCACAAAAATATCGTAAATGGCCTGGATGGCGCCTTCAAAGTCTTCATTCTGCACGCCAATGATGATATTAAGCTCGCTGGATCCCTGGTCAATCATCTTCACGTTGATTTTTGCATGGGACAGGGCGGCGAAAATTCTGGCGGCTGTTCCGCGGTTGGCCTTCATGCCGCGTCCAACCACAGCGATCAGAGCCAGATCGGATTCCAGATCAATGATATCCGGATGAACGGCGCGGTGGATGCCGGAGATTACAGCCTGCTCCTTTTCCTGGAACTCATCCTGATGGACGAAGACCGTCATGGTATCAATGCCGGAGGGCATGTGCTCAAAGGAAATCTGGTGCCGTTCAAATACCTCCAGAACCTTTCGGCAAAAGCCGATTTCCGTATTCATCATGGCCTTGTCGATGATGATGGAGCAGAATCCCTTCTTTCCGGCCACTCCGGTGATGGTGTAGAGGGGCTTTTTGCTGGTGCTCTCTACGATCATGGTGCCGGGGTCCTCCGGACGGTTGGTATTTTTAATGTTGATGGGGATTCCTTCTTTTCTTACAGGGAAGATGGCATCCTCATGAAGGACGCTGGCGCCCATATAGGACAGCTCGCGAAGCTCCCTGTATGTAATGGTCTCAATGGGGACCGGATCGTTGATGATACGGGGATCGGCCACCAGAAAGCCTGACACATCAGTCCAATTTTCATAGAGATCGGCGTGGAGGGCCCGTGCCACCAGGGAACCGGTGACATCGGAGCCGCCGCGGGAAAAGGTGGTGATGGTGCCGTCCGGTCTTGCGCCGTAGAAGCCGGGAATGACTGCCTGCTTCATGGACTCCAGATGGGCGGCAAGCTCTGCATTGGTTTTTTCCGGGAGAAAGCTGCCGTCCTCATCAAAACAGATCACATCTGCGGCATCCACAAAGGGATAGTTTAAATAATGGGCCATGATGATTCCGTTCAAATACTCGCCTCGGGAGGCAGCATAATCGGCGCCGGCCTTTTGAAGGAAGTTTTCTTCGATTTTATCAAATTCAAAGTCCAGATTCAGGTTCAAATCCAGACCGTTGATGATATCATAAAAACGCTTTTTGATCTGATCAAAAATGCGCTTGTAGCTCTGGCCTGTGGAGGCGGCTTCATAGCACTGGTAAAGCAGGTCTGTGACCTTGGTGTCTTTGCTGTCGCGTTTTCCGGGTGCGGAGGGGATCACATAACTCCTGGTTTTGTCGGCCGTGATGATGTCCTTTACTTTCTTAAACTGTCTGGCACTGGCCAGGGAGCTTCCTCCAAATTTAACCACTTTCTTCATAATTATGTCTCCTGTATGTGCTGTTTAGTACCCGTTCAGGGTGTATCTGAACGATTACATTCTTTAATGTATTAACTTGGGTGTGGGGAAGTATTCAAGGATTACCTTGGCAATCATTTTATCCTTGGAAATATAGTGATTGTTCCAGTATCTGGCATCCAGGGAATAGTTTCGGTTGTCACCCATCATGAAATAGCAGTTTTCCGGAACCTCAAAATGGAAGGTCTCACCGGGATTCATCTGTTCCGCCAGGTAGGGCTCCTCAAGGGGGGTATCAGAACCATTTAAATATACCTTATCATCCACAATGTCGATCACATCTCCGGGCAGGCCGATCACACGCTTCACATAGTAAATGGTGCGGGCGCGCTTTCCCGCCTCTGCGCCGCAGCGGGGACAGGTTTCTGCCTTTTCTCCCTCCACGATGACATCGCAGTTGGTGCATTGCCAGCCGAATACGAAGATGGCCACATCGCCCCGTTCCGGATCGGAAAATTTGTAATGGAGCCTGGAGCCGATGACACGGCTTCCGGCCATGATGGTATTTTCCATGGAACCGGTGGGGACTTCACTGTTGGCAATGATAAAGGTGGTAAGGACAAAAGCAATGACGGCGGCCGATACAATCACCTGAATCCAACTGATTAACTCAGCCTTCCATCCCGTTTTCCCCTTTTCTTTTACTTCTTCCTGTTCTCTCTTTTCGTTTTCCATTTCTTTCCTGTAAACCTCATTTGACTAAAGATACTATTACGCAATATAATGAGTTTATGATACTTTGTCAAGTTTCGCAAGGCCTTTTCGCAAAAGGTAAGAAAAAAATTTGGAATAAGGAACGGTACATATGGGGAAAAAGTGGGAATTATATAGAAAATATTTGATTGGGGGAGCCGGAAGTCTGGCAGCTTCCGAGGGGCTTCTTTTGTTTGCAGCCAGAAAGCTTCCGGGGTTTGCAGAGTGGTATGGAGGAGTGGTTTACCCGGTTCTGGTGCAGACCGTTGGACGGTTCTGGGGCCTTTTCCCTTTTTCTGTTGTGGAGATTGGAATGTATGCAGGGGGAGCCGCCCTTTTGTACCTGCTGGTCCGAAACTTTAGAAAGCCGGGAGTGGTGCTGCCCGTTTATGGCTTTGTTCTGGGGGCACTGATCTTTTTATACGGAGCCGGATGCGGTGTCAATTATTATAAGAAACCATTTTCTGCCTCCCTGGATTTTAGCGGGCAGTCTGTGGAGCGGGAGGATTTAAAAGAATTGTGCCTCTGGCTCACCGAACAGGTGAATCTGGCTAAGGAGGGGCTTACCCAGGCGGAGGATGCCTATGAAAATCTTCCGGAAAAGGGTGTGGCCGCCATGGAAAAGCTTTCCGGAGAATACCCCTCTCTTTCAGGATATTATCCAAAGCCGAAACCGGTGCTTGTCTCCTGGATTCTCTCCGTCCAGCAGTACAGCGGCGTCTATTCCCCGTTCACGGTGGAGGCAAACTACAACCGGGACATGGTATCCTATAACATTCCCCACACCATCTGCCACGAGCTGTCCCATCTCAGCGGCTTCATGAGGGAGGATGAGGCCAATTTTATCGGATATCTGGCCTGCCTTGGTTCGGAGGATGCAGATTTTAAATACAGCGGCTGTCTTTTGGGCTGGATTTATGCGGGGAATGCCCTGGCGGCAGAGGATTTTGAGGAATACGTGAGACTTTACGGGATGCTTTCTGAGGGAGTAAGAGAGGACCTGGATGCCAACAGGGAGTTCTGGGCGAAATACGAAGGGAAGGCAGCCGAGGCCGCAGAACGGGTAAACGACGCATATTTAAAAGCCAACGGACAGGAGGAGGGAATCCTCACATACGGACGGGTTGTGGATTTGATGATCCTGGATTTCGTCAAAAACCATAGGGAATAATGCTTGTATCGGGACATGTAAGATGGTAAAATGGAAATAATTAAGAACGAAAAATCTTATGAAGCGGGGGGATAGATTATGGAGAAAATTCTTTATGACATGATGGACTGGGCAGGAATTGAGGAACTGGTGTATTCGGAGGCCAGGGATCCGGGACGGCTTTTGGGCGCCCATGTGGTAAAAGAAGGGCTTCTGATTCAGGCCTATATTCCCAATGCAAAGGCCATGACAGTGAAACTGGGAAAAGAAAAGATTCCCATGGAGATGGCCGATGAAAACGGCTTCTTTGCCGTGCTGATTGAGGACAAGCGGGAGCTGGAACCCTATAAATTCATTGCGGAATATAAAAACGGAGACCGCGAGGAATTTGAGGATCCCTATTCCTACCGTTTCCACTCCAGATTCAAAGACGAGGACATCAAGAAATTTGAGGCAGGTATTTTCTACAATTCCTATGAAGTGCTGGGGGCTCATGTGGTTTCAGAAAATGGAGTCAAGGGCGTTCACTTTGCGGTGTGGGCGCCGGGAGCCATGCGGGTCAGCGTGGTAGGAACCTTTAACTTCTGGGACGGAAGACGCCATCAGATGAAGCGGCTCGGGGAATCGGGAATTTATGAGCTGTTCATTCCCGGGCTGAAGGCCGGAACCATATATAAATATGAAGTAAAGACAAAGGCCGGGGACCCCATGCTGAAATCGGACCCCTATGGAAGCTATGCGGAGCTGCGTCCGGACACTGCATCGGTGGTCTGGGATCTGGGGCAGTATAAGTGGGAAGATAAAGGCTGGATGGAGACCCGCGCCAAAGAGAGCGGCCGGGAAAAGCCCATGTCCATTTACGAGGTTCATCTGGGCTCCTGGATGCAGAAGGAAATTTCCGTGGATGAAAACGGAAAGGAAATCAATGGAAGCCAGTTTTACAATTACAGAGAGATTGCCGAAAAGCTGTCCGCCTATGTGAAGAAAATGGGGTATACCCATGTGGAGCTGCTTCCGGTGATGGAGCATCCTCTGGATGCCTCCTGGGGCTATCAGGTGACAGGATACTATGCGCCCACCAGCCGTTATGGAACCCCGGACGACTTTAAGGCCTTCATGGACCATATGCATAAAGAGGGAATCGGTGTGATTCTGGACTGGGTTCCGGCCCACTTCCCAAGGGATGCCCACGGACTGGCTGCCTTTGACGGCACATGCCTGTACGAGCACCGGGATCCGCGCCAGGGAGCCCATCCCCACTGGGGCACCCTGATCTACAATTACGGAAGGCCGCAGGTCTCCAACTTCTTAATCTCCAATGCGCTGTTCTGGGCGAAGGAGTACCATGCCGACGGAATCCGTATGGATGCAGTGGCTTCCATGCTGTATCTGGATTATGGAAAAAATGCAGGAGAATGGGTGGCCAATATCTACGGCGGCCATGAAAATCTGGAGGCCGTGGAGTTTTTAAAACACTTAAATTCCATCTTCTCCAGGGAAGTAAAGGGTGCCATGTTAATTGCTGAGGAATCCACCGCATGGCCGAGAATCACCGGAGACGTGAAGGAAGGCGGTCTGGGCTTCGACTATAAGTGGAACATGGGCTGGATGAATGACTTCCTTAAATACATGCAGTGCGACCCCTATTTTAGAAACCAGCATTACGGTGAGCTGACCTTCAGCATGCTGTATGCATACAGTGAGAATTTCATTCTTGTATTCTCCCATGATGAGGTGGTTCACGGCAAAGGCTCCATGGCAGGAAAGATGCCGGGAGAAACCCAGGAGAAGAAGTTTGCCAATTTAAGGGCGGCTTACGGCTTCATGATTGGCCATCCCGGAAAGAAACTTTTGTTCATGGGCCAGGACTTCGGCCAGATGGATGAATGGAATGAGAATAAGAGCCTGGAGTGGGAGCTTTTACAGTATCCGGTCCACAAACAGATGCAGGACTATGTGAAAGCCTTAAACCACCTGTACCGGACACAGCCGGCCCTCTCTCAGCTTGATTACGAGCCGGAGGGCTTTGAATGGATTAACTGCACATACGATAAAGAAAATATCGCGATTTTTACCAGAAAGACAAAGAAGCCGGAGGAGACACTGGTATTCGTCTGCAACTTTGTTCCGGTGGCCCATGAAAAGTTCCGTCTGGGCGTACCCTTTGCCGGAAAATACAAGGAAATTTTAAACAGCGATGCTGTCCAGTTCGGCGGAAGCGGCATGGTAAATCCACGGGTGAAGGTATCCAAAAAAGAAGAATGGGATGCCAGGGAGAACTCCATCACCATCAATCTGCCGCCTCTTGGGGTCTGTGTGTTCCAGGGAACCCCTGCGGAGGAAGAGGTGAAAAAGCCTGCGGCAGCAAAAAAGACAGGAAAGACAGAGGAAGAAAAGGGGAAAAAGCCCCTGGGACGGCTGTCGAAAACAGTGGAAAAGCTCATAAAGAAAACTTCAAAGCAGGAGAAGGAGGAGTAGCAGTTGGAACATACAGTTCCCGCAGCGGAAGCAATCAGTGTGAAATCAGAATATCTTGTGAATGCCTTTGGGGAGCTGGGAGAATGGCTTATGAAAGCAGGATTGCGTCTTTTGGTCGCAGTCCTGCTTGTGTTCATCGGCTTAAAGATCATAAAAAAGGTCAGAAAAGGCATGGGCCGCTCCATGGAGCGGGCCGGGATGGAAATTACTCTCAGGAAGTTTCTGGATGCCCTTTTATATGCGGTTCTTTTGGGGCTTCTGGTTTTCGTTGCGGCAGAGGAAATAGGAATCCAGTCCACCTCCCTGGTGGCGGTTGTGGGCTCCGTCACCCTGGCAACCAGCCTGGCCATGCAGAATACCCTGGCCAACTTTGCCGGAGGCGTTTTGATTCTGTTTCTCAAGCCCTTCAAGGTGGGAGATTATATTTCTTCCTCCAATGGGGAGGGAACGGTGGAATCCATTGGCCTTGTGTATACAACCCTCTATACCGTAGAAAATAAGATGATCGTGATTCCCAACAACAGCCTGGCCAATTCGGCATTGGTAAACACCAGCAGTATGAAGACAAAACGGCTTGTACTCACTGTGGGAATCAGCTATACATCAGATCTGCGGCACGCCAAGGAGGTTTTAAGGACCATATTCGAGCAGCATCCGGCCGTCCGAAACCAGGACGGGATTCTGGTGGTTGTGGACAGTCTTGGGGAGAGCAGTGTCAACTTAAGCGCCCGCGGATGGACCAGCACCGAGGATTACTGGCAGGCGCGCTGGGATATCCTGGAGGAAATCAAGCTTACATTTGACCGGGAAGGCATTGAAATACCGTACAATCAGCTCAGTGTTCATGTGAAAGGGAATCAATAACGGCGAAACCGGGAGAAATCCGGAGGAAGGAACGGTTATGATAAGGAAAGCGGCAGAGTTTTCGGCTAAGGCACATGAAGGAAAGATGAGAAAGGGAACCTGTATTCCATACAGCATCCACCCGCAGGAGGCAGCAGTGATTGTCTCCGGCATGACATCCGATCCGGAGGTCATCAGTGCAGCCCTGCTCCATGATGTGATTGAGGATGCAGGCGTTACATACGAGGAGCTTAAGACGGAGTTCGGAACCCGCGTGGCCGATCTGGTACAGGCGGAAAGCGAGGACAAATCAAAGACGTGGAAGGAACGGAAGCAGGCCACCATTGACCGGTTAAAAACTGCCGGACGGGATGTGAAAATGATCTGTCTGGGGGATAAATTAAGCAATTTAAGGAGTACTGCGGCAGAACACCTGGAAAAAGGCGAGAGTGTATGGCTGAAATTCCGGGAAAAGGATAAAAAAGAGCATGAATGGTACTACCGGGGTGTTCTGGAGCAGCTTTCAGAATTCCGGGGAGAGCGCGCCTATGAGGAGGCGGTCTGGCTGTTTAAAGAATTGTTCGGGTAAGCAGAGGAGGAACCAAAGAATATGAAAAAATATTTTGTGAGAATGATGCTGGCGTTTTTTGTGCTGGCAGGAGCGGTATCTGCTTCCTTTCCCGCCTATGCGGAAGAGGAAATGAAGGCCGTCTTTGGAATGTACTTATACGGAAAAGGCTGGGACGAGGGCGGAACAGATAATGCGTACCGGAGTGCTCCGGCAGATTCCTATGTGACAGCCATGAAGGCGTCCTTGAGAAACCAGCCCCAGGGCATGACTGGAACCATAGCCTATCAGGTAAATTTAAGCGGTTCCGGCTGGCTGGACTGGCAGGAAAATTATGGCGAGACAGGAACAATGGATACAAATAAACCGCTGGAGGCCGTGAGAATGAAGCTTACGGGCCAGTTGGCGGAAAATTATGATTTATATTATTCGGTTCTTCAAAGCGGAACCTGGACCGGCCTGGTGATGAACGGTGAGACGGCCGGACAGGAGGGCTGCGGCCTGCGGGTGGACGGAATCCGGATTGCGGTGACGGCAAAGGATGCCGGAATGCCGCCGGAACCGGAGCCGGAGGGCAGAGTGATTGACCCGTCGAAGCCAATGGTGGCTTTAACCTTTGACGACGGACCATCCAAGTACACCGCAGGAATTCTGGATGTGCTGGAGGCCAACGATGCAAGGGCAACCTTTTTCATGGTTGGAAACCGCATGGGAAGCTATCCGGCCACTGTGAAGCGCATGGTGGACCTGGGCTGTGAACCGGCAAGCCATACCTGGGACCACACCTACATTACCTCCCTGTCGGGAACCGCCCTGCAGGCCAATCTGGACCGGGTGGACCAGACCCTGGCCAGTATTGCAGGAGTCCAGACAGTAATCATGCGTCCGCCGGGAGGATTCATCAACGATGCATCCAAGGCAGCCCTGGCCCAGAAAGGCGTTCCCGCAGTATTCTGGTCCATTGACACCCTGGACTGGAAGACCAGAAATGCAGGACAGACTGTGAACACGGTGCTTGGCAATGTCCGGGACGGCGATATTATCTTAATGCATGACCTTTACGGTGCCTCAGCAGAGGCGGCCGCTGTGCTGATTCCGGAGCTCATCAACCGGGGGTATCAGCTTGTGACAGTCAGTGAGCTGGCAAGCTTCAGGGGCGGTATGCAGCCGGGCCAGGCCTACCATCATTTCCGGCCGTAAAAATACCTTACCGGATTCCCACATGGGTTTTATAAATCCGGCAGGGATAGGGAAGATCGGAAGACAGATAGTCTTTTATGGAAATCACAGACCGGCTGTTGGCAGCAGGGGCAGCAGAATAATGTTCCGTGCTGACCTGCTCCAAAGCTGCCCGGTCTGTGATTTTTCCATATAAAGAAGCAGCAGACCCGGCGGCCAGGGAAAACAGAAGAAGCCAGAAAACCGCATTTTCCGGAAGCCGGGACAAAACGTTTCTTATTTTCATAAAAAAGAATCTCCTTTAAGAAGCCAGATTATTTCTGGTCTATCTTATGCGGAGATTCTTTTCTTTATTCCAGGCAAGAGGCTGCCGTAATTTACCAGACAGCCACAGTACCGTCGGTTCTGGGCTCAGTGGCACCGCAGAGGGTACCGTCCTCATTTCTTATGATGATCTGGCCGCGGCCGAAGCTTAGGTTGTTGTTGGGAATATTCATATTGTGCCCCATACGTGTCAGCTTATAGATGGTATCGGCGCCAAAGCCGGGCTCGATGGAAATATCCTTTCCCCCGGTCCACATCCAGCGGGGAGCATCCAACGCTTCCTGGGGATTCATATGAAAGTCAATCATATTCATTAGAACCTGAACATGGCCCTGGGGCTGCATGAAGCCGCCCATGACGCCAAAGGGGCCAATGGCCTGTCCATCCTTGGAAAGGAAGCCGGGGATGATGGTGTGATAGGGCTTCTTTCTCGGGGCAACGCAGTTTTCCATAGTTTCGTCCATGGTAAAATTATGTCCGCGGTTCTGGAATAAAATTCCGGTTCCCGGCAGGGTGATGCCGGAGCCGAAGGGACAGTAAATGGATTGAATATAGCTGATCATATTGCCGTCTCCATCGGCGGCGTTTAAGTAGATGGTGTCGCCGCAGTAGGGAGTTCCCGGTTTCGGGTCCATGGCTTCGCTTCCGATCAGCTCCCGGCGTTTGGCGGCATAGTCTCTGGATAAGAGCTGTTCCACCGTAGGCTTCATGTAAGCCGGATCGGTCACATATCTCTTGCCGTCGGAGAAGGCTAACTTTAAAGCCTCCATCTGGCGGTGAATCACATCGGCATCCTCCCGTCCCTTTGTCACATCCATGGTCTCCAGAATATTCAGGGCCATTAACACCACAATTCCGTGTCCGTTGGGCGGAATTTCCCACACGTCATAGCCTTTGTAGTTTGTGGTAATGGGCTCCACCCACTGGGCGCGGTAGGAGGCCAGATCTTCCTTTCTTAAATATCCGCCAGTTTCCTTTGAGTAGGCATCCATCCGGTCTGCCAGGTCTCCGCGGTAGAAGGACTCGCAGTTTGTGGCTGCCAGTTCCCGTAAGGTTTTTGCCATACCGGGGAAACGCACAACTTCTCCTGCCGCAGGCGGACGTCCGTCCAGGGAGAAATCTGCCGCCCATAAACGGAAAAATTCAGGGTCTGTGTTATCCTTTAAAACCTGAAAATCCCGTTTCCAGAGTGCGGAGATGGTCGGCGATACGGGAAAGCCCTCCTCGGCGTAAGAGATGGCCGGGGCAAAAATTTCCGTAAGAGGAAGCTTTCCGAACCGTTTGTTGATTTCGGCCCAGCCGGAGGTTACGCCGGGAACTGTCACAGCTTCCCAGCCGAATTTCGGCATTTCCTTATATCCGGCCTGCTTTAGGGCATCTACGCTTAAGAGCGCAGGAGCAGGTCCGCTGGCATTTAAGCCGTAAAGCTTTCCTTCATGCCAGATTAAGGCAAAGCCATCGCCGCCCATATTGCAGGACATGGGTTCCACCACTGTTAAGCAGGCGGCTGTTGCCAGGGCAGCGTCAAAGGCATTGCCGCCCTCTTTTAAAATATCCAGCCCGGCCTGGGCAGCCAGAGGCTGGGAGGTACAGACCATTCCGCGGCGGCCGTATACCAGGCTCCGTCTGGATGGATAGCGGTATCTGAGTGGATCAAAAGAAATATTCATAAGTAAGAACCTCTTTCCGGTTAATATCGTTCTGTGAGATAGATGCAGATTCCATAGTAAAGAGACAGGAGACTGTTGATGTTATCCTGGTCAAAGGAAACCAGTTCCCCGATCTTCTGCATCCGTTTTAAAAAGGTGTTCCGGTGTACATAAAGCTGCTTGGCTGCCAGAGAGGCATTGAAGCGGGCATCAAAGTACTGCACCAGAGTGTCAACGAGACAGGAATTGTTTTCTGCGTCATAATCTACCAGGGGTTTTACCGTATCCTGGTAAATTTTATATTTATTTTCGGCAGAAAGCTCTTTCACATGCCAGAATAGTACATAGTCCTTAAAGAAAAAGGAACTTCTGGAGGGGAAGATGTCCGCCAGGGTAAGAAGAAAGGCTGCCTGCTCATAGGTTTTTATGATTTCCCGGTCACCCTGGATGACTTGGCTGATTCCGGCTACAAAGGAAGAATAGTATTTTTTCTGGAAGTCGTCCACACACTGGAAGGCAGTCTGATAGCAGTCTTCTCCGTCGGAAAGGAGAAACAGACAGATCTGTCTCTGGTAGGGTGCCAGAAAATAAGAGGACGGCTTCACGGAGCGGTTATGTAAAATCTCCTTTAAGAAAACAATCGGTGCCTGAAGCTGGCAGGAATCCTCTTTGGGGCGCAGGGAAAACAAGATGCAGAGCTGTGCCTTGCAGTGGGGGTAGCCGTAATACTCGCAGATCTGATTCACAGCCGTTTTCTTCTTCTTATCTCCCGACAGCAGAATACGGAAGAAATCCCGGTAATATTCGGAAAGATTAATAGGCGTTTTCTGAAGCCGTTCTTTCGGGAAGAGGAAAAACTTCATGGCGCGCTGCACCAAAGGCATGGGAAGCTCTTTGGCCTCCTTCAGAATGCAGAGAAAATGCACCTGATTGGGAAAAGGAATCAGAGTGACATGCTGTTCCCGGGAGAGAATGGTCACTGTCCGCTGGGATACGGCGTCTATGGGAATTGGATTCTTTTTTAAATCAGGGGCCTTTAATAACAGGGTATCCGTTGCAGAAAGAAGCTCCCGATCCTCCGGCCGCAGGAAAAAGGAAAGGCACTGGAGCTGGCTGTCTACAATAAATAAAGACAGGGACAGGAAATTGGATAACAGCTTCAGGCTGGTTTCCAGCGGATTGTCCGACTGGAAGGCATTTAAAAGAGAATCGAAAAGAATCTGTTCCTGCTGAATTTTCCGGACCTGACTGTTATCCAATTGTTCGTGGATTTTTTTGGTGATCTCAGAGAAAGTGTATTCCACAGGAATGGAAACAACCGGAAGCCCGGCTTTTTCGGCCGTTTGTATGAGAATTTCCGGATCATCCGGGAAAAAACGCTTCAGCTTAATGCAGAGTGCGCTGCATCCGGCGGCTTTTAAATTCATGATTACATTGGTCTGGAGGTTTAAATCATTGGCAAAAAAATAGCCTGTCGTCAAGACCATTTCCCCGGGCTTTACCCACTGAGTTACATCGGGATTATCAATGACATTTACGCCCACCACAGGGGAGTCCAGCTTGTCCTTACAGGTAAGAAGACGGATACCGGAGAACCCGCAGTCATTGATGAAATTTTCAAGTGTAAAAACCATGTTAGCTACCTCGCAGAAAAAGAACAATATTTTTAATAATATCATACCATAGTTTCCTTTAAATAACAACGGAAATACGAAAAGAAAATGTGCAGATTGCACAGTGAAATGGGCGCGAAGTGGGCATTCTGCATTTAGAATCGGGGAATAGCTTATGCTATAATAAAGACAAGCTGATGAGTTGGGAGGATGGTTGAAAATAAAGCAGAAGATGGCGTTTGATGCCGGAACGGCAGCAGAGCGCGGATGCCGTTTCACCTATTTCGGGGGAATGACAGTGCTAGTGGAACGGCTATAAAATGCTGTTTGATCCTTATATTACTGGAAATCCTTCTGCGAATGTGCCGGTGGGGACCTTCTACAATGTGGATATAATTTTTGTTACCCATGCGGCTTTTGACCATTACGGAGATACGGCCGATATCTTGCGCCATAGCAATGCTTCCGTGGTCTGTGGCTATGAGATCAAACGCATGCTGATTGAACAGGAAGGAATTGACTCCGGACGTGTCCTTGGAACCGGATACGGCGATGGAAAAACCATCGGAGAGTATTCTAAGGCAAGGACTGTTTTTGCTCAGCATGGATCCTTTGCCCAGATTGACGGCGCATGGTCCTGCTTTTCTCCCTTTGGATTCGTAGTGGAGATTCAGCCTGGAATTACCTACTACCACACAGGAGACACCTTCATTTATTCTGATATGAAGATGATTCGCGAGCTGTATCATCCTGATGTGATGGTAGCGGGAATCTCGGCAGTGGAGGAAAAATACTCCCGGGAAATGACACCCCGCGAGGCAGCCTTGGCAGTCTGCTGGGCTGGCGCCAGAGTAGCGGTTCCTACCCATTATCCTCCGGGAAGTCCGGATCTGGAACAGTTTATCCGCCATATGGAATCCTTTGCGCCGGATACGGTGGTAAAGAAGGACATCGGAGTTCCCTTCACCTGCCGTCCTTTTACTGTGGAGTAGATAAAAAATTATGGCTATGATATCGCGTGAATTTATAAAGTGGATTTTGCCGGAGTTTGACTGGATTGAAAATCCAGAACTGCGGGAAGCCTGTGTGAGTACATGGATGGAGACGGCAAAAAAGGCACACCATACGGAGGCGAGCCTTTTAAAGGTGCTTTTTGCAGACACCGGACTGGAAAACTGTCCAGTCACTCTGATTGAACATACCAGGCTGGTAACAAAAACGGCCGTGGAACTGGCAAAGCAGTTCAATGCCGCCTATGCCCCACAGGTAAAAGCGGACATGGACCTGGTGACTGCGGGAGCCCTTTTGCATGATGTGGGAAAGGCTTATGAAAGTTTTGCGGAGGATCCCGATGGGGCTCTTGCTGATGAAACGGCATATGTGAGACATCCCTTTCTGGGGGCTGCCATTGCGCGCGACTGCGGTTGTCCCTGGCAGGTTTCGTATATCATCAATAACCATTCATTTGAGGGGGATGATTCCAGAAGCTTCCCTGAGATGTTTTTGGTACGAAGGGCAGATACCATGCATTTTGAATATCTCTTTTACGGTTATGAGCGCAGAAGAATATTTAAAAATGGATAAATAAAACAAAAGAAGGAGGAAGGCTTATGGTCTGTTAAGGGAAATGCTTTCAGGCAAAAAGGTATGTAGCAAAAATGACATGTAGAGAGAACACGAAAGGGGATTAAGTATGACACTTGCATCGTTATATCAGGACATTATGGTTTTATGCCTGCTGTTAATGGCAGGTTTTGTGATTCGTTCATTCTGCAAACCACTGCAGAGATTATTCCTTCCGGCCTCGGTTGTTGCCGGAATTATCGGACTGGTTCTTGGCCCGCAGGTGCTGGGCGTGGTTGCCATTCCGGAGTCATTTCCGAGCTTTAACAGTATCATGATGCGTATTATCATGACCTGTGTGGTTTTGGGAATTTCCGTAACTGCAAAAGAGATGAAAGCACATATGGACTATGCTCTTGCTAATATTTTCTTGTATGGAACACAGATGATTATTGGTATTGTAATCATGTTGCTGTTCGTTCCGATTGCACCGGATATGCCCGCAGGTTGGGGTATTTTGGGAACATTTGCTTATTTTGGAAGTCACGGAAGTGCCGGAGCAGCGTCGGCGGTTCTGGAAGAAGCCGGTGCAGTCGGAGCTACCTCCATTGGTATGGTGCTGGCAACCGGAGGACTGATCTGGTCCATGGTAGTCGGTATGTGGGTAGTGAACTATGGCGTGCGGAAAGGATACGCCACCTTTGTTAAGAATCCGGAAAAGCAGCCCGATTATTTTTACAGCGGCCTTCTTCCGCAGGACAAGCAGGAATCCCTTGGCTCTGCAAAGACAACTCCGGTTGCAATTAACCCGCTGGCATTACAGCTTTGCCTTATTATGACAGCCTATGCGCTGGGATTTGGAATCTTTTCCGTATTGGTGAAATTTATTCCGATCTTATCCAAGGTCAATGCAATGCTTTATGGTATGCTGGGCGGACTGATTCTCTGGCCGTTAATGAAGAAAACACATATTGACGGCTATGTGGACAGAAAGACACTGAACTTAATCAGCGGCTTCTGCCTGGAAATCCTGATTGCAACTTCCATCGCCAGCCTTTCCCTGGATATTATCATGAAATACTGGCTTCCGCTTCTGATACATGTGGTTGTTTGCTGTGCATTTACCACAGTATTCCTTCTGTGGTACTTCAAGAAGATTGGAAACCCGCAGTGGTTTGAGAAGTGCCTGATGGTTCTTGGCTGCTGTACAGGTGCAAGTGCCAACGGACTGGCTCTGGTACGTGCCATTGACCCCAATTCCGAGTCCTGCGCACCCACAGCCCATGGTGTATATAATGCCATTTTCTGGTGGAACAACCTGCTGACCCCGATTCTGCCAGCCCTGATTCTTGTAAATATCTGGCCGGTCATCGGTATTGCCGCTGCACTGGCTCTGGGCGCCGTATTCTTTATGCTCCTGCTGTTTGGACGAAAGAAAGCTGCCTGATGAAGAATAAAACTGACGAGTAATAAGGAGGAACAATAACAATGAGTGAAGGATTGGATCGCTTCCATATATCTGCCACTGGCTTATCCATCAACTACATGCCGGAATATCTGGCTGTGGAGCTGGGTTACTTTGAACAGTTGGGTCTTAAGGTTACCTCTTATGTACCGAAGCCCTGGACCACTGTACTGACAGACATCAACACCAACCAGGCAGAAGCCGTGGTAGGCGGTATCTGGTGTCCGCTGATTTACAAGCGCCGTGTAAAGAGCTATTTCGCATTTGCAAAAGTAGCTTCCAGATGCCCCATGTCTCTTCTGGCTCATGAGCCCATTGAGAACTTCAAATGGACGGACCTGGAGGGCAAGAAGGTATTAACCTCCGGCGGAAACGGAGCGAGCCCGGGACTGTTCCTGGCAGGTGTTGCCCATGAAGGCGGCGCCGATGTTTCCAAAATCCATTTTGTACATGACTTTACCATTGCCATGCTTCAGGAACTGTTCGAGGGCGGATTCGGTGATGTAATCATGATGAAGTCTGACCTGGCAGCACAGCTTGAGGCTCAGGGCAAGGGATATGTGCTTACAGATCTCACCATCCATGGAGGTCCGGTACCGTGGAGTGTATATTACACCACTCCGGAAACCTTAAACCGGGAAGATAACCTCTGCGGACGTTTCACACAGGGACTCCAGATGGCACAGACATGGCTCCGTGAACACGACGGCTATGACTGCCGCGAGATTCTTGCCCGCAACTGGCCGAAGGTATCCTTAGATAAGGCCATTGCAATCGTGGATGAATATAAGAAGCAGGGCATGTGGCCGGAGACAGTAAAAATCCAGCAGGAAGAGCTGGACCGCTGGCAGAGATTCCTCGTTATGGGAAATGTAATTGATGAAGTAATTCCCTATGATGAGATCGTGGATTCCAGACCATATGAATATGCGGCTGGAAAGCTGGGTTTAAAATAGTTTATCAGAATAAAGAATAGAAGACAGGCTGGATTCGTTCTTACCCCTCACGAATCCGGCCTGTCATTTTGTATTTTGATGTGCAACATGCACATGCAAGCACTCGGAAAATGTGCAGAACGTATCTATCTTGACGAGAAAAGGGTATGATATAATAACGATAGATATGACACCTGCGCCGATTCACGGCCGTACAGCGGAGGAAGAATATTATGTTTAACCAGTTTATTTATGAAGAAAATGCCTGCATCAGGCTCGCAGACGGTGTGGACCGCCTGGCGGAGATTTTAAAAAATACATACGGTCCCTTAGGAAGCCAGATTGTTCTTGGAAACCCCATGTCCGTACCGATTTCCGTAAGAAGCGGAAACGGCATTATACAGGAAATTGACTTACAGAATCCTGGAACCGAGCTGGCCAAAGAAGCAGTAATAAAAATGGCAGATACAGAAGGCGATGGCACCACAACAGCAGTGATTCTCTTGCAGAAGCTGATGGAGGACGCCCTCCGCCTGACCATTGCCGGAATGAATCCGGTAAAGCTCAGAAAGGCGCTCAGCGAAGAAGCAGACCGTACCTGCACCTGGATCAGGCACCATGCAAAAATGACTTCCAATGTAAAAGAAGCGGCAGACCTGGCTGCATCCGGAGATGCAGAAACCCAGAACCTGATCTGTGAAGCCTTTAAAATGGTAAAGGCAGACGGAATTGTGACGGTCCGCGACACTAAGGGGCGGGAATCCTATGTGGAAGCCCTGGACTGCGTGGAAATTGACCAGGGATATCTTCTGGAAGAAATGATCACAAATCCGGCAGAATCTGAGGCTGTGCTTGAAAATCCGTACATTCTCCTGACGGACCAGGTGATTTCCCAGTCCGAGGATATTGTTACAGCCATGAATCTTTCAAAAAAAGCCGGACGGCCCCTGTTTATCATGGCACAGGACATCACCGGGGAGGCATTGGCCACCCTGGCTGTCAACATACGGAACGGGAAATTGAGAACACTGGCAGCAAAGGCCACAGCCTATGGTGAAAGAAGAAAAGAAATATTACAGGATTTGGCGGCAGCCACAGGAGCCATTGTGGTTTCCGAAGATTTTGGAGACAGTTTAAGACGGGTGACAGCAGCCCATCTGGGTGCGGCAGAAACCATAAAGAGCCGCCGCGGCCATACCTATATCTACGGCGGAAAGGGAAATCACGAGGCTGTAAAGCAGAGGGCTGACCGGATACGGGCAGAAATAAAAACATCAGTTTATGAAGTGGACAGGGTAAACCTGAAAAACCGCCTGGCAAGACTCATGGGCGGCGTATCGGTAATCTATGTGGGCGCCCCCACCGAGACAGAAATGCGGACAAAGCGGCAGAAGATAAAAAGCACTGTGGCCGCTGTAAAATCCATATTAAAGCATGGAGCTGCTCCTGGCGGAGGAATTGCCATGTTCGATGCGGCAAGAACTTTGTATGGGCAGGAAATAAAAGAGGGCACAAAGGAGGAACAGGCTGCCCGCAGACTGTTTGGGGATATGTTAAAGGCCCCCTTAAAGCAGCTTTTGAAAAACGCCGGATATGTACCCTATGAGGTGATGGAGGAACTGGAAAAACGCCCCCTTGGAAACGGCCTTGACGTGGTTTCGGGAAACTATGGGGGTATGTATGACCTGGGCATTGCCGATGGAGCGGGAACCATATGCCGTGCCGTGGAAATTGCCGCATCCCTCACGGGAATGATTATCACTGCCGGAGCAGTGGTTGGAAAAGAAGCCTAAATTGACTGCGGAGTGCGTCGATTGGTTAATAAATTATCTAAAGGAGAGTGACAAACTATGAGAATTTCATGTAGGGAGCAGTTGGAGCAGAATAAGGACAGAAAACTTATCTGTGCTTATGGTGTGTATCCCGGCGATTTTGTTATTGATATGATGCATATTGCCGGAGTGGACTGCCTGATTCCTGATTTGGAGCACCAGGAGATGACCTACACAGAGCTGTACCAGCAGATGCGTGTGGCAGATGCCAACGGAATGTCCGTAATGGTACGTGTAGGCGGCCTTGATAAAAAGGAAATCGGACATGTACTTGACATGGGCGCCAGCGCCGTAATGATTCCCGGAATCAACAACCGTGCAGAGATGGAAGAAGCCGTTGACTGTGTAAAATTCCCGCCCATCGGAAAGAGACTGGGCTGCTGCTATACCCGCGGCACCGGTTACGGCCAGAATCCGGAGCACTGCTATGAAGAAGCAAATAAGGAGTCCTATATCCGTGTAATCTTACAGAGCTGGGAAGCAATGGATAACCTGGAGGACATTATGTCCGTAGAATTGGCAGACTGCTTTACTCTGGGAACAGGACATCTTTCCATCATCGATATCCCGGGTAACTATGAGTCTCCGAAGATCATGGCATTCACAGACAAATACCTGCCGTTACTTAGAAAGTATGAGAAGCACGGAACAGCCCAGGCCGAGAACCGTGATCCGGCAGCAATCGCAAAATACAAAGATATTCCGGAAATCCGCTGGATCAAGCTGACCCATGCAGTTGGCGTTATTTCTGACGCATACATTGATTTCGTGAACGGAGTAAACGCAGCTCTTGGACAGTAGATAAAACCACACTAGGGGGAAAGGAATAAAACTATGACAATGGCGACAATTTTTAATGACCTGATGCTGTTTGGCCTGCTTTTAATGCTTGGCTTTGTCCTTAGAGAGATCTTCCCGCCGCTTCAGAAGCTGTTTCTTCCGGCTTCCATCATCGGCGGACTTGCAGGGCTGGTTTTAGGCCAGCAGGTTCTGGGAGTTGTTGAAATCCCGGAGTCCTTCGGCACATTTTCCACACAGGCCATGAAGATCATGATGACCTGCGTACCGCTGGGGGTTTCCATTACAGCAAAAAGAATCGCACAGCATTTTGACTTCACATTCGGCAATATGATGATGTACGGCATGCAGTTGATTGTTGGTACAATGCTTGGCACTTTATTGATGGGCATTTGGCCGGGTCTTCCGGAAGGCTGGGGACTTCTGGGCGTATATGCATACTTCGGAAGCCATGGCTCTGTGGCAACAGCAGCAGGACTTCTGGAAGAGCAGGGTGCAGCCGGTTCCATGAGTATCGGTATGGTACTTGCCACCTTCGGCGTACTGTTCTCCATGCTGATCGGTATGGCGATCGTAAACTACGGCGTCCGCAAGGGATGGGGCACCTTCGTTAAAGAGCCGGGAAAGCAGCCGAAGGAATTTTACTGCGGCCCCCTTCCTCAGGAAAAGAGAGAGCCCATTGGTTATACCACCACCACCAGTATTGCCGTGAGCCCGATTGTATTCCATCTGGCAATTATTGCTGTCTGCTTTAAGTTTGGTGAGCTTTTATTCAAATTCGGTATTCTTTTCGTTCCGGTACTGGGTAAAGTAAGCGCCATGCTTTACGGCTTAATCGGTGCTCTGATTCTCTGGCCGATCATGCAGAAGCTTAAATTTGACCGCTATGTGGATAAGAAAACCCTGACCCAGATCAGCAATATCTGCCTGGATATGATGATTCTTGGCGCATGTGCCACCTTGCAGCTTGACCTGATCGGACAGTTCATCGTTCCGCTGCTGTTACATACAGGAATCTGCTGCGGCCTTACCGCTATTCTCCTGTTCATCTGGTTCAGAACCATCCACAACCCGGAGTGGTTTGAGAAATATTTGATGGTACTTGGAATGTGTACCGGTTCCAATGCACAGGGATATGCCCTTGTCCGTGCCATTGACCCGGACAACAAGTCCTGTATCTATGAGGCGCTGGGTGTTCACAATGCAGTCTTCTTCTGGCAGTATCTGCTGATGCCCATTACCACGGCGAGTATCTTTGTGTCCATGGTACCAATCGTTGGAATTGGATGTGGCCTGATCTTTATACCGCTGATTCTGGGAATTATCTTTTACAGGAAACAGAAAGCGGCTTAAAAAAGTTTGAGTTCCAATACGCAGTTTCACGGACCAGGTGCGCCGTGGGACTGCGTATCTTTGGCGTTTCATGATAATGACCGTAAGAAGGGAGGAACTGCAGGGTGAACAGTCAGATTACGGAACTGTCGGTGTACGCAGACGGAATTTTAAAGCGACACAGCATGGGAACGGTCCATTCTGTATACAGAAAAACTATAAATCTGTCTCTGGGAGAAAAACTGCTGGCTCTCCAGCCTTTCGGCACGCCCCGATCCCCCATCAGCCTGGTCACGGAGCTTCCGGCAGAAGTTTTTGAAACCCTTGCTCTCGGAACGGGAGATGAGATACGGATAGAAAAGGAGGGGCTTTGCGGAGCACAGGTCCATTTTTTCACCGGAAATGCCCTCTTAAAGGAGCACAGGATTTCAGAGCCTCTTTTGCCGGAACGGCGCCTGGAGTTTGGAAGACGCCTGCGCGGGCTTTTGTGCCGGGAGCAGACCGGAGTCTTCTGCCAGATCATGTCAGGACAATGGAGAGCGGAAACAGAAGTTTTGGCAAGGGCTTCCCAACAGTGTCTTGAAGAGGCGGAGACCCGGATACGAAGTGGGCAGTGGGAGCGGGCGGCGGAATGTCTGTGCCGTCTTGTGGGACTTGGAGTCGGCCTTACCCCCGGAGGCGATGATTTCCTCTGCGGCATACTGGCGGGAATGGACATGGGAAACCAGAAAGACCATCCCCTGGCAGAAGCGCTGCGAAAGGAAATCATCCAAAGTCTTCACAGGACCAATGACATCAGCCGCGCCTTTCTCGAATGTGCCCTGGAAGGGCAGTACGGACAGCTGGTCCTGGACTTTTATGTAAAGAGCGCAGAAGAGATTCTTCTGGAGGCAAAGGAAATTGGGCACTCCTCGGGAATGGATACCCTTTGCGGGATTGTATACTTTTTTGAGCGGCAGAAGTATCTGCGGCAGGAATAAACTTGGAGGCATCAGAAAAATGAAATTTGACACCTTGGTAAAAAATGGTAACATAGTAACGGGTGAGAGAATCTGGAAGGGAAACCTGGCAGTTAAGGATGGAAAAATTGCGGCTCTCCTTGCAGCAGGAGAGGAACCGGAGGCGGAGAAGGTCATTGACGCAGAGGGAAAGTACGTGTT
Source organism: Clostridium sp. (assembly GCA_021770825.1). Taxonomy (GTDB): domain Bacteria; phylum Bacillota; class Clostridia; order Lachnospirales; family Lachnospiraceae; genus CANRXD01. Next base: position 25,026 of record JAETQD010000002.1, on the reverse strand, counting down.
CCCGGGTGCCATTGATACCCACGCCCACTTAAATGAGCCGGGATATGAATGGCGGGAGGATTACGCCCACGGCACCAGGGCTGCAGCCATCGGCGGCTACACCACCATCATTGACATGCCGCTCCAGAATGAACCGGCCATGACCACAGCAGAATTGTTTGACCGGAAGACGGAAATTGTCGGAAAGAACGCCTATGTGGACTACTGCTTCTGGGGCGGACTGGTTCCCGGCAATTTTGATGATCTGGAAGGGCTCAATGAAAAGGGCTGCGTGGCCTTTAAATCCTTTATCGGCCCGGTCTCCCCGGACTATCAGACACTGACCTACGGCCAGGCCTATGAGGCCATGGAGCGCATCAGAAAATTCGACGGACGGGCAGGCTTCCACTGTGAGGATTTTTCCATGATCCGCTGGCAGGAAGAGCGGATGAAACGGGAAGGTCGGATGGATTGGAAGGGGTTTTTAGAGTCCAGACCTGTGGCGGCGGAAATGATTGCCACGGTGGATATGATTGAGCTTACCAAGGCCACCGGATGCAAAGTGCATATCTGTCATGTGAGCAGTCCGGATGTGGCCCAAAAGATCAAGGAAGCGCAGAAGGCAGGTTATGATGTGACAGCGGAGACCTGCTCCCATTACCTCAGTATGACAGAAGAGGATGTTCTGGAAAAGGGTGCATTATTTAAATGCGCGCCGCCTCTCCGTTCCAGTGAAGAGGTGGACAGGCTCTGGAGCTATGTGGAGGATGGTACCTTCAGTGGTATTGCCAGCGACCATTCCCCGTGTACCTATGAGGAAAAGTTCACGGAAATTCTTGGGAAAAAGATTGAAAACGCCTTTGACGTATGGGGCGGGATCAGCGGAATCCAGAGCTGCTTCCAGACAGCCTTTTATGAGGGCTGCGTAAAGCGCGGATTGTCTCCGTCGGTGCTTGCAAGGGCCATGGCAGAACTTCCGGCAAAGGCCTTTGGAATCTACGGGAAGAAGGGCGGCATCCAGGTGGGCTTTGATGCAGACCTGGTGATCGTGGATCCAGACAGAGAATGGGAGATCACAGAGGAATCCCTGGAGTATGTCAATAAGATTTCCGCATTTGTGGGAAAGACAGGCCAGGGACTTCCGGTGCTCACCATGGTGAGGGGGCAGATTGTAGCCGAAAACGGTCGTGTTGTGGGAGCCCCGGGCCAGGGAGAGCTGGTGGTCAGACTGCACTAGCTCCCGGCACATGCCTGTCAAGAAAATGGATGGTCTCAGAAAGAAGTCTGGAAGTGTCCGGATTTTTCGGGTCCCGGTCAAAGTCGTGGACATCCCCGGAGGACAAAAAGCGCTGGGGATGGAAGCGCTCTGCCAAAGCCATGAATTCGGAGTAAGGCACGTCGGGGTCGTGAAGACTGTGGGCGCAGAACAAGGGACAGGGAAAAGCCGTACAGGTGCGGAGGGTGTAATCCAGATAAAAAAGCTTTTCCCGTCCGCTGTAAATGAGACTCATCCAGGTGCCGGTCTGCCGGGCATAGACATAGGCGCTGTAATGGGTATCCAGCCCGCCGTCTGCATGGAGCCTGTCCGGAAGATGTTTCAGGCAGCTTTCGCTTACGGCAGGGAGACTCCGGTAGTATGCGCTGGGCACATTGAACCAGCTATCGCAGAGAAGACCATATCCGTAATAGGATATGACTCCGAACGGAGACGGGATTTTCCCGGATGCAGCGGCTAAAAGGCACAAATACGCGCCGGCCGATCTTCCCCAGAGAAAGAAGGGCAGGGGGCCCCCGGCGTTTTCTATATTGTGGGTGCAAAAATCATTCACAGAAGAAATTACATCGGAAAGAATCTGTCCAACTCCGGCAGCCGGAGCCAGCGGATAGTCAAAGGCGAGGATGGCATAGCCTGCCTTTGTGAGGGCGGCAATGTGCCCGTCCGGTAAATCCTCCCTGTTTCCATAAAGCAGCCCGCCGCCGTGGAAATAAAGGATACAGGCTCTGGGAGCAGATTCCGTATCGGTGTAAACAGTAACATATTTTTCATATAAGATTTCAGTCAGCCGGAGCTCTTGTTTATGTAACATATGATTACCTCCTCTTAAGATGCCAACGATTATAGCACGAAGAGTTTCTGATTTGCAATGGGGCAAAAGCATCAGTAAACAGTTTGGACAATTCCAGGCGGCAATCGGTGGTTAATGTGTCCATTGAAAAGAAATCCAAAGATTGCCATAATAGAAGTAACAAAAATCAAAATACGAAAAGAATATTTATTTTTAAGAAAAGAGGTTTTAATATGAGCTATTTAAACAATCAGGTAGGTTATCGTGAAGAACTTCTTGCAACACGTTCCATCATCAAAAAAGAGAACTACTGTCTTCTGGAGCCGGACGGACTGGTAAAGAATAAGATTCCGGGATATGTGTCCTGCGATGTGACAATTTTAGGCTCTCCGGCCATGGGAGCATCTTTTGCTGATTACCTGGTAACTGCAAACGCAGGCGGAAAAAATGACGCCATCGGCGGTGAAGGAATTGAATCCTTCCTGTATGTGATCGAAGGAACCGTTGAGGTAAAAAACCAGGATAAGGAAGCTGTACTGACTGAGGGCGGCTACATCTTTTCCCCGGCAGGAAAGAATATTTCTTTCGTAAACAAGGAAGAGTCTCCTGCAAAGTTATACGTTTACCGCAGAAGATACGAGAAGCTTTCCGGCCATGACACCCACACCGTGATCGGAAATGTCAACGAGATGGAATGGATTCCCTACGAGGGCATGGAAAACTGCTTCATCAAAGATCTGCTTCCGGCAGGCGACGACTGGGGATTTGACATGAACATGCACATCCTGAAATTCAACCTGGGCGCTTCCCACGGATACATCGAGACCCACATCCAGGAACACGGCATGTACTTCCTTTCCGGTAAGGGCATGTACCGTGTGGATGATGAGTGGATTCCGGTAAAGAAGGGCGATTACCTGTTCTTAGATGCATACTGTCCGCAGGCATGTTATGCAGTGGGACGTGAAGAAGACTTTGTATACATCTACTCCAAAGACTGCAACAGAGAAGTGGCACTGTAAAAAACATAAGGACATGCGGAGGCAATCATGAAATTATCAAGAGAAGAACTGAAATCTTTAATGAAAAATAAACTGATGAGAGCCGGACTGACAGAGGAGCATGCGGAGATCACCTCCGAGATTCTCACCTGGTCCGACGAGCGCGGCTACCATTCCCACGGCTCTGTGCGTGTGGAATATTACAGCGAGAGAATTTCCAAGGGCGGTATCACCATCCATCCCAATTTTGAGTGGAAGGAAACAGGTCCCTGCTCCGGAATTTTTGAGGGAGACAATGGCTGCGGCTACGTGGCGGCAGAGCTTGCCATGGAAAAGGCCATCGAAATGGCAAAGAAGAACGGCGTTGCCGTAGTGGGAATCCGCAACATCTCCCACAGCGGTTCCATCGGTTATTACACCGAGATGGCAGCAAAGGAAAACATGGCAGCCATTTCCTTCTGCCAGTCTGACCCCATGGCAGTACCGTTCGGAGGCACAGAGCCCTATTACGGAACCAACCCCATCTCCTTTGCGGCTCCCACAGCCGATGAGAGAATGGTAGTGTTCGATATGGCCACCACCGTCCAGGCCTGGGGAAAAATCCTTGACAAACGCTCCAGACATGAGCAGATTCCGGATACCTGGGCTGTGGATGAAAAGGGCAAGCCTGTCACAGACCCCAACCTGGTAAATGCCCTGGTACCTATCGCAGGAGCCAAGGGATATGGACTTATGATGATGGTTGACGTGTTCTCCGGCGTTCTTCTGGGCGTTCCTTTCGGAAAGCATGTAAGCTCTATGTACCATGATCTGTCCGAGGGAAGAAATCTGGGTCAGATGCACATTGTCATTGACCCGTCCCGGTTCGTTGGAATCGAGCAGTTCAAAAAATCCATGTCCCAGGTATGCGATGAGCTGAACGGCATGACTCCGGTGGAGGGCTTCAATAAAGTATACTATCCGGGCCAGGGAGCCGCTGAGAGAAAAGATAAGGCCTATGCGACCGGCGGCATCGAGATCGTGGATGAAATTTATGAGTATTTAAAGAGCGATGATATTCACTTTAACAGATATGATCACAAAAACCGTTTTGCTGACTAAAGGGGGAGAAAAAAATGTTAAGAACAATCATTCAGAAAGGCAGCTATCATGATTCGGTGGTTCTGATGCTTTTGACTAACCATATCTCCACCATCGAAGGCGTGAAAAAGGTGTCCATCATGATGGCGACACCGGCCAACAAGGACATTTATAAGCAGAGCGGCTTAGACACAGAGGAATTAATGCAGGCCACAGCCAACGACATGGTAATTGTGGCCGATGTGGATGATGAAAGTCTCATGGACGTCATCGTCAAAGAAACAGAAGAGTTTTTCAAAAAGCAGAATGCAGACAACAAGAAAAAGCAGGGCGCAGAGTCTGTAAACTCCTGGGAAAAGGCGTTAAATAAGCTTCCCGATGCCAACCTGGCCCTGATCTCCGTTGCAGGCGCTTACGCCGCTGCCGAGGCAGACCGTGCTTTGGATGAGGGTATGAACGTATTCATGTTCAGTGACAATGTGACACTGGAGGATGAGGTACATTTAAAACAGAAGGCCCATGAAAAAGGACTTGCCGTTATGGGTCCGGACTGCGGAACCGGCATTATGGGAGGTGTTCCCATTGCATTTGCCAACCTGGTATCCACAGGCTCCATCGGAATTATCGGTGCATCCGGCACAGGAATCCAGGAGCTGACCACCATCATTGACCGTCTGGGCGAGGGCGTAAAGAACGCCATCGGAACCGGAGGACGGGATTTATCCACAGCCGTGGGCGGCGTTACCATGATGGATTTCATAAGCGCCATGGAGCAGGACGACACCGTTAAGGTGCTGATTGTAATCTCCAAGCCGCCGGCAAAGGAAGTAAGAGAGAAGATCACAGAGAGGCTCCGTGCAGTAAAGAAACCGGTGGTTACCGTATTCATGGGAGAAAAGCCCACATACCACGAAGAGGGCTTCTACCATGCCTACACACTGGATGAGGCGGCGCGCCTGGCAGTCGGTCTGGTAAGAGGAACCAAAGTGGAAGAAAATCAGCCGGAAATCGAAGGCGGTTTCAAGGGAGAAGAAAAGAAGACAATTAAGGCATATTATTCCGGAGGAACTCTGGCAGGTGAGGCAGCCATGTTAATTAAGGATGCCCTGGACATGAAAATCCCGCCGGAAGACATTGCCGGATACATGTTAAAGATAGACGGCCATATTGTAGTCGATCTGGGCGACGATGTGTACACACAGGGAAAGCCCCATCCGATGATCGACCCGGCCAAGAGAATTGAGTGTATGGAAGAGGCTCTGGAGGATCCCAGCACAGGCGTCATTCTCTTTGACATAATGCTGGGTTATGGCTCCCATGAAGACATGGCAGGAGCCCTGCTTCCGTCCATCATGGAATTAAAGAAAAAGGCAGAAACCGAAGGCCGTAAACTTTTCTTTGTGGCAACCGTATGCGGAACCAGAAAAGACTACCAGGGCTACGATACTGCCGTTGAGACGCTGAAGAAGGCAGGCGTCATTGTCTGCCAGACCAATAAGCAGGCTGTAAGAGCGGCTGTCCGCCTGATCGGCCATGACTTTGAAGAGCCTGTAAAGGAAATCCGCGCAAAAGAAGCCGGAAAGGCCGCTTCAGAGGGCTACCCGGAAAAACTTCTGGAACTTTTGTCTGAAAAGCCGAGAATCATTAACGTCGGATTAAAGAGCTTTGCCGATGTGGCTGAGAAATACGGCTGCCAGGTGGTACAGTATGACTGGATGCCCCCGGCAGGCGGAAATCTGGAATTAATCAAGGTCCTTAACTTCTTAAGGAGCTGTGAGGCCGTGGACATCGAGGCCGCCAACCGTTCCGTGATTGCAAAGGTAGTTTCCAGCCAGCCTGTGATCAGGGACGTGGTCCGTGCAAAGACCGTGATTCCGAAATTAAATGAAGGAAAGGTAATCCTTCATGCGGGACCGCCAATTGAGTACAAGGATATGCCGGACCCGATGCAGGGTTCCTGTGTAGGAGCTGTCCTGTTCCAGGAATGGGCAAAGACAGAAAGTGAAGCAAGAAAACTTCTGGAATCCGGAGAAGTGGAATTTGTTCCCTGTCACCATGTGAACGCCGTAGGCCCCATGGGCGGCATCACCACAGCCGATATGCCGGTGTTCGTGGTGGAAAATGAGGACGGCGGCAACAGAGCCTACTGCACCATGAACGAGGGTATCGGCAAGGTACTGCGGTTCGGCGCTTATTCCGAGGAAGTGGTAAACCGTCTCTGCTGGATGCGCGACGTGCTGGGCCCGACCCTTGGAAAGGCCATCCGTTCCCTGGAAAACGGACTTTCTGTAAATCCCATGATCGCCAAGGCCGTTGCCATGGGCGATGAGTTCCACCAGAGAAACATTGCAGCCACCCTGGTATTCTTAAAAGAGCTGGCTCCGGTGATCACCGGACTGGAAATGGACGAGAAAGACCGCTATGATGTGATTAAGTTCTTATCCGATACGGATCAGTTCTTCTTAAATATCATGATGGCCACCGGAAAGGTTGTGATGGACAGCGCACGCACCATTACCGAGGGCACAATCGTAACCGCCATGTGCAGAAACGGAAAGGAATTCGGAATCCGCATCGCAGGTATGGGCGATCAGTGGTTCACCGGCCCGGTAAATACACCGAAGGGACTGTATTTCACCGGATACGACAGCGAAGACGCATGCCCGGATATGGGCGACAGCGCCATCACAGAGACCTTTGGCGTAGGCGGTATGGCCATGATCGCAGCTCCGGCCGTAACACGGTTCGTCGGTGCAGGCGGATATGAGGACGCTTTAAGGACCAGCACAGAGATGGCGGAGATCACCATTGACAGAAACCCCAATTTCATTATTCCCAACTGGAATTTCCAGGGAATCTGCTTAGGAATCGATGCCAGACTGGTGGTAGAAAAAGGAATTGTCCCGGTGATTAACACGGGAATTGCCCATAAAATTGCAGGTTACGGCCAGATCGGAGCCGGAACCGTTCGGCCTCCGATGGAGTGCTTTGAAAAGGCAGTCACAGCTTACGCAAAGAAGCTGGGATACAGCCTGTAAAGCGGAATGGAGGAAATGGTGGAAAAGAAGAAAATTGTCATTGCCCTGGGCGGAAACGCCCTGGGCAACAATGTAAAAGAACAGAAACAGGCCGTTGCCGGGACAGCAAAAGTTATCGTTGACCTGGCAGAAACCGATATGGATATTATCCTGACCCATGGAAACGGCCCCCAGGTGGGTATGATTCAGAGCGCCATGGACCGCATGAGCCAGGACGGAAACGGATGTCAGGTGCCGCTTCCCACCAGCGTGGCCATGAGTCAGGGCTATATCGGAATTGACCTGCAGAATGCAATCAAATATGAGCTTTATAAACGGGGTATGGACCGTAAGGTCTCCACCATTCTTTCCCAGGTGGAGGTGGACCCAAAGGATCCAGCTTTTGAAAATCCCTCAAAGCCCATTGGCCAGTTCATGACAAAGGAACAGGCCGGACGCCTGGAGGCTGAGGGAATGCCCTGCATGGAAGATGCGGGAAGAGGCTACCGGGTGGTGGTGGCATCCCCGGCTCCCAAGAGAATCCGGGAGCTGGAGACCATTAAGACCCTGGTGGGTGCTGGACATATCGTCATTACCTGCGGAGGCGGAGGCATTCCGGTGGTGGATAAGGACGGTATGCTGGAAGGCGCCAGCGCCGTAATTGATAAGGACCATGTAAGCAGTCTTCTGGCAGCGGGGCTGGGAGCGGATTATCTGGTGATTTTAACTGCGGTAGAAAAGGTGGCCGTCAACTTTGGAAAGCCCAACCAGGAATGGCTTTCCGACCTTACAGTGGAGCAGGCAAAGAAGTATATGGAAGAAAACCAGTTTGCCAAAGGCTCCATGCTTCCTAAAATTGAAGCAGCCGTCCGTTTTGCCGAATCCGGGGAGGGCCGCAGGACCTTGATTACCCAGCTTGAGAAGGCGGCGGAGGGAATTGCCGGAAAGACCGGTACTGTAATTCATAAATAAAAGCGGGATGTAGCGTGTTAAGGAGATTGAAATGAGTATACCAGTTACGCCATTTATGTGGATTATGGCATTTCTGCCGATCTGTGTACTTCTTGTATTAATGGTGCGGTTTCGCTGGGGGGCTATGGAAGCGGCCCCCATGGGAGTTGCTGTCACCATTGTTACGGGAATCGTGCTTTACCGGGCAGATCTGTGGTTAATTGCCGTGGAAAGTGCGAAAGGAGTCTGGAGTGCCCTTATTATTCTGATTATTGTATTGACTGCCGTTCTGCTCTATCAGGTGGGGAATGAAGCCAACGCATATCTGGTCATTCGGAACGGAATGAAGCGGCTTCTCCCCAATGAGCTGCTCCTGGTGCTGGCGCTGGGATGGATTTTTGAAAGCTTTTTGCAGGGCATTACGGGATTTGGAGTTCCGGTTGCCGTGGGAGCGCCGCTCCTCATCGGAATCGGTGTAAAGCCCATGTGGGCAGTCATTATTCCGCTCCTTGGACAGTCCTGGGGCAATACATATGGCACTCTTGGAGCAGCATGGGATGCATTGGCCATGTCCTCCGGTATGACCGTGGGAAGTGCAGAGTATTTCGAGACGGCCTTGTTTGCGGCGGCCTTTTTGTGGATTTGGAATGCGGTCATTGGACTGGCCATCTGCTGGTTCTATGGAAAGGGAGCGGCTTTAAAGAAAGGACTTCCGGCCGTGGCCATCCTGTCTGCCATTCAGGGCGGAGGAGAGCTTTTCATGTCACAGATCAACACCACTGTGGCCTGTTTCGTTCCGGCCTGCCTTTCCCTTTTGGGGATTTTGCTTCTGGGAAGAAGCCGGCTTTATAGGACCGAGTGGAGTCTTGGGGAGAGCGGTATCATGGAGAGGAAGCTTCTGGGAGATGAGGAGAATGTAAAAGTATCGGACATGTCGCTTTTGCAGGCCATTCTTCCCTACATCCTGCTTTCTGTGATTACCTTGGCCGTGCTGATGATCGGGCCTGTAAAGGCCGTTCTCGGTCAGATTTCCATCGGATTTGCATTCCCGGAGACTGTGACCGGGTATGGATTTGTAAATGAAGCTGTGGAGCGTTATTCTCCTTTAAGTCCCTTTACCCATGCCAGCATGTTTCTGCTGCTCTCATCTTTAATCGGTCTCTTCTATTATAAGAGCTGCGGATTCATTGGATCCGGCGGAGTGAAACGGGTATTTGCAAAATCCATATCCATGACCATGCCTTCCGGCATTGCAGTTGTGGGTCTGGTGATTATGTCAAAGATCATGTCAGGCACCGGGCAGACGACGGTTCTGGCCAACGGAATTGCACAGATTCTCGGAAAAGTGTATGTGGTTCTGGCTCCGTTTATCGGAATGCTGGGTTCTTTCATGACAGGAAGCAACATGAGCTCCAATATTCTGTTCGGAAGCTTTCAGATCACCACAGCCGAGATTCTGGGAGTTAAGATTTCCTGTGTACTGGGAGCTCAGACGGCAGGCGGCTCCATCGGAAGCGCCATCAGTCCCAGCAACATAGTTCTTGGAACCACAACGGCCAATATTCTCGGACGGGAAGGCGAGGTATTAAAACGGACCAGCTCCATCGTGATACCCATTGCGCTTGTCATGGGAGCCATTGTGTTTATCTGTATCGGATGACGGGGAGGGACGATATGCTGATTGCGGCGTTTTTAGTAATACTGGCTTCGTTTGTCATAATTATGATCGGAATTTCTATTTCTGCAGCGTGGCTGAGTGAAGGGGCTTTCCTGGTTCTGGTGGGAGCTCTGTTGTACAGTCCGCTTAAAAACCGCATATTTGGAATGCGGAATAGTAAAAGGAAAAAGAGGGAATAAATGGAACTGGAGTATATAACAAAACGGATTGAAAGTGATTTAAAAGCGTTGGGGCAGTTTACAGCGACACCTGGAAAGGGCTGCACCCGGCTTCCATTCACAAAGGAAGCCCGTGAAGCCGTGGATTTTTTAAGAAAACAGATGGAAGAGGCCGGCCTTAAGGTAAAGGAAGACATGGCCGGAAATATCTTTGGAATTCTTGAAGGAGAGGATCCCAAAGCCCCGTGCATTATGATGGGATCCCATTACGATTCCGTAGTAAACGGAGGAAACTTTGACGGAATTGCCGGAGTGGCCTGTGCCATAGAGACGGCGAGACAGCTTCAGGAGAGAGGAATTAAAAGGAAAAGAGATTTTGTGGCGGCTGGATTCTGTGACGAAGAAGGAATCCGGTTCGGAACAGGATTTTTCGGTTCAGGCTCCATGTTGGGAAAGCGGGATGTGGAGTACTGCAGACGATATAAAGATACAGATGGAATTGCCATTTACGATGCCATGAAAGCATACGGTCTGGATCCGGAACGGATTGGAGAGGCCAAATGGGAGGACGGCTCCATTGGATATTATTTAGAGTCCCATGTGGAACAGGGCCCGGTTCTGGATGCAAAAGAAATTGAACTGGGAGTTGTGGATTGTATTGTTGGGATGTACCGCTGCATGGTAACGGTTCATGGAAGAGCGGACCATGCGGGGACCACCCCCATGGACATGCGGATTGATGCTGTGGAGGCTGCCGCAAAGGTGGTGTCCAAGCTTCCCGGCTGGGCAAGAGAGAAAGAGGACGGAACCGTTGCAACCGTTGGCTATATGAACGTTCTTCCCGGTGGAATCAATATTGTGGCTGAAAAAGTGGAATTCTCGGTGGACATCCGTTCCAGAAATGAAGAGAGCATCTGCGATATTGTAAAAAAGATGGAAAGAGAGCTGGACGAGGCTGCCGGCGTGTGCAGCGGCAGCTATGAAATTGATGTTAAGCTCAGAATTTCACCGGTTCATTTATCTGACCGGCTTGCAGGAATCATGGAAGAGTCCTGTAAGAAAAATGGATACAGCTATAAAAGAATGGCCAGCGGAGCAGGACATGATGCTTTGGAAATTGGTCAGGTGATCCCCTCAAGCCTGATCTTTGTCCCCAGTAAGAATGGAAGAAGCCATTGTCCTGTGGAGTCTTCAAAATATGAAGATCTGGCCAAATCCACTATCATCACAACCGATCTGGCAGAAAAACTGCTGACAGAGTAATCCCCTTAAAAATAGTACCGCCCAATCGTTTGATACGGTTGGGCGGTATTTGCATTCGTTTATCCTTCCAGATAATCCCTCACAAACTGCACCAAAACTGCGGTTCCGGCGGCGATGGAGCCCTCATCAAAGGTATTCTTGGAATTATGAAGGCCAATCTGGCTGGTGGGATCTTCGTTTCCGGAGCCGATGGAGAACTGTGCGCCGGGGCCGAATTCCGGGAACAGGCAGGAGAAGTCCTCGGAACCCATGGACGGATTTTCCACGGTCACCACATGGTCGGCACCGATGGTCTTTGCAGCCGCTTCCACAACCCGGTCCACAACGGCATCATCGTTTACCAGAGGCGGCATACCGTCCTCCCACACAATCTCTCCGCGTCCTCTCATGGCCTCGGGGCAGTGGGTGACAATGCGGTTGATGGCTTCCTGCATGGATTTTCGCAGGTCAAAGGAAAGACTTCTCAGGGTTCCGTGCATTTCCACATAGTCCGGGATAATATTTCCAACATGGCCGCCGTGGATGCTGCCGATGGTGATAACGCCCGGGGTGATGGGGTAATTTTCACGGGAAACGATGGTCTGAAGCTGGGTGATCACATAGGCGCTGATGGTGACCGGATCGATGAAGTTCTCCGGATGGGCGCCGTGACCGCCTTTTCCGTAAATCTTAATATGGAAGAAATCGTTGGAGGCGCTGGCAGGGCCTTTTTTTACGCCGATGGAGCCCACAGGAATCTTCGGAGCCACATGGAGGCCGATGAACACATCGGGCTTTGCCACGGAGGTGAAGTTGTGGTCAATGAACTGCTTGGCGCCGCTTCCCTTTTCTTCGGCAGGCTGGAATAAGAACATCACATTGCCGCAGAGCTCATCCTTAATTTCGGAAAGTACCTTTGCACAGTATAAAAGAGTGGTGGTGTGGATATCATGTCCACAGGAATGGCAGATATTTTCATTTTGGGATGCAAAGGGAAGGTCTGTGAGTTCCGGCATGGGAAGGGCGTCAATGTCCTCACGGATGGCAACGGTTTTTCCGGGCTTTCCGCCGTAAAGCATTCCCACAACACCGGTTTTTAAGCCGATATCTGCGATTTCAATACCATATTCCGTAAGCTTTTCCTTGATTAATTCGGTGGTTTTAAACTCTTCATTGCTGAGCTCGGGATGGGCGTGGATATGACGGCGGATTTCGATCATTTCCGCCTCATATGGCGCGATCAGTTTCGTAGTTTCCATAGAAAATTCCTCCTGACATGTGTATTAGATATATCCATTGTAAAACATTGCTTTTTCAATTTCAATCACTTTCCACGGGATTTCAGATTGTAAAGTTTTGTAACAAATGCTACAAAAAAAGAATGGTTACATATTTTTGAAAAGATTTTCGTTATACTGAAAAACAGGAGGTCAGCAGATGGAAGAGAAGAATAAAAAGCTTCTTGAGGAGCTCAGAAGAAAGAGTATTATTACGACTGGAGGTGCGATTGCTGTCAGTGTGGCATATTCTGTCGCCTATGCAAAGCGCCGGGCCGTAGGAGAACTCACAAAAATCCAGATTACCCTGGATTCCAGCATTTTTAAAAACGGCCTCAATGTGACGATTCCCGGCTGCGATGAGCGGGGACTGGATTTCGCGGCGGCACTGGGATATGTCCATGGTCATGAAGAAGAAAAGCTCCAGATACTGTCAAGCTATGGGACAGATGAAATGCGGCAGGCAAAAGAGCTTTTATCTCAGGGTAAGGTTTCCATCCGTGTTAAGGATGACTGTGACAGGCTCTATATTGAGACTATGATCGAGAGCAGCGGGAATGCCGTAAGGATTCTGATTCTGGATTTCCATTTAAATGTGATTTTTGAAGAGACAGCCAGGACGGCTGCCGAGCTTGTGGGATACCAGGGAGAATATGGGTTAGACTGTATCCAGGATGAACATATGGGCCTGGAAGACTTCCTGCATTTTGTGGAACAGGCAGATATCAGTGAGCTTGGTTTTATTGAAGAAGGTCTGGAATACAACTTAAAACTGGCTCAGGCACAGGGAAAGGGGAGCCTGACGGCCGGATATGCGAGGGCCATGGAGCGGTATGGAATCGGGAAAGATCTCGTTACATACCCTCAGATGCTATGCATGAGGGCATGTGAGGCACGAATCCTCGGCGCAAAGCTTCCGATCATGACGACTGTGGGAAGCGCCAATTATGGAATCGGCTGTTATCTGGCCAATTACGGTGTGGCAGAACAACTGGGACTTCCGAAAGAAAAATTAGTGAGGGCGATTGCTCTTGCGAATCTCATGTGCCTGTATGTAAAACAGGATTTGGCTTCCTGGCGTTTGCAGCCATGTCTGCCGGATGGATGGGAGGAACCCAGAATTTCCTGGCAGTTAAGAGCGCCCTGGGTGTAAGTGATGAGTCCATGACCTATACTCTTTTGATGGCAAATATTAACTATTCTCTTCTGATCGTTATTCTGGTGGGAATCGGCGGATTTAAGGACAAATTCAATGCCTGGACCAAAACCAATGTAGGTCCCATTGAAGAAATCTGCAGCAAGATCGGAAAAGAAGATGAAAACAACGGAAAAACCACATACCTGGATTTAATGCTGGTTCTTGGCTTTGCCATGGTAGTTTCTGCCATTTCCCAGTACATGGCCACCGTTCTTCCGAGAATTGGATTCATTGAGGCAAGTATCTGGAAGATTTTGATTGCCACATTTATCGGCATAGGCTTTGCCTTAACGAAGGTAGGAAAGATGAAGGGAGTCGAAGAGATTTCGTCCATTTCCCTGTATATGATTCTTACCATGACAGCCGCCAATGTGGATCTGGCAGCTTTAGTGGATGCTCCGGTTTATATTGTTGCCGGCGCAGTAATTCTGTTAATTCACTTTGCCATTATGATTCTTCTGGCAAAGTTATTCAGACTGGACCTTTACACCTGCGGAATTGCATCTATCGCCAACGTAGGCGGCACCTCTTCCGCACCGATCATCGCAGCCACTTACGATGAAAACCTGGTTTCCGTGTCCGTTCTTATGGCACTTCTCGGGGACCTTGCAGGAACCTTCGTGGCCCTTGGCGTGGCGCAGATTCTGATTGCGATTGTGGGATAATTGAAAATAAAAGCGGTAATACTCTCCTGGAAATGGCCTTTCAATGTCGTTTTCAGGAGATTTTTTTAGGGATTTTTTCATTTCAGGCAGCATATGAAAAAGGGATTGCATTTTATGACAAATAAAATTATAATAAATAGTATTATTATCATGGGCGTATTGGCCGCATGACATAGGGGAATTAAAAAACCTTATGAGGGAAGGTGTGAGAACATGGCAGAGGACAAATTAAAAAACATAGAAGTGGAATTGGAGGCCCCCGCGGATTTTACCAGCCCGGAAGTTTTATATGAGGACCTGGTAAAGAGCATAAAAAAATATCATCCGTCGGATGATCTGAGTATGGTGGAAAAGGCGTATCACATTGCCAGAGATGCCCACAAGGACCAGAAAAGAAAGTCCGGAGAGCCGTATATTATCCATCCTCTCTGCGTGGCGATTATACTGGCTGATCTGGAGCTGGATAAAGAGTCTATCATCGCAGGAATTCTTCACGATGTGGTGGAGGACACGGTTCTTACGGAGGAAGAGCTGGCTGAAATTTTCGGCAAAGAGGTTGCTCTTTTGGTGGACGGCGTCACCAAGCTGACCCAGTTATCCTGGTCTGCCGACAAGGTGGAGACCCAGGCAGAGAACTTAAAGAAAATGTTCCTTGCCATGGCAAAGGATATCCGGGTAATTCTGATCAAGCTGGCGGACCGTCTCCACAACATGCGTACTCTCCAGTACATGAAGCCGGAAAAGCAAAAGGAAAAGGCCAGAGAGACCATCGAAATCTACGCCCCCCTGGCGGATCGTCTCGGTATTTCCAAAATCAAGATCGAGCTGGATGATCTGGCATTAAAATATCTGGAGCCGGATGTATATAAGGAGCTGGAAGAAAAGGTTGCCCTGACCAGCGAGGCAAGGCAGAGCCTCATCGATAATATCATCAACGAAATCGAAAGCCACATGAAAAACGCTGACATTCAATGCGAGGTCAGCGGACGGGTCAAACACTTTTTCAGTATTTATAAGAAAATGGTCAACCAGCATAAAACGCTGGACCAGATTTACGATATTTTTGCGGTCCGCATCATTGTGGACAGCGTGAAGGACTGCTATGCGGCACTGGGTGTCATTCATGAGATGTATAAACCGATTCCGGGGCGTTTCAAGGATTACATTGCAATGCCGAAGCCCAATATGTACCAGTCCCTTCATACAACCCTCATCGGTACCACAGGTCAGCCCTTTGAAATCCAAATTCGTACCTATGAGATGCACCGCACGGCTGAATATGGTATTGCAGCTCACTGGAAATATAAAGAGAGCGGAAGCGGGCAGGCAGCAGCCGGGGATGAGGCAAAGAAGTTAAGCTGGCTGCGCCAGATTCTGGAATGGCAGCAGGACATGTCCGACAACAAAGAGTTCTTAAGCATGTTAAAGAGCGATCTGGATATGTTCTCCGACAGTGTATACTGCTTTACCCCCAATGGTGATGTGAAGTCCCTTCCAAGCGGTTCCACCCCCATTGACTTTGCCTACGCAATCCACACGGCAGTGGGAAATAAGATGGTGGGCGCCCGCGTCAATGGAAAGCTTGTGACCATCGACTACGTGCTCCAGAACGGCGACCGTATTGAAATTATGACGTCCCAGAACTCCAAGGGACCCAGCCGTGACTGGCTGAATCTTGTAAAGAGCAGCCAGGCGAAGAATAAAATCAATACCTGGTTTAAACAGGAGAGAAAGGCCGACAACATTGCCAGAGGCCGCGAGATGATTGACCGGTACTGTAAGGCCAAGGGAATCAATTTCGCAGAAATCAATAAACCGGAGTTTGTGGAAAAGGTTCTGAAGCGGTACACATTCCAGGACTGGGATTCTGTTCTCGCTTCGGTGGGACACGGCGGATTGAAGGAAGGCCAGGTCATCAATAAGATGATGGAGGAGCGGGCCAAGAAAATCAGGCGTGAGGTGACTGACGCCACAATTCTGGACAGCATCGGCGACAATAACAAGGCCGCTGTGGTTCCCATCAAGGGAAAATCCAAGAGCGGAATTGTGGTAAAGGGAATCCATGATCTGGCTGTGCGTTTCTCCAAGTGCTGCAATCCGGTGCCGGGAGACGAAATCGTGGGCTTTGTAACAAGAGGACGGGGAATCACCATTCACCGGACCGACTGTATCAATGTGATGAATCTTCCTGAAATTGAGAGAAGCCGTCTCATTGACGCAGAATGGCAGGCAGAGGAGAACGATAAGAGTGCTGCCACCTACTCCACGGAGATATCCATTTTTGCCAATAACAGAATCGGAATGTATGTGGATATTGCAAAGATCTTTACGGAACGTGAGATCGACGTTAAAAATATGAATGCCCGTACCAATAAGCAGGGAAAGGCAACCATTACTATGTCCTTCGATATCCATGGAACCGAAGAGCTCAACAGCCTGATGGCAAAGATCAGGCAGATTGACGGAGTTCTTGATATTGAGAGGACCACAGGCTAAAAATAAAAAGAGGAGTCTGCCGATGCCGGAGAGGCCGGCAGGCTCCGGTTTATTATGGGTGAGATAGAAAGGGAAAGAGAAATGAGTGAGATTCGAGTAAAACAACTGGTGGTGGGAATGGTACAGACCAACTGCTATATTGTTTATGATGAGGAGACAAAGAGAGCAGCCATCGTGGACCCGGGCGACAGAGCCGGGGAGATTAGCGATGCCCTGCGGGAGCTGGGAGTAAAGCCGGAGGCAATTCTTTTGACCCATGGCCACTTTGACCATATTATGGCGGCGGCCCCCTTAAAAGAGGAGTGGGGACTTACCATCTATGCCTGTGAAAAGGAGCTGGAGGTGTTAAGGGACGGCGCCAAAAACATGATGATGACCTATTACCGGAAATCCTTCTCTCTGGAGCCGGATGTGACGTTAAGAGACAATGAAGTTTTTGAGGCGGCCGGAATCACCTGGAAAATGCTTGAGACTCCCGGACATACCATCGGCTCATGCTGCTACTACATCGAAGATGAGAAACTGCTGTTCTCCGGAGATACCTTATTCCGCACCTCCTACGGACGCGTGGACTTCCCCACAGGAAGCGCCATGGATATGCTGGCTTCCGTGAAGCGGCTGCTCACCACTCTGCCGCCGGATGTGATGGTATATCCGGGCCATATGGATGTGACCACCATCGAATTTGAGAAGAAAAACAATCCCCTGGCGAGGTACTAAGGATGCTTGGAATCTTATTGAATGACGCTTCCTACGAGCAGGACATCCGGGAGCTTTTGATGGCCTTTTATCCGGGGGAGAGCTTCGCCCACGAAGAAAAGGAAGATGTGGCTTTTTATATAGAAGGAACATATGAGGAAGAAGGCGGGACCTTTTCCTTAAAAATCCGGGACCATGGCTGTCTCCAGGATGAAAAGACCTTTGCGGTCCAGTACGAAAACCGTCTGGACACCAAAACAGCCATAAAAAGAGAGCTTTATGGGATGTTATCCAAGCGGACAAAAAAGACGCTTCCCTGGGGAACGCTCACGGGAATCCGCCCCACGAAAATCGCACTTACCAGACTGGACCAGGGATGGAAAGAAGAGGACATCCGTTCCTTCATGGAAAATGTGTATCTGACCAGTGAAGAAAAGATTGACCTCAGTGTGGAAATCGCAAAGCGGGAGCGGGAGCTTTTGGCACCTATCGATTACGAGAAGGGATACAGCCTCTATGTGGGAATTCCTTTCTGCCCCACTACCTGCCTGTACTGCTCCTTCACTTCCTTCCCCATCGGAGCCTGGGAGAAAAAGGTCCATCTTTATCTGGAAGCCCTGTTTAAGGAGCTCGACTATGTGGCGCGGAAGATGAAGGGAAGACCGTTGGATACCATCTATTTCGGCGGCGGAACCCCCACCTCCTTAAAAGCCGAAGAGCTGGACGCTCTGCTCACAAAAATCGAGGAGACCTTTGATTTATCCGCTGTGAAGGAATTCACTGTGGAGGCAGGACGCCCTGACAGTATCACAGAAGAAAAATTAAAGACCTTAAGGGCCCATGGAATCACCAGAATTTCCATCAATCCCCAGACCATGAAGCAGGCGACGCTGGACCTCATTGGACGCCGCCATACGGTGGAGATGGTAAAGGAGAAATTCAGGCTGGCCAGAGACCTTGGATTTGACAATATCAACATGGACCTCATCATCGGCCTTCCGGAGGAAAATCTGGATGATGTGAGGGAGACCATGGAGGCGGTGAAGGCCCTGGCACCGGACAGCGTGACGATCCACTCCCTGGCCATCAAAAGGGCGGCAAGACTCAACATATTCCGGGAAAAGTATGCCAATTTAAAAATTGAAAATACTCAGGAAATGATTGATTTGACTGCCCGGTATGCCAGAGGGATGGGGTTGGTGCCCTATTATCTGTACCGCCAGAAAAACATGGCCGGAAACTTTGAAAATGTTGGTTACGCAGCACCGGACAAAGCCTGCATCTACAACATCCTTATCATGGAAGAAAAACAGACCATTGTGGCCTGTGGAGCCGGAACCACCACAAAGGTGGTATTCCCGGCAGAAAACAGACTGGAGCGGGTGGAAAATGTCAAGGATGTGGAGCAGTACATCTCAAGAATTGACGAAATGATTGAGAGAAAAGAAAAAATGCTTGAAAAGCTTTAAGGGCTGTCGTAAACTTATCCATAGTAATATAGAAAGACAGAGGAAATTCAAATGGCATTGAAGAAAAAGCCGGTTACCGGCATGAAAGATATTCTGCCTGCAGAAATGGAAATCCGTGATTATGTGCTGGGGCTGATTAAGGAGACCTACCGCGGATTCGGGTTCTCAGCCATCGAAACTCCCTGTGTGGAGCACATTGAGAATCTTTTAAGCAAGCAGGGCGGAGACAACGAAAAACTGATTTTTAAAGTATTAAAGCGCGGTGAAAAGTTAAATCTGGAAACGGCTGAAACAGAAAATGATCTGACAGACAGCGGACTCCGGTATGACCTGACGTTGCCCCTTTCCAGATACTACTCCAATAATTCTGCCAACCTGTCCACACCCTTTAAGGCTCTTCAGGTTGGAAATGTATGGCGTGCGGACCGCCCCCAGAAGGGACGCTTCAGACAGTTCATGCAGTGTGACATCGACATCCTGGGCGATGCCACCAACCAGGCAGAAATCGAACTGATTTTGGCCACCACAACTGCCCTGGCAAAAATCTGCCCCAATAACAGCTTTGAGGTGCGGGTCAACGACAGAAAGATTCTGCGGGCCATGGCTGTTTACAGCGGCTTCCCGGAGGAAGATATTGAGAAAGTGTTCATCACCGTGGATAAGATGGATAAAATCGGAACAGACGGTGTGAAAAATGAACTGATGGAAAACGGATACTCTGAGGAAACAGCCGACAAGTATCTGAAGTTAATGGGACAGGTGACAGGAGACGCAGCAGGTGTCCGGAAAATGGGAGAAATTCTCGCCGATGTTTTAGAGGACGGCGCGGCAGAAAACCTGGCGCAGATCATGGATACCGTGGCTGAAGTTTCCACCGGGGAATTCAAACTGACCTTTGACCCCACGCTGGTGCGCGGCATGGGCTACTATACAGGAACGATTTTCGAGGTTTCCATGGAGGGCTTCGGCGGTTCCGTTGCAGGCGGCGGACGGTATGACAAGATGATCGGAAAGTTCACAGGCATGGACACTCCGGCCTGCGGATTTTCCATCGGCTTTGAGAGAATCGTTACCATCCTTCTGGATGCCGGATTTGTGGTTCCCGGCAGCGGTAAGAAGGAGGCATGGCTCTTTGAAAAAGGCATGGGAATGGAAACCCTTTCTTCCATCATGAAGGAGGCCATGGAAGCCCGTGCAGCGGGGAAAACGGTCCTTGTGGCCCAGATGAATAAGAATAAGAAATTCCAGAAAGAGCAGCTTGGAAAAGAAGGCTATACAGAATTTAAGGAATTTTATAAAGAAGAATTAAAACGATAAACAGGCAGGATGGCGCGGGAGATTCCCGGGCTGTCTTTGCATGGGATTTTTCAGGAGGAAAAAGTTATGGCAGAGTCAATGGTAGGCTTAAAGCGTTCCTGCCGGTGTGCAGAGGTTACAGAAGCCAATATCGGCCAGGAAATGACCCTGATGGGATGGGTTCAGAAGAGCAGAAATAAAGGCGGCATCATATTTACAGATCTCCGCGACCGCACAGGTATCATCCAGATTATTTTCGAGGAAAGTGACTGCGGAACCGAGAGCTTTGAGAAGGCAGAGCGTCTGAGAAGTGAATTCGCAATCGCAGTTACAGGCGTGGTGGAAAAGCGTTCCGGCGCCGCCAACAGTAACCTGAAGACAGGCACCATTGAGGTCCGCGCAAAAGCACTGCGGATTCTCTCCGAGTCTGAGGTTCCGCCGTTCCCCATTGAGGAAAACAGCAAGACCAAGGAAGAGCTGCGCTTAAAATACAGATATCTGGACCTTCGCCGTCCGGATTTACAAAAGAATATCATGGTACGGAGCCGTGTGGCCACAATGGTCCGTCAGTTCCTTGCCGATGAGGGATTCTTAGAGATTGAGACTCCCACATTAATTAAGAGCACACCGGAAGGTGCCAGAGACTACCTGGTTCCCAGCCGTGTGCATCCGGGCAGCTTTTATGCTCTTCCCCAGTCTCCGCAGCTTTTAAAGCAGCTTTTGATGTGTTCCGGTTTTGACCGTTATTTCCAGTTGGCAAGATGCTACCGGGACGAGGACCTGCGTGCAGACCGCCAGCCGGAGTTTACCCAGATCGATATGGAGCTGTCTTTCGTGGATGTGGACGACGTTCTGGATGTGAACGAGAGACTGTTAAAGAAGATTTTCAAGGAAATCTGTGATTTTGACGTGCAGCTTCCGATTCAGAGAATGACCTGGAGAGAGGCCATGGACCGTTTCGGTTCTGATAAGCCGGATATGCGGTTTGGTATGGAGCTGAAAAACGTGTCCGAGGTGGTAAAGGACTGCGAATTCGTGGTATTTAAGGGCGCTCTGGAAAACGGCGGTTCTGTCCGCGGTATCAACGCAGAGGGACAGGCAGCCATGCCCCGTAAGAAAATTGATGCCCTTGTGGAGTATGCCAAGGGCTTTGGAGCCAAGGGCCTGGCCTACCTGGCCATCCATGAGGACGGCTCCAATAAGTGTTCCTTCGGAAAATTCATGAAGGAAGAGGAGTTAAATGCCCTTGTGAAGGCCATGGACGGCAAGCCGGGAGACCTGCTGTTCTTTGCAGCCGATAAGGACAAGGTAGTATTTGATGTTCTTGGAAACCTGCGCCTGGAGCTGGCAAGACAGCTTGACCTTCTTAAGAAGGACGACTTTAAGTTCCTGTGGGTAACGGAATTCCCGCTCCTTGAGTATTCCGAGGAGGAAAACCGCTATGTGGCCATGCACCACCCCTTCACCATGCCCATGGACGAGGACCTTCCGCTCATCGACACCAACCCGGGAGCTGTCCGCGCCAAGGCATACGATATCGTACTGAATGGTACGGAGCTGGGCGGCGGTTCTGTGCGTATCCATCAGGGTGATATCCAGTCCAAGATGTTTGAGGTGCTGGGCTTTACAGAAGAGCGGGCCAACGAACAGTTCGGCTTCCTTCTGGATGCCTTCAAGTACGGAGTGCCGCCGCACGCAGGTCTGGCCTATGGCCTGGACCGTGTCGTGATGCTGATGGTGGGTGCCGACAGCATCCGTGACGTGATTGCATTCCCGAAGGTAAAGGATGCCTCCTGCCTGATGATGGAAGCTCCGGCCGGGGTGGAACAGAAGCAGTTGGAAGAGCTTCATATTGCAGTTACGGCAGAAAAAGAAGAATAAAACAAAAAACGTTTTCGCGATTTGGGCCCTGGATTTTTCCGGGGCCCGTTTATTTGTGAAACTTTAGTGAACTGGTGGAATTTTCGCAGATGGTCTGATAAAATACTGATAACAAGAGAGGTGAAACATATGGATGCGATAAAAGTTTTGATGGTGGATGACGAGGCCAGAATGCGGAAGCTTGTCAAAGACTTTTTAATGATTAAAGGATTTCGGGTTATGGAAGCCGAGGACGGCGAGCAGGCCGTGGATATCTTCTTTAAGGAAAAAGATATCAGTCTGGTGATTTTGGACGTGATGATGCCGAAAATGGACGGCTGGGAGGTATGCAAAACCATAAGGCGGTATTCCCAGGTGCCCATCATCATGCTGACAGCCCGTTCGGAAGAGCGGGACGAGCTTTTGGGCTTTGAACTGGGAGTGGATGAATACATTTCCAAGCCCTTCAGCCCGAAGATTCTTGTGGCGCGGATTGAGGCAATTTTGAGAAGAAAGAACGCCAGCACCGGAGAAATTCTGGAGGCCGACGGAATCCGCGTGGATAAGGATGCTCATGCAGCCACTGTGGATGGCCAGCCGGTGGATTTAAGCAATAAGGAATTTGAGCTTTTGACCTACTTTATGGAAAACCAGGGAATGGCCCTGTCCAGGGAAAAGATTCTCAATAATGTATGGAATTACGACTATTTCGGCGATGCCAGGACCATTGACACCCATGTGAAGAAGCTGAGAAGCAAGCTGGGCCCCAAAGGCGATTACATCAGAACCATTTGGGGAATGGGATATAAATTCGAGGTGAACGGATGATGAAATCCATACGGACACGGCTGACCGTCATGTATGTCGGCCTGATGGTTTTTCTGATTGTAACCGTGTGGGGAGTGAACCGGTGGTATCTGGAAAACTATTACATCAGCCAGAAGATGAAGGCTCTGAATGTGGCTTATGATGTGATAGACCAGCAGATAGCAGAAAATAAAGAAAATGGAATCTCCATCGAGGAGGCCATGAAACGGGAGCAGGATGCAGATGGAAATATCACAGAGGGAAATCTCCAGAAGCTGGTCCGGGATTTCTGCGATAAGGCCAACGTTTCCATGCTGATGATTGATAACGGAACCGAAGAAACTGCCGTATATTCCACTGCCCGGGATGCAAAATTTCTGAAGGACCGGATGGAACGGTATATTTTTGGAAAGAACAAAGTAGAATTTGAAATCCTTGAGGAATATGACAATTATAAGGTCCAGAGAGTGTTTGATCCCTGGAGAGACGGGATGTATCTGGAAAGCTGGGGATTTTTCTCAGATAACACTACTGCCTTTATTATGAGCACGCCCCTTTCCACAATAGGAGAAAGCGTGGACCTTTCCAACCGGTTCCTCACCTATGTGGGATTCTTTGTCATTGCGGTTGGAGCGATTGTGGTGTATCTGATCGCAAAACAGTTTACAAAGCCGATCTATCAGCTTTCCAATTTATCAGAAAAGATGTCACAGTTGGATTTCGATGCCAAATACCAGTCAACGGGTCATGCGGTGGAGGAGATTGATGTGCTGGGAAACAGTATGAACCTGCTGTCCGAGCGGCTAAAGGAAACCATCGGAGAGTTAAAGTCCGCCAATAACCAGCTCCAGAAGGACATCGAAGAAAAAATCAAGATCGATGAAATGCGGAAAGAGTTCATTGCCAATGTGTCCCATGAGTTAAAAACCCCCATTGCCCTGATTCAGGGATATGCAGAAGGACTTCAGGAAGGAATGGGAGACGATAAGGAAAGCAGGGACTATTACTGTGATGTGATTGTGGACGAGGCCGGAAAGATGAATAAGATGGTGAAGCAGCTTCTGACCCTGTCCTCCCTGGAAAGCGGCAATGATAAGACTGTGATGGAGCGGTTCGATCTTACGGAGCTGATTCAGGGAGTCATAGGCGCCGCTCAGATCATGATACAGCAAAAAGGCACGGAAGTCCGGTTTGAGGAAACGGAACCGATCTATGTCTGGGCCGATGAGTTTAAAATTGAGGAAGTGGTTACCAATTATCTGAGCAATGCCATTCACCATGCGGCCGGAGAGAATAAAATTGCAATCCGCGTGGAACGGCTGGAAACCCAGGTTAAGGTATCTGTGTTCAACACAGGAGACCTGATTCCGGAGGAGGCGCTTCCGAACCTCTGGACAAAATTTTACAAGGTGGATAAGGCCCGGACAAGAGCCTACGGCGGAACCGGAATCGGCTTATCCATCGTAAAAGCAATCATGGAAGCCCATAACCAGGAATGCGGTGTCACAAACTGGGAGAACGGGGTAGAGTTCTGGTTTACCCTGGACAGCAGCAATGAATAAGGGCTGCGCCGCCGCCCAGGTCCGTTGTGGATATCCCGGAATTTCAGGTTTATCTCTCGGGATTCGGGACGGAAAAACATGACAGAGGCCTGGTCGCTGAGGTGGACAACCATGTTGTGGGAGCCGCTTGGGTTCGTATCATGAACGACTTCGGGCATGTCGATGATGAAGAAAATGCTGGACAGTTTGAGACGGGACGGCTATAAGCAGATGTCCCTCCCGGTGCAGAAGGCCAATTATGCGTTTAAGATGTACTGTAAATGTAGGTTTTGAAATCTTTGACGAAAATGAGGAAGAATATATTATGGTGAACCGCTTTGCATGCGCTTTCGAAAAGAAATGATGCGTCTCCCGCTTATGCGGGAGATAACTGTCGCAGTCACTCTGCGGCAAACGGCTATTTTGTGCCTGAAAAAGCGGTTGACCACTGGATTTAGTTGTCAAAAAGAGGCAGAAAAAAAGATTGAAAAAAAGGGAAAAAAGCGGTTGACTTTTTGGAATACCTTTGCTATTATAATACTCGCC
>JAETQD010000031.1 GCA_021770825.1 Clostridium sp. | reverse complement strand
ACCACGTACCGGTACAGGAAGGTCATTCCCTGCTCCCGGGTTACGGCGCCGTTGGGTGCAAACTTGCCTTCGCCCATGCCCTGAGCAATGCCCACATCCTCTGCCCAGGCAATGGCATCGGTGTAATACTGGTTCTCTGCCACATCAGTGAAGCTGGCAGCTTCGGTCACTTCGGGCTGGCCAGCCAGACGGTACAGGGTCGTCACCAGCATGCCACGGGTCAGATTGGTATTGGGAGCAAACTTGGTGTCGCTCACGCCCTTCATGAGGCCGCAGGCGATGACATAATCGGTGTAGGCGTGGTACCAGGAATTGGTGTTCAGGTCAGTGAAGGTCTTGCTGTAGCAGCCCTCGCCACCGTCACAGGTCTTGTACTCAATGTTCTCTGCCCCCTCTATGCGGGCATTTTCTGTCACGATCAAATTCACATTGGGAGCCACAACCAACTTCCCCTCGATGCAAAGTTTGCCGTCAATGGTCACATCGTTCGTTACCGTCACCGTCTCCCCCTCGGGGATGCAGGAGCCATCGTTAAAGGGAATATTGGTCTTACCATCCCACACAACCTGGGGCATCTTGCTAACGGTATTCCGCTCCACCACCATATTTCTCTGACTATTGAGTACGACTATGGCCTGTGCAGCTTCATTGATAGAATCAAAGCCCAAGAATTCCAGGCCGCCACTCAAACGGACAGTCTCAGGGCCACTATAGAGATAGACACCCAACTCTGGATCCAGAATAGATCCATTAAATGCGGAGTCACCAATAAATGCTACACTAGAGGGAACAACCACATTGGTAATTGGTGTTCCTGCTAACGCCTCATTACCAATATACTCCAGGCCATCCGGCAAGACGAGCTCATTTAGCTTATAACACATACGCATGCTCTGATCATCCATTCGCTTCAGCGTCGTAGGTAATTTTGCACTTTCCATGAACTCCATACCCGCAAATGCTGAATGGCCAAGTCTGGTAATCCCCTCTTCTACCACCAAGTTTTTGGAGGGATATCCGCTGAACGTACTAATACCCCAGTTCCGCAAAGATCCAGGTATTATCAGTGTGTCGACCTCCCAGGGATCGCCGGTCCACTCGTGAGCTAAGATATAATCTGCGCCGATATTTGCAAAAGCAAAATCATTGACAGTTTCTAATGACGTGGGCACATTCACATTGAGGCCATAAATAATATAGCCAGCACTGTTGGCGTGGGCAACTTTGATTGTGTCTGGCAGCGCTAGGCGTTCCATATCCTCTCGATAATTAAACACCCTGTCCTCAATCTCAGTAACGGTGTACGTCTGTCCATCACCCTCACAAGTAACAGTTGCAGGAACAACCACATCCGATGTTTGCGCAGAGGGCACATACTGGGCCACAGAAACCTCTGTATCAGAAATCAAACGGTATACCAAATTTTCAACCTGGAAAGTGGTGCCAGAATAAGCATGGAACGGCATGCCATTCAATGTAATTTTGCCAGTATATCCGGAGCGGCGAAGTGCAACACCGGCTTGCAAAGATTTGACTTCAGGTACAGCTCCATCTTGCCATGCGCCGCCGTCATCCAAATGCCACATATAGAATGCGTCATTCCCTATCCTGCTCACATTCGACCCAATGGTAATTGACGTCACATTTCTGCTATAGCTAAATGCCTCATTACCAATTGTGGTAATAGATTCAGGGATTACAATCTCCCTCATATTGCTGAGCTGTGCATATGCAAACCGCTCAATTGTAGTGACGGTATTAGGCAGGCTTAGCCGCTGAAGTCCGCTTTTTGAAAATGCACCCTCACAAATCGTGGTAACGCCATACGGAATTTGGATACTTCTCAAAGACAAACATGCATAGAACATATTTTTTGGTATCTCTGTTAGGCCATAAGGCAATTCCACATATTGCAACGAACCATCTTCCATAAAGATGCCTTTGCCATAGGTTTGAACACTGGCAGGAATGGTCGCCTCAATTAAAGAGTCACAAAGTGCAAACGCTTCATCGCCAATCTCCAATAGCGTATCTGGCAAAATAGCGGCTTTCAGCAAAGACTTCCGGAAACCAGACGTGCCAATGTATTTCAAATTTGCCGGAATTCGGATATCTGCTGCTTTAGACATACCAGAAAAGGCATGATTGCAAACATACTCAATAGAATCCGGGATAGTGATACTGGTGATATTGCTACAATAGTAGAATGCGCTCCGTCCAACTGTTTTTACGCTATTTGGAATAACAACGCTTTTTAGACTCTTATCCATATAAAATGCCTTAACGCCAATAGTCGTAACAGACCAGCTCTTATCTTTATAAGAAATAACCGACGGAATCACAATATCAGTGGGTTTCGTCTCTAGCGTCTTATCTCTCCCCAAAAGTACCAATGTACCAGGGCCTGAGACTTTGTATAGCAAGCTCTCATAGGAGAAGATCTCATTCAACTCCTCACAATCACCAAACGTCCGAGAATCCCGGGAAGGATTGTTGCTCATACCAACCTCTATGGTAGCATAGGCAGTATAACCAGACTTCACACTGACAGAAACTGTGGCCGCACCTGCAGAAATTCCCTTGACCACGCCTTCTTGAGTTACCGTAAAGATACTCTCATCGCTGGATGCCCAAGTTAGGTCTTCTCCCGCCATACGTTCTGGCAGGATGGTAACGGAGAGCTGCTTTTCCTCCCCGATTTCCAAACTAGCGCCTTCTATACTCATGTTCTGAGGGCCAATATCAATAAATGTATACGAAATGTTATTAGCGTAATCACCAACTTGCAGACACAAACGGCCGGGGTTTCTTCCGCTCTCACTCAGATCCATTGCAAGGCCGGTAATGTCAAACAACACCGTAGAGGTTGTCCCCATTTCTCGAATGGCATCAAATTCTTCGGCTGCCACTCGAAAATAGTAATTGTGGGCAGAGTCACACAGCAGCAGGTATTGTACGTAGTGATTATCAAACACCTCAACACTTAGATAGGTTTTCCCATCCTTCAAATACACCTGCGGATTGCTAACTACAGGGCTGGTGGAGTCCAAGTAGAAGCGGAAATCCGAATCCTGCACTTGCGCATTTCCGCCGCAGGGCAAAGCACTGAGCGTATACGTATACCAACCTTCGGGAGCGCGATCACCAGATTCCGGCATCCGTCCATCCCAACCTTTTTCCAAGGTTGTGGTCAGAACCGAACCATAGGATGCATAGTAGAAGGATTTGCGGAATTCATCTCCAAAGTCCCAACTCCATACGATATTTCCGTTAGAATCCGTAACCTTTGCATCCAGGTGTTTACAGTTCCGGAGAAGCGATGCCTGGGCAATCAGTTTGCGGTCATTTCCATTTACCACATTGGAGAAACTCAGCTTGCCATAGTCAATGTTATTACTATATGTATTAAGTCCCATATAGTATCCACGTCTTGAATCATTAATATTCATAAACATTGTGGGCGCCACATTGTACACACCATCTTTGAAATCCTCAACAGCATCCAGGTTATCCCAATCCCCATAGAAACCTAAGAACGGTACGTTTAGACTGACCCCCGTCTCATCCTCCGCTACCAGATAGGTAAACCCTTCGATGTAACAACCATTTTTAAAGTAGGACTCCAAATAAGCTTTCCCGGCATCCGTCAATATAACAGTTACTGTAACCTTTGCCACACCGCCGGCAGGGACAACCAACAAATTCTGAGTCAGTCCCTCATAAGAAACTGAAACATACTGTGAGAGATCCTGCTCCTCTTCTGCTGCAAAGTACAGGCCAGATTGTTCTACTATGGCTTCGGTACATACATCTGTCCGAAGTGAATAGGTCCGTTCATGGTCAGCCCAACTGTGGACTGTCAAATCAAACTGATACCGGCCAACTTCAGAAGAACCCACCTCTGCTTTCGGACGGTTGCAACCATCTACCGTCACGTAGGCCTCCGCTGTCATAGCCTTTTCCAGATCCACCACACCGGCACCTTGACGGCGGGGAGAAAATGGCAAACCGGTATTGTCATCCATAGCAACTTTGGCCGTCCCCATCATCAGGGTATTGGCCAGCTCACCAAGCTCTTTCCCAGACAGGCCTAGCTTACCCTGGAGGTACTGCCGTACCAATGCAGCCGCAGCTGCCATGTGAGGGGTTGCCATAGAGGTGCCACTAGAGACGGCATAACCGCCACCAATCACAGAAGAATAGATATTGCCGCCGGGAGCTGTGATCTCCGGCTTAATGGTTAACTCATTGCCCGGCCCCCAGGAGCTAAAAGAGCTCATCTGGTTTGCCACTGGGCTGGGAGACTTCCCATAGTAATCCTTAGAGAAAGAAGCTTCTTTCGTCTCAGCAGATAGAAGTTTCTCTCCACTTGCTTTAGTCACAAACGCAGCGGGAATGGTGTAGTTCTCTACAGCCATGCTGCCCATTGCACCAGGTACATTGTCGTAGATAATGGCAGCAATTGCTCCTGCTTGCGATGCATTCGCCAACTTTTCTCCAAAGCTGATCCCTCCACCTCGGGAAATCAGAGCCAGCTTACCGGTTAGATCTAGGCCTTCAAAGTCTGCCGCTGCGCCAAAATTAGGAACCGGCACATAAGCCACAGTCTTGCCATCTAAAACATCCAGAATATTACGCTCTTTTTTTGTGTTGTATTCTATCACATTTCCATAGGCGAATCGCTGTTCTCCCACCAGAAAATAAGCAGAATCATATGCCACATTTTCCACGGAAGCAACGCTGAGGGAAGCCGGATAAGTACTGGGAGCAGCAACCATAGCCGAGTCTGGCTCGGACGCCAATGGATGGTCATTTCCAAATACATTATGAGCGGAAGAGCTGTCTTCGTTGCCAGCAGCAACCAGGAGATTGATCCCCGCCTCCTCCACAGTATTGTAAATGCTGGAGTAGGTCTCATCCCAGTAGTAGGAAAAGCCGCTTGGAGAGCCCAGGGACATGTTGATGGTGTCCGCCCCCAGCTTGACTGCGTCGTCCAGGCCAGCCAGGATCAAGGAGTCGTTGGTACTGCCAGTGCCATCAGCAAACACCTTCATAATGAGCAGTTGCGCCTTAGGTGCAATTCCTTGCAGATTCTCGCAGTCACCAGCTACGGTGCCCGCCACGTGAGTGCCATGGGACTGGTCGCCAATGACATCGTTGTCCTGGTCGGCGTAGTCATAGGCAAAGGGTACCTTGGCATTGACGTAAACCTGAGAAGCATCGGTAATGCCGCAGGAGAGCTTGCCCTTCAGCAAATTCCCAATCGCTTCTTCCGTATACTTCACCGTCTCTGGCATGGTTTGGAACGCTTCGTGCCTTGTATCCAAGCCACTGTCCAGAATGGCAACGACCGAACCACTTCCGTCATACCCCAGATCATGTGCAAATCCTGCGCTGATCATGCCGCTGGAGCTATCCATCATAGGTACCAGTGCTTCCTCACCGGCCAGATTCTCAGGCAGCTCGTAAGTTGCAGCCACAAAAATCCGAGATACGCCATCCAGCTCCATGGCAGCCTCAATGTCCCCATAGGGCATCCGGGCAGAGAAGCCATTGAGCACCGTTGTATAGTCGAAGGAATGAACCTTACCACCAATTGAAGCGATTTCTGCCTGGCCCGTAAGATTTGCCAGCTTGCCCCGAAGGGCGTCATGCTGAGCCAGGAGTTCCTGCTCCCGTCTCTGGCCCGCAGCACTCTCGGCATAAGCCTGCAACGAACCACTGGCCTCTGTCAGAAGCGGAGCGTCCTCCAGAACCACAATGACATCCACCAGATCATCCGGCCCATAGGCGCTCCCCTCCGGGGCAAACAGGGGCTCCTCATTTTGAAGATCCCACTCTTCCACGGTGCCTGACACTGTTTCCGCCAAGATTGCCTCCTCTTGGGTATCCGGTGCGGAGACCCACTTTGCCGTCAAGGCATTTTCTTCCGCTTCCTCCGGGCTTTTTGCTGCCAGCGCGCCAACCGGCAACGCCGAGGCCAGCAAAGCCACGACCAGAAGGAGAGGGAGCATTCGTTGTTTCAGTTTCATACACATTCCTTCCTTTCCAAATTCTTGGCAGTGGGGGAACTATTTACTTCACTGCCGCCATCATTTTAGAAGTATATCAAACAGGTCTTCGATGTACTTCGTCTTACATGGGAGACTATAGCACATTTCCCCAAAAAAGTCAAGTTGTCCCCGGAGGAATATTTCAAATTTGTTAAATTGTCCTTTGACAAACTTCGATATATATGCTAGAATAGAGGAAACGTATCGTGGCGATCTATCGCCACAGACTGGAGGACCAATTTGGATTTTCAAATTACGCCGCATGTGGATCCCCTGGTGGAATGTATTTTCTTGCTGAACCGCCGCTATGGTCAGCTTTCCGACATTCCAAATAACATAGCCACCCTGGCAAAACAAATCTGCGACCGGTATGAGATTCCCACCAGCGCTTTGCAACACGAAATTGATATCTTATCCAAAATCGAAGAACATGTACTCAACAACCTCTCCGCTCCGAAAGAGCAGCTGGAATTTTTCTTTACTTACACAGAAGGGATTCTGGCAAACCTGGCCTGGGGGCTGTACTTTCTGGAGCAGGAACACATAGACTTTGCCTGTCTCTCCGCCGAAGGAATGCTCCAGGAACTGCACCATCTGCTGTGCATCGCGCTGAACTGCCCTCCCGAGGCGCTCTCCGCTGTGCGGGACACGCCGTCCCTTGCACTCTTTTTAGAGAGTTATCCCTGTTCCCTGCACACCAAATGGACCAGTCTTCTGTTTTGGTGCAAACCGGCCGAATATCAACGTCAATTTCGGAGCATCCTCCAGGAAGCTGCCGCTCTGTTTCAGGAAATGGCAGATCTTTTGGATCCCCTGTTAGAAGCAGCCGCCCCAGGTCTTGCCGAACTATTTTCTCAGAAGGACCAGAACAATGTCCTGCAAAAACTGGCCCCTCATTATACCGGTCCTGTCATTCTTCGGCCTTCCGCCATCTGGTTCAACGGCATGGGCATCGTCTGGGACCATACCCGCAGCGATTCCAGCGAGGCGCGGCTTTTTACGGGAATCCTCTACCAGCCACTGGTGAAGCTAACTCAGCAATACCGCAACAGCAGTGAGCTCATCGCAAACGGAACCAAAACCTTAGGAGACGTCCGTCGCGTGGAAATCCTGAAAGCTCTAAAGAATCAGTCCTTGTGTAATCAAGACTTGGCAGATCTTCTGAATCTCTCTGCCGCCACAGTCTCCCACCATATGAGTTATCTAATCCGAGATGGTTTTGTCTCCGTCAACAAAAAGGGAAGTCGTGTAGACTACTCCCTGAATATGGAAAATCTGCAGCTTTTCTTAGAGAGTATCGTCACATCACTTTGTACAAAGTAAATTTCATATCCCCCGCGAATCGGAGAATCCGCCCCCGCTTTCCCCGTCAAACAGGTCAAAACACCGGCGCGACCAAATCAGTCGCGCCGGTGTCTCTACCTAATCTACAGATGAGTCAAGACTCGCCCCTACGAGATCCTGAGACCCCGTAGGGAACGGTCTTGTCTGTTCCGCATCTCAGCAAAATTTAGATGGGGTCATGCCAGTTTTGAATACCGCATCAGGATGGCGGCGGCCTGTGCCCGGGTGGCTGTGCCCCGGGGGGCCAGGAGGTTCTGCTCCATGCCCTGGAGAATGCCGCTTCCCACAGCCCACGCCATGGCTTCCTCGGCATACTCGGATACCTGCTTCACATC